>NZ_JBIVUM010000013.1:0-104584 GCF_044757205.1 Kitasatospora sp. NPDC091335 | reverse complement strand
GCCGCGCGAGGTGGGCGGCTGCCACCCCCGCGGGCCCGCCCCCACCCCGGGCCGGGCCCCCCCCGGGGGGGGGGCCCGGGGGGGGCGGTCGCGGGGGGGGGGGGGGGCCCCGGGGGGGCCCCGCGGCCCGCCTCTGGCGGGCCGCTCTTGATCCAGTAATGAAACTTTGAACACGCTCCCCCTGCCCCCTTCGTCTCCCTGGTTCTGGCCACTCTCTGCCTGCCGTACGTCTTCCTGCCTACTGCTGCCCTGATCAACCATGGGCGCCAGGAAATCCGCGGTGCCCATCTCCGCTCACCCTCCGCACGCCTCGACCCTGGCTCGCTCGCGCGAGCGTGGTCCGCTCCCTACCCACCCCTCGGCCTCGCGCTGCTTCGACCCTGCCCGGCCGACTGCGGCACCGATTGCGCCCCGGGCACACCGCCGGACCGTGGCCGTCCTGGTGCTGCTCGCGGCCCTCTACCACAAGATCGGCTCCCTACAGCGATCCCTCCGAGCGCGAAGGTTGGTGCGCGGGCCAGAAAGGTCCGGCCGTCGTGTCACACCGAGGGCCATACCGACACCTGTATGAGATGACCGGCTCTCCTGAGCTCGGTGCTCTACCACAAGGTCGGGGAAACGTTTTTCTCCGTCGCGGCGGGAGGGTGGTGCGCGGGGCCCGGGAAGAAAGTTCGGCCGTCGTGTCACACCGAGGCGGTTTTTCGAGCCTCTATGGGGTGACGTGGGCGAACCGCGAGGACGAAAGGGAGGAACAGGGCATGTCAGGCATGGAGCTGGGGTCGGCGAAGTCTGTCCACAGGCTGTGTGTGGCGGACTGGTTTTACCGCGAGCGGGGCGGCTTCTATCAGGAATCGGCGGCCGGACCCAATCGCGGAAAGGCGGCATCGTGTGCGGCGCGCGGTCGACGGAAGCGGCCTCGCCGTCTGCGTGATGCATGCCACATGACGTTTTCCAAGGGCCGTGGTGAGGGGTTGGTTTTTATGCAGATCAATTGCCGGGACGGGGCGGGATACCAGCCCTCATATCTCCCGCGCAAGGACTTGTCCGGTGGCCATGGTGGATGTGCGCCCGAACGCTTCGGGGCCGGCATGCCGACTGACTACCGGAAGGAACTTCCAGCTATGCGATGTGATGTGCACCACGGATGCGGGTCGAGCTTTCCGCTCGTCGCCTCTGGTTACCGGTCGAAGCTTCTCGCCGTCCCTCAATCTGGAAAGAACTTCCAGGAACTCCCGGGATTCCTGGTTGGACTTGTCCGCGAACCTGGGGTTGGCTTCGTGGCAAGTTCCCGGGATGCGGGATCTGGAGAAACGTTTCTCCGCTCTGCGGGATCTGTCGGCCTTGGAGGGTGCGCGGGAGTGCCGGCCGCTGTAGAGGTGACTGGTGTGAACCTTGATGGCTGCTGGCCTGCGAAGTCGTCTCACCTTGATGGACCACCAAGCGAAACCTTGATGGCCGCTCACACCTTGATGGCCAACCTTGGTGAGCGGGGTTACCGAACCGTTATGGCGCAGGGCCCGTTCATCAAGGAATCCACCAAGGGTCGCGGTGTTGAGTGCGGGGAACTCACCAGCCCGGCGCCCGAACTCACCGGCCTGCGGGGCCGTTCTCACCGGCTGCGCGGGGTCGGCTGAGAACTCACCGTTTTTCTCACTGGCGTCCGATGCACAACCGTTATGCGCGGTCGGGGTGCGCGGTGAGAAAACCGGTGAGTTCTGCCGGGTTGAGTGGGGCCATCAAAAGCGAACGACGTGCGGGGGAAAGGAATCTGATGAACAGCGAAATCGGGAGGCTGCTCGAAACGCTGGCGCGGGTCGGCGGTCAGCTTGCCGACCTGAACGAGGAGATGGCCCGGCTCAACGAGCGTTTTGCTCGTATCGCGCAACCTGCTGACGCAACCGTTCTTGCTCTTCCCGGAGTTGCTTCAACTGAGCTTCGAACCCGGTGACGAGATCGACGATCTTGGCGAAGTCGGCGGCGGACACCTCGACGGTTCCGCCGGCCGACTCGGCCTGCTCGACGGCGGGCTCCGGCTCGGGCATGGCGCGTACGAAGGTGCCGACGCCCTGTACGGCGTAGACGAGTCCTTCGTCGCGCAGGACCCGCACCGCGCTGCGGGCGGTCATGTTGGCGATGCCGAACCGCTTCTCGATCTCCGAGAGGGCGGGCAGCTTGTCTCCGGCCTTCAAGCGCCCCTCGGCAATGTCGTGGCGCATGGCGTCGGCCGCCTTCTGGTACGGCGCCCGCTCCTCGTCGTTTCTGCGGCTCATGCCCCCAAGGGTAGACCCCGCTAGCACACCCAAGCCCTGTCGCATCCGAAATTTCCCTTCGATCAGCACTTCCAACCGACCTCACTGCTAACTCTGCTTGACAGTGTCAGGCCCCCTGGTGCTACAAATAACCTAGCACCGCTTAGCGGTCTAGCGGGGTCGGTGTCCTCCGGCCCCTCCACCTCCCACCTCTGGAGACTCCTCATGCCCCGTATCACCATCCGCCCCGACCTGACCGGTACCTCCCACCTGCTCGCCACCCCCGCGGCGGTGAAGATGGCCGACGCCGCCACGGGCCAGGTCGCCACCGACCGCGAGAGCGGCGCGACCCTCTACACGGTCCAGCTCCTGGAGACCTACGAGGGCACGGCTCAGCTGATCAAGGTCACCGTTCCGGAGAGCGAGGCGCTTCTCGCGCTCACTCCGGGCAGCATGGTCCGTCCGGTCGGCCTGATCGCCACCCCGTGGGCGAACCTCTTCAACGGCCAGGTCAGCTCCGGAGTGGCCTACCGGGCTGAGGCCCTGGTGGCTGCGCCCCCGGCGACCCCGGCTCCGAAGTCGGCCGCCAAGACCGCCGAGCCCGTCGCCTCGTGACCGGCATCGGCCCCGCCCGGATCGTCGGGCCCGTGGACTGCTCGTCTGCGGGCCCGGCCCCGGCCCCCTCCCCGGCGCTCTACCCGCTCCCTGCTCCGGACGCCGACCCCCGGTTCACCTTCGGCCTGGTCCTCGACCTCGCGGCCGTCCTCGCCGAACACGGCTACCCGCCGATCACCTCCGGCACGGACCTGGTGAACCTGCAACAGGCCCTCTTCCGCTTCCTCTACCACCTCAAGGACCCCGTCTGATGAACGCCTCCCCGCCCCCGACCGCCCCGCACCCGGCCACCCCGGGTGTCCTGGGCCCGATCAGCTCCGTGCCGCCGTGGCTGCCCTACGTCGTCGGCGCCGCCGTGCTCGCCCTGCTCGCCTGGCTGGTCGTGATCGGCGTGCGCTACCTGGGCGCCGACACCGAGACCCGCCGCTCGATCCGCCAGGCCGCCCGCATCCGCCCCGCCTGGCCCGCAACCTCGGCCTGGTCACCACTGACCGCACCCCCACCTTCCTCCAGTCCCTCGCCACCACCGGCGACAGGAAGCCCGAACCCCGAATCCTCACCCCCAAGCTCCGCACCACGCCCGACCCGTACGGCGTCACGGTCACCATGAAGACGGTGCCCAAGATCGGCCTGGAGGAGTTCCAAAAGCGCGCCGACCACCTCGCCGACGCCTGGGAGTGCACCCGCGTCTCCGTCAACCCGGACGGCCCCGGCAAGCTCCGCATCCGCGCCGTGCGCCGCGAACCCCTCTTCGAGCCCTACGCCTACATCCCCGATGGCAAGCCGCCGAAGGACCTGTCCGTGTGGGACCTGGGCATCGACGAATACGCCCTCGCCTCGGTCCTGCGCATGTCCAACGTGCCCGGCATGGCGGTCGCCGGCCTTCCCGGCTACGGCAAGACCTCGCTGATCAACGGCCTCATCTCCCGCCTCGCCCCCTCCGACGCGGTCCAGATCGCCGTGGCGGACGGCAAGGTGTCCGAAGCCCACGAAGGCGACTACGCCGACGTCGTGAACCGCCTGTTCGCCTTCGTCGGTGACGACCTGGAAGCCGCGAACAAGCTCTTCGACCGCCTGGTGACGCTGCGGCGTGCGCGCTCCTCCTCGATCCGGCGCGGGCTGGGCACCGCCAACATGTGGTCCAAGGGCCCCACCAAGGCATGGCCGCTGGTCATCCTGGTGGTCGACGAAGCGCACACCTACTTCCGCGAGTACAAGGGCACCGACCCCGAGACCAAGCGCCTCGCGCACCTGGCCGCCAACAACGCGCGCCTGGTCGAGGACCTGGTGAAGAAGGGCCGCTCGGTGGGCATCGTGGTCGTCCTGGCCACCCAGAAGGCCACCGGTGACGCCATCCCCACCTTCATCCGCGACGTGTGCCCGGTCTCGCTGTCCTTCGCCCAGAAGACCACCGAAGCCGCGGTGGCCGCCCTCGGCGAGGACATCCGCAACTGGCCCGAAGCCAACCCCGTCTCGATGCAGGACCCCGGCTTCGTCGGTGTCGCCTCGATGGTCCGCCAGGGCCAGGAAGGCTACACCCGCATCCGCACCCCCTACGTCGACCCCGAGCACGTCGCCCGCGTCGCTCAGGCTTCCGCGCACCTGACGGCCGACCCGTACGAGCTGCTGGAACTCCAGGCGGGTCCGAACCTGCTCAAGGACACCGACCTCGACACCATCGCCTGACCGTGCCCATCCCAACCGGTAGATCAGAAGGGAGAGTTGGCGATGACCGCCACCACCCCCGCCGACCCCGGGGCCTCCACCCGGATCACGGTCACGATCGTGATGGCGGTCATCGCCGCCCTGGCCTTCGTCTTCTCTTTCGGCAACGTCTGGGCCCTCGCCCTGCGCCTGGGCATCCCCCACCCGATCGCACCCTTGATCGCCCCCATGGTGGACCTGTCCGTGGTCGGCCTCCTCGTTGCCCTCCACCACCTCGCCCTCACCGGCACCGAGCCGGACCAGCTCCGTCCCGCCACGCGGCTGATGCACCTGTGCGGCGCGCTCACCCTCGCTCTCAACACCGCCGAGCCCGTCATCGCCGGCCACTACGGACGCGCCGCCCTCGACACCGTCGCCCCCGCCCTCCTCCTCGGCTGGGGAGCGGTCGGCCCCGGCCTCCTGCGCCACCTCACCACCCCAACCACCAATCCCAGCAAGGAACTTGCACCTGACTCCCACCCCGCCCCGTCGACCCGCACGCCGCCCCTTCCCGACCAGGACGGCCCCGTACCCGCCACAGCCCCGGCGCACCCGGCCCCGGCCGCTGAACCCCGCACCCCTGCGCACGTCGCCGAACCCGTGCACGGGCCCACGCCGCCGCAGCCTCCGGCCCTGGGCCTGACCACCCCGGACACCAAGCCCGCGCCCGCACCCGCACCGGCTCCGGCTGTGGTCCCCGCGCCCCCGGCCCCGCCGGACGTACCGGCCCCGCTCCTCGGCGCCGCCCGCCGCATCGCCGACGACCACCACGCCCGCACCGGCGACGTGATCACCCCCGGCGAACTGCGCGCCCGCCTCGGCGTCCCGCCCCGCCTGGCCGACGCCGTCCACGCCCACCTGGCCGCCGTCCCCGCCTAACCCCCTCGCCCCACCCGCCTCGCGCCGACCGCGAGCACCACGCCCCTCGTGGTCGGCGCGACGGCACCCCCATGCCCCACACCCCTCGACTGCCCGGAAGGACAGCCCCGATGACCGAACTCCACCCCGACCTCCTCGACCTGCGCGCGGTCGCCTCGCCTGCCGCCCGGGACCTGGTCCACCTCGCCAACCGCGACGACTTCGACCGCATCGAAGCCACCGTCGAGCGCCTGGCCGGCTGCACCCGCCCCATCCAGCTCACCGGCAGCACCTCCACGTTCGACACCACCACTGGTGAACTCCTGCGGCACTACTCCAGCGCCTCCGAACCCCTCGGCCGAACCCTCATCGCCTGCGGCAACCGCCGCTCCACCCGCTGCCCGTCCTGCTCCCGCGTCTACGCCGCCGACACCTACCAGCTCATCCGTGCCGGACTCGCCGGAGGCAAGGGCACCCCCGACACGGTCCGCACCCACCCCCGTGTCTTCGTCACCCTCACCGCCCCCAGCTTCGGCCCCGTCCACAACCACCCCACCACCCGCACCGGCAAGCCTCACACCTGCCGCTGCGGAACCCTCCACGAAGCCGACGCCCCCATCCTCGGCGCGCCCGTGGCCCCCGCCTCCTACGACTACGCCGGAGCCGTCCTCTTCAACGCCCACGCCGGAGCCCTGTGGGCCCGCTTCACCACCTACCTGCGCCGCGAGGTCGCCCACGCCGCCGGCCTCACCGTCAAGGAACTGCGCGACCACTGCCGGGTCTCCTTCGCCAAGGTCGCCGAGTTCCAAAAGCGCGGCCTGGTCCACTTCCACGCCATCGTCCGCCTCGACGGCCCCGACGGCTCCACCACCACCCCGCCCGCCTGGGCCACCACCGACCTCCTCACCGGAGCCGTCCGCGCCGCCGCGTCCAAGGTGGCCGTCACCGTGACTGGCGACTCTATCGGCGAACGCGTCCTGCGCTGGGGCGCCCAATTCGACGTACGCGTCATCCGCCGACCCGACGCCGCCGACCGCGACGACACCCCGCTCACCGACGCCGCCGTGGCTGGCTACGTTGCCAAGTACGCCACCAAGTCCGCCGAAGGCACCGGCACCATCGACCGCCCCCTCTACTGCACGCCCTGCAAGGGACGCGGACGCACCCCCACCGACGACGGCGACACCGAATGCCGCTCCTGCCAGGGCACGGGCCTTGCCGAACCCATCGCCGACCTCAAGGTGGCCGCACACGTCCGCCAGATGATCCGCACCTGCTGGGACCTCGGCCGCCGCGTCACCGACTTCGCCGACCTCAAGCTCACCAAGTGGGCCCACATGCTCGGCTTCCGTGGCCACTTCTCCACCAAGTCCCGCCGCTACTCCACCACCCTCGGCGCCCTCCGGGGAGTACGCCGCACCTGGCAGAGCGAACAGGCCCGCATCCGCGCCGGACACCCGCCTCTCGACCCCGACACCACCCTCGTCGTCTCCGACTGGCGATACCTCGCCACCGGCTACTCCCCCGGCGAAGAACTCCTCGCCCAAACCGTCCGCCACAACCGCACCGCCACACAACGCCTCAAGCGAGAAGGGGACTTGGAATGACGGCGGCAGCCCCCAGCCTCGACTGGGCGCGCGACCGTGTCGCCGAAGTCTTCGCTGACACCGTTGTTGGTGAATTTCTTACGCCGCCGCAGGGAAGTGACCGGTTGGCAGATGCCCCCACGTGGCTCGTGACCACGGAGTATCGGACCGTCGCCGCCGATCTCGCTGCGCTGCTTGGCGGCGATACGACTAAGCCGATGCCGGCCACCAACGACCACATCACCGTGGCAACAAAGACCACCGAAGCACTGGTTGTACTGGACAGGCCGGAGACTCTGACCTGTGCTCTTGTCCAGCGCACCGCGACACACAATCTGGTGCCGTCCATATCTGTCCGGTTCCGGCTTGCTCACGCCGTTCAGCTCGGCGCGTTCCGCTTCCACTCGGCGTCCTGGGACCTTGCCGAAACGATCACGGACATACAACAGCACCTTGCTCAGAACGATGGGCCGTCGCTCTGCAAGCTCTCGTTGCAGTCGGTCCGCTTCACGGCCCGCAACGGCAGCGAGATGGCCTTCAGCAAGCCCTCACTAGCAGTTCTCCACCCCTACGTTCAGTAGAACTGCTCAGGCCAAGCTGCGAGCACTCGCCGATCACCCAGCATCGAAGTGGGCTCGCGCTGCCCTCCGGCCGGCGGAGTGGCCTGAACGCACTCCAGCGCGCAGAAGGCCCCCGCAGATGCGAGGGCCTTTTCTCACGATCGCTTGGCTACCGCGCTGAGCGGAACGTTCCTCGCCGGTCTTCCTCAGCCCGAGTAACCGGTCCGAAGCGCGGACCTCAACAAGCTGTGTTGATCGACTCACTGTCCACGTCGCCTCGCCACCTAGACCGCTCGTAGGCGGGTGGGCTTCTCATCCACCACAAGGGCAGCAAGCTCATTGACTTGCCGCTGGATTTCGGTCAGCTTCGTCCGCAGCTCGTCGTCAGCAACGGCCACCAGGTCATCCGGGTCGATTGCCTGAATGCTCTTGGCCGTACTGCTCAGTGCCTTTGAGAACCTAGTGCGCTGCTCGCGAAGCTGGACATCCGGGTCCGCCTCGACGATCTGAGTCGTCAGTGTCTGAACGGTCTCGTACGCCTCCGCAACTGCCTCGGGCGTAGCTTGCGGGTCGTCCACCACAGCCAGGAGCTTCGCCGCCTCCTCTCGCGCCTTCGAAGGCAGTTCGAGTGTCTGGCCGGCCGGCGTCCGCACCTTTCCCTCATCCGCTACGTGGCGGACGTACTCGGCGCGCTCAGCTTTCCGAGCCTCGACTGCGCTCTCTTTACGGAAGACCGGATCGCGGGCGATCGTCCGGGCCAGAGCGACACGCAGTTCACCGTCGTTGCGAGCGCGCTCCAAGAGTGCGGTTCGCGCAGCCTCGGCGGTGCGCTCGTCCGCCAGGATCGCGGCCTTCATCGCCCCGGGGCTCTCTGCTGCGTAGACCACCTTCCGGACACTGATACCCGCCTCCTTAGCACCGGCTACCAGCGCCTCGGCTCGGTCCGGGTTGACCCGGACAGCGGTGAAACACTCTGTCCATGTCCTGGCATCCGGAAGTGTCACATCCACGCCGGGCTTGAGCTGTTCAAAACCGGGAAGGTCGTGCTTCTCGACCCCCTTCTCCCAAGCCCGGTAGTAACGCATGACACGGGGCGTCGTCCAACCAATGCGGCGTGCGAATTCCGCCGGAGAAACCTTTTCGACCGAGCTGCTGTCAGCCGCGTCACGTCGATCGCTCTTCTGGCCCCCTCCCCTGCTCAACTCCACGTTCCGGGCGACCTTCAACGCCCAGACCCAGCCTCCTGACTTCCCCACTGTCCGCAGCTCAAGCGCATCACGGTCCACCGGGTTGGTGAGGTCGAGACTGGGCTCTTCCGTCTGAGCGGCTGCCTCTGGATCGTCGGAAGGATCACGCCAGAGCGGTTCTTGGCTAGCGTCGATCGGCTCAGCTGAAAGCGCCCGCTGCTGAAGGTCGGCAACCGTGCGACCAAGCTGCTCGGCGACCAGGCTGATGGTTTCGTCGTCGTCTGCAAGCAGACGCACAAGCGCATCAAGGCTGTGCCCAAGCCCTCGGGTCGGCTTGGCGGTCACGAACGACTCGAAGGACGTGTGCGTGACCTGCTCACCGCGGGGGGTGGTGAAGTTGCGCCACGAGCCTTCCTCGATCACCTGACGGACCAACCCAGGAACGGAGTCCATACCGTTCAGGGTGGACCGCATGGATGAGCTGAGCGCGTTAACCAAAACCGCGTTCCCAGCAGGGGTGTGGATCTCGTTCATTTCTTCTGTTCCTCCTTGATCGCTTCGTCGAGCACCGCCAGGCGCTTCTTGAGCTGGTCAAGGGTTGCGGTCTTGACGTTGTTGTTGAGGCTCTCGTTCAGCTCATTGTTGATGTGCGCGTACGGGCGGTTGGTAATGAGTGCCAGTCGAGCGACCTTCCTGTGGATCAGCTTCCGCAGGGCGGTCTTCTGGTCTCCGAGGGTCTCCTCCTCCTTCTCGGCAGCACGCTGCTCAGGAACCACCATGTCGCCGTGGAACCTCCCAGCGGAGCTAAGCAACCCGGCTACCCATTCAGCGGTCACACCCACCGGGGTCGCCCCGGACCGATCCAGCACGCTTTGGGCGTAGCCCAGCTCTTCGGTGGTGAACTTGGAGCCATTAGCAATGGTCGCGTGGTGAGTCGCCGCCGAGGAACCAACGGTCTCATATGCAGGGAAGATGCCGTCGCCGGCACCGTGGTTGTCCTGCCCCTCGCGAACCTTCTTCTCCTGGTCGGCCAGTACCGCGTCAACCGTCTTCTCGATGTCCTGCGCATACGCGATAAGGACATCGATCGACGGAATGAACAGCCGTGCCGTCGTGGGATCGTCCTCGCCCCGCAACCGAACGAATCGCCCAACGACCTGGGTGAAGAACATCCGTGTCCGCACTCGGGAGGCGTAGACGCCGACACCCAAGCGAGGAATGTCGACCCCTTCAGCAATCATCTGTACGGCGATGATCCAGGGCGCAGCCCCCCTGGCGAAGTCCTTGATCACATCGGAAGCGTTCGGTTCATCGGAGATGGCGACCGGGACAGGGGAACCCACGATCCGCTCAAGGATCTTGGCGTAGGCGTTCGCGGCGAACTGATCGCTGGCAATCACCAAGCCGCCAGCATCCGGTGTGTCGATACGCATCCGCAGGAGAGCGCTGTGGGCCTCCACCAGCACGGAGGGAATCCACTCGCCGTTGGGGTCGAGGGCAGCCTTCAGCGCCGGAGGTACCTCGTCCTTGTCCGCCTCGCTCAGGTCGACAGAGGTGACAGCCATCTGTCCAGCACGACGCCACTTCGACTCGCCGTCCATCGCCGGGAACACCGCTGGCCGGACCACCCCGCCATCGGCGAGGGCCATGCCGTAGTCGTAGTTGTAGCTCGGCGCAGCGCGGCGCTCTTCGTCGTACTTGACGAACGGAATCGCTTTCCCGTCCGTACGGAACGGCGTGCCGGAGAGCAGAAGGCGCCGGGTCGCGTGCTCGAAGGAATCCTTCAGAGCTTCGCCCCAAACCAGGTCTTCGCCGTCGCCCGCGTGGTGGATCTCGTCGAAGATCACAAGCGTGTGCTTCACAGCGCTGTGCCTCTGCCAGAGGAGCGGGGCGGAGGCGATGGCCTGGTAGGTCACGACGACGCCGTCGAAGTCGCCGGCGACTGCGCCGTTCCTGTTCACGAAGACGTGGTCGAGCTTGACTCCCTTCCGCGCTCCAGCCTCTGCCCACTGGCGACGCAGGTGTTTGGTGGGGACGACGACCACGATGTTCGTGATGACGCTGCGCTTGATGAGATCCTTGGCGATGGTCAGAGCCAAGGTTGTCTTTCCGGCCCCCGGAGTAGCGACTACGAGGAAGTTACCGTTCTCGCCGCCGTTGCGGGAGTGGTAGCGCTCGCGGGCTTCCTGCTGCCAGTCGCGGAGGTCGGAGGCGTTCGCCATGGAGGTCGGTCCCTTCTGCAAGTTGCATCCTGGGCAGAGCGCCTGCCCATTGATCACATCGGTCGAGCCACCCTTGGACCACGGCTCCATGTGGTCCCCGTGCCACCCAGGCTCCAACTCCGAGCCGCAGTTGACACAGCGCCCATCGGCCGCGAGGAACAGCGCTACTCGTTCCGCGCTGTTGAACGATCGGCGGCGGTCACGGGACTCGTCGGAGACTCCTGCCATAACGTCGGAGGGTATCGGCCGGGTCCGACAATCGACCCCTGATCGATGAGAATTGACTATCCATCGCCACCACTTTGGGGGACACCAACCGTGATCAGCATCGCTGACTGTGCCCCTACCACCCGCGATGGAACTGTCCGAGCAGCTCGGATTGCTCGCCAGCACGGCGTCGATGGTGCCTCACCCGACATGCGAAACGTTGCGACGCCGGTCAGGTTCACACAGCGGCCTGCCTTCGGCACTCTCCGAAGGCAGGCCGCTCACGTCCCTCAGTTCGTCACCGTTTCGGGCGCCGACGAGTCACCGCCAGAACCTCCCGCCTCATCCACCGTCGTGACCTTCCCAGCTGCGGACCGCCGTATCATCCCCTCCTCGCCAAAGTGGAGGGCAAGCCGCTTCAGGTCCAGGACCTTGCCCGCCTTCGCTGCCGGAGCCACCTCGACGTACGCGCCCGTGCTGAGCAACAGGTCCCGCTTCCCGGCCACGTCGGCGTCCCGCCAGACCTCCTCATGCGTCTTGCCGATCGGGACCACCTCCGTTCCCGCCGGCTTCGCGTTCCGCTGCCTCTCCTTGAGGTCGGCGATCCGCTCCTCCAACCGGGCGTACTGCGTCGCGTAGCGTGCCGCGCCGTCGTCGCCCTTGAAGAGACCGCGCTCGTACCGGTCCTTCTCCAGGTCGGTCAGTGCTTCCTCTGCCTGCCTGATCTGCGGGCGGAAGTTCTCCCCCGCATGCTCCACTACCCGCACGACGGGAAGACGACCGAACTTCCGAAGGAACTCGGCCTCGACGTGGTCTTCCATCCCCTTGCCCGCGATGCTCACGCCGTAGCAGTCGACCGCGACGCCGCCTTGTCGCTTCTTGAGCCGACCAATGCAGCGGTACCGCGTCCGCCCGCTTGCCACGTAGGTGTACATCCGGAAGCCGCACAGCGCGCAGTGCACCACCCCGCGCAGTAGCGAAGTCGCCTCCCGCCTGCGCTCGCCAGGATTGTTGGACCGGCGGCCCAACTCGTCCTGGAGCGCCTGCCAGGTGTCCATGTCCAAGATCGGCGGCCGGTTGACCAGCGGCAGTCCATCGGTCCGAAGGATCGGCTTGCCGTCCTCGATGACCTGCCCGAGCAACTGCGGGTTGCTGAGCAGGCTCCGGAGCGAAGTCGTGTACCACTTCTTCGAGTTGCTGCGCTTCCCGGTTGTCTGTCGCGACGTGTGCCCCGGAGAGGGGATGTCGGCCTTGGTGAGGTCGATGGCGATCTGGATCAACGAGTCCTTGGCCAGCACCCGCTTCACGATCGAGTGAATGGTCTTGGCCTCCTCCTGGTTGACCACCAGCACCTTCCCCGCGCCGTCCGGGTTCGGGGCCACCTCGTAGCCGTAGGGCACGCGTCCCCCGGTGTAGCGGCCCTCCCGCCGCAGGTGCTCGTGGGCGCCGGCGACCCGCATGCCGATGGTGTCCGACTCCAGCTCGGCGAAGACCGCGATCACCTTCGCCATGGCCCGTCCCATGGACGACGTGAGGTCGAGCGGTTCCGTCGCCGACGCCAGTGCGACGCTCTGCGCCTCGGTGATCTTCATGATCTCGGCGAAGTCCACCGTGGACCGCGCAAGTCGGTCGATCTTGAAGAACACGATCACGTCGAACTCGTCGAGCCGTTCCAGAATCTTCTGGAGCCCGGGGCGTTCCAGGCCGCGCGAGAACCCGGAGACGTCGATGTCCTCCTCGACGGCGACCACGGTCCAGCCGCGTGCCGCACAGAGCTGCTCGCAGGCCGCCCGCTGGCGTTCCGGGGAAGTGGTTTCCTCTGTCTCGCGCGATAGGCGAACATAGATAGCTGCGCGCATACCAGGTGCGCTGGCCGGAACGCCCTTCCGGCGACGGGCTCGGGGCATGGCCCGAACGGTGGCAGTCGTGGTCTCTGTCACGCGGCGATCCTATCCACGGAGGTATGTGTGTCCTGCCTAATCGTCCAGAGCGACAAAACTCTTCTCCTGGAGATCGACCACCCCAAGTCCGCCGACTGCCGTCGCGCCATCGCGCCGTTCGCCGAGCTGGAGCGGGCGCCCGAACACGTGCACACGTACCGGGTCACACCGCTCGGGCTGTGGAACGCGCGAGCGGCCGGGCACGACGCCGAGCAGGTGGTGGACGCCCTGGTGACGTACTCGCGCTACCCGGTGCCGCACGCGCTGCTGGTGGACGTGGCGGACACCATGGGCCGGTACGGGCGGCTCCAGCTGCTCAAGCACCCGACCCACGGGCTGGTGCTCACCACCACCGACCGGCCGGTGCTGGAGGAGGTGCTGCGCTCCAAGAAGATCGTCCCGCTGGTCGGCGCCCGGGTCGACCCCGACACCGTGGTGGTGCACCCCTCCGAGCGCGGGCAGATCAAGCAGGTGCTGCTCAAGCTCGGCTGGCCCGCCGAGGACTTCGCCGGGTACGTGGACGGCGAGGCGCACCCGATCGACCTGGACGAGGACGGGTGGCAGCTGCGCCCGTACCAGGCGCAGGCCGTCGAGGGCTTCTGGCACGGCGGCTCGGGCGTGGTCGTGCTGCCCTGCGGCGCCGGCAAGACGCTGGTCGGCGCGGCCGCGATGGCGCACGCCAAGTCGACCACGCTGATCCTGGTCACCAACACCGTCTCGGCCCGCCAGTGGAAGCACGAGCTGGTCAAGCGCACCTCGCTCACCGAGGACGAGATCGGCGAGTACAGCGGGACGCGGAAGGAGATCCGCCCGGTCACCATCGCCACCTACCAGGTGATGACCACCAAGCGGAAGGGCGTCTACGCCCACCTGGAGCTGTTCGACGCCCGCAACTGGGGCCTGGTGGTCTACGACGAGGTGCACCTGCTGCCCGCGCCGGTGTTCAAGTTCACCGCCGACCTCCAGGCCCGCCGCCGGCTCGGCCTGACCGCCACCCTGGTGCGCGAGGACGGCCGCGAGGGCGACGTGTTCAGCCTGATCGGCCCCAAGCGCTTCGACGCGCCGTGGAAGGAGATCGAGGCGCAGGGCTACATCGCGCCCGCCGACTGCTGCGAGGTGCGGGTCACCCTGACCGACTCCGAGCGGCTCTCCTACGCGACCGCCGAGCCCGAGGAGCGCTACCGCTTCTGCGCCACCACCGCGACCAAGCGACGGGTGGTGGAGGCGCTGGTCAGGAAGCACGAGAAGGACCAGACACTGATCATCGGCCAGTACATCGACCAGCTGGACGAACTCGGCGAGGTCCTGGACGCCCCGGTGATCAAGGGCGAGACCAGCAACGCCCAGCGCGAGAAGCTCTTCGAGGCCTTCCGGAACAAGGAGATCGGCGTCCTGGTGGTCTCCAAGGTGGCGAACTTCTCCATCGACCTGCCGGAGGCCACCGTGGCCATCCAGGTCTCCGGGACCTTCGGCTCCCGCCAGGAGGAGGCCCAGCGCCTCGGCCGGGTGCTGCGCCCCAAGGCGGACGGCCACTCGGCGCACTTCTACTCGGTGGTCGCCAGGGACACGGTGGACCAGGACTTCGCCGCCCACCGGCAGCGCTTCCTCGCCGAACAGGGCTACGCGTACCGGATCATCGACGCCGACGACGTGCTGTAGGACCGCGGTTCAGTACCGGACACCGTCGCGCCCGAGGAAGATCACGCGCGCGGCGGTGTCCAGGGCGATGCCGACGTTGCGGACGGCGGTGCTCAGCGGGTTGCGGTGGCGTCCGGAGACGGCGGTGGCGCCGGCCGGACCGGATCGTGGGGTGCGGTTCGTGGTGCTCATGTCTTCAACGGTAGGCACCCGACCGGCCGAGGGCATCACTCCAAAGGCCGTACCCGCAGGTGCGCGGCTCGTCCTCCCGGTGTACCGCGGCCCGGGACCGGGGTAGGGGGCGACCCCGGGGCCGGGGTCGGGGGCGACCCCGAGACCTGCGGGACTGGTACCCCGGGGCGGACGGGTCTAAGATCGTCCGTCTGCCCCCTCCCGAACCGTGGTACCTGCTGAAGTCCCGCAGGCAGCCGGGGGAGGCGCCGACCGTACGGCAACCGGCCGGCACACCCACCGTGAGCTCCTACGATCCGCTGCGCCCGCCACCGGGACAGCCGGGAAGGTTCGCTGTGCCCGCCACCCCCACCACCGACCCCCTCCAGCGCGAACGCGACCACCTGGCCGCGTCCAGGGCCGCGCTGCGCGCCATGCGGGCGGACGTCGAATCGCTCGACATCCGCGACGTGACCGGCACCTGGGTCACCGCCATGGTGCTCCAGAACCAGATCACGGCCAGGATCGCCGCACTGGCCGACCTCTCGCACACCCCGCTGTTCTTCGGCCGCCTCGACTACCTGCACGCGATCAGCGAAGAACTCAGCGAGGGCAGCGGAGGCGAGAGCTTCTACATCGGGCGCCGGCACGTCCACGACGCCGACGGCGACCCGATGGTGATCGACTGGCGCGCGCCGGTCTCCCAGCCGTTCTACCGGGCCAGCCGCACCGACCCGCTGGACGTCGAGCGCCGCCGCCGCTTCGGCTACATCGGCGGCGAACTCACCGCCTACGAGGACGAGCACCTCAGTGACCCGGCCGAGAGCGAGACCTCCTCCGCCCTGCTGGCCGCCGAGATCGAGAAGCCCCGCGTCGGCCCGATGCGCGACATCGTCGCCACCATCCAGCCCGAGCAGGACGAGATCGTCCGCTCCGACATCACGGGCACCATCTGCGTCCAGGGGGCGCCCGGCACCGGGAAGACCGCCGTCGGCCTGCACCGGGTCGCCTACCTGCTGTACGCGCACCGCGAGCGCCTCGCCAGGACCGGCACCCTGGTGATCGGGCCGAACAACGCCTTCCTCTCCTACATCGAGCAGGTGCTCCCGGCCCTCGGCGAGCTGGAGGTCGCCCAGGCCACCGTGCAGCAGCTGGTCGGGCACGTCGAGGTGCGGGGCGAGGACGTCCCCGAGGCGGCCCGGCTGAAGGGCGACGCCCGGATGGCCGAGGTGCTGCGCCGGGCGGTGCGCTCGGGCATCACGCTGCCCGCCGAGCCCTGCGTGGTGGTCCGCGGCTCCCGCCGCTGGCGCGTTCCGGTGTACGAACTGGTCGAGATCATCGAGGAGTTGAAGGGCCGCGAGGTCCGTTACGGCGCCGCCAGGGACGCCCTGCCGCAGCGCATCGCGCACACCGTGCTGCTGAAGATGGAGCAGGGCGGCGAGGCCCCGGACGACCGGGTGCAGGACGCGGTGGCCCGCAACCCCGAGGTCAAGGCGGTGGTCAAGGAGTGCTGGCCGGCCGTCGACCCGGCGAAGCTGGTCCTGCGGCTGCTCTCCGATCCGGCGTTCCTGGCCGAGTGCGCCGAGGGCGTCCTCACCCCCGAGGAGCAGCGGGCGGTGCTCTGGCCCAAGCCCGGCCGCTCGGTGAAGACCGCGCGCTGGACGGCGGCCGACGCCGTCCTGGTGGACGAGGCGACCGACCTGGTGCAGCGCACCCCCTCGCTCGGCCACGTGGTGCTGGACGAGGCCCAGGACCTCTCCCCGATGCAGTACCGGGCGGTCGGCCGCCGCTGCACCACCGGCTCGGCGACCGTCCTCGGCGACCTCGCCCAGGGCACCACCCCGTGGGCGACCGCGAGCTGGCCGGAGGCGCTGCGCCACCTGGGCAAGCCGGAGGCGCACATCGAGGAGCTGACCAAGGGCTTCCGGGTGCCTGAGGAGGTCATCGGGTACGCCTCCCGGCTGCTCCCGGCGATCGCCCCCGGCCTGGCCCCGGCCTCCTCGGTCCGTGACGCGCCGGGGTCGCTGACGATCCGCCGGGTCGCGGACGGGGAGTGCACCGAGGCGGTCCTGGCGGCCTGCCGGGAGGCGCTGGAGCACGAGGGCTCGACCGGCCTGATCGCCGCCGACGCCCGCGTCCCGCGGCTCGCCGAGGCGCTGACCGCGGCCGGTCTGCCGTACCTCTCCCCCGGCGACGAGACCAGCGCGGAGGCCAGGCTCACCCTGGTCCCGGCCTCGCTGGCCAAGGGCCTGGAGTACGACTACGTGGTGCTGGACGAGCCGGCCGCGGTGGTCGCCGGGGAGCCGGACGAGCGGACCGGTCTGCGGCGGCTGTACGTGGCGCTGACCCGGGCCGTGTCCGGGCTGACGGTGCTGCACGGCGAGCCGCTGCCCGAGCAGCTGCGGTAGTGCGCGAAAGGGCCGGTCCACGGGGACCGGCCCTTTCGAACGGCGTCCGTCGCGGGCGCCCGCAAGGACGCTCAGGCGTCGATCATCGCCCGCCAGTCGGCGACCTTGGCCGGGTCCACCGGTGTCCGCCAGCCGTCGACCCGCACCGCGCCGCCGACGTGGAAGGCGTCGAACCCCTCCGCCCGCAGCTCCTTCAGGTGCTCGGCCCGCAGGCCGCCGCCGATCAGGATCCGCTGCCGGTACCCGGGCTCGCCGGCCCTGGCCAGCTCGGCCGACAGCACCTCGCGCCCGGCGTCCACCCCGGCGACCGCGCCGGAGGTGAGGAAGGTGTCCAGGCCGGGCAGCCCGCCGACGGCGGCCCGCAGCGCGGCCCGGTCGGTGCTGTGGTCGATCGCCCGGTGGAAGGTCCAGCGGCAGCCGGCGATCGTCTCGGCGACGGCCGTGGTGGCGGCCAGGTCGACGGCGCCCCCGGCACCGAGGAAGCCGAGGACGAACTCCTCGGCCCCCTCGGCCCGCAGCGCGGTGGCCCGGGCGCACAGCTCGTCCACGTCGCCGGGGGCGAAGCCGTCCCGGATCCGCAGCATGACCCGCAGCGGGATGCCGACGGCGGCCCGGATCCGGCCGAAGTCCTCGACGGACGGGGTGAGCCCGTCCGCGGCCATGTCGGTGACCAGTTCGAGCCGGTCGGCGCCGCCCGACTCGGCGGCCTGGGCGTCCTGGGGCGTCAGCGCGATGACTTCGAAAATTGGTCTAGACATATTCGACAGCCTGCCACATCCGCCCTCCCCCGGAAACTCCGAGGAGGCCATTCCGGTCATACCGGAGCGGCCTCCTCGTGGGCACCGGTCACGCCGCCGCGTGGACCTCCGGGACCGTCTCCCGACGCCCGAACCGGTGCACCGCCACGGCCACCAGCACCAGCGCGGCGACCGTCGGCGCCGCCATCGGCAGCAGGTGGGAGATCCCGCCCGAGCCGCGCCAGATGTTGAACAGGCAGCCGGGCCCGGCCAGCACCAGCGCCGCCACCCCGACGGCCATCGGCGCGAACCGTCCGCGCAGTCCGGCGAAGGTCAGCAGCAACGGGGCGATCAGCATCACCACGAACCACTGGCGGTCCAGCGGGAAGGTGGTGTCGTCCCAGCTCTGGGCGACCGCCAGCAGCCCGCCCGCCGCGATCGAGGCCAGCACCAGGCCGGCCGTGCGCCAGGTCGGCCGCGGCAGCAGGTCGGTCGGCGCCGCGACCAGCAGCACGGCCGCCACCACGAACGGCAGCGAGGCCATCCCGATGTAGCCGCTCCACCACACGTCGAAGGACGAGTTCCACGCGGCGTCCGCCAGGTCGTACAGCCCCATCGCGCCCAGGACCAGCGCACTCACCCGCACCGCCGTCCACCGCCCCAGCAGGGCCGCCACCGCGAGCAGCGCGGCGGCCACCGGCGGACAGAACGACGAGAAGTAGACGCCGTACGAGTCGTCCCAGGAGAGGTGGATGGCGATCCGGTCCGCGGTGGTCAGCCAGGCCACCAGCATGGCGCCGGCCGCGGCCCCGGCGAGCATCGGCGCGACCAGCGCCAGCAGCCGCCCGGCCGCCGAGGCGCCGGTCAGCCCGAGCCGCACCCGCAGCCCGTACGCGGCCAGGCCGAGGACCTCCCGGGCGACGGCCGGCCGGCCGCCCGCCGCCGTCGTGTCGGCGAACACCTCGGCCAGCTCCTCGCCGCGCTCGTGGCGGTAGCGCGCCGGGTAGAGCTGGAGCGCGGCCCGCAGCACCGCCGAGGGCCCCGCGCCGATCACCGGTGTGGTCATGAGAGGCCTCCCCCCGTCGCGGGCCGCCCCTGCGACCCGGTCTTGCCCGGCAGCATCGACCGGATCCTGGTCAGCCGGCGCTCGGCCTCGGTGGCGACCGCCCGCAGGCGCCCGGCCTCGGCGGCCAGCGCGTCCCGGCCGGCGTCGGTCAGCGCGTAGCTGCGCCGGGCGCGGCCGTCCACGACCTCCTCGGCGGCCACCTCGATCAGGCCCTGGCCCAGCAGCCGGTCGAGCGCCCCGTAGAGCGTGCCGGTGCGCATCTTGACCCGGCCGTCGGAGATCGCGGCGATCTCCTGGATGAGCGCGTAGCCGTGCCGCGGGGCGTCGGCCAGCGCGGTGAGCAGCAGCAGCGTGGGCTCCTGCATGGAGCGTTCTGTCATACGACTACATATATCGTCAACCTACCTATAGGTCCAGTGCGGGGCCCGGCCGCCACAATGGTCGCCATGCCGATCACCGAGCCCGACCCCGCCACCACGGCGCCCGACCCGTCCGGCACCGAGGCCGGCCTGCTCGCCGCCTGGACCGCCCTGCTGCACCGCTGCGGGGCCGGCGCCGACCCCGAGCCCTACGGCCGGGAGCTGCTGCGCCGCTGGTCGGAACCGCAGCGCCGCTACCACCGCGTCGCACACCTGCACGCGGTGCTGCGGCACGTCGACGAGCTGGCCGGACACGCCGCCGACCCGGACGCGGTCCGCCTGGCGGCCTGGTTCCACGACGCCGTCTACCGCACCGACCGCACCGAGAACGAGGAGCGCAGCGCCGCCCTGGCCGTCCGCGCGCTGACCGCCGCCGGACTGCCCGCCGAACGGGTCGCCGAGGTCGAACGCCTCGTCCTGCTCACCGTCGGCCACGACCCCGCCCCCGGCGACCGCGACGGCGAGGTGCTCTGCGACGCGGACCTCGCCGTCCTCGGCGGCACCCCCGAGGCGTACGCGGCGTACGCGGCCGCCGTCCGCGCGGAGTACGGCTTCGTCCCCGCGCCGGACTTCACGGCCGGCCGGGCCGCCGTCCTGCGCCGGCTGCTGGCCCTGCCCGCCCTCTACCGCTCCCCCGCCGCCCGCGAGCGCTTCACGGCGGCCGCGCGCGCCAACCTGACGGCCGAACTCCGGGAGCTGACCGGCCAGGACCCGTCCGACACCCCTTAGAGCGCCCTACGGCAGCTTGCCCACCGGTGCCACCACCGCGCCCCGCTTGCCGCACACCCAGTGCGGCTCCGGCCCCAGCTCGGGCTCCACGCCCAGCGCGTGCGGGTCCCCCTCGGCCGCGCAGTCGGCGCACAGCGGCCAGCGCCCGTACTCCTCCAGCAGCGCGTCCTGGACGTCCTGGGCGACCAGCCCGAGCACGTACTCGGTGCCGTCCGGCCACTGCTCCAGCCACCAGCGGCGGTGCGTCACGGCCTGTTCCACCAGCGAGACGACGGCGGCGTCCGCCACGTCCCGCGCGGTGAGGTCGGCCAGGATCAGTGCCCGGGCGTTGTGCAGGGCGGTCTCGATGTCGTCGGCAGCCATCCGTCCATCCTCTCCCCGATTCCCCCGAACGCCGAAACGCCGCGTGGGCGGCCCCCCGAAGGGGACCGCCCACGCGGACGGGGAACCAGCCGATCCGATCGAAGCGATCAGGATCAGAAGTCCATGTCACCGCCCGGCATGCCGCCGCCGGCGGCCGCGGCGGCCTTCTCCGGCTTGTCGGCGATGACGGCCTCGGTGGTGAGGAACAGCGCCGCGATGGAGGCGGCGTTCTGCAGCGCGGAGCGGGTGACCTTGGCCGGGTCGATGATGCCCGCGGCGACCAGGTCGACGTACTCGTTGGTGGCGGCGTTCAGACCGTGACCGGCGGGGAGGTTGCGCACCTTCTCCACCACGACGCCACCCTCCAGGCCGGCGTTGGTCGCGATCTGCTTGATCGGGGCCTCCAGCGCGACCTTGACGATGTTGGCACCGGTGGCCTCGTCGCCGTCCAGCTCCAGCTTGTCGAAGGCGACACCGGCCTGCAGCAGCGCGACGCCACCACCGGCGACGATGCCCTCCTCGACGGCGGCCTTGGCGTTGCGGACGGCGTCCTCGATGCGGTGCTTGCGCTCCTTGAGCTCCACCTCGGTGGCCGCGCCGGCCTTGATGACGGCCACGCCGCCGGCCAGCTTGGCGAGGCGCTCCTGGAGCTTCTCGCGGTCGTAGTCCGAGTCGCTGTTCTCGATCTCGGCACGGATCTGGTTCACGCGACCCTGGACCTGGTCGGCGTCACCGGCACCATCGATGATGGTGGTCTCGTCCTTGGTGATGACCACCTTGCGGGCGCGGCCCAGCAGGTCGATGCCGGCGTTCTCCAGCTTGAGGCCGACCTCCTCGGAGATCACGGTGCCACCGGTGAGGATGGCGATGTCGCCGAGCATGGCCTTGCGGCGGTCGCCGAAGCCCGGGGCCTTGACGGCGACGGACTTGAAGGTGCCGCGGATCTTGTTCACGACCAGGGTCGACAGGGCCTCGCCCTCGACGTCCTCGGCGATGATGACCAGCGACTTGCCGCCCTGCATGACCTTCTCCAGCAGCGGCAGCAGGTCCTTGACCGAGCTGATCTTGGAGTTGGCGATGAGGATGTAGGCGTCCTCGAAGCTCGTCTCCATGCGCTCCAGGTCGGTGGCGAAGTAGGCCGAGATGTAGCCCTTGTCGAAGCGCATGCCCTCGGTGAGCTCGAGCTCCAGACCGAAGGTGTTGCTCTCCTCGACGGTGATGACGCCTTCCTTGCCGACCTTGTCCATGGCCTCGGCGATCAGCTCGCCGATCTGGGTGTCAGCGGCGGAGATGGAGGCGGTGGAGGCGATCTGCTCCTTGGTCTCCACGTCCTTGGCCTGGGCCAGCAGCTGGTCCGAGACGGCGATGACGGCCTTCTCGATGCCGCGCTTCAGGGCCATCGGGTTGGCGCCGGCGGCGACGTTGCGCAGACCCTCGCGAACCAGGGCCTGGGCGAGCACGGTGGCGGTGGTGGTGCCGTCACCCGCGACGTCGTCCGTCTTCTTGGCGACCTCCTTGACGAGCTCCGCACCGATCTTCTCGTACGGGTCCTCGAGCTCGATCTCCTTGGCGATGGAGACACCGTCGTTGGTGATCGTGGGGGCGCCCCACTTCTTCTCCAGCACGACGTTGCGGCCCTTGGGGCCGAGCGTGACCTTCACGGCGTCGGCGAGCTGGTTCATGCCACGCTCAAGGCCGCGGCGAGCTTCCTCATCAAAGGCGATGATCTTGGCCATCTGAAGTGGTCCTCCGGGACACGGTCGACTGCTCGGACCAAGGGGTGCCCGCGACGGACGGCCCTGGTGTGCGGGGGTCCATTCCCCTACCGCTCCCGGGGGCCTCACCGACCCGGTCCGCTGTCACTCTCACGCTGTGAGTGCTAACGCCAATGATTAGCACTCAGGGTGGTCGAGTGCAAGCCCCGGCGATGATCCGCGAGCCGCCGACGGGACCGTCCTGGAACGCCGACGGGCCCGTACGACACGCGTCGCACGGGCCCGTCGAGAAGCGAGTGGTCACCAGCCGTAGGGCCGCGCCGAGCTCCTGGGGTCGGAAGGGGTCATTCCGCCGCGGCGCGAACCATGTCCGCCTGCGGGCCCTTCTGTCCCTGGGAGATCTCGAACTCGACCCGCTGGCCCTCCTCGAGGGTGCGGTAGCCGTCCATCTGGATCGCGCTGTAGTGGACGAAGACGTCCGCACCACCGTCGACCGCGATGAAGCCGTAGCCCTTCTCCGCGTTGAACCACTTGACGGTGCCCTGAGCCATTCCGAACTCCCCTAGTGCTGTGCTGGCCCTTCACGCGCCCGCAGGTAGCGGGCCCGGGTTGGTTTGAAGGCCGGCCCGGGGAACCCCCCCTGGGCACAGCCGTGCACGCCGCAACCCTCCGCACGGGACACCGAACGGCCTCCGGTGAGCGGGTGATTGCGTCGACCGCCGCTGAATGTATCCGGATCGACGCCCTCTGCAACAGGGCCAGCCACCGGTAATTCCGCCAAGGCGGCAGGGGACAGGACGGGTTGAATCGGAATAATCTCCGCATTCCACGCCGGACATAGCGGACGAATTACTCAAATGCCTGCGGGAATTCTGACATCCGCCTGACATGTTTTACGGTCCGTGCCCAGCAGCCGGACTCCCCGGGCCGAGCACTGCGGGGGCCGAAAGGGAAACCCTGTTCCCAGCCGAGCCACACTCTACTCCGACTCGAACCGGAAATATTCCCGCGGGAATGCAAGCGGTCGCCCGCGCGTACGGAGAACGGAATTCCGTACGCGCGGGCGACCGCGGGTGCTCGCGCCGGCTCAGCAGCCGCCGGCCACCGCCGGGATGATCGAGACGCCGGCGCCGTCCTTGATCTCGGTCGCCAGGCCCTCGGCGAAACGCACGTCGTCGTCGTTCACGTAGACGTTCACGAAGCGGCGGAGCTTGCCGGTGTCGTCCAGGATGCGGGCCGAGATGCCCGCGTGGTTCTTCTCCAGGTCGGCGATGACCTCGGCCAGGGTGGCACCCTCGGCGGTCACCTCGGCGGCGCCGCCGGTGTAGGTGCGCAGGATGGTGGGGATGCGGACGTTGGCGCTCATGACTCTCCTTGCGGGGGTGGGGCCTGACGGGTGGTTCAGAGGGACGCGAGGCCGGCGGCGCGGAAGGAGTCCAGCGTCGGGCGGATGACGGCGGTCATCCCGGCGTCGGAGACGGCGTCCAGGGTCTTCAGGCCGTCACCGGTGTTGATCGCGACGGTCTCCTTGGCCGGGTCCAGCTGCCCGGTCTCGACCAGCTTCTTCAGCACGCCGACGGTCACCCCGCCCGCGGTCTCGGCGAAGATGCCCTCGGTGCGCGCCAGCAGCCGGATCGCCGCCACGACCTCCGCGTCCGTGACGTCCTCCACCGCGCCACCGGTGCGGCGGGCGATGTCCAGCACGTACGGACCGTCAGCCGGGTTGCCGATCGCCAGCGACTTGGCGATGGTGTCCGGCTTCACCGGCTTGATCACGTCCCGGCCGGCCTTGAACGCGGCCGACACCGGCGAGCAGCCCTCGGCCTGGGCGCCGAAGATCCGGTACGGCCGGTCCTCGACCAGGCCGAGCCTGATCAGCTCCTGGAGGCCCTTGTCGATCTTCGTCAGCTGCGAGCCCGAGGCGATCGGGATCACGATCTGCTCCGGCAGCCGCCAGCCGAGCTGCTCGCAGATCTCGTACGCCAGCGTCTTGGAACCCTCGCCGTAGTACGGCCGCAGGTTCACGTTGACGAAGCCCCAGCCCTCGCCGGCCGAGTCACCGATCAGCTCCGAGCAGAAGCGGTTCACGTCGTCGTAGTTGCCCTCGATGCCGACCAGCTCGCCGCCGTACACCCCGGCCATGACGACCTTGCCCTGCTCCAGGTCGTGCGGGATGAACACGCAGGACTTGAAACCGGCCCTGGCCGCCGCCGCGCCCACCGCACCGGCCAGGTTGCCTGTGGAGGAGCAGGACAGCGTGGTGTACCCGAACGCCCTGGCCGCCTCGATGGCACAGGCCACCACGCGGTCCTTGAACGAGTGGGTCGGGTTCCCGGAGTCGTCCTTGATGTGCAGCTGGGCGGTGAAACCGAGCTCGCGGCCCAGGTTGTCCGCCTTCACCAGCGGGGTCCACCCCGGGTTCAGGTTCGGCTTGGAGGCGACGTCGGCCGGGACCGGCAGCAACGGCGCGTAGCGCCAGATCGACGCCGGGCCGGCCTCGATCCGCTTGCGCAGCTCCTCGGCGGCCTCACCGCCGAACTCGTAGGCGATCTCCAGCGGGCCGAAGCACTCCAGGCAGGCGAAGCTGGGGCCGAGCGGGAAGCGGGTGCCGCACTCCCGACAGGACAGGGCGGCGGCGGGGCCGAGGTCGACGGATGGGGGTCCCCCCGGCCGACGGCTGGGGGAGGGTGCGGCGATGTCGATAGCCATGGTGGCGGAGGCCTCTCTCCTCATCTTCCCCGTGGCGCGGTCGCGGCACGGGACGGAATTGGCACCTGTCCCGCCGGGGGCCGTCGAGGACGGCCGGGCGAGAAGGTTGCCGGGACGTCAACGGGCCGTTCCCTCAGTCCCTCTGGATGAGCTTGTGAAATTGTGGTGGTGCTCGGCGGCGACCCCGGCGTGCAAAGGTCCGACCGCTGTACGAAGACTGTATCCGAAGGCGTCAACTCCGAACGGGACCGTCCGCCAAGCGAGATGACCCGTCCCACCCGACTCGCCGAGGAGACCTCCGTGCCCGCCGAACCGACCTCCGAGCTCCTCCCGCAGGCGGCGTCCTGGCTGCACCGCCGCTCCTGGAGCGCGGCCGACCGGCCGGTCCACACCCTCCTCGCGGCCAAGGAGCGCACCGGCCGCACCGTCAGCGTCGTCCTCCCCGCCCTGGACGAGGAGGCCACCGTCGGCGACATCGTCCGCATCATCCGCCGCGAGCTGATGGAACGCCTCCCGCTGGTCGACGAGCTCGTCGTCGTGGACTCCGGCTCGACCGACGCCACCGCCGCCGTCGCCGCCGAGGCCGGCGCCCGGGTGGAACACCGCGACCGGATCCTCCCCCGCCTGCCCGCCGTCCCCGGCAAGGGCGAGGTCCTCTGGCGCTCCCTGCTGGTCACCCGCGGCGACATCGTCTGCTTCGTCGACGCCGACCTGCGCGAGTTCGACCCGGCGCTCGTCTCCGGCATCGTCGGCCCGCTGCTGACCGACGAGTCCATCCAGCTGGTCAAGGCCATGTACGACCGCCCCCTGGAGTCGGAGGGCGCCGTCCTGCCCGCCGGCGGCGGCCGGGTCACCGAACTCGTCGCCCGCCCCCTGCTCAACCTCCACTGGCCGGAGCTGGCCGGCTTCGTCCAGCCGCTCGGCGGCGAGTACGCGGCCCGCCGCCCGCTGCTCGAACGGCTGCCCTTCCCCACCGGCTACGGCGTCGAACTCGGCCTCCTGGTCGACGCCCTGGAACTGGCCGGCCTGGACGCCCTGGCCCAGGTGGACGTCGGCGTCCGGCACCACCGCCACCAGGACGGCCAGGCCCTCGGCCGGATGGCCGCCACCATCTACCGGACCGCCCTCGAACGCCTCGACCGCGCCCACCGCCTCAAGGCCTCCGCCGACCTCGTCCGCCCCCACCTCACCCAGTTCACCCGCGCCCCGGAGACCCTCTCCCAGCCTTCGGCCGGGGGGACCCCCATCTTCACGCCCCGCACCTACGAGATCACCGCCCTGGAACGGCCCCCGATGCACACCGTCCCCGAGTACGCCACTCGGCACTGACACGTTTGCCACCCCACACCCCCGGCAACATCCCAACCATGGGCGATCTCACGACCAACCGTTCGAGTGCGACCGGCACCGCCCCCGTCCTGGTGGCCTCCAACCGGGGACCGGTGTCCTTCAGCACCTCCGACGACGGCACGCTGACCCTGCGACGCGGCGGCGGCGGCCTGGTATCCGGCCTCTCCGCCATCGAGGACCCGAACGCCGTCTGGGTCTGCGCCGCCCTCAACGACTCCGACCGCAGAGCCGCCGCCGAGGCCCCCCACGGCCGCCTCGACCTGGCCGGCCACGACGTCGGCGGCCAGGCCGTACGCATGCTGGACATCGACCCCCGCACCTTCGCCCGCGCCTACAACGGCGTCGCCAACTCCACCCTCTGGTTCGTCCACCACCTGCTCTACGCGACCCCCACCGCGCCCGCCTTCGACGCCGGGTTCCGCACCGAGTGGGCCGCCTACCTGGCCTACAACGAGGCCTTCGCCGAAGCCCTGGCCGCCGAAGCCGCCCCGGGCGCCGCCGTCCTCGTCCAGGACTACCACCTCTCGCTGGTCCCGGCCCTGCTCCGGGAGGCCCGCCCCGACCTGCGCACCGGCCACTTCTCGCACACCCCCTGGGCGCCGCCCGAGTACTACCGGATGCTGCCCGACGACGTCGGCAGGGCCGTCCTGACCGGCATCCTGGGCGCCGACCGGGCCGGCTTCCTGACCCACCGCTGGGCCCGCGCCTTCGCCGCCTGCTGCGAGGACCTCCTCGGGGCGACCGTCGACCACGACGCGCTCACCGTCACCTTCGAAGGCCGCACCACACGCCCCCAGCCTTCGGCCGGGGGGACCCCCACTCGGCGAACTACACGCCTCGGCGTCCACGCCCTCGGGGCCGACGCCGACTTCCTGCGCGAACGCGCCCACCGCCCCGACGTCGACGAGCGCCTCGCCGCGCTCCGCGAGGCCGTCGGCGACCGCCGCACCATCGTCCGGGTCGACCGCACCGAACTGAGCAAGAACATCGTCCGCGGCCTCCAGGCGTACCGGCACCTGCTCCGCACCCGCCCCGAGTGGCACGACCGGGTGGTGCACATCGCCTTCGCCTACCCGTCCCGCACCGACCTCGCCGAGTACCGGAACTACACCGCCGCCGTCCAGGACCTCGCGGCCGCCATCGACGAGGAGTTCGCCACCCCCACCTGGCGGCCGCTGATCCTGCACGTCGACGACGACTTCCCGCGCTCCCTCGCCGCCTACCGGCTGGCCGACGTCGCCCTGGTCAACCCCATCCGCGACGGCATGAACCTGGTCGCCAAGGAGGTGCCCGTGGTCTCCGACCACGGCTGCGCCCTCGTCCTCTCCCGCGAGGCCGGCGCCCACGCCGAACTCAAGGACGACGCCCTCACCGTCAACCCCTACGACGTCATCGCCACCGCGGAGGCCCTCCACACCGGCCTCACCATGAGCCCGGAGGAGCGCGCCGGCCGCACCAAGCGCCTCGCCGAGGCGGCCACCGCGCTCCCCCCGCAGCAGTGGTTCCTGGACCAGCTCAACGCCCTGTGAGCGCCTCCCCCAGGGCCTCCAACAGCTCCACCACGCCCTCCGGCCCGGCGACCACCAGGTCCGCCCGGTCGGCCAGCTCCCGCACCGGCGCGTCCCCCACCGCGCCGGCGCACACCAGCACCCCGGCCACCCCCTCGCCGCGCAGCTTCTCCACCGCGGCGAAGGCCGCCACGTCCCCCAGGTCGTCCCCGGCGTAGAGCACCGAACGGGCCCCCCGCTCCCGCAGGAACCCGGTCAGCGCCGCCCCCTTGTCCACCCCCGGCGGCCGCAGCTCCAGCACCAGCCGACCGGGCTCCACCACCAGCCCGTACCCGGCCGCCAGCTCCCCCACCGGCGCCCGCAGCAGCTCCAGCGCCTCCTCCGGCCCCGCCGCCCGCCGGGTGTGCACCGCCACCGACCGCCCCTTGTCCTCCACCCACGTCCCCTCGGGCGCCCCCACCCGCTCCAGCACCTCGGGCAACGCCGCCCGCACCCCGGCGACCCCCGGGTGCACCTCCGGCGCCGACAGCTCCCCGTCCTCCCACCGCTCGGCCCCGTAGTGCCCCAGCACCACCACCCCCGGCAGCCCCGCGAACCCCCCGTACTCCACCGCCAACCCGGCCGGCCGCCCCGTCACCACCACCACCGCCCCCACCACCGAGGTCAACCGCCGCAACGCCCCCACCACCCCCGGATGGGCCCGCGCCTGCCCGGGATCCGCCACGATCGGCGCCAGCGTCCCGTCGAAGTCCAACCCGATCACGGCCTCCCCGGGCGCCGCCAGGACGGCCCGCACCCCGTCCCGCCCAGCCCCGGTCCCCGGCACGAACTTCTCTTCAAAACCCATACCGAAGCCCCTACCCCGGACCACCCCCCTCCGCACCCACCCGCCCAGCCGAGCCCCCACCCGCCCCTCCCCCCTGTCCCCACCCACCTACCTGTCCCACCCACCCGCCCACCTGTCCCCACCCACCCACCCGCCCCTCCCCCCTGTCCCCACCCACCTACCTGTCCCACCCACCCGCCCACCTGTCCCCACCCACCCACCCGCCCTTCCCCCTCCCTCCCCGGCGAGAGGGACGCGCCGCGGGCGGGGGCGGCGCAGAGGGTGGCCCGGAGAGGGGCGTGACGGGTGATTTTCAGACTGCCACCGCCGTCGGGCGTCGCACCCACGAGCAGGGCAGTCCGAAAATCATCCAGCCCCCGGAGCGGCCCCCCCCGGCGCCGCCCCCCCCCCCCCCCCCCCCCGCCACCCCACCCTCCCGAAAGCCCCCCGTTCAACGAGCCCCCCGCCGAGCCTCCCGCACCCGCCGCAGCCGATTCACCAGCACCGGCGCGTGCGCCAAGGCCTCCTCCCGGTCCAGCAGAGCGTTCAGCACCTGGTAGTACCGCGTCGAGGAGAGCCCCAGCTCCTCCCGGATCGCCCGCTCCTTGGCCCCCGCCGTCCGCCACTGCCGCCCCTCCAGCGCCAGCACCGCCCGCTCCCGCTCACTCAGCTCGGCCAGCTCACCCACCGGAAACCCTCCGCCCACCGCTACGGAGTGTCATTCTCCCGCGCGACCCCGACACACACTGCTCGCCCCGCCGCCCAGGACCCCCCGCTAACGTCACCCCCATGACCACGCCCGCCTTCGCCCTGCACATCCCCACCGCCGACCTCGACCCCGACCCGCTCGACCCGTCCCAGATCGTCTCCGGCACCCCCGAGGTCACCGGCAGGGTGCTGTCCGAGTCCGCCGACGGCCGCCACCTGCGCGGCATCTGGCAGATCACCCCCGGCGTGGTCACCGACGTCGAGGCCGACGAGATGTTCGTGGTGCTCAGCGGGCGAGCCACCGTCGAGGTCGAGGGCGGCCCGACCCTGGAGGTCGGCCCCGGCGACTGCGCGGTCCTGCGCGAGGGCGACCGCACCACCTGGACGGTCCACGAGACCCTCCGCAAGGCCTACGCCATCACGCTCCCCTGAGCCCCGCCCGACACCGCACCACCCGAAAACGCACCACCCGAAAACGCACCGCCGGGGCCGGGGGGGAACCCCGGCCCCGGCGGCGTCCCCGGCCCTACTTCCGGACCTTCGCCGCTTCCTTCGCCGCCGACTCCTGGAGCCCGCCGAGCACCTGCTTCGGGTCCCCCGTCACCGCCTGCCCGATCCCCGCCTTGATCCGGTTGCTGACCTCGCCCCAGGCCGGGTCCCCGAACGGGTAGAAGCTCGCGTTGGTCAGACCGACCGCGAACTGCTTGAGGTCCTCGTGCTTCGGATCCGACGACATCTGGGTGAACGCGTCCTGCGTGACCGGCAGCAGGTTGTACTGCTCGTCGAACTTCAGCTGGTTGTCCTTGCCGTAGACGAACGACAGGAACTTCTTGATCTCGTTCTTGTGCCCGTTCGCCTTGAACGCCGTCATCCAGTCCGCGACCCCGAGGCTGCCGGTCCGCCCCACCCCGTCCTTCTTCGGGATCGGCGCCGTCCCGAAGTCGATCTTCCCGGCGGTCGCCATCCGCAGCAGTGTCGGATGCCCGTTCAGCATCGCGACCTTCCCGGCGGCGAAGTCCTGGAACACCGGGGTGCGGTTCATCGCGCCCGGGTCCGGGTACGTCAGCCCGGTGCCCACCAGGTTGCTCTTCAGCCAGCCGAACGTCGCCTGGTTCTGGGCGCTGTCGATGGTGTAGTTGCCCACGTCGTCGGAGATGCTGCCGCCGCCGCTCAGCGTCCACAGCATCGACTCGGCGGGTGCCTCCTCAGGCCCCAGCGGCAGCCCGTACGGGGTCACCCCCGGCACCTTGGCCTTGATCTTCTCCGCGTCCTGCCGCAGTTCGTTCCAGGTGGCCGGCGGCTGGGTGATCCCGGCCTGCCGGAACACCGCCTTGTTGTAGAAGAGCACCCGCGACGAGGACACGAACGGAATCCCGTACTGCGTCCCGAGCACCTGTCCGGCGTGTGCGAAGGTCTCCAGGAACTTCGCCTGGGTCTCCACCGAGAGCACCTCGGAGGCCGGGTACAGCCGGTCCGCCGCGACCTGGTCCGCGAAGCCGCCGGTCTGGAGCAGGTCCGGCGACTTGCCGGCCGCGATCATGTCCTCGACCTTCTTGCCGATCTCGGTCCAGCTGTCCACCTCGACGCTGACCTTGATCCTGGGGTTGGCCGCCTCGAACTCCCTGGCGAGCGCGTCCCAGTAGTGCTGGGAGCTGGTCTCGGGGCTCTCGCCGTAGTCGGCCGCGACGAGTCTGAGGGTGACCGTCCCGTCGTCCTGCCCTCCGCACGCGCTGACCGCGGTGAGCACCAGTGCTCCGGCCAGCGCACCGCCGAGCACACGGGTGGGAACGTGGACGCGTCGGTTCAACGCGGGTACCGCCTTCGGGGGGATGAACGGCCGGAACGGGGGAAATCCGGCGGGGGGACGCGCAACACTGCCAAACCCGCCGACCACCGGTCCACACCACTGACCAGGCCCGCCCCAGTAGTTACCGAAGTGCTCGGAGTCATTGCACGATGCGCAACAAAACCCCCGCTTCCACCCCCCGTACCCCGTCCCTCGCCCCGGCGCAAAGCCCCCCACAATCCCGCAGCTGCGACAAAGCTCACCCAGTATGGACCAGACCAATCCGACAACTGGACTAGACCTCTTCTACCCACCCAAGGGAAACTGTCCTCCGTGAAGCACGTCATCGCACTCGATGTAGGCGGCACCGGCATGAAGGCCGCGCTGCTCGCCCAGGACGGCTCCGTGCTGTTCGAAGCACGCCGACCGACCGGGCGGGAACACGGCACGGACGCCGTTGTCGCCACCATCCTCGACTTCGCCGCCGACCTGGCGGACGAAGGCCGCAGCCGTTTCGGCGTCGCCCCGCTCGCGGCCGGTGTCGCCGTCCCGGGGACGATCGACGAGAAGAACGGCATCGCGGTCTACTCCTCCAACCTCGGCTGGCGCGACCTCCCGCTGCGGAGGCTCCTCGGCGAGCGTCTGGCCGGACCGGACGGCGGCGCGATGCCGGTGGCCCTCGGCCACGACGTGCGCTCCGGGGGCCTGGCCGAGGGCCGGCTCGGAGCCGGCCGGGGCGTCGACCGCTTCCTGTTCATCGCCCTCGGCACCGGCATCGCCGGCGCCATCGGCATCGACGGCCGGATCGAGGCCGGCGCGCACGGCTACGGCGGCGAGATCGGCCACGTCGTGGTCCGCCCCGGCGGCCCCCTGTGCGGCTGCGGCGCCCGCGGCTGCCTGGAGACGCTGGCCTCGGCCTCCGCCGTCTCCCGTGCCTGGGCCGAGGCCAGCGGTGACCCCGACGCCGACGCGGCATCCTGCGCCGCCGCGGTGGACGCCGGGGACGACCGCGCGCTGGCGGTCTGGCAGCAGGCCGTCGACGCCCTGGCGGACGGCATCTTCCTGGCCCAGAGCCTGCTCGACCCGTCCACGGTGATCGTCGGCGGTGGTCTGGCCGAGGCCGGCGACACGCTCTTCACCCCGCTGCGCGCGGCGGTCACCGAGCGACTGACCTTCCAGATGCCCCCGAAGGTCGTACCAGCCATGCTCAAAGACACCGCCGCTTCCCTGGGCGCGGGCCTGCTCGCCTGGGATCTGCTCTCGATGGAGGTGACCGCGTGACCACCGCGGACCGTGACCGTACTGCCCTGGCCGGCGCCCGACTGGTCCTGCCCGGCGGCGTCGTCGAGGGCGACCGCCTCGCCGTGGAGGGCGAGCGCATCGCCGCCTTCGGCGGCGACACCGAGCCCGGCGACCTCGACCTGACCGGGTACACCGTCGTACCCGGCTTCGTCGACCTGCACGTGCACGGCGGCGGCGGTGCCGCGTACACCTCGGGCATCGCCGAGGAGGCCCTGCTCGCCGCCCGCACCCACCTGGAGCACGGCACCACCACCACGGTGGCCTCCACCGTCACCGGCGAGATCGACGAGGTCGCCCGCCAGGCGCACGTCCTCTCCGAACTCGTCGAGGACGGCGTCCTGGCCGGCATCCACTTCGAGGGCCCGTTCATCTCGCACAACCGCTGCGGCGCCCACCGCCCCGACCTGCTGCGCGACCCCGACCCGGCGCTGGTGCGCAAGCTGGTCGACGCCGCCCGCGGCCATGCCAAGATGGTCACCCTGGCCCCCGAACTGCCCGGCGGCCTGGACTCGGTGCGGATGCTCGCCGACCTCGGCGTGATCGCCGCCGTCGGCCACACCGACTCCGACTACGCCACCACCCTGGAGGCGATCGAGGCCGGCGCCACCGTCGCCACCCACCTGTTCAACGCCATGCCCGGCATCGCCCACCGCGCCCCGGGCCCGATCGTGGCGCTGCTGGAGGACGAGCGGGTCACCGTCGAGCTGATCAACGACGGCGTGCACCTGCACCCCTCTGTGCTGGACCTCGCCTACGGCACCGCCGGCGCGAACCGGGTCGCCCTGATCACCGACGCGATGGGCGCGGCCGGCATGGGCGACGGCCTCTACCCGCTCGGCCCGCTCCAGGTCGAGGTCAAGGACGGCGTCGCCCGGCTGGTCGAGGGCGGTGCGATCGCCGGCTCCACCCTCACGCTGGACGTGGCGTTCAAGCGCTCGGTCACCGTCAACGGGCTGAGCCTGAACCAGACCGTCGAGTCGCTGTCCGCCACCCCGGCCCGGCTGCTCGGCCTGAGCGACTCGATCGGCTCGCTGGAGACCGGCAAGCTCGCCGACCTGGTCGTGGTCGACTCCGAGAGCTACGACCTGGTCGCCGTGATGCGCCGCGGCCGGTGGGTCATCGGCGGCGACGCGTTCTCCACCGTCAAGCCCGCCTGAGCGACGCCGACGGCCGCCCTCCCCCTGCGGGGACGGGCGGCCGTGTCGTGTTCCGGGGGCGTCAGCCGCTCGGTTCGATGGTGACCTGGTCGATCAGGACGGCCCCGGAGGGCACCGTGAAGGTCACCGAGTTCGACCCGGCCTGGAACTGCGGCAGTATCCAGGTGCTGTACCAGGCGGCCGCCTGGTCCTTGGGAGGGGTCCCGTAGATCTTGTACGACAATCCGCTGGGCCATTCCTTGCCGTTCACCACGGCCCCGCCCTTGAGCTCCGCGCCGGAGTAGTTGTAGTGCACGTACATCTTGTAGGTGCCGGCCGTGGCGATCTCACCGGTCCAGGTCACCGAGCCGCCCGGCTGGAGCGTCAGGTAGCTGCCGTCGGCCGACTTGGCGCCCTTGACGCTGTTGCCGGACGGCGCGTTCTGCGCCTGGAGCTGGCTCGCGTCCACGCTCGTCGGGCCGGAGACGGGGGTCGTGGTCGCCGAGGGGGTGGTGCTCGCGGTGGCGGCCGTCGGCGCGGGGCTGCCCGAGACCGGCGGGGCGGCGGTCGTGGTGCCGCCCTTGGTGTCCTTCTCGCCGCCCGGATCCCCGGTGGAGAGCGCTATCCCGGCGCCGATCGCTATCGCCGCGACCACGGCGACCGCACCGATCACCGCGCCCTTGCTCCGGCCGCTGCTGCGGGGCTCGTCCCCCGGCTGCGGCCTGGAGTGCTCCGCGTAGCGGGTCTGCTGGGTGGGCGCGGCACCGTACTCGGGCTGCTGCGGCGGGCCGGGCTGACCTCCGTACGGGGCCTGCTGCTGGCCGCCCGGGTACCCCTGCGGCGGCATGCCCTGCTGGCCGTACGGCTGCTGCTGCGCCCGCGGCGGCCCGGCCTGCGGGTAGCCGTACTGCGCGCGCCCGACCTCCATCGGGCGGCTGTACGGCGTGCGCGGGACCCCCTGCTGCGGCTCGGCCGGCTGCCCGGTGGAACCGTCGGCCGGGCGGTAGAGGTAGCCGAACGGGTCGTCGTCCTGCGGGGCACCGCCCCCCTGGCCCTCGGGCACTCCGTTGCTGCCGGCGGTCGTCACGGTGGTCTGCTCCCCCATCCGGTGCGCCGCCTGCTGCGAGCGGCGCAGATCATGGACGCTGTCGTACCGGGAACCCTACCTGTCGTACCTGACAGCGGGAAAAGAACCCTTGACAACTCATGGGTAACCCGGCCCGGCCGGGGTGGATCCGGGCGAACCGCGGCCTTCCGCGGGCTCAGCCCGCGCGCCGGTGCGAGCGCTCGCCGCGCGCCCCGCGCACCGCACCGCCCCTGGCCCGCTTCTCGTCGTACATCCGCTCGTCCGCGGTCTGCAGCACCTCCTCGATGCTCATCCCGCAGCCCGCCCAGCCGACCCCGAGGCTCACCCCCACCCGCATCGCCCGCCCGTCGATCCGCATCGGCGGGATGATGGCGCCGCGCAGCCGGTGGGCGAGGTCCTTGGCCTCCTCCCGGCCGATCCCGTCGGCCAGCACCACGAACTCGTCGCCGCCGAGCCTGGCCACCGTGTCGCCGTCCCTGACGGCCTGGCTCAGCCGCCGGGCGACCTCGACCAGCACCGCGTCGCCCGCGTTGTGGCCGAACCGGTCGTTGATCGACTTGAAGCCGTCCAGATCGCAGAAGAGCACCGCGAGACCCTTGTCCAGCGCCGCGGCACCGCCGGAGCGGAACGGCGCCGACCAGGCGTCGCCGCCGGGCCCGTACTCGGCCGGGACCACCGCGTGCACGTGCTCCCCGTAGCCCGCCGGGCCGACCCCGGTCGGCAGGCCCTCGGACAGCCCGTAGCCGTGCACCGGACCGGCGTACGGGTCGGTGCCCTCCAGCCCGCCGTGCGCCGCGTGCGCGCTGTAGGAGTCCGCCTGGTAGCCGTACGGCTGCGGGTAGGCCGCCTCGACCTGCCCGGCGGCCGCGCCGACCGGCTGCGGCTGGGCGCAGAGCCGGCGGCCCAGCCTGGCCTTGAGTTCGGCGCCGTTCGGCAGCCCGGTGAGCGCGTCGTGGCTGGCCCGGTGGGCGAGCTGGAACTCGTGCCGCTTGCGGTCCTCGATGTCCTCGACGTGGGTGAGCAGGAAGCTCGGCCCCTCGGCCGCGTCCGCGACGATCGAGTTCCGCAGGCAGACCCACTGGTAGCCGCCGTCGCGCCGGGACAGCCGCAGCTCCGCGCGGCCGCTCTCGGCGCTGGTGCGGTCCAGCAGCGCCCGGTCCTCGGGGTGCACGAGGTCGGCGAAGCTCTGCTGGCGCAGCACCGCCCTGGGCCGGCCGAGCAGCCGGCACAGCGCGTCGTTGACCCTGGTCAGCTGACCGCGCCCGGCGCCGTGCAGTTCGGTGATCGCCATCCCGCTGGGCGCGTACTCGAAGGCCTGGCGGAAGCTCTCCTCACTGGCCCGCAGCGCCTGCTGCTCCTTCTCCAGGCGGGCCAGCGCGCGCTGCATCTCGGCCCGCAGCCTGGCGTTGCCGATCGCGATGGAGGCCTGTAGCGAGAACATCTCCAGCGCCTCGCGGGTCCACGCCCCGGGCCGCTTGCCGCTGCGCGGGCGGTCCACCGAGAGCACGCCGAGCAGGTCGCCGCCGGCGCTGTACATCGGGGCGAGCAGTCCGTCGGCGGGGTGCCAGTCGTTGGCGTACACCGGCAGCGGGCCGTCCCCGATCCAGCGCGGGATGTCGCTGGCGACGGCCCAGCCGCGGTCGTACGGCAGGAAGCGCAGGGTGCCCCAGTGGTCGCTGACGCCGAGCAGCCGGTCCCAGGACTCCCGGGAACCGACCTGGCCGAGCAGCACGGAGGGGCCGCCCATCGGGCTCTCCTCCAGCTCCCAGACGGCCGCCACCACGAGGTCGCCGTCCGGTCTGACCAGGCTGACCGCGGCGGCGTCGAAGCCGAGCCCGTGCACCGCTCCCTCGACGACGGCCTGGAGCGTGCCGGCGAGGCTGCGGGCAGCGTTGAGGTCCGCCACGACCCGGTGCAAGGTGCGGAGGGTCGCGAGACGGACGTACGGCTCCGACTCGGCTTCCATGCGGGGGCTCCCCGGCTGCTTCGGATAGTTCTTGATTGGTTATCGTCCGATTGCCAGAAGAACTGAATCACAGGGAGCACAGCGTTCGGCACGCTCGGTCAGCAATAGGCCATCACTTGTGACTTAAATCACACGACACTAATGCGCCCTTAATCAGTTCATCTGTCCCATAGCTGGACATAAAACGCCATCGGAACATTTCTCGTGGTCGACCGCATCGGCCGCGGACTGAAGCCGGCTACACCCGGCGATCCGACGGCTTCACCCCTGGGGGTGAGTTCGGCCACCGGGCGCAACCCTTCGGCCGGACCACCGGTCCTACGACCAAGGCCCGATGCCCTTCTTCCCGGGCGCCGACTACCGTGCGGTACGTGTACTCGTCCCCGCAGCCCGAAGCTGCCCCCCACGCCACGCCCGACGAGTTCCGGGCAGCTCTCTCCCAGCTCGCCGCCGGCGTGAGCCTGGTGACCCTCCACGACCCGGAGGACGGCGAGGACGCCGGCATGACCGCCACGTCCTTCCTCTCCGTGTCGCTGGAACCGCCGCTGGTGCTGATCTCGGTCCGCGAGGACTCCCGGATGGACGAGCTGCTCTCCCGGGTCGACACCTGGGCCGTCTCGCTCCTGGCCGAGGGGCAGAAGACGCTCGGCTCCCGGTTCGCCATGAAGGGCCGGCTCAGCGACCGGCTGCTGTTCACGGACACCCCGCACCACCGCGGCCCGCGCACCGGCGCCCCGCTGATCGACGGCGCGCTGGCCACCGTCGAGTGCCGCACCGAACAGCGGATACCCGCCGGCGACCACACCCTGCTGCTCGGCCGCGTCCTGGAGGCCGTGGTGCCCGACCCCGGCGGCCGCCCGCTGCTCTACTTCCGCGGCGGCTACCGCACCCTGGGCTGACGGACCGGCTACTCGCCGCCCCGCGGCGACCGGCGGCCCTGCTTCAGCTCGGAGCGGTGCCGCTTGTTCTCCAGCCGGCGCTGGACCATCCCCCGGCTGGGCCTGGTCGCCCGCCGCGCCTTCGGCGGCGGCGCGCACGCCTCGGTCAGCAGCGCCGACAGCCGGACCACGGCCGCCTCCCGGTTGCGCCACTGCGAGCGGAACTCCGAGGCCTGGACCACCAGCACCCGGCCGTCCACCAGCCGCCCGGCCAGCCGCTCCAGCGCACGCTCGCGCCACACCTCGGGCAGCGCCCTGGTCGAGGCCAGGTCGAAGCGGAGCTCGGCCTTGGAGTCGGAGGTGTTGACGTGCTGGCCACCGGGGCCGGAGGAACGCGAGAAGCGCCAGACGAGCTCGGTGTCGGGGACGACCACCGACCCCCGTACGCGAACGGGCTCGGACATGTGCCCATCATCCCGCGCCGCGCCCGTACGGTCACCCGGTTATCCGAGCGCGCGCCGAGCCCCGACAATGGCGTACGTGATCGAGCTCGGCTACTCCCTCTCCAACCGCTTCCCCGACCCCCCGCAGACGGACTACCGCACCGCGTCCGTGCACACCCTGCGGTACGACCTGTTCTCCGGCGACGTCTACCTGGACGGCGAGGACGCGGGGCTGTCCACCGCGTGGGGCTGGGTGCCGGTGCTCGACTTCGCCTGGGCGCTGTGCGACGTCGTCGAGCACCTGGACCGCGACCCGGACGGCAGCCGGGCCGCCCGGGTGCAGACCGCCGACCTCGACTTCACCCAGAACACCGAGCTGCTGCGCTTCGCCCGCCGCTTCAACTGGGTCGAGGTCACCGCGACCTGGCTGCCGGACGAGCCGCCGGTGGTGGTCCGGCACGACGAACTGCGGCGCGAGGCCAGGGACTTCCTCCAGGACACGCTGGCCGACCTCTTCGACATGCACCCTGGCCTGGCCGACAATCCGAACATCTGGTCGCTCCAGGGCCGGTTCCGGCGGATCTGACACCCGGCTTTGCCCGGTCTTTGCCCCGGGATTGGCACCCACGAAGAATTCACGGCCCCTGCGGAACCAAGCCCCCGGGGTATTGCGTTGTCCCGGGGAAAAGCGAACGAAGCGAACGAAGGGACTGCAATCGTCATGCCAGTGAGCCTCTCCAAGGGTGGCAACGTCTCGCTGACCAAGGAGGCCCCCGGCCTGTCCGCGGTCACCGTCGGCCTCGGCTGGGACGTCCGCACCACGACCGGCGCCGAATTCGACCTCGACGCCAGCGCGATCGTCCTGAACGCGGACGGCAAGGTGCTGTCCAACGGCCACTTCGTGTTCTTCAACAACACCAGCACGCCGGACAACACCGTCGTGCACACCGGTGACAACCGCACCGGCGAGGGCGCGGGCGACGACGAGTCGATCAACGTCAACCTGGCCGGCCTGCCGGTCGAGGCCGCCAAGATCACCTTCCCGGTCACCATCTACGACGGCACCGCCCGCGGCCAGAACTTCGGCCAGGTCCGGAACGCCTACATCCGCGTGGTGAACGCCGCCGGCGGCGCCGAGATCGCCCGCTACGACCTCTCCGAGGACGCCGCCACCGAGACCGCGATGATCTTCGGCGAGCTGTACCGCAACGGCGCGGAGTGGAAGTTCCGCGCCGTCGGCCAGGGCTACGCCTCCGGCCTGGCCGGCATCGCCCAGGACTTCGGCGTCCAGCTCTGACGCACCCGCGGGAAACGCCGCGGCGCGGGAAGTCGGTCCGTCCGACCTCCCGCGCCGCGGTTCTTCGTTTCCGGGGTCCTGAGCCCGGGCACCGGGGCCAGGGCACCGCCGGCCTCAGCGCGAGGCGCGCAGCTCCGGCAGCTCGATCAGCTCGGTCTCGTCCTCCGGCGTCAGGTCCACCACGGTCGGCTCGCCCCGCTCCGGCCGGTCGGCCGGCTCCGCGGCCCTGGCCCCGGCCTCGGCGGCCACCACCTCGTCGCCCACCACGTCCGCCAGGTCGGCGCGCTCCCCCAGCTCGGCGACGCTGCCCACCGCCGGTGCCGGGGCCGCCGGGCGCACCGCGGCACCCGGGTTGCGGCCGAAGAAACTGAAGCCCTGCCCGCGCACCTGTCCGGACTGCACCGGCCGCTGCCGCTGCCGCTCCCCCGGCACGGGCACCGCGGCCGGAACCGCCGGCGTTCCGCCGAGCTGACCGACCGTCGCGGTCAGCGCCGGACGCGCCGGCACGGGCCGCGCGGGCGACTGGGCCGCCGGGGCCTGCCCGGGGGTGGGCACCGAGGGCGCCACCGGGGCCGGCACGGCCACCGGAGCGGGCACCGCAGCCGCCGGGGCGGCCTGGACGACCGGAGCCCCCGCCGCGGGCGCCCGCAGCGCGACCTCCGCACCCGCCGTACGAGCCCGCTGCTCCTCCTGCTCCGCCGCGCGGCGCTCCAGCAGCCGCAGCACGGCCGCCGCCCGCACGTACGCGGCCGGGCTGGCCGGGTACCTCGGACGGCTCGCGGCGAGCGCCTTCTGGGTCGCCTCGGCCTCCTTGAGCGCCTGCTCGGCCACCGCCACGGCCCGCTCGCGCAGCAGCCGGGCGATCTCGGTCTCGGCCTTCGCCAGCCGCGACTTCTCCGCCGTCAGCCGCCGCCCGAACCTGGTGGCCCGCTCCTCGGCGACCTCCGCCGCGTACTCGGCCTCGGCCAGCTGCTCCTCGAACCGCTCCTCGGCGCGCAGCCGCTGGGCCGAGGCCATCTCGGCGGCCGCCCTGGCCGCCTTGTCCCGCTGGCGCAGCAGCAGCGCGAAGCCGAGCGTCGCGATCACCGTCGCGACGCCCACCGAACGAACCAGGACGGTGTCCTGACTGAAGAGCAGTGCGGCCAGAGCGGCGACCAGCAGTACGCCGGCGGCGGTGGGGGGGAAGACCCGGCCGAGGACGGAGGAATGACGGTGGCGTCCGCGAGACATGTCCAAGAAACTAGCGTGCGAATTGGGGGCGTGTCAGCCCAGGGTCCCCTTCCGCCCTTGACAGGGTGCGGTTTTTACCGCACGTGCCCGGAATCTCACGCAAGATCACGACGGACGCCCGGCTCAGCGGTGCGATGCCGCCTGGCCGCCCGGGTCGTCGTGGTTCTCCGGCAACTTGCACACGTGCTGGATCCAGAGCGCCGCGGCGATCACCGCCGCCCCCGCCAGCACCGCGAGCCCGGCCGTGACGGCCTGGTCCTGGCGGGCCGACACGTCCAGCTCCCCCAGCAGGTAGATCCCGGCGCCCGCGTAGACGCCGGTGACCACCGCCGAGACCAGCGCGCTGGCCTGTCCCAGCACCACCGCCCTGGCCGCCAGCAGCGGGTCGACCCCCTTCGCGCCCGGCTGCCGCTCGCGCACCGCCTTCAGCCTGGCCCGCAACGACAGCGCGGTCGCCAGCAGGATCACCGCCACCGCCGCCAGCACCACCGGCGCCGCGGCCGGCACGGCGGGCAACGTGTCCAGGGAGGCCCACAGTTTGGAGCCGGCCCAGGACAGCGCCGTCGTGGCCGCGGTGATGCCGATCAGCAGACGGAGGCGAAGCAGCTTCACTCGGAGGGGGTCCTTCCCTGGTACCGGAGCCGGCCGGCCGCCCGGTGGCCCGGCACGGCGACGCCAGGCCACCGTACCGGGCCCGGCCGGGCGGGCACCCGCGCGAACGACGGACACCTACTCGTACGGCCGGGCCCCCGGCCGAGTTCCCTGACCGGCAGCCCCGAGGCCTACTCCGGCAGCGTCAGCCGGATGTCCTCGCGGCGCTTCACGCCCTGCGCGCCCGGGCCGCCCAGCCCGTCCAGCAGCACGTCCACCCGCCCGTGCCCCGGCACCTCGGCCTCCGGCTGGGCGTCCAGCCAGGGGGCGAGCACGAAGGCCCGCTCGTGCGAGCGCGGGTGCGGCAGCAGCAGCTGCGGGTCGTCGCTCAGCACGCCCTCGTAGGCCAGGATGTCGACGTCCAGGGTGCGCGGGCCCCACTGGACCGTCCGCACCCGCCCGAAGGCGTCCTCGATGGCGTTGCCGCGCTCCAGCAGGTCCCGCGGGGGCAGCGAGGTGCGCAGCACCACGACCGCGTTGTAGTAGTTCGGCTGTTCCTCGGGCCCGCCGACGGCCTCGGTCTCGTACACCGCCGAGACGGCCTTGATCCTCAGGCCCGGGGTGTCGGCGAGCGCGTCCACGGCGCCCTGGAGGGTGTCCAGCCGGTTGCCCAGGTTGCTGCCGAGCGCGATCACCGCGCAGTGCTGACTGTGCAGCGTGGTGTCGGCGGAGTCCACCCGGCTCTCCAGGTCGAACGCGTTCGGCGTGGCCGTCGGGTCGCTGGTGCTCATCGGAGAATGTCCTCTACATCGAAAACCGGGGGCGCGGCGGGGGTCATGCGCGGCCCCGGTGGATGGTCACGGTCACGTCGTCGAACGGCACGGTGATCGGGGCGTCCGGCTTGTGCACCGTGACCTCGACCTCCTCGACCGCTTCGTGCTTGAGGCACTGGTCGGCGATGCGCTGGGCCAGGGTCTCGATCAGGTCGACCGGTTCCCCGGCGATGATCGCGGTGGCCTCCTCGGCCACCAGACCGTAGTGCGCCGTGCGGGTGAGGTCGTCTCCGGCCGCCGCGGGGCGGGTGTCCAGGTACAGCACGAGATCGACCACGAAGGTCTGTCCCTCGACGCGCTCACGCTCGAAGACGCCGTGGTGGCCCCGGGCACGCAGCCCCCGCAGGGTGACGCGGTCCAGCAAACGAATCACTGCTCCCAGTCGGACGGACCCCGCCCGGAGAAAGGCATGGACGGGCAGGGTGAAGGCGGGCAGCACGCCCGCCACTCCGTTTCGAATCTACCCGCGAGCACGGACGACGCCTGACCGTCCTACCCGGCACGAACCGACGCCACGCGCGCCGGTATGGCGATTGACGTGAACGTTCGGTGACCGCTCGGAAATTCCGGACGACTTCCCGGCGCGGCATTTCCGCGGTCGCCGGAATCAGCTCTCCTCGTCGTCGTCCCCGCTGGTCAGAACGGGTGAACCGTGATGCGACCAGAGCTTCCACCCGGCCGGGGTACGACGGAACAGATTCGTCGACACGACCTTTCCGCCGACCAGTGGCCCGAGTTCCCCCTCCTCCTCCGACTCGCCGCCGGACAGGATGTTCTCGGTGCACGTGACAAGGGCCACATCACCGTGCACCTCGGCCTCGACATCGGTCAGGAAGAACTGGATGTACTCCGTGTTCATCATGATCAGCATGTACGAGCGGGTCACCTGGGCCCGGCCGCGCAGCACCGGCCAGCCCGGGTGCACGCACACCACGCCGCCCTTGTCGTCGGCGTCCGCGGCGCCCAGCCAGGCCTTCTCGACCGCTTCCAGGTCCCCCCGTTCCAGCGCCTCGTAGAGTCCCCGGTTCGCCGCGAGCACGGCCTCCAGGTCCGTCTCGCGGGCCCGCCCGGCCGTACCGCCGCTCAACCTGCCGTCACCTGTCACAGACCCTCCCTCACCCCAGCCGCGCCGCGTGCTGCCAGGCCGCGACCACCCGGACGGCGTCCGCCGTACCGGACACGTCGTGCACCCGTACCGCCCAGGCTCCGGCCCTGGCCGACAGCACCGACACCGCGGCCGTCGCGTCGTCGCGCTCCCGGGCCGGGCGCAGTTCCCCGGTTGCCGGGTCGGCGAGCAGCGTACCCAGGAACCGCTTGCGCGAAGCCGCCACGAGCACGGGACGGCCGAGCGCGGTGAGCGCGTCCAGCCGGCCGAGCAGTGCCCAGTTGTGCTCGGAGGTCTTGGCGAAGCCGAGCCCGGGGTCGAGGATCAGCTGGTCCTCCTTGACGCCGGCCGCCAGCAGCGCGTCCACCCGGCCGGTCAGCTCGGCCACCACGTCCCGCACCACGTCGCCGTAGACGGCCATCCGCTCCATGTCGGCGGACTGCCCGCGCCAGTGCATCACCACGAAGGGCGCGCCGGTCTCGGCGACCACCCTGGCCATCGCCGGGTCGGCGAGCCCGCCGGAGACGTCGTTGACGATCGCGGCACCGGCCTCGACCGCCTGCTCGGCGACCGAGGCGCGCATGGTGTCCACGGAGACCATCACCCCGGCGTCGGTGAGTTCGCGCACCACCGGCAGCACCCGGCGCAGCTCCTCCTCCTCGGGCACCCGCTGCGAGCCCGGGCGGGTCGACTCGCCGCCGACGTCCACCAGGTCCGCGCCGCGGGCCCGCAGCGCGAGGCCGTGCGCGATCGCCTTGGCGGGGTCGTGCCACATCCCGCCGTCCGAGAAGGAGTCGGGCGTGACGTTGACCACACCCATCACGGCGCAGCGCTCCAGCCGCGGCAGTCCGACGGGGAGGGAGAAGGACGGCGAATCGTTCATGCTCCCCATTATCGAACGGCGGGCCGCCATCGAACGGGGCCCCCACCGAGGATGCTCGGCGGGGCCCCGGACGGCGGCGAAGGGCCTCAGGCGGCCTCGGTGACCTCGCGGGTCGACGGGACGGGCATCAGCCCCTCACGCTGGCGCCTGCGGCCGAAGCGCGGCATGCCGAGCGTGATGAAGGCCTCCGCCTGCATCGCCGCGAAGCCGATCCGCGGCAGGTCCCTGGTGTTCGGGAAGACCAGGAAGCGCGGCTCCCACTCGGGCTGGAACTTGGCGTTGAACTTGTACAGCGACTCGATCTGGAACCAGCGCGACAGGAACACCAGCAGCCCCCGCCAGGCGCGCAGCACCGGGCCGGCGCCGATCCGCTCGCCGCGGGCCAGCGCCGAGCGGAACATCGCGAAGTTGAGCGACACCCGGCGCACGCCCATCGCGGGCACCGCCTGGAGCGCGGCGACGATCAGCAGCTCGTTCAGGCCCGGGTCGGCGGCGCGGTCGCGGCGCATCAGCTCCAGCGAGATGCCGTCCGGCCCCCAGGGCACGAAGTGCAGCACGGCCTTCAGGTCGTCGCCCTCCTCGCCCTCCTCCGGGTCCTTGTGGGCGGTGACCACCACGCAGTCGTCGTCCAGCGGGTCGCCGAACCGGCCGAGGGCCATCGAGAAGCCGCGCTCGGTGTCGGTGCCGCGCCAGCGGGCGGCGGCGTCGGCGATCCGGTACTTCTCCTCCACGGTGAGGTCGCCGACCCGGCGCACCTTGCAGGAGTAGCCGTTGCGCTCGATCCGCTTGACCATCTGGCGCACGTTGCGCATGGCCCGGCCGGAGAGCGAGAAGGCGGCGGTGTCGACGATCGCCTCGTCGCCCAGCTCCAGCGCGTCCAGGCCCGCCTCGCGGGTCCAGACCTCGCCGCCGACCTCGCTGCACCCCATCACGGCGGGCACCCAGGCGTGCTCGCGGGCCTCGGCCATGAACACCTTGATCGCGCCCGGCCAGGCCTCGACGTCGCCGACCGGGTCGCCGGAGGCGAGCATCACCCCGGAGACCACCCGGTAGGAGATCGCGGCCTTGCCGGTGGGCGAGAACAGCACGCTCTTGTCGCGGCGCAGCGCGAAGTAGCCGAGCGAGTCGCGCTCCCCGTGCCGGGTCAGCAGCCCGCGCACCTTCTCCTCGTCCTCCGCGGTCAGCTCGGGCTTCGGCTTGCCGGGGCGCAGCGCCAGGTAGGCGGTGGTGAAGGCGGTCAGCAGGCCGAGCCCGCCGAGCAGGTAGGCGACCAGGTCGGACATCCGCTCGTTGTTGTAGCGGACCGGCCCCTCGAAGCCGAACAGCCCGTACCCGACGTGCTGCAAGCGCTCGGTCAGGCCCGGGTGGCCGATCTCGTACTTGGTCCTGGTGCTCACGATCAGCAGGCCGAGCAGCACGCTGAGGAGGCCCATGACGACCAGGTTGACGACCGCCCGCCAGCGGGTGCGCGGGTCGGCCTTGGCGTAGAACTCGCGCTGGTGGACCAGCATCACGACGAGGACCACGAGCGAGACGACCGCGGGGCCGATCTGGTGCCAGCGCACGAGGTGCAGCCCCACGCTGACCGGCAGCAGCACGCAGACCGCCCGCCAGGCCCGCCGCTTGCGCCGGCGCAGCGCGTGCGCCAGCGGCACCAGCAGGATGCCGACCATCAGCGTGCCGACCGCCGCCAGGCTGGTGGTGCCGCCCGGGAGCTGCCCCGCGAAGTTGTGCATCCTGGTGTGCCGGAGCTTGGGGAACACCGCGCTGGCGATGTCCACGAGCCCGATCAGCAGACAGACGTACCCGACCGCTCCCGGCAGCCAGGCCCTCGGTACGGCGGACGCCTGGGTACGCAGCGTCTGCAGGCCGCGACGACGGCGCGGCGGCTGCTCGGGGCTCGGCTCAACGGACACGGGAACGCTCATGGAAGCTCAGCGTAGAGGCTGCGGTGCGGTGTCCCGTCACTCCGGGGGAGGACGCGTGATGGACCTTCATGCCTATTCCTTCATCAGGCAATGCGCATACCAAGGACCCGGAAACGGTCGGTAAACCGGGGCCGTGGTCGCGCTGCGGGTTGAGCCGGCGGTGGGAGCCGGGGGCCCGCCGCAGCGTGGCGCGGCAGGGTCCTCCGGGACGCGTTACGTACGGTGGACGCCGCATTCTAGGGCGCCGGTTGCCTGCGATTTTCCCCGCCCCACCGGCCCGCCCGGGCGTCCGGACAGCCTAGCCGCGGTGGCCCGGCCTGACGGATCGCCAGACGATGAAGCCTGCACCGACAGTGTCCCACCGGAAGGCCGACGGTATGGAACTGACCAGCGACGCGCTGGTGAACTCGCTACTCGCACTCGGCGCCGCGGCACTGGCCGCCACCCTGTGGATCTGGCCGAGACTGGCGTCGCAGCGCCCGCTGCCGGTGCTCGGCCGGATCGGGCTCCTGACGCTGGTTCAACTCTCGGTGCTGGCGGTGCTCGCGGCGTCGGTGAACAACTCCTTCGGGTTCTACACCTCCTGGGCCGATCTGCTCAGCACCGGCGGCGCCAAGCTCGCGCTGACCAGCAACGAGAACCACAAGGGCGGCACCCCGGTCGCCGACGAGCTGGTCCAGCCGACCGCCGAGGGCGGCCTGGAGACCGTCACCAACCTGCCGAAGGGCCCGCCCGAGGAGGTCGGCAGGATCGAGTCGGTCCGGGTCAGCGGCAAGGAGACGGGCTTCTCCGACCAGATGTTCGTCTACCTGCCGCCCGCCTACTTCGACCCCAAGCTCGCCCTGGTCCGCTTCCCGGTCCTGCTGGCCATCGCCGGCTACCCGGGCAACACCCTGAACCTGCTCCACGAGCTCCCCTTCGCCCAGACCGCGATCGAGATGCAGCGCACGGGCAGGATGCAGCCGACCGTCCTGGTGATGGCGCGACCGGCGGTCGTCCCGTCCCGGGACACCGAGTGCGTGGACGTCCCCGGCGGGCCGCGCACCGAGACCTGGTTCGTCAAGGACGTCCCCGAGGCCATCCGCGGCAACTACCGGGTCGGCCGCACGGCCGGCTCCTGGGCCACCATGGGCTACTCCACCGGCGGCAGCTGCGCGCTGCGGCTGGCGATGCGCTTCCCGAACGTCTACGGCAGCGCGGCGAGCCTGCACGGCGACTTCACCGTGCGCCAGGACAACTACACCGGCGGCGACCTCTTCAACGGCGACAAGGCCCTCACCCAGCAGCACGACCTCGGCTGGCGGCTCCAGAACCTGCCGGTCCCCGCGCTCAGCCTGCTGGTGGTCTCCACCCGCACGGAGGGCGACTACCCGCAGACCGTCCAGTTCGTCGACCAGGCCTCCAAGGCCGCGGCGGCCAACCCCCAGTTCAAGGTCGACTCGCTCTACCTGGACGACGGCGGGCACAACTTCGACAGCTGGACCAGGGAGCTGCCGGCCTCACTCGAATGGCTGGGTTCGCACCTCGGATAGGGACAGGCGGGTGATCACCCGCCGGCCGGCCCGGACGGCCGGCGGCCCGGGTGGTCACACGCCGGGTGCCCGAGCGCCGCGACGCCCCGGGCACCCCGGCCCCGCCGCACGCGGAGCGCGCGGTGCCCCCCGAGGCCGCCGCGGCGGCCGGGCGCCTCCTCAGCGGCCGATGATCAGGCTCATCGCCTCGGCCCGGGTGGCCGGGTCGCGCAGCTGGCCGCGCACGCAGGAGGTGATGGTCTTGGCGCCGGGCTTGCGGATGCCGCGCATCGACATGCACATGTGCTCGCACTCGACCACCACGATCGCGCCGCGCGGCTCCAGGATCCGCATCAGCGCGTCGGCCACCTGGCTGGTCAGCCGCTCCTGCACCTGCGGCCGGCGGGCGTAGACGTCGACCAGCCGGGCGAGCTTGGACAGCCCGGTGATCTTGCCGCTGGTGGACGGGATGTACCCGACGTGCGCCACGCCGCGGAACGGCACCAGGTGGTGCTCGCAGACCGAGGTCAGCTCGATGTCCTTGACCAGCACCATCTCGTCGTGGCCGAGGTCGAAGGTGGTGGTGAGGACGTCCTCGGGCTCCTGCCACAGGCCCGCGAATATCTCCTTGTAGGCCCGCGCGACCCGGGCCGGGGTCTCCAGCAGACCCTCGCGGTCCGGGTCCTCCCCGACGGCGAGCAGCAGCTCGCGGATGGCGTTCTCGGCCCGCTTCTGGTCGAAGGTACCGACGGCGGGCGGACCGTCGAGCGTCACCGGATCGATCATGCGGGCCTCGCTTATGTATCGGAAGACTGTGGCTGAACAGCACGGATGCCGCGCCTCCAGGGTACAAACCCTGGTGACGCGGCATCCATTCCCTCTGCTGCGGGGGTCAGCCCTCGGCCGGCGGCTCGGTCGCCGGCAGCGGCGGGAGCTTCACGACGTCCACCTGGGGGACGTCACCGGCGGCGGCGCCGTTGGTGAGCGCCAGCTCCTTCGGGGACTGCACCGGCGGCCTGGTGGACGGCGTGCGACGGGAGGAACCCGTCCAGGCCGGCCGGGCCGGGCGCTTGACGATCGGCGCGAAGACCTCGGCGATCTGCTCCTTGTTCAGGGTCTCCTTCTCCAGGAGCTCCAGGACCAGGTTGTCGAGCACGTCGCGGTTCTCGACCAGGATCTCCCAGGCCTCGTTGTGCGCGTTCTCGATGAGCTTCTTGACCTCTTCGTCGACCAGCCCGGCGACCTCTTCCGAGTAGTCGCGCTGGTGGCCCATCTCACGGCCCAGGAACGGCTCCGCGTTGTCCGAGCCGAACTTGATCGCACCGAGGCGCTCGGTCATGCCGTACTGGGTGACCATGGCCCGCGCCGTGGCGGTGGCCTTCTCGATGTCGTTCGAGGCGCCGGTGGTCGGGTCGTGGAAGACCAGCTCCTCCGCCGCGCGGCCGCCCAGCATGTAGGCCAGCTGGTCGAGCATCTCGTTGCGGGTGGTGGAGTACTTGTCCTCCTCCGGCAGCACCATGGTGTAGCCGAGGGCCCGGCCGCGGGACAGGATGGTGATCTTGTGCACCGGGTCGCTGTTGGGGCACGCCGCCGCCACCAGGGCGTGGCCGCCCTCGTGGTACGCGGTGATCTTCTTCTCCTTCTCGGACATGATCCGGGTGCGCTTCTGCGGACCGGCCACGACGCGGTCGATCGCCTCGTCCAGGATGAAGTTGTCGATCAGCTTCTTGTCCGAACGGGCGGTCAGCAGCGCCGCCTCGTTGAGGACGTTCGACAGATCGGCACCGGTGAAGCCGGGGGTGCGCTTGGCGACGGCCGAGAGGTCGACGTCGGGCGCGATCGGCTTGCCCTTCTGGTGCACCTTGAGGATGTCCAGCCGGCCCTGGAGGTCGGGGCGCTCCACCGCGATCTGGCGGTCGAAGCGGCCCGGGCGCAGCAGCGCCGGATCCAGGATGTCGGGGCGGTTGGTCGCGGCGATCAGGATCACGCCGCCCTTGACGTCGAAGCCGTCCATCTCGACCAGCAGCTGGTTGAGGGTCTGCTCGCGCTCGTCGTGGCCGCCGCCGAGGCCCGCGCCGCGGTGCCGGCCGACGGCGTCGATCTCGTCGACGAAGACGATCGCCGGGGCGTTCGCCTTGGCCTGCTCGAAGAGGTCGCGGACGCGGCTGGCGCCGACACCGACGAACATCTCGACGAAGTCCGAGCCGGAGATCGAGTAGAACGGCACCCCGGCCTCGCCCGCGACGGCGCGCGCCAGCAGGGTCTTGCCGGTACCGGGCGGGCCGTAGAGCAGCACGCCCTTGGGGATCTTGGCGCCGACGGCCTGGAACTTGGCCGGCTCCTGGAGGAACTCCTTGATCTCGTGGAGCTCCTCGACCGCCTCGTCCGCGCCCGCGACGTCGGAGAAGGTGGTCTTCGGGGTGTCCTTGGTGAGCAGCTTGGCCTTGGACTTGCCGAACTGCATGACCCGGGAGCCGCCGCCCTGCATCTGGTTCATCAGGAACAGGAAGACCAGGACGATGATCACGATCGGGAGCATCGACAGCAGCAGGCTGACGAAGGTGCTCTGCTTCTCCGGGCTGATCGTGTAGCCCTCGGCGAGCGTGCCCTGGTCCTTGTCGTTGACCTGGGCCTGGAGCTTGTCGGCGATGGCGACGCCCTGGTCGCCGATGTACGAGGCCTGGAACTTGGTACCGGACGGGGTCTTGCCCGTACCGGCGGTGGGCAGCGTGGCGCCGTCCTTCAGCTGGATCTTGATCGTGTTCGAGTCACCGGTGGTGATCTGCGCCGACTTGACGTTGTGCGCATCGATCGCCGCGACGACCTGACCGGTGTCCACCGTCTTGTAGCCGTTCGAATCCGAAACGACCTGCATCAGTACGATGACGGCGAGGACGGCCAGCACGATCCACATGATCGGCGCACGGAAGTATCGCTTGACGTCCATCCATGCGGGGCGTTGCCGCCCCGTCCCTCCTGCCACTCAACGGCGCCGGGGGGCTGTTGGGCCGCGGCGCGTCCGGTTGGTGCTCATGTGAAGAGCGGTTTATTGGACCGTACCGCAGTCGGACCCACCGGTGGCGGGAGCACTGCGACACGACTTTGGTTCCTTGCCCCCGGACCAACGGGCGGGAACGGCCTACTGTTCCCGCCCGTCGCCCGAACGGGGCCCTCAGCCGCCGTAGACGTGCGGGGCGAGGGTGCCGATGAAGGGCAGGTTGCGCAGCTTCTCCGCGTAGTCCAGACCGTAGCCGACCACGAACTCGTTCGGGATGTCGAAGCCGACGTACTTCACGTCGATCTCGACCTTGGCCGCGTCCGGCTTGCGCAGCAGGGCGCAGACCTCCAGCGAGGCCGGGCCGCGCGAGCCCAGGTTGCCCAGCAGCCAGGACAGCGTCAGACCGGAGTCGATGATGTCCTCGACGATCAGGACGTCACGGCCGGCGATGTCGGTGTCCAGGTCCTTCAGGATCCGCACCACACCCGAGGACTTGGTGCCCATGCCGTACGAGGAGACGGCCATCCAGTCCATGGTGACCTGCGAGTGCAGGGTCCTGGCGAGGTCGGCCATGACCATGACGGCCCCCTTGAGGACGCCGACGATCAGCAGGTCCTTGCCTGCGTAGTCCCGGTCGATACGCTCGGCCAGCTCCAGGAGCTTGGCGTCGATCTCGTCCTTGCTGATGAGCACCTTCGCGAGGTCAGCGCCCATGTCGTTCTGGTCCACCGGGGATACGTCCTCAAACGTTCGGGGTCTTTGTGGCCGGCGGCCGGCTCCCCCGGGGCATGCCTCGCCCGTCAGTCGCCCTGCCGCCGAAAGACCAGCGTGCCACACCTGCGGGTCGCCTCGACGCCCCCGGGTAGGTGCAGCGGGCCCTGGCCGCGCCATCCGGTGACCAGCAGGTCGATCGTCTCCAGGTGCCGGGCGAAGAGGTCACCGGCCGGGCAGCCCGCGCGCAGCGCGGCCCGGCGCAGCACCCGGCGGCGCACCGCGGACGGCAGCTCGGCCAGCTTCACGGCGTCCAGGGCGCCATCGCCCGTACGGAGGTCGCGTTCGGCCAGGGAGGCCCACTGGTCGAGGGCGTCGGCGTCGTCGCGGAACAGCCGGGCGGTACGGGCCAGCGCCTCGACCACTCCGCCGCCCAGGTGCTTCTCCAGGACCGGCAGCACCTCGTGGCGGACCCGGGAGCGGGTGTAGGCGGGATCACAGTTGTGCGGGTCGTCCCAGACCGGGATCGACTGGGCGGTGCAGGCCTGCCGGGTGGCCGCCCGGTCCAGCTCCAGCAGCGGACGGCGGTAGCGGCCCTTCTGGGCCGGCATCCCGGCCAGCGAGCGGGCGCCGGAGCCGCGGGCCAGGCCGAGCAGCACGGTCTCGGCCTGGTCGTCCCTGGTGTGGCCGAGCAGCACCGCGATCGCGCCGTGGCGTTCGGCGGCCCCGTCCAGGGCGGCGTAGCGGGCGTCCCTGGCGGCGGCCTCGGGGCCACCGGCCCGGCCGACCCGCACCGGGACCGCCTCCACCGGGTCCAGCCCGAGCGAGCGGAGCCGGTCGGCCACCTGGGCGGCGCGCTCGGCGGAGCCGGCCTGGAGGCCGTGGTCGACGGTGACCGCGCCGACCCGCAGGCCGATCTTGGGGGCCTCGAAGGCGGTGGCGATGGCCAGCGCCATCGAGTCCGCGCCGCCGCTGACGGCGACCAGGACCAGCGGCGAGCCGGGCGCGGCAGGGGTGCGGGGCAGCCCGGAGGGGTGCCGCGCGGCGTTGCCGATCAGGGTGGTGCCGACCGCGGCGCCCACCAGCGGCACCCCGGCCGGGCGCTCGCGGGGCTCGCGCACGGGCGCGGTGAAGGTGGAACCGGCCTCGGCTGCGAGGTCGGTGAGCGTACGGCGAACGGCCAGGCGTATCGCGGCGACGGCGGGGTGAGGGCCCACGGCGGACGACTCCTCGACGGAGGGGGGACAGGACGTGCGGCGGACGCGGCGGGGACCGCGCCCCTGCATGAGCACCCTGTTACCGGGCGCTCACAGATGGTGGCAGAAAGGAGCGACCCGCTACGCCACCCGCGCCACCGGTACGACCCCCGTCCCACGTTCGGGTGAATGAAGAAACGCTTCTTCACCCGTCGTCTGGCCGATTGGACCACTCGTACGAGCGGGTTTGACCGACGCGCGCCGCTTGCCGTCCGGCTCACGGCGCGCCGGTGCCACGACCCCGCTCAGCGGGCCACCCGGGCCACCCAGGCGGCCGGATCGTGGATCTCCTCCTTGGTCGGCAGGGTGTTCGGGGAGGTCCACACCCGGTTGAACCCCTCCATGCCGACCTGCTCCACCACGCCGCGCACGAACACCGCGCCGTCCTGGTACTGGCGCAGCTTCGCGTCCATGCCCAGCAGCCGGCGCAGCAGCAGGTCGAGCCGGTTGGCGCCGCGGTCCCGGCGCTGCTGGAACTTCTCCCGGATCTCGGCGACCGTCGGCACCACGGCGGGTCCGACGCCGTCCATCACCACGTCGGCGTGGCCCTCCAGCAGCGACATCACGGCCGTCAGCCGGCCGAGGATCTCGCGCTGCGCGGGCGACTGGACGATCTCCAGCAGGTTCCCCGAGGAGGCGCTCTCCCGGTTGCCGCCCGGCAGGCCGCCGAGCGAGCCCGCCGCGTCCCGCAGCCGCTCCAGCAGCGCGCCCGGGTCGACGTCCGTCTCGCTGAGGAAGGACTGCACCTCGGACTGGATGTGGTCGCGCAGCCACGGCACCGCGGTGAACTGCGTCCGGTGCGTCTCCTCGTGCAGGCAGACCCAGAGCCGGAAGTCGGACGGGTCCACGTCCAGCTCCCGCTCGACGTGCACGATGTTCGGCGCCACCAGCAGCAGCCGGCCGGGACCGGGACCGTCCGGCCCCAGCCGCGGCTTGTCGAACAGCGCGGCCGGGCTGTCCGGCGCCTCCAGCGGGGGCTCGGCCGGGGCGAAGGTCTCGTACTGGCCCAGCACCTTGGTGGACAGGAACGCCAGAAGCGCCCCGACCTCGATCCCGGTGGCCTTCTCGCCCACCGCGCCGAACACCCCGGCCGCCGCGCTGTTCGTCCGACGCGCCTGGAGCTTCTCCACCAGCGGCTGGACGACCGTACGGAAACCCGCCACGTTGGCCCGGATCCACCCGGGGCGGTCCACCACCAGCACCGGCGTCGCCGCGGCCCGGGACAGGCTCGACGAGCGCATGCCGGTGAACGCCCGCACGTGCTCCTCCGCCTCCAGGGCGTGCCTGCGCAGTTCGGCGACCACCGCCGCCGCTTCCTCCCGGCTCACCTCGGGCCCCGGCCGCACCAACCTGGTCGCGGTTGCGACCGCGAGGTTCCAGTCGACCATGTCAGCACCGCCACTCGCGCTCGTCATGCCCTCACCGTACGTGCTCCCCACCACCAACGGCAGCCACCCGCCGCGAACACCTCCCGCCCGACGGCCCACGGATGACGGACGGGTGGGGCGGGCGGCCCCGGCCCGGGCGGGAGCGGTGCCCGTGTCCGGTCAGTGGCAGCCGCAGGCGGTGAGGCGGGCGGCGACCCGGTCCATGGCGGCGCGGGCGGTGTCGGCGGGGGCGCCGGTGCGGGTCATGACGGCGAAGGCGAGGAGGCGGCCGTCGGCGTCGACCACGGTGCCCGCGAGGGTGTTGACTCCGCTGAGGGTCCCGGTCTTGGCGCGGATCAGGCCGGCCGCGTCGGCCGCGCCCGAACCGGAGCCGTAGCGCTTGTTGAGGGTGCCGGTGAAGCCCGCGACCGGGAGGCCGGTGAGCACCGGGCGCAGGGCGGGTTGCTGCTCGGAGGCGGCCAGCGCGAGGAGCCGGACCAGCACGGCGGGCGGGATCGCGTTGCCGGGGTGCAGGCCGCTGCCGTCGTTGAGGACCACGTTGCCCATCGGCACGCCGAGCCGGGTCAGCTCCTGGGTGACGGCGGCCGCGGCGCCCTCGAAACCGGCCGGCTGGTGGGCGGCGATGGCGACCTGACGGGCGATCGCCTCGGCGAGCTGGTTGTCGGAGGTGGTCAGCAGGCGCTCGACCAGCCGGGCGACGGTCGGCGAGTCGACCCCGCCGAGGACGGTCGTGCCGGAGGCGGCCGGGTCGGGGGCGGGCGCGGCGGCGGGACCGGCCTTGCCCGTCACGGTGATGCCGCGGGCCCTGAGCAGCGCGGCGAAGGTCTCGGCGGCCGCGGCCGCCGGGTCGGCGACCCGCTCCGGGGCGTCCTCCCTGCTCTTCGGGTCCACCTTGGCCTCGTCCACCATCAGCGGGACCACCAGGGCGATGTTCTGCCCGTCGTGGTTCCTGTGCTGCGGGTTGCCCGCGTACAGCGACAGGTCGTAGTCCAGCCGGACCGTCGTGGTGCCGAGGTTCCTGAGGGTGCCGGCGGTCTGCTGGGCCAGCTCGTCCAGCGAGGCGGGGGCGGTGTCGGCGTCGGCCGGCTGCCCGCCGATCTGCACCTGGTCGGCGGGCAGTGCGGTGAGCGTCGGGTCGCCGGCACCGACCAGGGTGATCGTGCCAGGGTCGGCGCCCCTGACCACCCGGGTGGTCAGCCGGGTGTCGCCCGGGATCAGCGACAGGGCCGCGACGGCGGTGGCCAGCTTGGTGGTGGAGGCGGGGGTGGCCGGGGTGTTCTCCCCCGAGCCGTACAGGAGTTGACCGGTGCCGGCGTCCGCGACGGCGAAGGTGACCTCGCCGAGGCTCTTGTCGGCGAGGGCCGCGGCGAGGGCCTGCTGGAGGCCCTGCGCGGTGGGGACGGCGGAGCCCGCGCCGCCCTCGACGGCCGCCAGGACGGCGCCCGGCGCGGGGGCCGGGCCCGCGGCGGGCGCGTCGCTGCCGACGGGAACGGGAGCGGTGGCGGGCGGCAGGGACCGGCGGGTGGGCACCGCGCTCGGGCCGTCGCCGGCCCGGGACTTGGCGCCGCCCTTCCCGTGGTCGCCCTTGCCGCCGTCGTGACCGCCCTGCCCGTCGTGGTCCTCGTCGTCACCGTGCCCGGCGCTGTGCCCGCCCGGCGGCGGGGACGGCTGCGCGTACGCGCCGCCCGAGGTCAGGACCGTGCCGACGACCAGCAGGGCCGCCCCGAACAGCCCCGAGACCGTCCCCCCGCGGCGCCGCGCCGCCGCTCCCCCTGCTCCCACCGACCGGCCCCTTTCCCGAGCACTCGCTCCCGTAGGAGACACTTGGATTCTGTCAGTCCCTACCTTGGAGGAACCGTTGGAGTTCGACGTCCTTATCGAAATCCCGAAGGGCTCTCGTAACAAGTACGAGGTCGACCACGAGACCGGCCGTCTGCGGCTCGACCGGATGCTCTTCACCTCGACCCGCTACCCGGCCGACTACGGCTACGTCGAGGGCACGCTCGGCGAGGACGGCGACCCGCTGGACGCGCTGGTCATCCTGGACGAGCCGACCTTCCCCGGCTGCCTGATCAAGTGCCGTGCCATCGGCATGTTCCACATGACCGACGAGGCCGGCGGCGACGACAAGCTGCTCTGCGTCCCGGCGACGGACCCGCGCTGGGAGCACCTGCGCGACATCCACCACGTGTCGGAGTTCGACCGCCTGGAGATCCAGCACTTCTTCGAGGTCTACAAGGACCTGGAGCCCGGCAAGTCCGTCGAGGGCGCCGACTGGGTCGGCCGCGCCGAGGCCGAGGCCGAGGTCACCGCTTCGATCAAGCGTCTGGCGGAGCAGGGCGGCCACTGAGCCGTCGTTCCGATCCCACTCGATCCAGGACAGTCGAGACGGGTCGGGACAGCCTGGGGCCGGGGTTCGCGGATTCTTCCGCGGGCCCCGGCCTTCGTCGTGTCCGGGGACCGGACGGTTTGCCGACACCCTGTCGGCATGATGTGAAGTTAGGTTAGGCTAACCAAAACATTCGGCCCGATCGCGAACCGGCCGACCCCGAACCCTGGAGGCCGCATGCCCACGCCCGCGCCCACCCCGTTCTCCACCGTGCTCCGCACCGCCAGCAGCGAGGAGCACGAGGCCGCCGAGCAGTCCTCGTTCATGAGCCACCTGCTGGGCGGCCGGCTCGGGATCGAGGCGTACGCCGACCTCACCAGCCAGCTCTGGTACGTCTACCGGGCCCTGGAGGGCCGGGCGGAGCAGCTCGCGGAGCACCCGCTGGCGGGCCCCTTCATCGACCGGGCGCTGCTGCGCACCGCCGCCGTCGAGCGCGACCTGGCGCACCTGCGCGGGCCCGGCTGGCGGGACGGCCTGGCGCCGCTGCCGGCCACCGCCGCGTACGTCGCCCGGGTGGAGGAACTGGCCGCCGAGTGGCCGGCCGGGTACATCGCGCACCACTACACCCGCTACCTGGGGGACCTCTCGGGCGGCCAGATCATCCGGGGCGTCGCGGAGAAGACCTGGGGCTTCGAGCGCAAGGGCGACGGCGTGCGGTTCTACGTCTTCGAGGAGGTCGACAACCCGGCGGCCTTCAAGCGCGAGTACCGGGCCAAGCTGGACGCGGCCGGGGAGGCGCTGGACGAGGTCGAGCGGCGCCGGGTGGTCGAGGAGTGCAAGCGGGCCTTCGTGCTCAACGGGGCGATCTTCCGGGACCTGGACGCGCGTTACCCGCTGAGCGCGTGAACAGCTGAGCGCATAAACGTTTCTCCAGGCCCTTTCCAAGGGCCCGGCCCCGGCGAGCGGTTGCTCGCCGGGGCCGTCGCACGTTTCGGAGCCATCGTCAGGCCTTGGCGGCACCGCGGCGGTTGCGCACCAGCACGGTGGCGCTGCCGCCGACCAGCAGCAGACCGGCGGCGGTGGCCAGCAGCGGGACCACCGGGGTGTCCGCCCCGGTGGCGGCCAGCGAGCCGCCTCCCGTACCGCCCAGGCCGCCGGTGGTGAGCGAGGCACCGCCGGTGGTCAGCGAGGGGCCCCCGGAGGTGCCGCTCCCCGCGCCCTGGCCGCCGGCCGCGGAGCCACCGCCACTGCCGCTACCACTGCCGGAGGAGCCGGCGGGCGGGGCGGTCGGGAGCTTGGCGTCCTTGTCGAAGGCGAGCGTGGCGCTGACCGGGTCCAGCGCCGTACCGGCCGGGTAGTTGGAGAAGACCGGCACCCCCTCGGCGGTGAGCGTCGCCGGCACGCCGGTGAGCGTCACCACGCCGTCGACCGGCTTCAGGGCGGCGGCCGGGACGTCGAGCCTGGCGATCCTGGCGCCGGTCAGCGCGGTCGACTTGCCGTCGGGGGACTTGCCGTTGACGTCGGCGGTCAGGAAGGCGCCGTCCCGGTCGACGGTCAGGCCCAGCTTGGAGAGCGTGGTGTCGAGCGCCCAGCCGTCCTTGCCGGGGTGGGCGAGGAAGCGGACCGAGCCGTCGAAGCCCGCGGTCAGCGTGTGGTCGGCGGTGTTGTAGGCGCCGGTGGCACCGCCGAAGCGGTAGTCGGCCGCGCCGCCGCCGAACTCGACCTTGCCGGCCGCCATCGGGCTCGCCAGGTACGTGCGGAAGCTCTCCTTGACCTTCCAGTCCAGGGTGCCGTTCAGCACCGGCAGCCTGGACGGGGCCGTGCTGGGGCTCCCGCTCGCGGAGGGAGTGGCGGTGGCGCTCGGCGAGGAGGTGGCCGACGGGGTTGCGGTCGGCGTCGGGGTCGCGGTCGGCGTGTCCGTCGGCGTGGCGGTGGGGGTCGCGCTCGGGGTGCCGGTGGCGCTCGGCGTGACGGTGGGCGAGGCGGTCGCCGTGGCGGTGGGCGAGGCGGTCGCCGTGGCGGACGGCGAGGGCGTGGCCGGGCTCTGCTTCAGCAGCAGCGACAGCGGGTCCATGTCCGCCCCCGCCTGGTAGAAGCCGGCGAACGCCTGGGCGCCCTGCTCGGTCAGCTTGGCGGCGGCCGGCACCCCGGTGGTGGTGTCCCGCGCGACGGTGAACGTCACCAGCGGAACGTCGTCGCGCCGGGTGATCTCGGTGGCGCCCATCGACTCCTTGGAGGCGGTGTCGGCGGTCAGCGTGCCCGAGGTGCCCGAGGTGGTGATCCGCAGGTCGCTGAGCGCGACGTCCAGCGCCCCGTGGTGGGCGGTGAAGTGCACGCCGCCGGTGAAGGAGGAGCTGAGCACGTGGGTGCCCAGGTCGTACGTCGCGTTCGCCAGGCCGAAGTGGAAGGTGCCGTCGGCGTTGGCGGTCGCGCCGCCGGTCAGCTCGATCGCGCCGCCCTGGGAGCCCGGGCCGTTGAGGTAGTTGCGGAAGCTGGCCTTCACGCCCCAGTCCAGCGAGCCGGTGTCGTACGTGACGCTGCTCGGGGCGCCCGCGCCGAAGGCCAGTGCGGGGACACCGAGGGCGGTCAGGCCGAGACCGGCGGTGGCGGCCGCGAGGGCTGCCAGCCGGGTGCGGTTGCGGGACATGCTGGGTACTCCGTTCGGATGGGGGGAGGGAGCCGGGGGAAGCTCCCTGGAGGGGTCGTCAGGCCGCGTCGTCGGCGGTGGGTCCGGCGACGGCTGCCCCGGACGCGGCGGCCGCCCGGCGACGCCGGACGAGCAGGCCGCCGGTGGCCGCGAGCGCCGCCACCAGCACCGCTCCGCCGGCCACGGCCGCCACCGGGACGCCGCCCGCGGAGGAGGAGGCGGCGACGGGCGCGGCGGACGGGGAGGAGGCCGCACTCGCGGGGGTGCTCGGCGCCGTGGCCGGGGCACTGCCGAGGTCGGGCAGCGGGGGCAGTGCGGCGGCCGGGTCGAGGGCGACGGCGAAGCTCAGCGGGTCCATCTCGGTGCCCGCCGGGTACAGGCCGCCGAACGCCTCGGCGCCGCCCTCGGCGAGCTTGAGCGGCAGTTCGACGGCTTTCAGCAGACCGCCCTCGGCCTGGAGGCCGGCCGGGTCGAACACCGCCAGCTCGACGCCGGGGAGCTGCCGGGTGCCACCGTCCGGGGTCCGGCCGGAGACGTCGGCGACCAGCCTGCCCCGGCCCCCGGAGACGGTGACGCCCGGGTTGGCGAGGGTGAGGTCCAGGCCGTAGCTGTCACCGCTGCGCATGCCGGTGAAGCGGACGGTGCCGGTGAAGGCGGCGGTCAGCTCACCGGTCGCCGGGTCGTAAGCGCCCTTGGCCGGGGTCCAGCGGAAGAACGCGCCGCCGTCCGCCGCCCCGCCGCCGAGCTCCCAGCGGCCCTGGGCGATCGCGCCGGTGACGTAGTCCCGGAAGGTGCGGCGCACGCCCCAGTCGAGGGCGCCGGCGGCGAACTCGGTCCTGGTCGGGGCCTGGGCGGTCGGTTCGGCCGTCGGCTCGGCGCTCGGCGTGGCGGCGGGGGCCGCGGGGGTGGCGGGAGCGGCGGTGGGCGTCGGGGTGGCGGCCGGTGCGGGCGCCGCGGGCTTCTCCTGGACCGCGGGCTTCTCCTGCGCCGCGGGCAGGTTGACCGAGAGGGTGAGCGGGTCGAGGGCCGTACCGGCCTGGTAGAAGCCGCCGAAGGCCTTCGCCCCGGCGTCGGTGAGGGTGGCGGGGACGTTGTCGAGCGTCAGGGTGCCGGCCGCGCCGCGCAGGTCGACGCCGGCCAGCGAGAGGTCGGCCAGCTTCGCCTGGCTCGCGCTGCTCACCTGGCCGGTCTCCTTGGACTTGCTGCTGACGTCCGCGTACAGGCCGGCCGCACCGCCCTGGGCGGCCTTGAAGGTGAAGCGGCCGACGCTCAGATCCAGCGCGTTGGAACCGTTCTCCTGGTGCCCGGTGAACCGGACACCGCCGGAGAACGCCGCGCTCAGCGCACCGGTCGCCGGGTCGTACGCGCCGTTCGCGGAGTGGAACCGGAAGGTGCTGCCGCCGACCGTGGCCGCGCCGCCGGTGAGCGCCCAACTGCCCTTGGCGATGGGCCCGGTGACGTAGGTCAGGAAGGACTGCTTGATCCCCCAGTCCAGCCGGCCGCCGGAGACCCTGCCCTCGGCGGCCGCCGCCGGTCCCGGCGACAGGCCCACCGCCAGCAGGGCGGCGAGGGCGGCCACCAGGGCGGCGGCCAGACGGCGGAGCCGGCTGGACAGGGGCACGGCGAATCACTCCTCGAAGGGGGGCGCGGGGGATTTTCCGCAGGGGGGGGTGACAGAGGCCACCCCCTTGCGGAGCTGAGGTAAGGCTAACCTAATATATGAGTCAAGAGCCCCGCCGCCCCACTCCCCCACCCCGGGCGGCACCGGCACCAACTCCCGGCGGAGGGAACCAGGTTGAGCAGCCGCACGATCCGATCCGGGGCGGCCCGCGGGCCCGTCCTCCTGCTGCTCGCCCTCGGCCTGCTGCTCGCCCTCACCTCCTGCGGCTCCGCCGCGGGACCGGCCGCGGCGACCGGCTCCCGCGCACCCGACGCGGTCGAGCCGCTGTCCGTCGAGCCCGTCCCGCAGCTCCCGGCCACCACGGCCTCGGCCGACGGCCGCCAGGTCACCGTCACCAGCGCCGAACGGATCATCCCGCTCAACGGCAGCCTCGCCGAGCTGGTGTTCAGCCTCGGCCTGGGCCCCAAGGTGGTCGCCAGGGACGTCTCCACCACCTTCCGGCAGGCCGCCGCCCTGCCGGTGATCACCCAGGCCCACGACGTCTCCGCCGAGGGCGTGCTCTCGCTGCACCCCACCGTCGTCCTCGCGGACCGCTCCACCGGCCCGGCCGAGGCGATCGCGCAGATCCGGGCGGCCGGCGTCCCGCTGGTCGTGCTGGACGACGCCAAGCGGCTGGACGACGTCGGCCCGCGCATCGACACCGTCGCCGCGGCGCTCGGAGTCCCGGACGCCGGAGGGCAGTTGAAGGAACGCACCGGGCAGCGGATCGACGAGGCCAGGGCGGCCGTCCCGGCCGACGGCCGCCACCCCAAGGTCGCCTTCCTCTACCTGCGCGGCAGCGCCTCGGTCTACCTGCTCGGCGGCCCCGCCTCCGGCGCCGGCTCGCTGATCGAGGCGGTCGGCGGCGAGGACGCCGGCACCGCCGCCGGCCTCACCGGCGACTTCACCCCGCTCACCAGCGAGGCCCTGGTCAAGGCCGCGCCCGACGCGATCCTGGTGATGAGCAAGGGGCTCGACTCGGTCGGCGGCGTGGACGGCCTGCTCAAGCTGCCCGGCGTCGCCCAGACCCCGGCCGGCCTCGACCGCAGGATCGTCTCGATCGAGGACGGCCAGCTGCTCAGCTACGGCCCGCGCACCCCGCAGGTGCTGCGCGAGATCACCGCCCAGCTCTACCCGGCGGACGCCAAGTGACCCTCGCCGCAAGCCGGAAGGCCGTCCCGACCGTCCGCCGCACCACCCTGATCACCGCCGGCCTCGCCGCCGCCCTGGTCCTCTGCGCCCTGCTCGCGGCCGGAGTCGGCGCCTACCGCATCCCGCTCGGCGACATCCTCGCCTCCGCCGCCCACCGCCTCGGCCTCGGCGGCCACGCCCTGGACCGGGTGCCGGAGTCGGTGCTGTGGAACGTCCGGCTGCCCCGGGTGGTGCTCGCCCTGCTGGTCGGCGGATCGCTGGGCTGCGCCGGCGCGCTGATGCAGGGCGTGTTCGGCAACCCGCTCGCCGAGCCCGCCGTGATCGGCGTCTCCTCGGGCGGCGCGGTCGGCGCGGTGGCCTGCATCGTGCTCGGCCTGGACGCCCTCGGCAGCTGGACCATCACCGCCTTCGCCTTCGCGAGCGGCCTGCTGACGGTCTTCGCGGTGTACGTCATGGCCCGCTCCGGCGGGCGCACCGAAGTGGTCACGCTGATCCTCACCGGCGTCGCCGTGAACGCCTTCTGCGGCGCGCTGATCGGCATCTTCCTGTTCACCGCCGACTCCGCCGCGATCAGCCAGGTCACCTTCTGGCAGCTCGGCTCGCTCTCCCAGGCCACCTGGGGCAAGGTGCTGGCCGTCCTGCCGTTCGCACTGACCGGCCTGGCCGTCGCCCCGCTGTACGCCCGCAAGCTGGACCTGCTGGCCCTCGGCGAACGCCCGGCCCGCCACCTCGGGGTGGACGTCGAGCGGATGCGGCTGGTGCTGATCACCGTCGTCGCGCTGCTCACCGCGGCGGCCGTCGCGGTCAGCGGCATCATCGGCTTCGTCGGCCTGGTCGTGCCGCACCTGCTGCGGATGCTCGCCGGACCCGGCCACCGCTTCCTGCTGCCCGCCTCCGCGCTCGGCGGCGCGCTGGTGCTGGTGGCCGCCGACCTCGCCGCCCGCACCATCGCCGAGCCGGCCGAACTGCCGCTCGGAGTGCTCACCGCACTGATCGGCAGCCCGTTCTTCTTCTGGCTGCTGCGCCGGACCAGGACCAGACAGGGAGGCTGGGCGTGAGGCTGCGCCACCACCGGGAGATCCCGGAACGACCTTTGCCCGGAAGCGAGTTGCTCGCCGCCGAGGCCGTCCGGCTGAGCGTCGGCGGACGCCCGCTGCTGTCCGGCGCCGCCGTCCGGGTGACCGCCGGCGAGGTGGTCGCGCTGCTCGGGCCGAACGGCGCCGGCAAGTCCACCCTGCTGTCCGTGCTGGCCGGCGACGTCCGGCCGGACGACGGCGAGGTCACCCTGCGCGGGCGCCCGCTGAGCGGCTACGGCGCCGCCGAACTCGCGCTGCACCGCGCGCTGTTGCCGCAGTCCGCGGCGCTGTCCTTCCCGTTCCCGGCCGACGAGGTGGTCCGGATGGGCCGCGCGCCCTGGGCCGGCACGGCGGCCGCCGCCGAGGACGAGGCCGTCGTGGCCGAGGCGATGGCGGCCACCGAGTCCGCCGCCTTCGCCGGCCGGCCGTTCACCGCCCTGTCCGGCGGCGAGCGGGCCCGGGTGGCACTGGCCAGAGTGCTGGCCCAGCGCACCCCGCTGCTGCTCCTGGACGAGCCGACCGCCGCCCTGGACCTGCGCCACCAGGAGCTGGTGCTGCGGGTCGCCCGGGCCAGGGCCGCCGCCGGGGACGGGGTGGTCGTGGTGCTGCACGACCTGTCCCTGGCGGCCGCCTACGCGGACCGGGTGGTCCTGCTGACGGGCGGGGCGACGGTCGCGGACGGACCGGTCGCCGAGGTGCTGCGGGCGCCGCTGCTCAGCGAGGTGTACGGGCACCCCGTCGAGGTGCTGGCGCACCCGCGCACCGGGGTGCCACTGGTGCTGCCGGAGCGCTGAACCCCCGGCCGGCGCCCGGTCCCCGGCCGACACTGAACGTTCGGGCGGCGCTCAGTCCTCCAGCCGGAAGCCGACCTTCATGCACACCTGGTAGTGCTTGACCCGGCCGTCCTCCAGATGGCCCCGGACCTGCGAGACCTCGAACCAGTCGAGGTTGCGCAGCGTCCTGGAGGCCCGCTCCACCCCGTTGCGGATCGCGGCGTCGACGCTCTCGGACGAGGACCCGACGATCTCGGTCACCCGGTACACGTGGTCGGTCATGGCGGACTCCCTCAGCTGTGCGACGGCCCCCGGTCCACCGTGCACCGGCCCGGGGCCGCCCGCACGCCGACGGGCGGCCGCCGGGCGCGCTAGAACGCCGCCCGCACCTCGCCGACCGGCACGCCGCCGCCGAACAGCGGGGCGGCGGCGATCCGCTCGACGGTCTCGTCCGCCCCGGTCACCCCGAGCCGGCGCAGCGCGGCCGCCAGCACCGGGCCGCGGGCCCGCTCGCCGCCGTCCTCGATCTTGAAGGCCAGCGCCCGTCCGTCCGGCAGCGCCACCACCTGGACGGCCTCGGCGCCCATCTTGGACAGCGCGCCCGGCACCGCCCGCATCAGCCAGGTGTCGGCCCTGCGGGTGCCGGCCACGTACTCGGGGTGGGCGCGCATCGCGTCGGCGACGCGGCGCGGCGCGGTGCCCTCGGCGGCCAGCACCAGGCCGCGGTAGCCGCGGGCCAGACCGGTCAGGGAGACGGCCAGCAGCGGCGCGCCGCAGCCGTCCACCCCGGCGTGGCCGGCGGTCTCGCCGGTGCCCTCCTCCAGGGCCTCGCGGGCCAGCCGCTGGATCGGGTGGTCCGGGTCGAGGTAGCCCGCGGTGTCCCAGCCGTTGGCCGCGCAGGCGGCCAGCCAGCCGGCGTGCTTGCCCGAGCAGTCCATCAGGATCGGGGCGCGCCGGCCGCCGGCGGCGAGCAGGAGCTCCGCCTCGGTCTCGTCCAGCGGCAGGTCCGGCGGGGTGCGCAGGGCCGACTCGTCGAGCCCCGCGGAGCCGAGGATGCTCCGCACACCGTCAAGGTGAAACGATTCTGCGGAGTGACTGGAGGCCGCCAGCGCCAGCAGCTCGCCCCCGATCGCCAGCCCGGCCCGCAGCGTGGCCACCGCCTGGAACGGCTTGGCGGTCGACCGCGGGAACACCGGGGCGTCCGGGTCACCGAGGGCGAAATCGACCGAGCCGTCGGCCGCGAGCAGCACCAGGGAGCCGCGGTGGCGGCCCTCGACGAAACCGGAGCGCACGACCTCGGCGAGAACGGGCGCGGTGGCGGGCAGGGGCATGGCGGATGAGCCTTCCGGGGCGAGGGTGGGCCTGGGAGCGAGCCGGGCCCACCGCCCGCGGCGACTCACCCGGTCAGAGCGACCCTCCCGCGAGCAGGTCGTCGACCCGTGCTTCCCCATCACGGTACCTGCGGGTGATCTCGGCGTTGCAACCGTCGGCCGTGCGCAGCAGCCGCTGGCGCCGTCCCGACACCTCGCGCTCGTGCGCCCGCAGCCGTTCCAGGGCCGCCAGCAGCTCCTCGGCCGGGTGCGCCGCCAGATCGGCGAGCTGGACGTCACCCATCAGCGCGTCCGCCTCCAGCCGGGACTCCCGGGTGCGCGGCGGGCCGAGGGTGACGTGCCGGGCCGAGCGCCGCACCGTGGAGGGCGCGTCGGTCAGGATGGCCGGCAGCCGGTCCAGCAGGTCGCCGGGGACCAGCCCGGGGCCGGACGGGCCTGCCGTGCGGACCGGGCCCACGCCGGGCCGCCGGTCGAGCTCGGCGCGCAGGATGTCCATCCGCCCGTGCAGCAGCCGCCGCAGGTAGGACAGGTCGGCCTCCTGCTCCAGGGTCTCCCGGCGCAGCACCCGCAGCTGGTCCAGGCCCAGCCGTTCCAGGTCGGGCTCGTCCTCCGCGCCCGCCGCCGGGCCGTACGGGCCCCCGGGGGCCCGCGCCACCGGCCCGGACCGGTCCCGCGCCGCGCTGCTCGCGTCCATCACCCAACCACCTGACGTCGTCCGATCCCGCCCGCTCGCGGCTCCCGTTCCCGCCGCCGGTCCTGCCCGTCCCCCGACGGGCCGCGCGTCCCGTCCACCGGCACACCCGGGAGCCCCCGGAGGTTCCGGCCCCCGGCCGCGACCGCCCATCGGGCGGCACCGCCGGAACGCTGACCCACCGGCCCGACCGCCCGGCCGAACCCCGGCCCGGCGCGGCGGACCTCCTGGCGCCCCGGACCCTTCGTACGGTCCACCAGCGTGCCACCCCGCCCGGCGCGCGCGCACTGCCCGTGCACCCGAACGGCCCCCTGGCGAACGGGGGTGGCTGATATGACCGGCCCTTTCCGCAGGGAGAGTGGCGCCCGATTCAGCGCAGGCGTGCACGCCAGGGCGTGCGCCTCCGATGTACGCGCCCCAGGGGTGCGCCCCGAGGAGGCCGCCGGGACGCGCGGGAAGGCTGCGACGGCGAGGCCGGACACGGAGAGCGCGGGGAGGACGCAGGGAGGGCACGGGGAGGCCGCTGGGGCCTTCCCGGGGCCGTGCGGCGCTCCGGCACAATGGCGGCATGCGAGCAGTGGTGCAGCGAGTGACCGAGGCCCGGGTGACCGTGGCCGGTGAGACCGTCGGCGCGATCGAGGGGCCCGGGCTCTGTGTCCTGGTGGGCGTCACCCACGACGACACCCCCGCCAAGGCCGCCCAGCTGGCCCGCAAGCTCTGGACGCTGCGGCTGCTGCCCGCCGACGAGGACGGCGTGGAGCAGTCCTGCTCCGATCTCGCCGCCCCGCTGCTGGTGATCAGCCAGTTCACGCTCTACGGCGACGCCCGCAAGGGCCGCCGCCCCACCTGGAACGCCGCCGCCCCCGGCCCGGTCGCCGAGCCGCTGGTGGACGAGGTGGTGGCCCGGCTGCGCGAGCTGGGCGCCAAGGTGGAGACGGGCCGGTTCGGCGCCGACATGCGGGTGGCGCTGGTGAACGACGGCCCGTTCACCGTCCTCGTCGAGGTCTGAGCGGCCCCTCCCGCGAGACGGCCCGCCGCAGGACCGCCCGCCGCGGGGCGATCCACTGCGGGCCGATCCACGGCGGGGCGATCCACTGCCGGACGGTCTACTGCGGGACGATCACGTCCTGGGTGCCCGGCACCGTCCCGGCCAGCAGCACCACGTCCACCGGGACGTTCCGCTTGACGATCGCCATGGCGATCGGCCCCAGCTCGTGGTGCCGGGCCGAGGAGGTCACGAAGCCCAGCGCCCGCCCGTCCGGGTCGGTGGCCAGCCGCACCTCGGTGCCGTGCGGGGGCAGCGTCTCCTCGGTGCCGTCCAGGTGCAGGAAGACCAGCCGGCGCGGCGGGCGGCCCAGGTTGTGCACCCGGGCGACGGTCTCCTGGCCGCGGTAGCAGCCCTTCTGGAGGTGGACGGCGGTGCCCAGCCAGTCCACCTCGTGCGGGATGGTCCTGTGGTCGGTCTCGAAGCCCAGCCGGGGCCGGTGGCCCTCGATCCGCAGCGCCTCGTACGCCCAGACCCCGGCCGCCGGGCCGTACCCGGCGGTGAGCTTCTCCAGCTCGGCGCGCGGCACGAACAGGTCGCGCCCGTAGGGGAGTTCGCGGACGGCGGCGGCACCCTCGACGGCGGCGGTGGAGCCGGCCGGCAGGTGGACCACGGCGTACTCGGCGGTCGCGTCGGCGACCTCCACCCGGTAGAAGAACCTCATGCTCTCCAGGTAGGCCACCAGCGCGCCCTGGGTGCCCGGCTCGACGTGCGCCCAGGTGGTGGTGCCGTCGTCCACCAGGTAGAGCGCGTGCTCGACGTGCCCGTTCGCGGAGAGCACCAGCGCCTCGGCGGCCTGCTGCGGCGGCAGCCCGCTGACGTGCTGGGTGAGCAGCAGGTGCAGCCAGGCGAGCCGGTCGGCGCCGGTGACGGTGACCACGCCGCGGTGCGAGAGGTCGACGAAGCCCGTGCCCTGCGACAGGTTGCGTTGCTCACGGAAGATGTCGCCGTAGTGGGCGGCGACGCCCTCGTCGGCCCCCTCGGCGGGGACGGCTCCGGACAGGGCAAGCAGCGGGCTCTTCACACCGGTCATACCGGCCAGCTTACGACCGGTCCCCGGCGAGCTTGGCGGTGCAGTCGGCACAGCGGCCGAAGATGGCGAAGTGCTTGAGGTCGGTGTCGAAGCCGTGCCGCTCGCGCAGGCTCTCTATCAGCGGCTGGGCGATCTCGGTGCCGGTCTCGGTGACCTCGTCGCAGTCCCGGCAGACCAGGTGCAGGTGGTGGTGGCGGCCGGCCAGGTGGTAGGTCGGGGCGCCGTGGCCGAGGTGGGCGTGCGAGACCAGGCCCAGCCCCTCCAGCAGCTCCAGGGTCCGGTAGACGGTGGAGATGTTGACGCCGCTGGCGGTCCGGCGGACGTGGCAGAGGATGTCGTCGGGGGTGGCGTGGTCGAGCACGTCGACGGCCTCCAGCACGAGCTGCCGCTGCGGGGTGAGGCGGTAGCCGCGCTCGCGCAGGTCGGCCTTCCAGTCGTCCGAGAGGTGCCAGTCGCCGGAGAGCTGCCAGTCGGTGGTGCCGGTGTCCGCCACGGTCCTGTCCCTGCCAAACGTCGGGGGTCCTGGGACAAGTGTAGGGACCGGCCGGCGGCCGGTCCCTACCTCGTGCGCGGAAGTGCCGGCGACCCGATCAATTCGAGCCGGTCACTTCGGGCCGGTCACTTGAAGAACGCGATGCCGTCGTCCGGCAGGTCGTTGATGTCCTTGATCAGCTGGGCCGGGCTGAGCACCTTGCGCAGCTGGGCGGACATGTACGGACGCAGCGGCACGTTCGGGGCGGCCTTCTCGCCGACCCAGAGCAGTTCGCCGTTGACGAAGCCGTACAGCCGCTTGCCGCCCGAGTACTCCGGGGAGCCCTCGATCCGGGCCACCGCGTCGGTGGAGACGTCGACCTGCGGCTTGCCGTCGGCCAGTTCGCCGTACCAGATCTCGACCGTGCCGTCGTCGCGGACGGAGGAGATCTCGATCCCCCGGACACCGCTGGTGCCGTCGTTGTTGCTGGTGATACGCCAGAACGCGTGCTCGTTCTCCAGCGGACGGACCTTCTCGCCCTCGGCGTCCAGCACCCAGGTCCTGGAGCGGAACTCCAGGAAGGGGCGGCCGTCGTGGCGGATCACGATCTCCTGGCCGAAGTTGCACTTCTCGGCGCCCGCGCCCCCTTCACCCGGCAGCGGGGCGTAGACGCCCGCGCCTTCCCAGGTGCCGAGGAGGAAGGCGAGCGGCACGACGTCCTTGTGGAGGTCAGAGGGGATCTCGATCATGTTCCTGGTCGCTGTCGTCGTCGGTGTGGGGCTGCCTCAACCGTACGGCAGGCTCAGCGCTGGCCCTGGTACAGCTTCATCACCGAGAAGATGGCGAACCAGGTGATCAGCACGGCCATGAGGGCCAGCAGACCGTCGAAGAAGATTTCCAGACCGGACACGGGTGGCTCCCAGGCGGCGACAGTGTGGTGGATTTTGCTCCGCTCACTCTATCCGCCGTGCTCCGGCCGTTCGCGGTGAGCCCCACCACGTAGCCGTTCGCGCCGCCCTTCCCCCCGGCTGCCCAAGCTTTGCCCAAGGCTTCCCGGGATGCCGGACGGCGGGGGCGGCGGGACCTCTAAGGTGGCGCCATGCCGAAGAAACTCGTCATCAAGGTCACCGCAGGGGCGGACGCGCCGGAGCGGTGCTCGCAGGCGTTCACGGTCGCGGCGGTGGCCGTCGCCAGCGGGATCGACGTCTCGCTCTGGCTGACCGGGGAGTCCTCCTGGTTCGCGCTGCCGGGCCGGGCGGCGGAGTTCGAACTGCCGCACGCGGCGCCGCTGCCCGACCTGCTGGAGTCGATCCTGGCGGCCGGCTCGGTGACGCTGTGCACCCAGTGCGCGGTCCGGCGCGGGATCGAGCAGAAGGACACCGTCGAGGGTGTCCGGATCGCGGGCGCCCAGGTCTTCGTCAGCGAGATCATGGCCGACGGCGTCCAGGCGCTCGTCTACTAGGAGCCGTCCCGAGGCTCTAGGAACCGTCCCGAGGTTCGTGGTCGGGGTGGTCCCGGTCGTGGCCGGGATCGTCCCACTTCGGGTCGTCCCAGCGCGGGTCGTCCCACCAGTCGTCGTCCGGGTCCCGCTTGTTGGCGAACACCGCGGCGGCGGGCGGGATCACCATCGCGACCACGCACATGCCGATCGCGGCGCCCACCGAGAAGAACCGCACCACGCCCCAGGCCATGACGAACAGGCCCAGGCACACGCCCATCATGGCGAAGTAGTAGCGACGCCGCCGCCTTGCCTGCACCCTTCCACGGTACGGCCGAGGGCCCCTGCGCGGCAGGGGCCCTCGGGGTGGTCCGGGAACGTCGTGGCGCCGGTCAGACCGCGATCGCGACCTCGACGGCGGTGCCCTGGGAGGCCACCACCTGGCGGTCCACGGTCTGCCCGGGCACCAGCGCGCGCAGGGTCCACTTGCCCGGACGGGCGAAGAACCGGAACTGGCCGGTCGCCGAGGTGGGTACCTCGGCCGTGAACTCGTTGTTCTCGTCCAGCAGCCGGACGTAGCCGTTGACCGGCTCACCGTCGCGGGTCACCGAACCCTGGATGATCGTCTCGTTCGCCACGTCAACTCCTGCCAGGTCCGGGCCGCCGGCCTTCGCACCGCACATGTCTGTACTTCCCTTCTGACTTACGGGTCGAGCCGGGGCTCAGTTGCCGAGCTCGATCGGCACGCCGACCAGGCTGCCGTACTCGGTCCACGAGCCGTCGTAGTTCTTGACGTTCTCCTGGCCGAGCAGCTCGTGCAGCACGAACCAGGTGAGCGCGGAGCGCTCGCCGATGCGGCAGTAGGCGATGGTGTCCTTCGCCAGGTCGACGCCCTCGGCCTCGTACAGCGCCTTGAGCTCGTCGTCGCTCTTGAAGGTGCCGTCGTCGTTGGCGTTCTTGGCCCACGGGATGTTGCGGGCGCTCGGCACGTGGCCGGGGCGCTGCGACTGCTCCTGCGGGAGGTGGGCCGGGGCGAGCAGCTTGCCGGAGAACTCGTCGGGCGAGCGGACGTCGACCAGGTTCAGGCTGCCGATGGCGGCGAGCACGTCGTCGCGGAAGGCGCGGATCGAGGAGTCGACGGCCTGCGCGGTGTACTGGGTGGCCGGGCGGGCCGGCACCTCGGCGACCAGGTCGCGGGAGTCCAGCTCCCACTTCTTGCGGCCGCCGTCCAGCAGGCGGACGTCGCCGTGGCCGTACAGCTTGAAGTACCAGTAGGCGTACGAGGCGAACCAGTTGTTGTTGCCGCCGTACAGGACGACGGTGTCGTCGTTGGCGATGCCCTTGGCGCTGAGCAGCGCCTCGAAGCCGGCCTGGTCGATGAAGTCGCGGCGGACCGGGTCCTGGAGGTCCTGCCGCCAGTCGATCCGGACGGCGTTGCGGATGTGGTTCTTCTCGTACGCGGAGGTGTCCTCGTCGACCTCGACGATGACGACCTTCGGGTCGTCCAGGCGGGCCTGGACCCAGTCGGCGTCGACCAGGACGTCGCTGCGGCTCATGGTGGTGTTCTCCATCCGAGGGCGGTTGTGCGGAAGGTGCTGCTCAGGAGGGTGCTGCGAGGACGCCCAGATGGGTGCGGTCCGAATTCCCGTCCGAATACCGGGACGAGGAGGGTGGACCGGTGCGACCGGGCGGGGAGCTGCGGAGTACGTCGGCGCCAGCCCGCTCACAGAGCCGGGCGCGGTTGCCGGGAAGATCGGCGGCGGGCGTCAACTGCCCTGCCGGGGCGCCGAGTCAGCGCATTCGACACAGACAGGCGGCCACGCGGCACAGGTCTACCGCCCGCCGCTTCGTGAGGTCCGTCTGTCGCTTCATGCCGACGATGCTAGGGACACCGGAGGCCCGCTGTCATCAGCGTATCGAATGCTGGGATCGAAAAGACCGCATCGTGGGATATGGCCTCGGTCCGGCCCGCCGGGGCCCGCCCGGAAGCCCTCCGGCGGCACCCCCGGGGCGGAAACGACACCGCTCCGCGGCCCGCGCTGGACAGCGCGTCTCGCGGAGCGGAACGATTCGGCAGGGCCCGGAAGGGGCCGGGGATCAGCCCAGGAGCTTGACGTCCCTGCCGTCGAAGGTCAGCTGGAGGCCCTCGGGCAGCGGCGTCACGCCACCGCCCCCGCCGTCCTTGTCGGCCAGTCCCAGCCCGGCCGGCAGCGGGTCGAGGGTGAAGCTCATCGGCTCGATCTGCTGGCTGGTGACACCGGCCACCGCCCCCACCAGCGAACTCAGCCGGAAGCCGTCCACCGTGACGGTGTTCCCCTTGTTGTGCACGGTGCCCTCACCGATCGCGAGCGGCCCCAGCGAGGCCTTGATCTTGCCGGGACCGGCGTAGGACAGGCTCAGCCGGGAGCTGCCGCCCACCGGCAGCTTGGTCCCGTGCAGCAGCTCGGAGGCGGGCGGCAGCAGCTGCGCGAGGTCCGGGTAGGAGATCACCCCGCTGCCGGTGCCGCTCTCCACCGTGGCGCTGTTCATGCTGTCGCTGACCTTGACCCCGGCGAGCTTGGCCTTGAACGAGTGCAGTGCCACCTGGTGGCCGCCGTCGCCGACGGTCAGGCCGTCGGAGGAGATCCGGACGTCGTCCAGCCTCATCGACAGCACCTGGGTGAGGAACGGGAAGCCCTCGATCGACACGTCCGGGCGCTGGCTCATCCGGCCGCTCTTCACGATCCGGTCGGCGGCCTCGTCCTCGGCCACGCCGACCGCGATCCGGTCGGCGCCCAGCAGCAGGCCGGAGAGCACCGCCAGGCCGATCGTGGCCTTCAGCCATCCGCGCATCGTGTCCCCCGTCGTCGCCGGTCGCCGCCGGTCGTCCGCAGTCGTTCGCAGTCGTTCGCAGTGGATCTCAGTGGGTCTCAGTGGGTCTCAGTGGGTCGTTCGCCGCTCCGTGGCGGGCGCAGGACGCGCCCGCTCCCGCACGACCGTACGACGTCCCGCCCCGGAACATGGTTCCGGGGCGGGACCGGGCCCGCCCGGCCCAGCCGACGCGGCCGGGCCGGACAGGAGGATCAGGCCAGCAGGTCGGTGGCGATCCAGATCAGCGGCGCGGCCACCGCCAGCGGCAGCGCCACCCCCGCCGTCATGTGCACGAAGCGGGACGGGAAGTCGTACGCCGCGACCCGGCGGCCGACCAGTGCGCCCAGCCCGGCCAGCAGGCCGAGCGCCACCGGCGCGCCGACCAGCAGGCCCAGCACCACCGCCGCGGCCAGGCCCAGCACCGGGCCCAGCTGCTTCGGGCCCGGCAGCGGCGCCGCCGCCAGCACGGTGGCCAGCGCGACCGCGCCCACCCCGGCCGGCACCCAGTCCGCCAGCAGCAGCATGGTGCCCAGCGCCGTCACCACAGTGGCGGAGCCGAGCACGGTCAGCGCGTAGAACCGCTCCTTCGGGTCCGACGGGCGGAACGTCTGGAGCACCAGGACGAGCAGGAAGAACCCGCCCAGGGTGCCCACCACGGCCGCCACGCCGCCGTCGGAGTCCGCCAGCAGCACCGAGACGTCCGCGACGAGCCCGGCCAGCGCGGCGAGCAGGATGCCCTGCCGGGCCGGCCACATGCCGTTCAGCCGGAACCAGCCGGCCGCCGTCAGCAGCTGGAGCGGCGCGAGCACCAGGGCCAGGGCGATCTGGCCGAGCGCGGCGCCCCCGGCCAGCAGTGCGGCCGCGCCGGCGGTGATCAGGGCCGGCCGCAGGCCCGGGTCGATGATCGGCGAGCCGGTCCGGCCGGGCGGGCCCGCGGGCTGCGCGGCCGGCGGCGGGACGGCCGCGTACGGCGGCGCGGCGGGGGCGCCCGGCGGGCCTGCCGCCCGGCCCGGGCCCACCGGGCCGGGCGCGGTCGGGCGCTTGAGCGTCATGGTCGGCGGGTCGAAGGCGTCCGCCGCCTGCCGTGCGGGGGCGGGCTGCGGCGCCGGGGCCGCGTGCCTGGCCCGCGGCCTCGACGGCTGCCTGAGCTGCACCGTCGGGTCCGGCTGGGGCTGAGGCTGGGCCTGCGGCCGGGACCGCCCCGGCCGCTGAGGCTGGGCCTGCTGAGGCTGCTGGACCTGTTGGGCCTGGTGCTGCCGCGGTGCGACCGGCGGCACACCGGACACCACCACCGGCGGCAGCAGCGCCGTCGTCTCGACGTCGTCCACCGCCGGCACCGGCGGCAGCAGGGTGGTCGCGTCCGCGTCGTCGAACGCGGGCACCGGCGGCAGCACGGTGGTCGCCGCCGCGTCGTCCACCGGGTAGCCGTACGGCGGCCGGTGGCCCGAGTGCTGCGGCGGGAAGGGCTGGTGCTGTTGCGGGTGCTGCTGGTGCCGCGGCTGGTGGGGGTACCGCGGTGGCTGCGGTGCCTGGGGCTGGTGGGGCTGCGGCGGCCACTCGTCGTGGCCGCCGTGGTTCGGATGGTTCGGGTTGTTCATGTCCGTCACGCCGCTCAGCCTCCCGCGAACGGCGGGAGGACCTCGACCGTCCCGCCCTCGGTCAGGGCGACGGCCGCGTGGTCGCGGCCGCCCACCTGGGCACCGTCGACCAGGTACGAGCAGTGCCCGAGCAGCCGGACGAGCTTCGGCCGGCCGGCGTGCCGCTCCCTGGCCGCCGCCAGCGCCTCCGCCAGGGTCGCCGCCTCGTACGGCTCCTCGGCCAGCCCGGCCTCGGACTTCGCCGCCGCCCAGTAGCGGATCGTCCCGCGCACCCGGGCTCCGCTCGCGGGCTCGGTGGTCGCGCCCATCGGGCCACCCCTTCTCGTCGTCCTCGCCCGGCCCCGGTGCCCCGGTCCGGTCCGCCACCACGGCACCCGCACGGCCACCCGAACGATGGACCCGAACAGCGCCGACGATGTGCGTCCCATGATGGCGTGTCCGCCACCACGAGCGGCAATCGCCCTGGCCGGACGGACACGGAGCACGCACCGGCCTTCCACCCGACCGCCACCGGGGGACGCCGGACCGGCACTCGAAGCTGTGTCCAGCCTCACCCGGCGCACGCCCGATTCGGGCGAACCGCCGGATTGGGGCACTCCCGGCCCGGGGGGTGGTCGGCTATCCTCGACCACCTAGAGGGATCCGGGCAGAGTCGCCCCCGGGTCCTTTTGTGCTTCCAGGACGCCAGTACGGACGTTCTTGCGATTCGTCGGCCCACCTCCGACGCGCCGCGGGAACCCGCCTGACGCGGCACAACGACGTGCCCCGGCCGGGCCGGGGCGTCGCCACCCGGCACCGGGCCGCCACCCGGCACCGGACCAGACCGGAGGGTTCACGGTGAGGAACAGGGCAGGAACGGTGCGCCAGGGGTCGCGGGACCCCCTGCGGACCCGCCGTCGCGCCCGGTACGCCGTCCACTCCCCCGGCGCGCCGCGGGCGACCGTCGTCCGCTCCTCCCCCTCAGCACGTGCGCCATCCGGCTGTGGCGGCAGCCGTCACGTGACCGCGACGACCCGGAAAGGGGACCACCGGGTATGAGTTCTCTCCTCCTCCTCACCAACGCGCTGCAACCCTCCGCCGAGGTGCTGCCCGCCCTCGGCCTGCTGCTGCACAACGTCCGGGTGGCCCCCGCCGAGGGCGCCGCCCTCGTGGACACCCCCAGCGCGGACGTCATCCTCGTCGACGGCCGGCGCGACCTGCCGCAGATCCGCAGCCTCTGCCAGCTGCTGCGCTCCACCGGCATCGGCTGCCCGCTGATCCTGGTGGTCACCGAGGGCGGCCTGGCCGCCGTCACCGCCGAGTGGGGAATCGACGACGTCCTGCTGGACACCGCGGGCCCGGCCGAGGTCGAGGCCCGGCTGCGGCTCGCGCTCGGCCGCCTCCAGGTCGTCACCGACGACAGCCCGATGGAGATCCGCAACGGCGACCTCTCGGTCGACGAGGCCACCTACTCCGCCAAGCTCAAGGGCCGGGTGCTCGACCTCACCTTCAAGGAGTTCGAGCTGCTCAAGTACCTCGCCCAGCACCCCGGCCGGGTCTTCACCCGGGCGCAGCTGCTCCAGGAGGTCTGGGGCTACGACTACTTCGGCGGCACCCGGACGGTGGACGTGCACGTCCGGCGGCTGCGCGCCAAGCTCGGCGTGGAGAACGAGCAGCTGATCGGCACCGTGCGCAACGTCGGCTACCGCTTCGTCGTCCCGGAGAAGCCCGAGAAGGGCGAGCGGCCGGAGCTCGCCCAGCGCCCCACCACCCCCCTGGACGTCTGAGGCAGGGCCGGGCGGGCCGACTCCCGCCCGGCTTGTCCGGCTTCCTCCCGGAGCCGCCCGCCGGCCTGCCGGACGGGGCCCCAGGTCCCACTGCCGCCCCGGAGACCACACGCGTAGACTCCCCCCGTGGCCAAAGTGACGCGCGACGATGTAGCCCGACTGGCTGGTACCTCGACCGCGGTCGTCAGCTACGTCATCAACAACGGGCCGCGCCCGGTCGCGCCCGCGACCCGGGAGAAGGTCCTCGCGGCGATCGAGCAGCTCGGCTACCGGCCGAACAGCGTCGCCCAGGCGATGGCCTCCCGCCGCACCAACCTCATCGGCATGGTCGTCCCGGACGCCCGCCAGCCCTTCTTCGCCGAGATGGCGCACGCCGTGGAACGGGCCGCCTCCGAGCGCGGCAAGCTCGTGCTGATCGGCAACTCCGACTACGTCGACGACCGCGAGGTGCACTACGTCCGCGCCTTCCTCGGGATGCGCGTCTCCGGCCTGATCCTGGTCAGCCAGGGCCCCTCGCAGCGCGCCGCCGAGGAGTTCGCCGCGATGGAGGGCGCCAAGGTGGTGCTGCTGCACCGCCGGCCCGAGGCGATCGACGACGTCGCCGTGGTCACCGACGACGTGGCCGGCGCCGAGGCGATCGTGCGCCACCTGCTGGAGGTGCACGGGCACCCGTACGTGGCCTGCTTCGGCGGCCCGGTCGAGTCCCCCGCCCCCGGCGACCCGGTCATCGACCACGTCGAGGGCTGGCAGCGCGCCATGGACGCGCACGGCGTCCCCACCGAACCGCACCTGATCGACGCGCCCTTCCACCGCTACGGCGCCTACGACGTCGCGCTCGGCGTGCTGCGCTCGCCGGACCGGCCGCGGGCGATCTTCTGCTCCACCGACGACCAGGCGATCGGCGTGCTGCGGGCCGCCCGCGAGGTCGGCCTGCGGGTCCCTGAGGACCTCGCGGTGGCCGGCTTCGACGACGTGCCGGAGGCCGCGCTGGCCGACCCGCCGCTGACCACCGTCGCCTCCGACCGCGACGCGATGGCCAGGGCCGCCGTGGACCTGGTGCTGGACGACTCGCTGATGGTGCCCGGCTCCGACACCGAGCGGGTCCGCACGTTCCCGTCCCGGCTGGTCATCCGCCGCTCCTGCGGCTGCTCGGGCGACGGCCCGAGCCGGTCCGTACCGGAATAGTCGATTCCGCTCGGCGGACTGCCTGACCAGGCTTTATGAGAAGTCAACGGGCTTCTCTCCCCGTTCTGAGCCGGTTCTCATGAAGTCCTCATGCACCGGGCCGAGCTTGGTCGGCATGACCGAACAGCAGCAGCACCCCGACGAGCAGTACCGCCCGTACCGGCCCGACGAGCAGTACGGCCCGTACCAGGCCCAGGCGCAGTACGGCCCGTACCAGGCCGACGAGCCCCGGGTGATCGAGGGCACCGTGCTCGGCACCGGCCCGGCCGCCGGCGGCCCCGGCAGCGGCGCTCCGGCCGGGTACGGCCCCCACGACGACCACTCCGGCGGAGGCTTCGACGGACCGCCGCCCCCGCCGCCGATCCCGCCCGAGCCGCCCACGATCCTCGGCCCGGGCTCCCCCGAGGGCCCCGGCGGCCACGGCGGCCGGGCCCGGCGCGGAGTGCTGCGCGGCCGGCTCGCCCTGGTCACCGCCGTCGCCGCGATCGCCGCCGTCCTCGGCGGGGTCACCGGCGGACTGGTCACCGCCGACCGGCAGAGCAACGGCGACCGCGTCGGCACCGTCGCCAGCCCCGTCTCCGCCCGCTCCGACGGCAGCGCCGACGTCCCCGCCGTCGCCGCCGCGGTCTCCCCCAGCACCGTCCAGATCACCGTCAAGAGCGGCAACGGCACCTCGACCGGCACCGGCGTCGTCCTGAACACCGACGGGCAGATCCTCACCAACTACCACGTGATCGACACCGCGACCGCCGGCGGCCGGATCACCGTGACCTTCAAGGACGGCTCCAGCGCCCAGGCGACCGTCACCGGCACCGACAAGGCACTCGACGTCGCCGTGATCACCGCGACCGGCGCGAAGAACCTCACCCCCGCCGTCCTCGGCGACTCCTCCGCCGTGGCCGTCGGCGACCCGGTCGTCGCCATCGGCAACCCCGACGGCCTCACCGGCACCGTCACCTCCGGCATCATCAGCGCCGAGAACCGCGACGTCACCGTCAAGCTCGACGAAGGCACCACCGGCAGCAACGGCGGCTTCGGCCTCCCGTACCTGCCCGGGCTCCGCGGCACCGCCCCGCAGCCCGACAACGGCAGCACCACCACCTACAAGGCCTTCCAGACCGACGCCGCGCTCAACCCCGGCAACTCCGGCGGTCCGCTGATCAACGCCAACGGGCAGGTCATCGCCATCAACTCGGCGATGTACGCGCCGAGCGGCTCCGGCTCCTCCGACAGCGGCTCGGCCGGCAGCGTCGGCCTCGGCTTCGCCATCCCGATCGACGACATCAAGCAGGTTCTGCCGAAGCTCCAGGCCGGCCAGAGTCTGTGAGCCACACTTCCTGAGACGGACAATTGCCCCAGCAGGCCCTCCACCCGACGAGAAAGGGCACCCGCCCATGACCCCGTCCGCCGACGACCGCACCACCGCCGAGGCCGGCCACCCCTCCGCCCGGCTCCTCGTGGTCGACGACGAACCCGCCCTCCGGGACGCCCTGGAGAGCAGCCTCGCCTTCGAGGGATACGAGGTCGCCACCGCCACCGACGGCTACGAAGCCCTGGAGTCCGTCGAACGCGACCGGCCCGACCTGGTCCTGCTGGACATCATGATGCCCCGGATGGACGGCCTCACCGCCGTCCGCCGGATGCGCTCGCGCGGCGACACCGTCCCGGTGCTGATGCTGACCGCCCGCGACGCCGTCGGCGACCGCGTCACCGGCCTCGACGTCGGCGCCGACGACTACCTCGCCAAGCCCTTCGAACTGGACGAGCTGCTCGCTCGCGTCCGCGCGCTGCTGCGCCGCAACGCCCTCGCCGCCGAGGCCGCCGCCCGCGCCGCCGTCGAGGACGCGAGCGAGGTGCTCGCCTTCGCCGACCTGCGGATGAACACCGCCACCCGCGAGGTCACCCGGGCCGGCAAGCCGATCGAACTCACCCGCACCGAGTTCATGCTGCTGGAGATGTTCCTCGCCCACCCCCGCCAGGTCCTCACCCGCGAACAGATCCTCAAGGCGGTCTGGGGCTTCGACTTCGAGCCCTCCTCCAACTCCCTGGACGTGTACGTGATGTACCTGCGCCGCAAGACCGAGCAGGGCGGCATGCCCCGGCTGATCCAGACCGTACGCGGGGTCGGCTACGCCCTGCGCCCGGCCACCGGCCCGAGCGCGTGAACAACGTTCCGCCCCCGCCGCTGGCCCCGCCGCTGGTCCCGCCCCGCACGTCCGGCCGCCGGCAGCGCATCCTCCGCTGGTACCGCTCCCGCTCGCTGCGCAGCCGGCTCACCTTCCTGAGCGCGGCGGCGGTGGCGGTGGCGATCGCGCTGTCGGCGCTGGCGTGCTGGTTCATCGTGGAGAAGCAGCTGTACGACCAGGTGCGGACGGATCTCGCCAACGCGACGCTCCCGCCGCAGCCCCGGGTGCCCGCCCTCCCCTGCTACCCGACCGCGGAACAAGCCCTGGCGGAACAGCCGACGGGTCTCACCTCGGAGAACGGCGGCGCGGTGGCCCGGGACACCCAGTTCGTGGTGGCCAACCCGTCGGGCGTCTGCCTGCCGCCGAACGCGACCAAGGCGATCGTGGTCCAGCCCGGTGACACCGCCGGGTTCAGGCTCAAGAACGGCCAGTCGATCATCCGCGACGGCCGCTTCACCGACGGAACCCCTGCGGTCGTCCGGATCTCGCTGACCCACTTCGGATCACGCCCGGTGCTGCTGATGGTGGCCACCTCCACCCAGCCCGTCGAGGACTCCCTCCAGAGCCTGGCCGTCCTCCTCGGCTCCGTCTCCGCCGGCGGCATCCTGCTCGCCGCCGTGGCCGGCCGCCTGGTCGCCCGCTCCGCCCTCAAGCCCGTCGACCGGCTCACCGACGCCGTCGAGCACATCGCCAGGACCGAGGAGGTCGGCACCACCATCCCGGTCCACGGGGACGACGAGATCGCCCGCCTCTCCACCTCGTTCAACTCGATGAGCACCGCCCTCGCCAACTCCCGCGAGCGGCAGACCCGGCTGATAGCCGACGCCGGGCACGAGCTGCGGACCCCGCTGACCTCCCTGCGCACCAACGTCGACCTGCTGATCCGCAGCGACGACACCGGCCGCCCACTGCCCCCGGCGACCAAGACCAAGCTGCTCGGCAACATGAAGGCGCAGATGCGGGAACTCACCGTCCTGATCGGCGACCTGCTCCAGCTATCCCGCCCGGACACCCCGAAGAGCGGCCCGGCCCCCACCGTGGTCGCCCTGCACGAGATCGCCGCCCGGGCCGTCGAGCGGGCCGAACTGCGCGGCCCGGGGCTGGTCTTCGAGACCGACACCGAGCCCTGGTACGTGCACGGCGACGCGGCCGGGCTGGAACGGGCGGTGATCAACCTGCTGGACAACGCGGTCAAGTACAGCCCGCCCGGCGGCACCATCGACGTCCGGCTGCACCAGGGAGTGCTGACCGTCCGCGACCACGGCCCCGGCATCCCGCCCGAGGAACTCCAGTACGTCTTCGACCGGTTCTGGCGCTCGCCGTCCTCGCGCCAGCTGCCCGGTTCCGGTCTCGGGCTGTCGATCGTCGCGCAGAGCGTCCGGGAGGCGGGCGGCGAGGTGACCCTCGGCCCGGCCGCCGACGGCGGTCCCGGCGCGCTGGCCACCGTCCGGCTGCCCGGCGGCCCCGCCCCGGAATGACGGAGGGGCGGGCGGGGCGCCCCGACGGCGCCCCACCCGCCCTCTCAGGGCCGGCTCACGGTCAGTCGAGGTCGCTGCCCGGGCCGATGACCTTGATCCGGTCCTGCGCCGGGGCCTGGAGCGGCGAGGCCGCCGAGCTGTGGCCGCTCAGGTAGGCCGCGAAGACGTCCAGGTCCGAGGCGCCGACCAGCTTGTCGGTGCCGGCCGCGAAGGCCGGGAAGCCGTCGCCGCCGCCGGCCAGGAACTCGTTGGCCGCGACGCGGTAGGCGGCGGCCGGGTCGACCGGGGCGCCGTTCAGCCGGACCGAGTCCAGGACCACCCGGTCCGCACCGGTCCTGCGCAGGTCCAGGGTGTAGTGCAGGTTCGACGACACCTGGAGGATCTTCGGCGCCGCGGCGTTGGAACCGCTCACCTGCTGCTGGAGCAGCTGGATCAGCTGGGCGCCGGTCAGCGTCTTGACCTGCATCATGTTGGTGAACGGCTGGACGGTGAACGCCTCGCCGTAGGTCACCACGCCGTCGCCCTCGCTGCCCGAGGCCTTGTGGACCAGGTCGGCGCGGATGCCGCCGGGGTTCATGAAGGCGACCTGCGCGCCGCCCTTGTCCGCCGGGGCGAGCCCGGCGAGCTGCGCGTCGGCGATCACGTCACCGAGCGGCTTCTCCAGGTCGCTGTTGCCACGGCCGTTGATGTCCGAGGCGATGTAGCCGATCGGACGGTTGGCGATCGGGGCGGCCAGCTTCTGGTAGTGGTCGACCAGCGCCGTCAGATCGGACGCCTTCTCCGTGCGGCGCACCACGTGGTTCTCGGCCTTGACCGAGGGACGCACGATCTCGCCGGTGGTCTTGTCCAGCTTCATGTCGATCTGGGTGAAGAGCCGGCCGAAGGAGGCGGCACTGGTCACCGAGCGCGGGACGCCGTTGGGGTCGGGGATGCTGCAGGCGTACGCGTTGTGGGTGTGGCCGGTGACGATGGCACCGACCGCCGGGTCGATCTTCCGCGCGATGTCGACGATCGGACCCGAGATGCCCTGGCCGGCCGCGCCGCAGTCGTAGTTGTAGACGCTACTGGCCGGGTAGCCGCCCTCGTGGATCAGCGCGACGATCGAGTTGACGCCCTTGGCCTTGAGCTCGGCGGCGTACTTGTTGATCGTGGTGACCTCGTTGGCGAACTTCAGGCCCTTGACACCCTCGGCGGTCACGATGTTCGGCGTGCCCTCCAGGGTGACGCCGATGAAGCCGACCTTCACGCCCTGCGACTTGGTCACCCAGTACGGGGCCAGCACCGGCTTGCCGGTCTTCTCGTTGGTGACGTTGGCCGACAGGTAGTTGAAGTTGGCGCCCTTGAACGTGCGGCCCGGCTCGTAGCAGCCGTCCGTCGGGTGGCAGCCGCCGTCCTGGATGCGCAGCAGCTCCTGCGCGCCCTCGTCGAACTCGTGGTTGCCCACCGCGCTGACGTCCAGGCCGAGCTTGTCCATCGCCTCGATGGTCGGCTCGTCGTGGAAGAGCGCCGAGGTGAGCGGGCTGGCGCCGATGATGTCGCCGGCCGCGACGGTGATCGAGTCGTCGGCCGGGACGCGCGCCCTGCGCAGCTCGGTGGCCAGGTACTCGATGCCGCCGGCCGGGGTCGCGACCTCCTTGCCGGTGGCCGGGTCGATCTCCTTGATCGTGCCGGACGAACCGGCCGGGGGCTCCAGGTTGCCGTGGAAGTCGTTGATCGCCAGCAGCTGGAGGTTGACGGTCTTGTGGCGCTTGGCGTTGGCGTCGGCGGCCTGGGCGGCCGTCGGCACGACCACCGTGCCGAGCAGACCTGCGGCGGCGACGACGGCGAGCGCCGTCCGTCGGGATCTGACGGTGAGCATGAAGGGTTCCCCTGCACCTTGGAGGAGCACCGGCGGTGGACAGCACCGGCGATCGGGCATGTGTTGCGTCAGCGAAGCCTAGGGTCAACGCGCGTAGCTGTCAGGACGTCGGACGTAACGAGAGGATTACCTCCTGACGAACCGTCGCCGTCCGCCGGGTGCGGAGCCCGTGGAGGGCGCCCCTCAGACCCCCGGCTCGGCGGCCAGGTGCCGCTCCGCGCGCGCCCGTTCGGCCACCGCGTCCTCGGTCATCGCCCGGTCCGTGTAGACCAGCGGTCGCTCCGCCTCGGTGATGATGTGCTTGACCACCTGGACGTTCCCGTTGACGTCCCAGACCGCGATGCCCGGCGAGAGCGTGGGAATGATCTCCACCGCCCAGCGTGGCAGGCCCAGCACCCGGCCGGTCGCCCGCGCCTCCTCGGCCTTCTGCATGTAGATCGTCCGGGTGGAGGCCATCTTCAGGATCGCCGACGCCTCCTTGGCCGCCGCGCCGTCCACCACGTCCGACAGGTGGTGCACCACCGCGACGAAGGAGAGCCCGAGCCGGCGGCCGAACTTCAGCAGCCGCTGGAACAGCTGGGCCACGAACGGGCTGTTGATGATGTGCCAGGCCTCCTCGACCAGGAAGATGCGCTTCTTCCGGTCCGGCCTGATCCAGGTGTGCTCCAGCCACACCCCGACGATCGCCATCAGGATCGGCATCGCGATCGAGTTGCGGTCGATGTGCGAGAGGTCGAAGACGATCAGCGGCGCGTCCAGGTCGATGCCGTCGGTGGTCGACCCGTCGAACATGCCGCGCAGGTCACCGTCGACCAGCCGGTCCAGCACCAGCGCCACGTCCAGGCCCCAGGACTGCACCTCGTCCACCGATACGCCCAGCGACTCCACCGAGGACAGCTCGGGGTTGCGCAGGGTGTCGATGATGTCGTCCAGCACCGGCTGGCGGTCCTGCACCGAGGCCACCACGTGGGCGTGCGCGGCCTTCAGCGCGAAGCCGGCCCGCTCCTCCAGCCCGCGCCCCATCGCCACCTCGACGATGGTGCGCAGCAGCGACAGCTGGCCGGTCTGGGTGATCGCCGGGTCCAGCGGGTTGAGCTTCACCCCGCCGTCCCTGGCCGCCATCGGGTCCAGCCGGATCGACTTTATGCCCAACGCATTGGCGATCAGGTTCCACTCGCCCACGCCGTCCTCGCCCTGCGCGTCCAGCACCACGACCTGGCGGTCGCGGAACCTCAACTGCCGCAGCACGTACGTCTTCTCCAGCGCCGACTTGCCGTTCCCCGACTCGCCGAGCACCAGCCAGTGCGGGGCCGGCAGCTGCTGCCCGTACAGCTGGAAGGGGTCGTACACGTACCCCTTGCCGCTGTACACCTCGCGGCCGATGATCACGCCGGAGTCGCCCAGCCCGGGCGCGGCCGTGGGCAGGTAGACGGCCTGCGCCTGGCCGGTGGAGGTGCGCACCGGCAGGCGGGTGGTCTCCACCTTGCCGAACATCAGGCTGGTGAACGCCTCGGTGAGGTTGCCGATCGCCATGGGCGGCCTCCTGTCGGGTCGGCGGTGGACGGGTACGGATGCATCCGGGGGTCGGACGTGCTCAGCGGGTCGTGCTCAGCGGCGGATGCCGGTGGCGAACGGGAGGGTGTTGACGAAGGCCCTGTGGTGCTCGCGGTCGCACCACTCCAGCTTGAGGTAGCTCTTGCCGGCCGAGGCCCGGATGGTCCGCTTGTCGCGGGCCAGCGCGTCGGGATTGCGCGAGGAGACCGTGATGTAGCCGACCAGGTTCACGCCCGCCGCGCCGGAGGCCAGGTCGTCGCCGCGCTGGTCCACCCGGCCGGTGTGGGCCAGGTCGCGCGGGTCGACCGTGCGGTTCATCTTGGCCGCACGGCTGGCCTCGGCCTCGTCGTTGGTCTTCTCGGTCAGCATCCGCTCGATCGCGACGTCGGTGGGCTCCAGGTCCATCGTCACCGCGACGGTGCGGATCACGTCCGGGGTGTGCACCAGCAGCGGCGCCAGGAAGTTGACGCCCACCGGGGTGAGCGGCCACTCCTTGATCCACGCCGTGGCGTGGCACCACGGCTCCCTGGTCGCCGACTCGCGGGTCTTCGCCTGGAGGTACTGCGGGTGCGTCGCGTCCAGCTCGGCCGGCCAGGCGTTGCGCCGGGACATCGCCTGGATGTGGTCGATCGGGTGGTCCGGGTCGTACATCGAGTGCAGCAGCGAGGAGAGCCTGGCCTGCCCCAGCGGCTGGCGCACCCGGATGTCCGCCTCGGCCAGCCGGGCGCAGATGTCGGTCAGCTCGCGCGCCATCACGGCCGCCAGCCCCTCGTCATCCCGCGCCCGGCGCCCGGCGGCACGCTGTTCATCGGCGCTGCGGCCCATCGCGTGCGCCTCGGCGGCCAGGTCGCGGGTGTAGTGCATGCAGGCCACCAGGTACGCCCGGTGCTGCTCCGAGGAGGTCGACACCATCGACTGGAGCTGGTCGTACGAGTCCTTCAGCCAGCGTGGCGAGGCCGGATCGCCGCGGCGGTCCACGTCCTTGGCGTGCGCGTCCGGATCGGCCGGCAGCGTCCGGGCCAGGATCTGGAGACGGGTCACGAAGCCGTCGCCGTTCGCGACGTGCTTCAGCAGCGTGCCGAAGCGGTCGACCAGCGCCTCCTGGTCCTCCGAGTCGCGCAGCCCGACGCCCGGGCCCTCGATCTCGATCGCGGCCGTCACCGTGCGCCGCTCCAGGTGCATCAGCACCCCGACCTCGTCCGGACCGAACGGCGCCGTCAGCCAGCGCAGCCGCCCCACCCCGGGCGGCGGACCGACCTCCACCTCCCGGCCGTCCAGCCGGGTGCCGGCGTCCATCACGTCCGAGCGCCACACCGCCCGCCCGCTGCGGACCGTCCGCCGGTAGGTGCGGTTGATCTCCACCCACTTGTAGAACGTCCGCTTGCGGTACGGCACGTACACCGCCGCGATGGCGAGCACGGGCAGACCGACCAGACCGCCGATCCGCAGTGGCAGGATCGGCATCAGCAGGCCCCAGAGCATGCCGAGGAAGGCCCCGAAGATGATCATGATGATCTCGCCGGACTCCCGGTTCCGGCCGATCGGCGCGTTCGGGCGGGCCTTGCCGATCAGGTAGGTGCGGCGCTGGTGCACGTACGGCTGGGCGTACTGGGCACCGTACTGGCCGAGCGGTTCACTGCTCACTTACCCGTCACCCTCCCTTCGCTGGATTGCTGTCGCGGACCGGAGCCGAGACCTGCTTCGGCCCGGCCTGCGGCGGTGGGGCCGGCGTCCGGCCCGCGTGGGCGGCGATGCCCGGCGCGACCGAACCACCGCCGGCGCCCCCGCCGCCACCCGAGCCGGCCCCCGGCAGACCGCGCTCGCCGTGGGTGGAGATGCCCTGCTTCATCAGGTTCGCGGTTCCGTTGATCATCGCCGAACCGGCCTGCACGGCATTGGCCCTGGCCTGGCGCATGTTCAGGATCTCGTCCCCGAAGCCCGGCACGAACCGGTAGACCGCGGCGCTCGCGAAGATCGACAGGAACAGGATCGCCAGGCCGGACAGCACCCGGGCGAAGTCGTCGTCGGCCCCGGCCCCGGTCGCCACCGCGCCCGCCAGGCCCATGATGACCACGATGATCGGCTTCGCCAGGTCCACCGCCAGCATCACCCCCGCCCAGCGCCGCACGTGCTTCCACAGCTGCCGGTCCACCAGCCCCGCGTACACCGCCGTACCCAGCAGCGCACCCACGTACAGCATCGCCGCCCGGATCAGCAGCTCGACCCAGAGCACCGCCGCCGCCAGCACCGCGACCAGCGACACGATCACCAGGATCAGCGGGCCACCGCCCACGTCCCCCTTCTCCAGCGTGTCGGCGAACCCGCTCAGGTACGACCCGGTGTCCGTCTTCGTCCCGACCGAGATCGTCTTGGTCAGACCGTCCGTCACGCTCACCACGGTGAACAGGATCAACGGCGTGAACGCGGACGCCACCACCGTCAGCCACAGGAAGCCGATCGCCTCCGAGAACGCCGCCGTCAGCGGCGCCCCCCGCACCGCCCGCTTCGTCACCGCCAGCAGCCACAGCACCAGGGTGATCACCGTCGACACGGCGAACACCACGGCGTACTGCTGGAGGAACGACGCGTTGGTGAAGTCCACCTGCGTCGTCCCGTCGATCGCCCCCGACAGCTTCCGCACCACCCACGCCGCGGCCTGAGCGCAGCTCTTGGCCAGCGCCCCGAGCGGATCGGCCACGTTCCCGACGGTGTTGGCCCCGGGAAGGGAGCCCCCACCAGGCGGGGCACAGTAGACGTCACTACCGGGAAGCGGGACACCCGGGCAGCTCGTGTTCACACCGGAGCTAGGGGTGGGAGCGGGCTCCGCCAATGCTCGATTGGCCGTCGTCACGGCCGAGACCACGCTTATCAGCGCCACTCCTGCCACACGGCCCATGGCCCACCGGACACCGCCCGATTTACCGTCAGCGGGCATAGTGGAATCCTCCGAACTGCTCGACGACACCAGTGATCTCCTCGGCAGTCGCGGCCTGTTGATCCGGCGGGACCGGAGCCGGCCCCGCCACACGGCTGTAGTCGCTGAGCTTCCAGTCCGTCCCCGTCCACCGCAGGCTGATGCTGAGTGTGAACCACTCCTCGGAGACCGGTTTGACGGAGCCTTCCCCAGCCAACCCGAATAGACCCGTGCACCAAACCTCGACCTTGACGCTGTCCGCGGTGTAGCCGCTGCTCTTCGTTCCGACCGGGATCGTCCGGCTGACGAAGGTCAGGCCCTTCGGTGACCGTCCCTGCGTGTCCACTCCGAATCTGGCCGCCGTCTCGGGCGAGAAGCCCTGGTCCAACCGGCTCTGGAGCCCCGCCAGGGCGCCCGGGTCGGCGATGGTGGCGACGATGCCGTGCCGGCTGTCGGTGCGGAACATGTCCGCCGAGCCGATCGCCACCGCGTAGTTGGTGGCGGCGGACTGGGCGCCCGGCTCGGTGCGCGGGTAGCCGGTCGGGATGCCGTTGGCGGTGGTGCCGACGGGCTGGTCGCCGCTGGGGGCGGGGCCGGCGCCGGAGGCAGCGCTGGGGGTGGCCCGGTCGGCGGAGCCGCCGCCACCGCTGCCGCTGGCTCCGGCCTCCGGCTTGACGCGGTTGGCGATGGCGATGGCCACCACGAGCAGCGTGACGACCACCAGGACGGTCAGCAGGGCCCGCAGCGGCCGGGACTGACGGTAGCTCGGCTGGGGGGAGGACTGTTCGCCGACCGGCAGCCGCGTACGGGTGTGCGGCTGGTCGTCGGACAACGGCACGGCGGCCCTCCTGGTGCGGGGAGCCGGGGCGGCTCCGGGGGCCCTCCGCCCGGGGGCGGGCGCGGACGGAGGGTGGGAACGGGGGTGGAGACGGGGTGGACTCCCGGCGGCCGGCCACCGGAGGGGCCCGGACGGGGAACCGGTCCCGGACAAGCCGGACTACTGCTGTCCGATCGTCAGATCGCCATGCCGTAGACAATGGTGAACAGAGTGCCGAGTGATCCGATGATGAACACGCCGGTCAGTCCGGCGACGATCAGCCCCTTGCCCTGTTCGGCGCCGAAGCTGTCGCGCATCGCGGTCGCACCGATCCGCTGCTTGGCCGCACCCCAGACCGCGAGGCCGAGGCAGATGAGGATGGCGACGGCCATGACGACCTCGACCATCACCCGGGCCTCCGACCCGAGGGTCGCGAACGGGCCCCAGTCCGGGGCGATTCCGCCGATGATGGTGTCGATGTTCGGCTTCTTGGGGGGGTCCTCGGCCAGGTGGCCGACCGCATTGGTGTGCACGCTGCTCAGGTTCATTTCCATCTCACCGCCCGATCAGGCAAATTCAAGGGCCCGGACCCGGCCCGCGCGAAGGGTCGGGGCCTATTCTTGGCCAGATCTGATGTCGACTTGGCTACTTCTCGCAGATTGGTCGTGAGGCGTCGGACACGTACGCGAGGATGTACACCGTACGAAGGATAGCGCTCACTGTTCGTATCTCTGATGATTGCGGTGAGCAACGCCTTCCGGGACACTTCGACTGACGATTCGTCGGGATGGTGCTGATGGTACTCCGGAAGGCCGGGACGGCCGCCGCCGCTGCGGGAGTTGTCGCGTTCGGGTTCATCGGGCTGGTGACGATGGGGACTTATGCGGCGAGTGGGACGCCGAAACAGGCGGCGAATCGTTCCTCCCTCTCCCCGGGAACGGTCCCGGCGGCCTATCAGGAGCCGATCCAGAAGTGGGGCTCGCTGTGCTCGGCGATCTCCCCGCCGATGCTCGCGGCACAGCTGTACCAGGAGAGCGGTTTCGACCCCAGGGCGCGGTCCGGCGTCGGGGCCCAGGGAATGGCGCAGTTCATGCCGGGCACCTGGGCGATGTACGGAACGGACGCGAACGGGGACGGCCGCAAGGACGTCTGGGACCCGTACGACGCGATCGCCTCGGCGGCGGTCTACGACTGCGCGCTCGCCAAGGACGTCGCCAACGTCCCGGGCGACCCGCAGGCCAACGTGCTGGCCGCCTACAACGCCGGCCCGTACGCGGTGACGCGCAACGGCGGCATCCCGCCGTACCGGGAGACCCAGGGCTACGTGCGGAACATCCAGGCGATGGCCCGCAGCTTCACCGCGCCGGACTCGCCGGCCGCGCCGGTGGAGGCGTCCCCGCAGTCGGCGGCCGCGATCTACTTCGCGCAGACCAAGCTCGGCACCCCGTACCTGTGGGGCGGCGACGGCCTGCCCTCGCAGAACGGGCGGTTCGACTGCTCGGGCCTGACCCAGGCCGCGTTCGCCAGCGTGGGCATCACGCTGCCCCGGGTGGCCAACGACCAGTGGTACGCCGGGCCGCACCCGTCGCGCGATCAGCTGCGGCCGGGCGACCTGGTGTTCTGGGCGACGGACCTGGGCGATCCGCGGAGCATCCACCACGTCGGGATCTACGTCGGCGGCGGCTACATGATCAACGCGCCGCACACCGGGGCGGTGATCCGCTACGACAAGATCGACAGCAGGGAGTACATCGGCGCGACCCGGGTCACCTCGGACGGCGCCCAGGCACTGCCGACCCGCAACGGCGACGGCGCGGTCAACGCCCCGAGCCGCCCGAGCGAGACGGCGCCCACCGCCCCCGCCGGAAGCGGGGGTGGCACACCGGGCAACACCCCGGCGACCCCCGTCCGGGCCGCCGCGGCCGCCCCGCTCGCACCGGCCGGGGTGAGCCCCACCGGGGCGGGACGGTAGCCCTGGGGCGGCCGGGACAACGGGGACGACCGGGACCTGTGTGCGCACTGTGGACGCTGAGTCACGTTTCCATAACCGCGCGTTTCCATGGAACGCTGTGTCCCGGCGATGACGTTGGGTCCGGTGGTCCCCCGTCAGCTCCCCGTGCCGGGCGGGCCCCGGCGGGAACGTACAGGTGCAGCGGACCAGAAGGAGGTGCGGCGTGTCGACGCCGCTTGCCGACACGACCAACCCCGACCTCGACCTGCTCTACGCCGTCAACGGCCTGGCCAAGCGCTCCCCGGAGTGGCTGGACCACCTGGTCTCGTGGATCGGCGAGTACGGCATCCTGATCGGCCTGGCGATGCTCGGCCTGGTGGCCTGGCTCCAGGCCAGGCGCCGTCCGGACGCGCCGGTGGCGATGGCCGGGCTGCTCTGGGTGCCGCTCTCGGTGGCCGTCGCCGAGCTGGCCAACCTGCCGATCGCCGCGATCGTCGACCGCCCGCGCCCCTTCGTCGACCATCCGGGGCTGCTGGTGCTGGTGGAGGGCAAGGCCGGCACCCACTCCTTCGTCAGCGACCACTCGACCATGACCATGGGCGTCGCGGTGGGGCTGTTCCTGGTGAACCGCAGGCTCGGCTGGATCGCCGGCGGGCTGGCCCTCCTCCAGGGCTTCTGCCGGATGTTCATGGGCGTCCACTACCCCACCGACGTGATCGGCGGCTTCGCGCTCGCCGTCGCCGTGGTGCTGCTGCTGGCGCCGATCGCGATGGCGGTGCTGGTGCCGTTCTGCCACGCGCTGAGCCGTACCGCCGTCGGCCCGCTGATCCGGGCGTCCGAGCGCGGTGGCACGGCCGCCCGCGGCGGGGCCGGTCCGCGCGGCCGCCGGCGCGGACGCGGGGCCGTACGGGCCGGGGAGCAGCCGCCGGAGTCCGACCTCGCGGCCTGACGCCCCATAAGCACACAGGCCGGCGCACGGGTCCGCGTGCGGTCAGTCCGGCTCGGCGCCGCTCTCGGCGAGGTGGTCGGCCCCCTCGCGGCGGGCCAGGTCGCGCGAGCGACGGGCCGGCGAGTACCAGCCGCAGCTACAGGTCGCGAAGGCGAAGGAGCCGCGCTCGCTGACCGCGAGGCGGTGTTCGGGCATCCGGGCGGTGCCGGGTGCGGCCGGCAGCTCACTGTGCACGTGGTTCACCGTAACGCGCCGGACGGGTGCCGCGCGACGCCCGCCGGAGGCCGGGCACCCGTAACCCCTGGCGCCCCAACTCGTTTACCCGGAAAGAGTTCTGCCCACCCGGCGGTGTCCGGCAGGGCAGTCGGGCCCGAGGGGGTTGTCGCGGGAATGAAGATGACCGACCAGCAGCACACCGGACGGCCGGCACGCCGCCCGGGTCCGCGCCTGCGCTCGGCGGCCGGGGCCGCCCTGCTCGTCGCCGCCCTGGCGGCGGGGGCCGCCGGCTGCGCGGCCGGCTCCGGCGGCGGTTCCTCCGACCAGCAGTCGGGCGCCCCCGACCAGCTCGTCGCGGACCCGCTGACGGCGGTGCGCAACGCCGCCGACATCACCGGCCGCACCGGCTCCGCGCACACCGCGACCGAGCTGGTCACCGAGTCCGCCGAGAAGAAGGCCTCGTTCAGCGGCACCGGCGGCTACGACTACGTGAAGCGGATCGGCCGGCTGGAGGTCCAGGTGCCGCCGGGCGCGGCGACCACGGGGAAGATCGTCGAGGTGGTCCTGCCGGGCACCGTCTACCTCCAGAACAGCGGCGCCAAGGTCCCCGAGGGCAAGTGGGTCAAGCTGGACGTGCGCCAGCTGCCGGACGGCAACCTGGTCAGCAGCGGCGCCACCGACCCGGCCTCGGCGGCGGGGGCGCTGCGCGGGGCGCAGAAGGCGGAGGCGGTCGGCTCCGAGACCGTCGACGGGGTGGCGCTGCACCACTACCGGGGCACCCTGGACCTGGCCAAGGCGGCCGACGCGACCGGTGGCCGGGGCGGGGACGGGCTGCGGATGGGCGCGCAGACCTTCACCGTCAGGGAGGTGCCGTACGACGCCTGGCTGGACGACCGGGGCCGGCTGCGCAAGGTGGTGGAGGTGTTCACCTTCGCCGGGGTGGCCGGGTCTAAGGAGCCCAGGGACCAGGTGAAGGTGACCTCGACGACCTCGCTGACGGACTTCGGCAAGCCGGTGGAGGCGGCCGAGCCCTCGGCCTCGGACATCTACCAGATGAAGCCGACGGAGAGCCCGAAGTAGGGCGGGTGGTCCGGCAGGCCCCGGGCCACCGGGGCAGCGCTCCGGCGCCGGGGCGAGACGGGGCGCCGCCGGGACGGGTGGCCGTCCGGGGAGCGACGGCCACCCGTTTCGGCGGCGCCGAGATGGCCCGTCCGTGCCATGTGGACGGGCCCCGAAGTGCCTAGGCTGGACTCCGGGTGGCTGCCGCCCGGGCTGGCGAGGCACTGAAGGGGTGGTGCAGGTGGTGTCGTCCACGGGCGGCCGCAGCGGCGGCCACGACGACGCGGCCCTCGACGAGATCGATCTGGCCGGCGAGCTGATGATCGCCGCGACGGCCAGCTCCGGCGACCGGCTGCCGACCGAGCGGATCGACGAGGTGCTGCTCGACCGGACCGAACCCGGACGGGGCGACCGGGAGGCCGACGGCTAGCGGGCCCCGCGGCGGACGGCCGGAGCGACGGACGGCTGCGGCGGCGGACGGCCGGAGCACCGGAGTGCCGGCGGCTCAGCTGCGCAGCAGGCGGCTGATCGCCGCGGTGGCCTCCGCCACCTTGGCGTCCAGTTCGGCGCCGCCCTCCTCGGCGGCCGCGGCGACGCAGTGCCGCAGGTGCTCCTCCAGCAGGGAGAGCGCGAAGGACTGCAACGCCTTGGTGCTGGCCGAGACCTGGGTGAGCACGTCGATGCAGTAGACGTCCTCGTCGACCATGCGCTGGAGGCCGCGGATCTGGCCCTCGATCCGGCGCAGCCGCTTGAGGTGGGCGTCCTTCTGCGCGCTGTAGCCGTGCGGGCCGTGCCCTCCGGCCGCGTGGCCGGCGTGCGGGTCGGTCCCCTGCGCGTGCTCCGGCTCGGTGCGCGCTTGCGTCGTGGTCATCGGCCCGCCTTCGTCTCAGTGCCTGGTGGCTGCGTCGGCCACCAGTCTCCAACACCCGGGCCCTCCGTGGTGTTCCGACGGCCGACCCGGCATGTGCCACGGAGTCGGGGAGGGGTGCCCCGCGGTTCACCCGTCTGAGCGGCGCCCCGGTCTTCCGCACGCACGACGGGGACAATCCGGGCGAGGTTCCGTCAGACTGGGCCCGTATCCGTACGTGGCGGTGCGGTCCGGATCAGCCGGTGCGGCAGCCGAACGGAAGGGGAGGGTCCGGCTCCTTCCCCGACACCCCGTTTGCGTGATTGCGCTTGGTTGCACCTAGCATCGTTCAGTCCCTACCCCGCACATCGGAGATTTCCGTGCGTTTTAGCCTGACGCCGAAGGAGACGAGCTTCTACGACATGTTCGCCGCCGCGGCGGAGAACCTCGTCGTCGGATCGAAGCTCCTCTTGGAGCTGCTGGGATCAGACGTGTCGGCCCGCGCGGAGATCGTCGAGCGCATGCGCGCCGCCGAACACGCCGGGGACGACACCACCCATGCCGTCTTCCACCAGCTGAACTCGTCCTTCATCACGCCCTTCGACCGCGAGGACATCTACAGCCTCGCCTCGTCGCTGGACGACATCATGGACTTCATGGAGGAGGCGGTCGACCTGGTCGTCCTCTACGACATCCAGACCCTGCCGAAGGGCGTCGAGCAGCAGATCGAGGTGCTGGCGCGCGCCGCGGAACTCACCGCCGCGGCGATGCCCAACCTGCGCAGCATGTCCAACCTCACCGAGTACTGGATCGAGGTCAACCGGCTGGAGAACCAGGCCGACCAGATCCACCGCAAGCTGCTCGCCCACCTGTTCTCCGGTCAGTACGACGCCATCGAGGTCCTCAAGCTCAAGCAGGTCGTGGACGTCCTTGAGGAGGCGGCGGACGCGTTCGAGCACGTCGCCAACACGGTGGAGACCATCGCCGTCAAGGAGTCCTGACCCTCGTGGACATGGCAGCACTCATCGCCGTCGTCGGCGTTGCGTTCTTCTTCACGTACACCAACGGCTTCCACGACTCGGCGAACGCGATCGCCACCTCGGTCTCCACCCGGGCGCTCACCCCCCGGGCGGCACTGGCGATGGCCGCGGTGATGAACCTGGCCGGCGCGTTCCTCGGCAGCGGCGTGGCGCACACCGTCTCCAAGGGCATCATCGAGACCCCCACCGGCGATCGGGGGATGGCGATCCTGTTCGCCGCCCTGATCGGGGCGATCGCCTGGAACCTGGTCACCTGGTACTTCGGTCTTCCGTCCTCCTCCTCGCACGCGCTGTTCGGCGGCATGGTGGGCGCGGCGCTGGCCGGCGGGGTCGACGTGATCTGGAGCGGGGTCCTCGACAAGATCATCATCCCGATGATCGTCTCCCCGGTGGTCGGCCTGGTCGGCGGCTTCCTGGTGATGCTGGCGATCCTGTGGATCTTCCGCCGGGCCAACCCGCACAAGGCCAAGCGCAACTTCCGGGTCGCCCAGACCGCCTCGGCCGCCGCGATGGCCCTGGCTCACGGTCTCCAGGACGCCCAGAAGACGATGGGCATCGTGGTCCTGGCCCTGACCATCTCCGGCCACCAGTCCGGCAACGGGATCCCGGTCTGGGTGAAGATCTCCTGCGCGGCCATGCTCTCGCTGGGCACCTACGCGGGCGGCTGGCGGATCATGCGGACGCTCGGCCGCAAGATCATCGAGCTGGACCCGCCGCAGGGCTTCGCGGCCGAGGCGACCTCCGCAGCGGTCATGTACATCACCTCGTTCGTCTTCAAGGCGCCGATCTCCACCACCCACGTGATCACCGCGGCGATCATGGGCGCGGGGGCCACCAAGCGGGTCCGCGCGGTGCGCTGGGGCGTCGCCAAGAACATCGTGCTCGGCTGGTTCATCACGATGCCGGCGGCCGCCATCGTCGCAGCGCTGATGTACTGGTTCGTCCACCTGTTCTGGGGCTGACGGCCCCGCAGGAAGCGTGAACGGGCAGGGCCCGCCCCCACATCTCGGGGGCGGGCCCTTTTCCATGTCCCGTGGCGGCACCGCCATGCAGCACCACGGGACAGCTCGCGGTCCGTCACGCGCGACGGCGGCGCCCGTGACGGGGTGTCCGGTCTAGCCGAAGCGGCCGGAGATGTAGTCCTCGGTCGCCTGGACCTGCGGGTTGGAGAAGATCCGCTGGGTGTCGTCCAGCTCGACCAGCTTGCCCGGCTGGCCGACGCCGGCCAGGTTGAAGAAGGCGGTGCGGTCGCTGACGCGGGCCGCCTGCTGCATGTTGTGGGTCACGATGACGATGGTGAACTGCTCCTTCAGCTCGCCGATCAGGTCCTCGATGGCGAGGGTGGAGATCGGGTCGAGCGCGGAGCAGGGCTCGTCCATCAGCAGGACCTGGGGCTCGACCGCGATGGCGCGGGCGATGCACAGGCGCTGCTGCTGACCGCCGGAGAGGCCGGCCCCCGGCTTGTTCAGCCGGGTGTGGACCTCCTTCCAGAGGTTGGCGCCCTTCAGCGAGCGCTCCACCACCTCGTCCAGCACGGACTTCTTCTTGACGCCGGCGAGCCGGAGCCCGGCGATCACGTTGTCGTAGATCGACATGGTGGGGAACGGGTTCGGGCGCTGGAACACCATGCCGACCGCGCGGCGCACGGCGACCGGGTCGACGTTGGAGGCGTACAGGTTCTCGTCGTCCAGGAGGACCTTGCCCTCGACCCGGGCGCCCGGGATCACCTCGTGCATCCGGTTGAGGGTCCGCAGGAAGGTCGACTTGCCGCAGCCGGAGGGGCCGATGAAGGCGGTCACCGAGCGGGGCTCGATGCTCATCGAGATGTCCTCGATGGCCTTGGTGGTGCCGTAGAAGGCCGACAGTCCGCTGACGTCGATGCGCTTGGCCATGATCGTTGCTTCTCTCGTCTGTCTCGTACGTCAGTCGGTCGCTCAGTGCCCGCCCTTGGGCGAGCGCCAGCGGGCGATGCCCCGGGCGATGAGGTTGAGCCCCATCACGAAGGCGATCAGCACCAGCGCGGCACCCCAGGCACGGGCGTAGCCGTAGTCGTTGTTCACCTGCGAGTACTGCGTCCAGATGTACATCGGCAGGGACTGCTGCGGTCCGTCGAACGGGTTGTTGTTGATGTAGTCGGCGCCGAACACCAGCATCATCACCGGGGCGGTCTCGCCCGTGATGCGGGCGACCGCGAGCATCACACCGGTGGTGATGCCGCCGATCGCGGTGGGGAGGACGACCCGCAGGATGGTCTTCCACTTCGGCACGCCGAGCGCGTACGAGGCCTCGCGCAGCTCGTTCGGGACGAGCTTCAGCATCTCCTCGGTGGACCGGACCACGACCGGCATCATCAGGATCGCCAGCGCGAGGCTGCCCGAGAAGCCGGAGTAGCCGAAGCCCAGCGCGAGGTTCCAGAGCGAGAGGATGAACAGACCGGCGACGATCGACGGGATGCCCGTCATGACGTCGACGAAGAAGGTGACCGCCTTGGCGAGCGTGCCGCGGCCGTACTCGACCAGGTAGACGGCGGTCAGCAGACCGATGGGGGCGGCGATCGCGGTGGCCAGGCCGACCTGCTCCAGGGTGCCGATCAGCGCGTGGTAGATGCCACCGCCGGGCCCGGACTGGATCACGCCCTTCATGGAGTGGCCCAGGAAGTCGGCGTCGACCACGTCGAGGCCCTGCTGGACGGTGTAGAAGGTCAGGGCGACCAGCGGGACGACGGCCAGGATGAAGGCGACCCAGACCACCGAGGTGGCGAACCGGTCCTTGGCCTGCCGGCGGCCCTCGATCCCGGCCGAGAGGGCGTAGCTGATCAGGAGGAAGAGCAGGGCCGAGATCAGGCCCCACTGGAGGTGGCTCTCCAGGCCGCCGACCAGGCCGATCCCGCAGCCGAGCGCGATCGAGCCGGCGGCGACGGCGGCCGGGGCCCAGGTGGGCAGGCGGTTGGCGGTCAGTGGACGGCCGACGGGCCGGGCGTCCTCGACGATGTCGGTGACGGTCATGCGTTGGCCCCCGAGTACTCCTTGCGGCGGGCGATGATCAGTCGCGCGGCACCGTTCACCAGCAGGGTGATGACGAACAGGACGAGGCCGGAGGCCATCAGCGCGTTGCGGCCGTTGTCACCGGCCTCGGCGAACTTCAGCGCGATGTTCTGCGCGAAGGTGCCGCCGCCCGCGTCGAGGATGTGCGGCGACAGGACGTTGCTGGCGGACAGCACCACCGCGACCGCGATGGTCTCGCCGAGCGCGCGGCCGAGGCCGAGCATCGAGGCCGAGATGATGCCGGGGCGGCCGAACGGCAGCACCGCGGTGCGGATCATCTCCCAGCGGGTCGCGCCGAGCGCGAGCGCCGCCTCCTCGTGCATCCGCGGCACCTGTCGGAACACCTCGCGGGAGACCGCGGTGATGATCGGCAGGACCATGATCGCCAGCAGGATGCCGACGGTGAACAGGTTGCGCGGGGTGCCGGTCCTGGTCTGGTCGAAGATGTACGTCCAGCCCAGGTACTCGTCGAGCCAGCTGGTCAGGCCGTCCAGGTGGGGCACCAGGAAGAGCGCACCCCAGAGGCCGTAGACGATGCTGGGGACGGCGGCGAGCAGGTCGACCAGGTAGGCGAACGGCTGGGCGATCCGGCGCGGTGCGTAGTGCGAGATGAACAGCGCGATCCCGATCGCCACCGGGACGGCGATCGCCATCGCGATGACGGCACTGACGATGGTGCCGAAGGCCAGGACGGCGATGCCGAAGACGGGCTTCGGGGCGTCCGGCGTCCACTCGAAGCTGGTGAGGAAGTTGCCTTCGTTGGTGCTCAGGGCCAGGACCGACCGCCAGGTCAGGAACGCGGCGATGGCGGCCATGATGACCAGCAGCAGGATGCCCGAGCCCCGGGCGAGGTTCATGAAGATCTTGTCGCCGACCCGGCTGTCGCGCGGCCGGCGTTCCCTGCCTCGCGGGGCGGCAGGGGAGGATGAAGTCATTGGTCTACTCCGGTCTGGTGGTGCCGCCCCGGGAAGGGGGTCGGCACCATGGCGGCGGTGCCCCGGACGTGGTGCTGGATGTGGTCCGTTCCGGTGGGGCGACCCCGGCCCCCCTCGCTCACGGGGCCGCCCCACCGGGGGTCCTGTCGGGTCAGGCCAGGGTGGCGATGACGCCGTTGACCTTGTCGGTGACGGCCTTCGGCAGCGGGACGTAGCCCTTCTCGCCGACGGCCTTCTGACCCGTCTCGCTGGCGGTGTAGGTCAGGAAGGACTTCAGGGTGTCGAGGGTCTCGGCCTTGTTGCCCTTGTCGCAGACGATCTCGTACGTGATCAGGACCAGGGGGTAGGAGCCCTCTTCCTTGGTCGCGTAGTCGAGCTTCAGCGCGAGGTCGCTGCCGGTGCCGGCGGCCTGCGCCTTGGCGATGGTGGAGGCGGCGTTCTCGGCGGTGGCCTCGACCGGCTTGGAGGCGCCCGTGTTGATCGCGGCGCTCTTCAGGCTGTTGGTCTGGGCGTAGGCCAGCTCGACGTAGCTGATCGAGTTCTTGACCTGCTTCACCTGGGCCGAGACACCGGCGCTGCCGTTGGCCGACTGGCCGCCCTTGCCCGCCCAGGCCTTGCCGGCCGGGTAGGACCAGGCGCCGCCGCCGGCGGCGGCGAAGTACTTGGTCAGGTTCTCGGTGGTACCGGCGTCGTCCGAGCGGTGGAAGGTCTGGATGTCCGCGTCCGGCAGCTTGGCGCCCGGGTTGAGGGCGGCGATCGCCGGGTCGTTCCACTTGGTGATCTGCGAGTCGAAGATCTTGGCGGAGGTCGGGCCGTCCAGGACCAGCTTGTCGACGCCGTCGACGTTGAAGACCAGCGAGATCAGGCCGCCGACCATCGGCAGGTCGATGCCCTGGCCGCCGGTGCAGACCGCCTTGGAGGCCTCGACCTCGGCCGGCTTCAGGGCCGAGTCGGAGCCGGCGAACTGGATCTTGCCCTGGTTGAACTGCTGGATGCCGGCGCCGGAGCCGCCACCCTGGTAGTTGATCGTGGTGCCGGAGCAGGCGGCGGCGAAGCTGGTCTTCCAGACGTCCATCGCGGCGCCCTGCGCGGTCGAACCGGCCGAGATCAGCGAACCGGGCTTGCCACAGTTGATCGCGCCGCCGGCCGCGGCGGAGCCGCTGGAGCCGCCGGCCGCGGTCGTGTTGTTGTTGTCCGACCCGCAGGCGGCGAGCGACAGCGAGCTGACGAGCGCCATGGCACCGATCGCGAGGGCCTTGGAGCGGCCGTTCCGCTGGAGCTTCACAGGGGTGTCCCTTTCTGTGGCATTGCCCTCTGCGCAGGCCGTACGGGTACGGCCCGACGCGGGTTTTGCTGTGGTCCGGGGCCTGTCCGGCCCTCCGGTGGTCCCGAAGTTAGGCCGGGGAAGTGACACGTCAGCCGGTCACAAGTGAACGTAGAGTGAACCTCGGAGGGATGACAGGAAACTACGTCAGGTAGTAACGGTTGCGTCACGGCAAGGGCGCGGGAAGATCACTTCCACTGTTCCTTCACCGGCGCCGCCCCCGCGGCCCGCACCGGCTTCGCCCCCAGGATCGCCAGCAGGGCGTCGACCAACGACCGGTCGTGGTCGTGGGTGAGCCGCGCACGCGCCTTCCCGGCCGGCAGCCACTCCAGCCGGTCCACCTCCCGGTTCGGCCGGAAGGACCCGCTCGCCGGCACCGCCGCCCAGTAGCGGACCTCCTTAGGACGGCCCTGCACCCGGTAGTGCCGGGCGGGCAGCTCGGGGCCCAGCAGGCAGCGGAAGCCGGTCTCCTCCCTGACCTCGCGCAGCGCCGCGTCGACCACGCCCTCGCCCGCTTCGAGCTTGCCCTTCGGCAGGCTCCAGTCGTCGTACTTCGGCCGGTGGATCACCGCGATCCGGGGCCGCCCCAGCCGGCCGCTCTTCTTCAGCCGGCCGGGCAGCCACAGCACCGCGCCCGCCGCCAGGACCACCGGGGCGTGCCCCCTCCCGGGCGCGGCCTGGGCCTCCGCCAGGCCGCCGCCGGGGTGTTCGCCCGGCCCGGACACCTCAGACCGTCCTCGGCGCGGCCGCGTGCCCCCAGGCATCGGCCGGGAGGAGGTCCAGCCAGCCGTCCGGGCCCGGCGGCAGCTCGGGCCAGCGCCGGCCGAAGGCGTACCGCGCCGACTCCACCTCCAGCCGCTGGTCGGCGTGCACCACGCCCAGCACGTACGCGGTCGCCGGGGTGATCCGCGGGGTGCGTGCCGCGGTGGCGGCGGTGACCGCGGCGTCCGCGGCCTCCTGCTGCCTGGCCAGCACCACGTCCAGCTCGTCCAGCTCGGAGGACGCGCGGCCGCACACCTCCAGCGCGTACCTGGCCCGCTTCACCAGGGTCCGCAGCCGGGCCCAGGGCGCGTCGTCGGCCGCCAGCGCGGTGTCCGCGTCCGTCGCGCCGCGGGAGGCCGGCACCATGCCCAGCCGGCGCATCCCGTCCCCGCCGTACGGCGTCGCGGCCCGGTGCAGCGGCAGCTGCTGGGCACCCGCGGACAGCGCCGCGAACGCGGCGGCGGCCTGCGGCAGCAGCACCGCCGGGGCCCGGCCGCCCGCCGACTCCAGCAGCGGCGTCTCGCCGACCAGCAGGGTCATCCGGTCCGCCAGCGCGTGCAGCCGGGCGGAGCGGAGCTCCTGGAGCACCGTGGAGTGCGCCCTGGTCCTGGCCAGGGTCAGCTGCCGGTCCAGCAGCGCCCGCGCCTTGGGGGCGCCCGCGTGGCCGGCCAGCATGCCCGTCCCGTCCGGGTCGGTGCCGCTCAGCGAGTCCAGCGCGCCCAGCAGCCGGGCCGAGCGGCGGACGTAGCCGGGCTCCAGCGCCAGCAGGTTGAGCAGCCAGCGCAGCTCGGTGCGCGACTCCTGCGCCCAGGTCTGCTCGAAGACCGAGCCGAAGGTGTGCAGCAGCCCGCCGACCCGCCGCACGGACCGCAGCAGGTCCGAGGTGCCGGCCGACGGGACGACCGAGGCCGTCCCCGGTCTGGCGCCGACCTCGCCCACCGCCAGCGGCAGCGCGCGCAGGAAGGCGCCGGCCTGGACGGTGAGGTGGCGGGAAAGGATGTCCCCGGCGGTCGCTGTGGAGGCCGCCTGGGCCGTCATCGGCGCTTCGGTCATGGCGTGGTAGATCCCCGTTCCCCCGGGGCGGTCCCCCGGAGCTGGTGGCCGACCGCCGGAACAGGTCCCCTTGCTGTTCCGGCGGCTTCGCATCCGTGGACGCGTCAGCGCGAGGTGGCGGCCCGGCGGCGCTGGCGCGAGTCGATCAGCAGGTCCTGGACGTGCCGCAGCTGCCCGCCCTCGCCGTCCTGCGAGCGGCGGGTCCACGCGCCGTCCGGCCCCAGGTGCCAGGACTCGGTCTCGTCCGACATCCCGAGGTCGATCAGCCCGGACAGCTCGGTGCGGTGCGCGGGATCGGTGATCCTCAGCAGCGCCTCGATCCGGCGGTCCAGGTTCCGGTGCATCATGTCGGCGCTGCCGATCCAGACCTCGGGATCGCCGTTGTTGCCGAACACGAAGACCCGGGAGTGCTCCAGGAAGCGGCCCAGGATGCTGCGGACCCTGATGTTGTCGCTCAGCCCTGGCACGCCCGGACGGATCGCGCAGATCCCGCGCACCCAGACGTCCACCGGCACCCCGGCCTGGGAGGCCCGGTACAGCGCGTCGATCAGGGCCTCGTCGACGATCGAGTTGACCTTGAGCTTCACGTACGCCGGGCGGCCCGCCCTGTGGTGGGCGATCTCGTTGTGGATCCGCGAGACCAGCCCGTCGCGCAGGCCGCGCGGGGCGGTCAGCAGGCGGCGGTAGGACTCGCGGCGCGAGTAGCCGGAGAGCCGGTTGAACAGGTCCGAGAGGTCCGCGCCGACCTGCGGGTCGGAGGTGAGCAGACCGAGGTCCTCGTACAGCCTGGCCGTCTTCGGGTGGTAGTTGCCGGTACCGACGTGCGAGTAGCGGCGCAGGGTGTCGCCCTCCTGCCGGACCACCAGCGAGAGCTTGCAGTGCGTCTTCAGCCCGACCAGGCCGTACACCACGTGACAGCCGGCCTCCTCCAGCTTGCGGGCCCACTTGATGTTGGCCTGCTCGTCGAAGCGCGCCTTGATCTCGACCAGCACCAGCACCTGCTTGCCGGACTCGGCCGCGTCGATCAGCGCGTCCACGATCGGCGAGTCACCGGAGGTGCGGTACAGGGTCTGCTTGATCGCCAGCACGTCCGGGTCGGCGGCGGCCTGCTCCAGGAAGGCCTGCACCGAGGTGGAGAAGCTGTCGTACGGGTGGTGCAGCAGGACGTCGCGCTCGCGCATCGCGACGAAGATGTCCGGCTGGGAGGCCGACTCGACGTCGGTCAGCCCGCGGGCCGTACCGGCCACGAACTTCGGGTACCTGAGCTCGGGCCGGTCCAGGTCGGCGATGCCGAACAGCCCGGTCAGGTCCAGCGGCCCGGGCAGCGGGAAGACCTCGGCCTCGGTGATGTTCAGCTCCCGCACCAGCAGGTCCAGGATGTACGGGTCGATCGACTCCTCGACCTCCAGCCGGACCGGCGGGCCGAAGCGCCGACGCATCAGCTCCTTCTCCAGGGCCTTGAGGATGTTCTCGGTGTCGTCCTCCTCCACCTCCAGGTCCTCGTTCCGGGTGACGCGGAAGGCGTGGTGGGCCAGCACCTCCATCCCCGGGAAGAGCTCCTCCAGGTGCGCGCCCATGACGTCCTCCAGCGGGACGTACCGCTGGGGCGAGGCCTCCAGGAAGCGGGCCAGCGACTGCGGCACCTTGACGCGCGCGAAGTGCTTGTGGCCGGAGACCGGGTTGCGCACCACCACGGCCAGGTTGAGCGAGAGTCCCGATATGTACGGGAAGGGGTGCGCCGGGTCGACGGCCAGCGGGGTCAGGACGGGGAAGATCTTCTGCCGGAACAGCGTGTGCAGCCGGGCCTGCTCCTTCTCCGCCAGCTCCGACCAGCGGACCACCTCGATGCCCTCGGCGACGAGGTCCGGCAGCACCTCCTGCTGGAACGCGGCGGCGTGCCTGGCCATCAGCTCGCGCGAGCGGGTCCAGATCAGGTCCAGCACCTCGCGCGGCTGGAGGCCGGACGCGCTGCGCTGGGCGACGCCGGTGGCGATCCTGCGCTTGAGGCCGGCCACCCGGACCATGAAGAACTCGTCCAGGTTGCTCGCGAAGATCGCCAGGAACTTCGCCCGCTCCAGCAGCGGGATGCCCGGGTCCTCGGCCAGCTCCAGGACGCGCTCGTTGAACGCGAGCCAACTGCGCTCGCGGTCGAGGAAGCGGCCCTGCGGCAACGCTTCGAACTCCTCCTCGTCCGCGGCCGGCAGCTCCGGTGGAATGCCCAGCGCACTGGACATCCGGGCCGTCGGCGACAGCGGGGCAGAGACGGGGCGGGGGATGCTCATGGGCTCCAGCTCCTCCAGCAGCAGGACGGCGTCCGGACGCGTATGGCTCTGCGGGCCGTCGCCCTCGCCCCGGACCGAGCCCGGGGACAGCACCCACCCTCCGGGTGCGGTCCGTACAGGACCGGCCGGTGCGTGGCGGTCGACTCTGCACGAGCGAGACACTACGGACTTCATCCTGTGATCTTCGCGGCAGCAATTGAATCCACGGTAAACACCGCATGGCCAGGAGGAAAGCTGAGTCGGTCGGGGCAAGGGGTGTCGTCGTCCCGCCCCTCGCCCGCGGACCGTCCGGGTGCTCTCCCGGCCGCGGCCGACAGAGTCGAAAGGCCCGGAGAACCGGTCCGCGGTCGCGGCGGCCCCGCGGACGCGACGGCTAGGCCGACCGGTCCGCCCGGTACCGGGCCCGGTACATGAGGTCCACCTCGTGAACGGTGAATCCCAGTCGTTCGTAGACGCGCACGGCGGCTGGATTGTCGGCGTCGACGTAGAGGAGGACGGTTTCCAGTCCGCGCTCGCCGGGGCCGGTGCCGGTCAGGTGACGCAGGCCCGCCGCGGTCAGCGCGCGGCCGAGACCGCTGCCCTGCTCGGCCGGGTCCACCCCGACCACGTACACCTCGCCGAGCTCGGGCTCGGTGGCGGTCGCCGGGTGCACCTTGGTCCAGTGGAAGCCGACCACCGTGCCGGCGCGGGTGGCGAGGAAGAAGCCGGCCGGGTCGAACCAGGGCTCGGCGATCCGCTCGGCCAGGTCCTGGCCGGTCCAGGAGCCCTGCTCGGGGTGGTGGGCGAAGGCCAGGGCGTTCAGCCGCAGCCACTCGGCGTCGTCCTCCCCCGGACGGAAGGTGCGAAGCTCGATGCCCTCGGGGACGGCCACCTCCTCGGTCTGCGCGCCGGTGCGGCGCATCTGCCGCAGCTCACGGACCAGCTCGGCGTCGTACGCCCCGGCCAGGTGCCGGGCCGCCGGGTGGCCGCCGTGCACCCAGAAGTCCACCGCGTCGCGCCCCGCCCGGTGGGCCTGCGCCAGGACGGCGTCCACCAGTGGACGGGCCAGACCGCGGCCACGGGCGGTCGGGTCGACCACCAGCTCGGCGGCGGGGTTGGCGGTCGGGTCCTCCGGCACTTCGAGCTGGCCGTAGCCGACGACGGGTCCGGTCTCGGGACCGGTCTCGGGACCGGTCTCGACGAGGTGGGTCACGCCCGGGCGGGGCGTCTCGGCGTTGCGCAACCGGAGCCGGCCCTGTTCGGACACGGCGGCCCGGCCGTCCACTGCCTGGGCGTCCGCCAGAACTCGCAGGGCGCCGTCGCGCTGCTCGGGCCGGAGCACATCGTCCGCAATGACCGCTGTCTGATCGTCCATGCCCTGACGATACGTCACCGGAAATGCGAAAAGCCCCTGATCCGTTGGGATCAGGGGCTTTTCGGAATAATTGTTCGGCGGCGTCCTACTCTCCCACAGGGTCCCCCCTGC
>NZ_JBIVUM010000012.1:11119-271321 GCF_044757205.1 Kitasatospora sp. NPDC091335 | reverse complement strand
TTGTGGCCGGCCAGGACGGTCTCCCAGGCCAGGCGGCTGCCGCCGTCCTTGACCCGCACGACCAGGCGGCGGGACTCGACGGAGTCCACCGAGGCCAGCTTGGTCCGGGCGGTCTTCTCCGCCTGCGCCGCGCTGACCTGCGCCGTGGTGGAGCCGCCGACCGGGCCGGGGGCGGCGGACTGCAGGGCGCGGACGGTGCCCTGGGAGTCGGCCAGCACGACCGCGTCGCCGCCGACCACCGGCAGGCCGCGGTAGCTGCGCTCGTAGGCGACGGAGTAGAGGCCGCCGACCCACGGGGTGACGTTCGTGCGCTCGTACGTCTCGTCGGTGCCCTTGGCCAGGGCGTCGAAACCGGCCGCGACCGCGGCGTCGGCGGCGTTCACGGCGGCGGCCAGAGCGCTGGGCGGCGCGGTGGCGGGGGTGGGCGCGGCGGTGGCCGGCCCCGCGGTGGCGGCGAACATGCCGGCCAGCACGGTCAGGGTGGTTGCCGTGGTCAGCAACCTTCCTGCGGTAATCCTGCGTTGCATCGAGGCTCCTCGCATGTGGGGGTCCTCGACCGCGGACGGTATGGCTGGTGGCGCACCGCAGGGTCGCGTCTGGGGGGACGGCCGTGCGGGCCGTCCGCGCTCGGGTGCCCGAACACTCACACGGCGTCATGCTCTGGTCAATGGCTGGTGCACGCGATGCAAGGGGTTGGCAAATTCCGTCAAGCTGCGGTTTTCTTCAAGTGGTTGAGACCACGTCATGTACGGGGTGGGTGGCGATCGAGTACCGTCCTCATCATCGGAGTCGTCGGAATCACTGGAACCGTCGGCGGGCCCCGCGCCCGGCCGGGGACGACGCGCCCGGGAGGCAGCCGTGGAGCGGAACCGTGTGACCCCCGCGACAGGGGTTCCGGCACCGCCGACCGGCCGGGGGCAGGACACCTGGCGGGAGTTCGGCGCCCGGCTGCGGCACTGGCGGCGCCGGGCCGGCCTCACCCAGGCACAGCTCGGTGCCGGGATCGGCTACGACCACACCGCGGTCAGCCGGATCGAGCACGGCGCCCGCCGGGTCACCCCCAGGATCGCCGACCGGATCGACGAGCTCCTCGGAGCCGGTGGCGAGCTGAGCGCGGCCTGCCAGCGTGCCGAGAGCGCCGAACTGGGCGGGCTGGAGGCCCTCCAGCCCGCGCTGCTCCGGCCCCCGCTGCCCGGCGGGGCGCCGCTCGGCACGCCCGTCCCCATGCCGGCCCCCGCTCCGCCGCGGCTGCCCGACTACGGCCTGCTCTGCCCGCTCCACGGCGCCGAGGGCTGCGAGGTCCCCGGGCCCGCCGAAGTCGCCGCCCTGCACGCCGAGTTCTGCGCCCCCGGGGCGCTCGCCGACCCGGCCGCCGCGCGCCCGCTGGACGCCGAGACCGTGCACGCCCTGACCGGGCTGCTCGCCGCCCACCTGCGCTCCGGCGAGACCGGCGACCGGCTCGGCCTGGCCGCCGCCGTCGAGCGCACCCTGCACGCCGTGCTCGCCCGGCTGGCCGCCGCCCCCGCCGCGCAGCGCGGACCGCTGGTCCGGCTGGCCGCCGAGCACTCCCACGCGGCGGGCGCACTGCGGATGCAGGACGGCCGCAACGCCACCGCGATGGCCTGCTACGACCGCGCGCTCACCTGGGCCGGGCTGGCCTCCGACCGGGCCACCCTGGTCGGCACGCTCAGCGACATGAGCATCCTGGCCCGGCTGGACGGCGATCCGGTCGCCGCCCTCGGCTACGCGGGCGAGATCGAACGGGCCGCCCCCGGCCGGCCCTGGGCCGGCGCGATGGGCCGGATCAGTCGGGCCAGGGCGTACGCCCTGACCGGGGAGGTCAGGGCGACCGTCCGGGAGATCGGGCTGGCCCGGGCGCACCTGGACCACATCGGAGCGGAGGACGAGGCCGACGTGCCCTGGCTCTCCATCGCCTCGATGCGGATGCGGGTGGAGTCCGCCGCGGCGGCCGCGCTGCGTGACCTCGCCGCGGCCACCGACGACCCCCGGCTGGCCCGCCGGGCGCTGCGCGCCACCGAGACCGCCCTCGGCCTGCTCGGCCCGAACCAACTGCCGTCCAGCCGACTGCTCTTCGTCGTCCGGGCGGCCGACTGCCTGGTCTGCGCGCACGATCCGGAGGCGGCCGTCGAACTGCTCGCCCCCGCCCTGGAGGCGACCGGGGCCACCGCCCTGCCCGCGCTCGTCGAGTACGAGCTGCGCGGTCTGCGCGACCGTCTCGCGGCGCACGCGCCCCGCGCCGCACACCGGTTGACGGAACCGGCCCGCTCCTGACCGACGGCCGTCCTGGGGACCGTGACGTCCGGTGCCCGGTTGGCCGGAACGAGGGCGGCGCAGGGCGGCGCAGAAGGGGCGTGCGACGGCGCTCACCTGCTGGAACGACGGCGGTCGCACCCCGGCAACTCCCGCGTAATTCACACAATGCGCCCCCTTTGCGCCGCCCAAACGTCAACTTTGTGCGCGTATAGTCCGCCGATCGGGTCATTCATGGAGTTAACACGTCGAATGACTGTCACGACGCAGATCTGCCGCTAGAGTCTCTGACGTTTCCAGTCGTTAGTTCGCGAAGAACGGGGGGCGCGTGCTGTCAGCCATTGCCCGCCGGCTCGCCCATCCGCTCCTGCTCCTGGGTGTGCTGTGCACGGCCGTTGCGACCCTGCACTTCCACTGGGCGACGGACCGGGTCTCCTCGCTCTTTCTGATCGCCGTCATCGCCTACCTGGCGGTCCTGGAACGGGTCATCCCGTACCGGACCGACTGGCATCCGAATCGTCGCGAACTCGGCTGGTACAGCGTCTACTTCGCGCTGAGCATGGTCGGCGGCGGACTGGCCCAGGGGCTGGTCGCGACGCTGGTGGTACTGCTCGGCCCGGCCCGTCCGGCGCTGCCGTTCGCGGTGGAGATCCCACTCGCGCTGCTGGTCGGCTCGCTCGGCGACTACCTCGTGCACCGCTGGTCCCACCGCAACCGGTGGCTCTGGCGGCTGCACGGGGTGCACCACGTCCCGGGGAAGGTGAACGTCTCGAACAACGGCGTGAATCATTTCCTGGACGTGTTCGCCGCGCAGTCCGTGGTCCAACTGTCGCTGGCGCTCATCGGCTTCTCACCGGATTCAGTGTTCGTGGTCGGAATATTCGTCCTGGCTCAGGGGTATTTCGTCCACGCGAACATCGAAGTCCGAATCGGCCCGCTCGGCCATATCCTGGCCGGCCCGGAACTCCACCGCCTGCACCACAGCACCGACCTCGCCGAAGCCGGCCACTACGCCTCCGACCTCTCGCTCTGGGATCACGTGTTCGGGAGCTTCACCTGGCGGCCCGGCAGAGTGCCGAAGGCCGTCGGCCTCACCGACCCGGCCGCGTTCCCCGCCACCGGGGAGTTCGGCGCCACTCTGCTGCACCCGTGGCGCCGGGCCAAGACCACCGAGCAGTCCGCCTGAAACCCCGGCCCGCGAGGCCGCCTCCACCTGACCGCGTCCCCGGCGCCACGCCATCACCCTCGGATTGGATCATGACTTCCTCGCCCTTCGCCGTGCCCCGCGAGCGCATCGCGATCACCGGTATCGGCTGCCGCCTGCCGGGACACGCCAACGACCACCGTTCCTACTGGCGCAACCTGATCGAGGGCCGGGACTGTCTCACCGAGACGCCAGCCGACCGCTACGACACCGCGACCCTGGGCAGCAGGGACCGGGCCAAGCCGGGGCGGCTGATCGGCGGCCGGGGCGGCTACATCGACGGATTCGACACCTTCGACCCGGACTTCTTCGGGATCAGCCCGCGCGAGGCCGAGCACATGGACCCGCAGCAGCGCAAGCTCCTGGAGGTCAGCTGGGAGGCCCTGGAGGACGGCGGCCTGCGCCCCGGCGCACTGGCCGGCCGGGAGGTCGGCGTCTACATGGGCGCCTTCACCCTCGACTGGAAGATCCTCCAGTTCGCCGACCTCGCCTTCGACACCATCGCCGCGCACACCGCCACCGGCACCATGATGACGATGGTGTCCAACCGGATCTCGCACTGCTTCGACTTCCGCGGGCCGAGCGTCTCGATCGACACCGCGTGCAGCTCCTCCCTGGTCGCGGTGCACCTGGCCTGCCAGAGCCTGCTCCGCGGCGAGACCGAACTCGCCTTGGCCGGCGGTGCGTTGTTGCACATGGCGCCGCAGTACACGATCGCCGAGACCAAGGGCGGCTTCCTGTCCGCGGACGGCCGCTCGCGCGCCTTCGACGCCTCCGCCGACGGCTACGTCCGGGCCGAGGGCGTCGGTGTGGTCGTGCTCAAGCGGCTCTCCGACGCGCTGCGCGACGGGGACCCGGTGCACGCCGTCATCCTCGGCAGCGGCGTCAACCAGGACGGCCGCACCAACGGCATCACCGTCCCCAGCGCGGACGCCCAGGTCACCCTGATCGAACGGGTCTGCGCCGAGGCCGGGGTGCTGCCCGGCAGTCTCCAGTACGTCGAGGCGCACGGCACCTCCACCCCGGTCGGCGACCCGATCGAGGCCGCGGCCCTCGGCCGGGTGCTCGGCATCGGCCGCCGCGCCGGGGACCGCTGCTACGTCGGCTCGGTGAAGACCAACATCGGGCACACCGAGGCGGCGGCCGGCGTCGCCGGGCTGATCAAGACCGCGCTCGCGCTCAGGCACCGCCGCATCCCGCCGCACCTCAACCTGGAGCGGCCCAACCCCGGCATCGACCTGGCCGCGCTGCCGTTCGAGATCCCGACCGCCCCGGTCGAGTGGCCCGAGCACCGGGGCCCGGCCAGGGCCGGCGTCAACTCCTTCGGGTTCGGCGGCACCAACGCCCACGTCCTGCTGGAGGAACCGCCGCAGGCGGGCCCCGTCGTGCCGGTGGCCGAGCCGGCCCGTACGGTGCTGCCGCTGAGCACCAAGGACACCGCGGGACTGCCCGAACTGGCCGCCGCCGTACGGCAGGAGCTGGCCGGCGGGACGTCCCTGGCCGACCTCGGCCACACCCTGGCGCACCGCCGCCAGCACCTGCCCGAGCGGCTCGGCGTGGTCTACTCCACCCGGGAGGACCTGGACGAGGCGCTGGCCGCGTGCGAGCGCGGCGAGGAGCACCCGCGGGTGGTCCAGGGCCGCGCCAGGGAGCGCCGGCAGCGCCGCCTGGCCTGGGTGTTCACCGGCATGGGCCCGCAGTGGTGGGGGATGGGCCGGGGGCTCCACGAGCACGAGCCGGTCTACCGCGAGGCCGTGCAGGCCGTCGACCGGGAGATCCGCGCGCAGGCCGGCTGGTCGCTGCTGACCGAGCTGGGCCGCGACGAGGCGGACTCCAGGATGGCCGAGACCTGGCTCGCCCAGCCCGCCAACTTCGCCGTCCAGGTGGGGCTTTCGGCGCTCTGGCGGAGCCACGGCCTGCGCCCCGACGCGGTCGTCGGCCACAGCACCGGCGAGGTCGCCGCCTTCCACGAGGCCGGGGTGTACGACCTGGCCGACGCCGTGCGGGTGGTGCTCGCCCGCAGCCGGCTCCAGCAGCGCCTGGCCGGCACCGGCACCATGCTCGCGGTCGGCCTGCCGGAGGCCGAGGCCGAGCGCCGGATCCGCCCGTACCGCAGCCAGGTCTCGCTCGGCGCGGTCAACAGCCCCTCCGCGGTGACCCTGGCCGGGGACACCGAGGCGCTGCGCGAGCTGGCCGGGGAACTGCGGCAGCAGGGCGTCTTCGCCCGCCTGCTGGACGTCGAAGTCCCCTACCACAGCGTGCGGATGGACCCGATCCGGGACGAACTGGTCGCCGCGCTCACCGTCATCAAGCCGCAGGAGGCGCGGCTCCCGCTCTACCTGACCGCCCGCGAGGGGCTCGCCCGCGGGCCGGAGCTGGACGGCGCGTACTGGTGGCAGAACGTCCGCAACCCGGTGCGCTTCCGGGCCGCCGTCGAGCGGATGGCCGAGGACGGGCACGGGCTGTTCCTGGAGCTCGGCCCGCACCCGGTGCTCGGCCACGCGATCCGTGAGTGCGCCGAGCAGACGCACACCCTCCCGTCGATCCGCCGGCAACAGGACGAGCCCGAGCGCTTCGCCCGCAGCCTTGCCGAACTCCACACCCTCGGCGTCGAGTTGAGCTGGAACGCGCTGCACCCGGCCGGCCGCCCGGTGCCACTGCCCGCCTACCCGTGGCGGCGCGACCGCTACTGGGTGGAGCCCAAGCCGGTCGAGCAGGTCCGGCTCGGACGGCTCGACCACCCGCTGCTCGGCCGCCGCACCGCGAGCGCCCAGCCAGGCTGGACCAGCGCGCTCGACCCCGAGCGGCTGCCCTACCTGAGCGACCACCGGATCGAGGGCCAGGTGGTCTTCCCGGCCGCCGGGTACCTGGAGATGGCCGCCCAGGCCGTCCGTACCCTGACCGGCGGCACCGACGTGACGCTGGCCGAGATCGAGCTGAACCGGGCGCTGTTCCTCTCCGATACCGAGCCCGTCCCGGTCCAGTTCGGCTACGCGCCCGAGGACGCCCGCTTCACCGTCACCTCCACCCCGGCCGGCGGCGAGCCGGGCGTGCACGCGAGCGGCCGGGTCCGCACCGGCCAGCGCCGCTCGTACGGGCCCGCCCTGGACGTGGACGCGCTGCGCGCCCGCGGACGGCACCTCGACGGGCCGGACTGCTACCGGCAGCTGGCCGAGCGCGGCTACCACTACGGACCGGCCTTCCAGACCGTCGCCGAGGTGTGGACGGGCCGGGGCGAGGCGCTCGCCCGGATCCGGCCGACCGGACAGCTCGGCCCGGACGCGGCCGGCCACCACCTGCACCCGGTGCTGCTGGACGGCTGCTTCCAGGCCCTGCTCGCCACCCGGCTGGACGCGCCCGAGGACGGCAGCGTCCGGCTGCCGGTCTCGATCGAGGAGGTCAGGCTCGACGAGATCGGCGACCGCCCGCTGTGGGTGCACGCCACCGTCACCCGGGACAGCGGCGAGGAACTCGTCGGCGACCTCGCGCTCCACGCCGAGGACGGCACCCCGGTCGGCAGGATCACCGGCTTCCGGGTCGCCGACGTCGCCCAGGCCCCGGCCTCCGTGGGGCTCGCCACCATCGACGGCTGGCTCACCGAGGTCGCCTGGGTGGCCGCACCCGAGCCGGCCACCGAGGGGACCGTCGGCGACCTGCTGCTCTTCGCCGACGAGGGCGGTCTCGCCGAGCGGCTGGCCGCACTGGCCGCCGAGCGCGGCACCCGCTGCCACCTGGTCAGGCCCGGCACCGGGTACCGGCACGGCGACGGGCACTCGACCGTACGGCCCGACTCCGCCGAGGACGTCCAGCGGCTGCTCGCCGACCTCGGCCCGGGCTTCGGCACCGTCGTCCACCTCTGGAACCTCGACCAGCCCGCGCTGGCCGCCACCGCCGCGGACCGGCTCGGCCCGCTCGCCGCCCTCGGCGGTTACTCCCTGATCACCCTCGCCCAGGCCCTGCCCGCCGCCCGCCCGGACGGCCGGCTGCACATCGTCACCCGGGGCACCCAGCCCGCCGTCCCCGGCGACCGGGTCGAACCGCTCGGCGCCCCCGCCTGGGGCATCGGCCGGGTGCTGTGGCAGCAGGAGCTGGTCGCCCAGCGCGGCACCCTGATCGACCTCGACCCGGCCGTCGGCGCCGCCGACCAGGCCGAGGCACTGCTCGCCGAACTCGCCGCCCACGACGAGCAGGAGATCGCGCTGCGGGCCGGTGCCAGGCTCACCAGCCGGCTGCGGCAGGCCGAGGGCCTCACCCGCCCGCTGCCGCCGGTCCTGCGCCCCGACGGCAGCTACCTGGTCACCGGGGCCTTCGGCGCCCTCGGCCGGCTGCTCTGCCGCACCCTCGTCCGGCGCGGCGCCCGGCGGCTGATCCTGGTCGGCCGCACCGCGCTGCCCGAGCGCTCCCAGTGGGCGCACACCGACCCGGACACCCCGGCCGGCGAGCGGATCGCCTTCCTGCGCGAACTCCAGGCGCTCGGCGCCGAACCGCTGATCGCCCCGGTGGACGTCACCGACGAGGCCGCCCTCGCGGACTGGCTCGCCGACTACCGGCAGCGCCAGCGCCCGCCGATCCGGGGCGTGTTCCACCTCGCCGGGCAGGTCAAGGACACCCTGCTGGCCCAGATGGACCGGCCGTCCTTCGACGCCGGCTACACCCCCAAGGTGGTCGGCGGCCACCTGCTGCACCGGCTGCTGAGCGACGAACCGCTCGACCACTTCGTGCTCTTCGCCTCCGTCGCCTCGCTGCTCACCACCGCGGGGCAGACCAACTACGCGGCCGGCAATGCCTTCCTGGACGCCCTCGCCCACCACCGCAGGGCCGACGGGCTGCCCGGGCTCAGCCTGGACTGGGGCCCCTGGGCCACCGGCATGATCGAGGAACTGGGCCTGGTCGCCCACTACCGCGACGCCCGCGGCATGAGCTCGCTGCCGCCGGACGCCGGAACGGCCGTCCTGGAGCGCGTCCTCGGCCAGGACCGCGCCCAGCTGCTGGTCGCCACCGTGGTCGACTGGCCGACCTTCCTCGCCTGGTACCCGGCGCCGCCGCCGCTGGTCGCCGACCTGGCGGCGAACGCCGCCGAGCAGGCCCCGGCCGAGACCGGCGGCTTCCTGGACGCCTACCGCGCGGCCGACCCGCAGACCCGGTCCGAACTGGTCACCGAGCGGCTCACCGCCGCCGCCGCGGCCGTCCTGCGGATCGGTGCCGAGCGGATCGACCGGGACACCAGGCTCGGCGCCCACGGCCTGGACTCGCTGCTCGCGATGGAGCTGCGCGCCCGGGTGCACGGCGAACTGGGCGTCGCCCTGCCGGTGGTGGCCCTGCTCGGCAACGGCACCGTCGGCGACCTGGCCGACCTGCTCACCGAGGGCCTGGCCGAGCGGCTCGCCACCGACGGCGGCCCGGCCGAGGCCGAGGTGGAGCTGTACACCGACGAGTCCCGCCACCCGCTCACCCACAACCAGCAGGCGCTCTGGTTCCTGCGCCTGCTGCACCCGGACGGCTTCGCGTACAACATCGGCGGCGCCGTCGAGGTGCGCGCGGAGCTCGACCCGGAGCTGATGTTCGCGGCCTTCCGCTTCCTGGTCGCCCGGCACCCCGAGCTGCGCGCCGCCTTCACCGCGGAGGAGGGCCGCCCCGTCCAGCACATCCGGGCCGAGGCCGAGGCCGACACCGGGCTGTTCGACGTCGAGGGCCGGCCGTGGGAGGAGATCCACGAGCTGATCGTCAGCGAGTACCGGCGGCCGTACGACCTCGCCGAGGACCCGCTGGTGCGGCTGCGGCTGTTCCGGCGCGGGCCGGACCGCTGGGTACTGATGAAGGCCGTCCACCACATCGTCTCGGACGCGATCTCCACCTTCACCTTCATCGAGGAGCTGTTCGAGGTCTACGAGGCGCTGCGCCAGGGCCGCGCCCCGGAACTGCCCCCGGTGCCCGCCCGCTACCTGGACTTCCTCAACCACCAGAACCGCTTCCTGGCCGGGCCCGAGGCGCGGCGGATGCTCGACTACTGGCGCGAACGCCTGCCGGCCGGGATGCCGGTGCTGGCGCTTCCCACCGACAAGCCGCGCCCGGCCGTGCAGACCCACAACGGCGCCTCCGAGTTCTTCCGGCTGGACGCCGAACTCACCTCCAGGGTCCACGAGTTGGCCCGCGCGAACGGAGCCACCCCGTTCATGGTGCTGCTCGGCGCCTACTACCTGCTGCTGCACCGGTGGTCCGGGCAGCCGGACGTCGTGGTCGGCAGCCCGGTCACCGGCCGCACCCAGGAGGAGTTCGCCTCCGTCTACGGCTACTTCGTCAACCCCCTGCCGCTGCACGTGAGTCTGGCGGGGGAGCCGACGGTGGCCGAGCTGCTGGCCAGGGTGCGCGAGAGCGTGCTCGGGGGTCTGGACAACCAGGAGTACCCCTTCCCGCTGCTGGTCGAGCAGCTGGGGCTCCAGCACGACCCGAGCCGCTCCGCGGTGTTCCAGGCGATGTTCATCCTGCTCACCCACAAGGTCGCCGTGGAGCGCTTCGGCTACCGCCTGGAGTACATCGAACTTCCGGAGGAGGAAGGGCAGTTCGACCTCACACTGTCCGCCTACGAGGACCGCGCGGACGACTGCTTCCACTGCGTCTTCAAGTACAACTCCGACCTCTTCGAGCCCGCCACCGTCCGACGGCTCGCCGCCCACTACCGCAACCTGCTGGACGCCATGACCCGCTCGGCCGGGGCGGAGCCGGTCGGACGGCTGCGGATGCTGGGCGAGGCCGAACGCCGCGAGATCCTCACCGGCTTCAGCGGTGCCGAACGCCGGATCGAGCACGACACCCCGGTGCCGGAGCTGATCGCCAAGGCCGCCGCCGAGCGGCCGGAGGCCATCGCCGTGGTCGCGCCGGGCCGGGACCGGATCCGCCGGCTGACCTACGGGGAACTGGACCGGCGCTCCCAGCGCACCGCCGTACGGCTGCGCGAACTCGGCGTCGGCGAGGGCTCGGTGGTCGCGGTCTGCCTGGACAAGTCACCCGAGCTGATCACCGTCCTGCTGGCGATCTGGCGGGCCGGCGCCGCCTACCTGCCGCTCGACCCCGGCCACCCGGCCGACCGGATCGCCCACCAGGTGGCCGACGCGGGAGCCGCGCTGGTGGTGGTCGACCAGCGGCGCCCGCTGCCGGCCGCGCTGCCCGCCACGCCGGTCACCCTGGAGGAGCTGGACCGGCCCGCGGGCACCGCGGTGCCGCTGCCCGCCGCCGACCCGGACCGGGCCGCCTACGTGATCCACACCTCGGGCTCCACCGGCCGCCCGAAGGGGGTCAGGGTCGACCACCGCAACCTGGCCGCCGTCACCGCGGGCTGGCGCGCCGAGTACCGGCTGGACACCGACGTCCGGGTGCACCTCCAGATGGCCGGCACCGCCTTCGACGTGTTCTCCGGCGACCTCGCCCGGGCGCTCAGCACCGGCGGCACCCTCGTACTGGTCGACCGCGAGCTGCTCTTCGACACCGCCCGGCTGTACCGGGTGATGCGCGAGGAGGCCGTGGACGGCGGCGAGTTCGTGCCCGCGGTGGCCCGCGCGCTGCTGGCGCACTGCGAGCGCGACGGCCTGACGCTGGACTTCCTGCGGCTGCTGATCGTCGGATCCGACTCCTGGAAGGCCGCCGAGCACCGGCGGGTGCGCGCCCTGTGCGGCCCGCGGACCAGGCTGGTCAACTCCTACGGACTGACCGAGGCCAGCGTCGACAGCACCTACTACGAGGGCGCGGCCGAGCGGCTGGAACCCGGCCGGATGGTGCCGATCGGCCGGCCGTTCCCGAACAGCGCGGTGTACATCCTCGACCCCTACGGCGAGCCCGTCCCGGTGGGCGTGCCCGGCGAGCTGTGGATCGGCGGCGCCGGCGTCGCCGCCGGCTACCCCAACGACCCCGAGCAGACCGCCGGCCGCTTCGTCACCCTGGAACCCGACGGCACGCCCCTGCGGCTCTACCGCACCGGCGACCTCGGCCACTGGGACACCGAAGGCACCGTGCACCTGCTCGGCCGGATCGACAACCAGGTCAAGGTCCGCGGCCACCGGATCGAGCTGGGCGAGATCGAGGCCCACCTCACCGCCCGCCCCGAACTCGCCCAGGCCTGCGTGGCGGTCCGCCAGGACACCAGGGGCGAGGCCGTGCTCGCCGCCTACGTGGTGCCCGCCGAGGGCACCACACTGGACCGCCGCGAACTGCGCCGCCACCTGGCCGAGCACCTGCCCACCGTGATGATCCCCTCCTACCTCACCGAGCTGCCCGCCCTGCCGCTCACCCCGAACGGCAAGGTGGATCTCGCGGCGCTGCCCGAACCGAAGGCCGACACCGCGGGGGCCCGGCACGAACCGCCCGTCACGCTCTACGAGACCAGCGTCGCCGAGCACTGGAAGAACCTCCTCGGCCTGGCGGAAGTCGGTCTCCAGCACGACTTCTTCGAGCTCGGCGGCAGCTCGATCCGGCTCATCGAACTGATCCACCACCTCCAGAGCGAGTTCAACATCGCCATCCCGGTCGGCCTGCTGTTCAAGGTCACCACCCTGCACGGCATGGCCCGCACCGTCGAGCAGATCATCACCGGCGAGGTGGCCGGCGGCGAGCCCTACCTCCGGTTCAACCCCGAGGCACCCGAGGACCGCACGGTCTTCTGCTTCCCGCCGGCCGGCGGCCACGGGCTGGTCTACCGGCAGCTCGCCGCGCACCTGCCCGAGCACCGGATCGCCGCGTTCAACTACCTGACCGGCGACGACAAGACGGCCCGCTACGCGGACCTGGTCGAGCAGCTGCACGCCTCCGGGCCGTACGTCCTGCTCGGCTACTCGCTCGGCGGCAACCTGGCCTTCGAGGTGGCCAAGGAACTGGAACGGCGCGGACGCGCCGTCGGCTCGGTGCTGATGGTGGACGCCTACCGGGTCACCGAGGCCTTCGACCTCGGCGAGGAACACCTGGCCGTCTTCGAACGCGAACTCCACGAGCACCTGCACCGCCACACCGGCTCGCGGATCGTCGCCCGGGAGACCCTCGAACAGGCCAGGGACTACCTGGAGTTCTGCAGCCGCACGCCCAACACCGGCACGGTGACGGCCCAGCTGGACGTGGTCTGCGAACGCGAGCGGCTGTCCGTGCACGTGGGCGGCGAACCGGGCTCCTGGCACGGCGCCTCCACCACCGGAACCGCGGTGTACGTCGGCCACGGCGTCCACGCCGAGATGCTCGACGGGGACTTCGCGGCCCGCAACGCCGAACTGGCGGGCGCCATCCTGGCCGGGGGCACCACCGATGCCCGTGGCTGACCGCGGACCCGACTGGTCCACCAGGGAGCGGGCCCCCGGCGGCCCGCCCCGGGTCATCGTGATCGGGGCCGGCCTGGCCGGCCTCGCCACCGGCTGCTACGCGCAGATGAGCGGCCTGGAGACCCGGATCTTCGAGAAACACGTGCTGCCCGGCGGCTGCTGCACCGCGTGGTCCCGGCACGGCTACCTCTTCGACTACTGCATCGACTGGCTGATCGGCACCGCCGAGGGCACCGGCGCACACCAGGTCTGGAGCGAACTCGGCGCCCTGGACGGCAAGTCGGTGACCCTCTTCGACACCTTCAACCGGGTGGTCGACGAACACGGCAGGGCCGTCACCTTCTACGGCGACCCGGACCGGCTGGAGGCCCACCTGCTGGCCGTCGCGCCCGGCGACGCCAAGCCGATCCGGGCCTTCTGCCGGGACCTGCGCCGCTTCGCCGCGACCGAGCTGCCCTGGGACCTCACCCCGCCGCCGCTGCGCACCACGGCGGAACGGCTGCGCACCCTGCGCGCCGTGCTGCCCGCGTTCCGGCTGTTCTGGCGCACCGCCACCACCCCGATGAGCGGCTTCGCCGAGCGCTTCCAGGACCCGCTGCTGCGGCGGGCCTTCCCCAACATGTTCCTCCAGGAGCCCGCGGGCTTCCCGCTGCTGCCGTACCTGTACACCCTGGCGGCCGCGCACAACGGCAACGCGGGCTTCCCGCAGGGCGGTTCGCTCGGGCTGGCCCGCTCGGTGGAGGAGCGCTACACCTCGCTCGGCGGGGTGATCGGCTACCGCCGCCGGGCCGAGCGCATCCTGATCGAGGACGGGCGCGCGATCGGGGTGGAACTCAAGGACGGCTCACGGCACTACGCCGACCACGTGGTGGCCGCCTGCGACGGCCCGACGGTGCTCGACCGGCTGCTGGAGGGCCGCTACTCCAGCCCCGCCACCGAGAAGCTGTACGGCGAACTGCTCGACAAGCCGGGCAACCTCTACCCGGCGGTGGTCTCCGCCTTCGTCGGCATCGACGGCCCGCTGCCCGAGGGCGAGCCGCACAGCACCACCTACCTGCTGTCCCCTGAGGACGGCGACCGGCTGCCCGGCACGCTCCAGCGCAGCCTGGTGGTGCAGCTGCGCTCCTCCTACGCGGACGGCTTCGCGCCGCCGGGCAAGTCGGTGCTGCACTGCACCTACTTCAGCGACTACCGCTCCTGGAAGGACCTGCGGACCGGCGACCGCCGGGCGTACCGGGCCCGCAAGCAGGAAGTCGCCGTGTTCGTCCGGGAGTTCCTGGAGCGGACGTACCCCGGGCTCGGCCGGCGGATCGAACTCGTGGACGTCGCCTCACCGGTGACCACCGAGCGGTTCACCGGCAACACCTACGGCAGCATCCTGGCCTGGCAGGCCTTCTCCGAGGCCGAGGACGCCGCGAACCGGCTGGTCAACCGGGACCGGATGCGGCTGCCCGGGCTGAGCGGCTTCTCCATGGCGGGCCAGTGGACCGCGCTCGGCGGGCTGATCCGGGCCGCCACCAGCGGCCGGTTCGCCGCGCAGTACCTCTGCCGGGAGCTGGGCGTGCCGTTCCGGGCCTGGCCCAGCGACAACCGGGAACCCTGGCACCCGGGCAAGTGGGGCCGCCTGCCGCAACTCGGACGGGCCACCGTGGGACTGCCGGAACCGGGAGCGGCCGACGAGGGACCGCCGGAAGCGGGCGTGCCGGGCGTGGGCGTGCCGGAACCGGGAGTGGCGGAAGTGGGAGTGGCGGAGTGAGCGGGACGACGACCGGCGACCGGCGGAGCATGGTCATCATCGGCGGGGGGCTCGGCGGCCTGTCCACCGGCTGCTACGCGCAGATGAACGGCTACCGCACCCGGATCCTGGAGATGCACGAGATCCCCGGCGGCTGCTGCACCGGCTGGGACCGCGGCGAGTTCACCTTCGACTGCTGCATCAGCTGGCTGCTGGGCAGCGGCCCCGGCAACGAGATGCACCAGATCTGGCTCGAACTCGGCGCGCTGCAGGGCAAGCGGATGCGCAACTTCGACGTCTTCAACGTGGTGCGCACCCGGGACGGCCGGGCGGTCTACTTCTACTCCGACCCGGACCGGCTGGAGGCCCACCTGCTGGACCTCGCCCCGGAGGACGCCCGGCAGATCCGGCAGTTCTGCGCGGGGCTCCGCAAGTTCCGTCTGGCGCTGGCCCGTTACCCCTTCCTCAAGCCGGTCGGACTGATGGGCCGGTGGGAGCGGACGCGGATGCTCGCCTCCTTCCTGCCGTACTTCAACGTGATCCGGCGCTCGATCACGGTGCTGATGAGCGACTACTCGGCGCGCTTCAGGAGCCCGCTGCTGCGCGAGGCGTTCAACTTCATCCTGTACGAGAAGCATCCCAACTTCCCGGTGCTGCCCAACTACTTCCAGCTCGCCTGCCACGCCGGGCAGTCGGCCGGGGTGCCGGAGGGCGGCTCGCTGGGGCTGGCGCAGTCGATCGAGCAGCGCTACCGGCGGCTGGGCGGCGAGATCACGTACAACACCAAGGTGACCGAGGTCCTGGTCGAGGACGACCGGGCGGTGGGGGTGCGGCTGAGCGACGGCCAGGAGGTGCGGGCCGACATCGTGGTGGCCGCCTGCGACGGGCGGACCACCATGATGGACCTGCTCAAGGGCCGCTACCTGAGCGACACCTACCGCCGGCTGTACACCCAGACCATCTCCGAGCCGGGCATGGTCTTCCCCGGCTACATGACGGTCTTCCTCGGCCTGCGCCGGCCCTTCCCCGCAGGGGACCCGTGCACCACCTACCTGCTGGAGGACGAGGTCGCCGAGCGGCTCACCGGCATCCGGCACCCGAGCATCAACGTCCAGTTCCGCAGCCGGCACTACCCGGAGCTGTCGCCCGCCGACACCACCGTGGTGTACGCCAGCTACTTCTGCGACATCGAGCCCTGGCGGGAGCTGAGCACCGGACCGGAGCAGACGCCCCGGGTACGGCGCGGCGAGGAGCTGCACACCCTGCCGGTCGGCCGGGGGCGGGAGTACCAGCGGGAGAAGCGCCGGGTGCGCGACACCATCGTCGAGTTCCTGGACTGCCACCACCCCGGGCTGAGCGAGGCGGTGGCCGTCAAGGACGTCTCCACCCCGCTCACCCAGGTCCGCTACACCGGCAACTACAACGGCACGGTGCTGGGCTGGCAGCCCTTCGTGGAGAGCGGCGAGACCCTGGAGGAGGAGGTCAAGCGCAACGGCCCGGGGCTGCCCGGCCTCGCGAACTTCTACCTATCCGGAGTCTGGGCGACCACCGGCGGGCTGATCAGGGCGGCCGCGGCCGGCCGGCACGTCGTCCAGTTCATCTGCCGGGACGACGGCAAACCGTTCACCGCCGAGGTGGACGACAGCGCACCCCTGCCCACCCTGCTCATCGAACCGGTCGGCCCCTCCGACCGGCAGTTTGGAGTCACCTCGTGAGGATCGAGAAGTGGGTCGTCCGGGAGCACGTGGACGGTGTGCCGGACGTCGACCGGATGTACCGGAAGGTCGTGGAGGAGGTGGACGTCGGGCTCGCCGAGGACGAGATGCTGCTGCGCACCCGGTACGTCTCGGTGGACCCGTACCTCCAGGGCATCGCGCTGGACACCCCGATCGGTGATCACATGGGCGCGGACTCGATCATGGAGGTGGTGGAGGCGGGGCCGGCCGCGCGCTTCGCGGTCGGCGACCTGGTGCAGGGCTTCGGCGGCTGGCGCACCCACCTGGTCAGCAACGGCGAGCAGCGGCTCTGGCAGACCGGCACCTTCCCGATGGTCTTCCCGGCCTTCCGCCGGCTGGACCCCTCGCACTACGACGAGACCCTGCCGCTGACCACCGCGCTCGGCGTCCTGGGCGGGCCGGGGATGACGGCCTGGGGGACGGTCGAGAAGTTCCTCGACGTGCGCCCGGGGTCGACGGTGCTGGTCAGCGGTGCCTCCGGGGCGGTCGGTTCGCTGGTCGGGCAGCTGGCGAAGCACCGGGGCGGGCGGGTGATCGGCACCACGGCGTCGCCGGAGAAGGCGGCCCGGTTGTGGGAGCTGGGCTTCGACGGGGTGCTGCTGTACCGCGACGGCGACGAGCCCGAGCGGCTGGAGAAGGAACTGGCCGAGCTGGCGCCGGACGGCATCGACCGGTACTTCGACAGCCTCGGCGGGGTGCTGACCGACGTGGTCTTCGGGATGCTCGCGGTGGAGAGCCGGGTGGCCGTCTGCTGGCAGTGGGGGAGCCAGGTCGGCGGGGACTGGGCGGGGCCGCGGCTGCTGCCGATGATCATGTTCCCGCGGACCACGATCCGCGGCATCTTCTCGCTGGAGTGGTTCACCGAGGAGAACTGGGCCGCGCTGCGGCGGGACCTCGGGGCCCTGGTGAGCAGCGGGGAGCTGACGTACCAGGAGACCGTGCACCAGGGGTTCGACAGCATCCCGGCGGCCTACCGCGGCCTCTACCTGGACCGCTCGGCCAGCCGGGGGAAGGTGCTGGTCGAGCTCTGACCGGGGCGGCCTCCGGCGGGGGAGGCCGCGGGAACGGGCAGGGCCTCTTCGGCGGATCCGTCGAAGAGGCCCTGCCGCGCGCTCAGTTCAGGGTGAACCAGGTGCTGCGGGACTTCTTCCACTCGGGGTGGGTGAGGTCCTTGGCGGCGGTGGCGTCGCCGTACAGGTCGGCGGAGCCGTCGTCGGTGATCAGCTGGGCGCGGGCGCCGGGGGCGTCCAGGTCCGGGACGTCCGGGACGGCCTCCCAGGCGCCGTAGTCGCTGGTCGGCAGGTCGGTCAGCTTGGTCGGCTGGGAGCCGGGCTGCCCGTTCCAGCGGTAGAGCGCGTACGGGGCGGAGTTGTCCTCGGCGGACCAGGAGCCGGCCACGATCAGGTACTGGCCGAGGTCGTTGCGGCGGATGTCGCGGATCGACAGGCCGCCGAGGTTCAGCTCGATCGCGTCGCCGAAGGTCGCGTGCGAGGCCGAACCGTTCAGCAGTGAGGGGAAGTCGGTGACCGGGACGAGCAGCGCCCGGCCGCCGGTGACGGCCGGGGTGAGCGGCGCGCGGAAGCCGATGTACGCGGTGCTGGTGCTGCCGGGGGCGAACTCCAGGCCCTCGACGTTGAACCCGTCGATCTGCTTGGGCACCTGGCCGTCGGCGGCGCCCGCCGCGAAGCCGTAGTGCTTGCCGTGGGCGTTGTCCCAGGCGATCAGGTCGTCGCGCAGGCCGTGGTACGAACCGGCCAGGGACAGCTGGGTGTCGGCGCCGGAGCCGGTGACGGTGGTGGCGAAGACGGTGTGCCGGTCCGGCTTGACCACGCCGTCCTTGTTGTTGCCGAGCGAGCCGGTCCAGTAGATGGTGTTGCCGACCCGGGTGGCGCCCTCGATGTCGATCTCCTTGGAGACGCCGAGGGCCGAGCTGAAGTCCCAGGTGCGGACCGGCGCACCGGAGTTGTCGCGGTCGTACAGGCGCAGGGTGTTGGACTCGTCGTCGCCGACCACGAGGTAGCCGCCGCCCGCGTCCACGGCGGCCGAGGCGTCGCTGGAGCCGGTCAGGTAGCGGCTGGTGGCGGAGGACTGGACGGCGGGGGAGGCGGCGTAGTGCAGGGTGCGGGTGGCGCTCTTGCCGCCGAGGCCGGTGACCTTGATGGTGAGGTCGGCGTAGCCGACGCCCTGGGCGGCGACCGCGAGGGTGCGGGTGCCGGTGGTGCCGGTCACGGTGACGTCGCCGGTGCGGGCCACGGCGCTGCGGGTGGTGGCGGAGGCGGCGACGGTCAGGGCCGAGACCGAGGCGCCGGACTGGGCGACCGTCACGGTCACGGTCGGGTCGCCGGTGGCGCCGACCGCGCCGGAGAGGTACCCGGCCGAGAAGGTGATCGTCGGGGTGCCGTACGAGACCGCGCCGGCCGGGAGGGCGGGCAGGGCGAGCACGGGCACCGCCGCGACGGCGACGGCGAGCGGGAGCAGGCGGCGGAGGGGACGCGACACGGTGGCTACCCTTCGACATGCGGGGGGAGTTGACGGAGGGTGTCAGCCTGCTGGCGCTCGGCGAACACCGACCCTACGGCGACCTTACGAGGGCGGACGGGCGGGCGAACAGCAGGCGTGCGCCGGGTGTCCGCCGACGATCGGGGAACCCTTGGTTCAGCCGGTGATGCCGGCCTTGCGCAGCACCCGGCTGACCGCGTCCCACTCGGGGGCGACCGGATCGGTGCGACGGGTGCCGACGCCCGAGTCCTTGAAGCCGCTGGACGTCGACACGCAGACCACCGGGCCGTCCGAGAGGTCCGGCTCGCCGAGGCTGCGCAGCCCGGCCAGGCCGGCCGCCGCGGACAGCTCGGCCCAGAGCCCGGCCCTGGCCATCTCCTCCTTCGCGTCGGTGAGTTGGGCGTCGGTCAGGGTCAGCGCCCGGCCGCCGCTCTCGCGGACCGCGAGCACGCCGCGATAGCCGCTGACGGGGGAGTTGATCGAGTACGCCGCGCTCGGGCGGACCGTCACGCGGGCGGCGGGCAGCCCCTCGGCGACCGCCCGGGCGAGCGGCCCCGAGGTGACCGTCTCGCAGGAGTGGATGCGCGGCACCCGGTCGGCCAGACCCAGCCGGACCAGCTCGGTGAACCCCTTCCAGACGCCGAACAGGAGCTCGCCGTAGCCGGTGGGGACGAACACCGCGCTCGGCAGGCCGACGTCCTGGAAGATCTCGTACGCGATGGTCTTGTAGCCCTCGGGGCCGTACGCGTGCCCGGTGTGGGTGGTGGTCAGGTTGCTGACCGGGTGCAGGCCCAGCCGGTCGACCACCTGGCGCAGCAGCGGCCAGCGGGCCTCCCACGGCACCGGGAGCACCACCGCGCCGTAGGCGTCGAGGAAGGAGTCGACGTTCGGCGGGAGGTCCGGGCCGGTGAACACCACGCAGCGCAGTCCGGCGCGGGCGGCGTAGGCGGCGGCCGCGGCGCCGTGGTTGCCCGAGGAGGCGACCGCGATGCCGGCGGCGCCGACGCCCACGGCGGCGCTGGTGGTGCAGCGGTTGAGCCGGTCCTTGTGGCTCCACGTGGGGTTGCGGGACTCGTCCTTGACGTACACCCCGGGTTCGATCTCCACCAGCGGAGTGGTGCCCTCGCCCAGGCCGGTGGCGAGCAGCGGCGGCAGCAGCGGGGCCCAGCGCTCCAGGCCGCCGCGCACCGGGGCGGGGGCGAACAGGGCCGCCGGGTCGGCCTTGTCGTAGGCGTAGTCGACCTCGACGGGGTAGGAGACGTCCTCGGTACCGGTGCGCGGGCAGCCGGCGGTGAGCGGGGGCCAGAGCGGGAAGCCGAGGGCGGGGTCGCCCAGGGAGCGCTGGCCGGTGGCGAGGGAGTGTTCTGTCGGCATGACAGGAGACTAACCGGGCGGGCCCCGCCGGTGGCCGGGCTCCGGCGTGAACTCGTGCGTGGGGCAACGGTTTCCGGCGGGTTCGGGCCGGTTCCGGCGGTTCGGCCGGGTCAGCCGCCCTGGCGGATCGCGGAGATGTCGAACTCCAGGACGACCTTGTCGCCGACCAGGACACCGCCGCCCTCCAGAGCAGCGTTCCAGGTGACCCCGTACTCCTTGCGGCTGATCGTGACCGAGCCCTCCAGGCCGACCCGGAGGTTGCCGTACGGGTCGACGGCGTTGCCGGTGTACTCGAAGTCGATGGTGACCGGGCGGGTGGTGTCCTTGATGGTGAGGTCGCCGGTGACCCGGTAGTCGGTCTCGGAGCGGGCCTCGACCGCGGTGGCGCGGAAGGTGATGTCGGGGAAGTTCGGCGCGTCCAGGAAGTCGTTGGTGCGCAGGTGCTGGTCGCGCTGCTCCACGCCGGTGTCGATGCTCTCGGCCTTGATCACCACCTGGCCGGTGGAGCGGGACGGGTCGTTGCCGTCCAGGTGGGCGGAGCCCTCGAACCGGTGGAACGCGCCGCGGACCTTGGTCACCATCGCGTGGCGGGCGACGAAGCCGATCCGGGTGTGGGTCGGATCGAGGACGTAGTCGCCGGTGAGCTCGGAGAGTTTGGCGGTCATGGTCGGCATGCCTCCTGATGGGGGTCGCGGGCCCGGGCCCGGCGGTGTCCGGGCGGTCCCCGGACCACGCTAGGGGCAGTCTCCGCGGGTCGCGCGCCGGGTTGGGCCCAAGCGGGGGCGGGAAGGCTCGCGGGGTACGCCGGAGGAGCGAACGGAGCAGGGGGCCGCGATGGACAGTGGGGTACGGGCGATGGTCGACGCGGTCGACGAGGCGCGGCGGCAGCTGCGGGAGAACGCGCTGCCGAAGGCGCGGGACAGCGGCCGCGACAAGGTCCCCGAGTCGGAGGAGGCGGCGCTGCTGGCGGCGCTCGCCGGGCTGGTGGAGGCCGTCGTCGAGCTGGCCGACGCCGCCTCGGACCGGATGACCACGGGCGACAGCCGTGAGACGTACGTCAAGGTGGCCCGGCGGCTGCGGGACCAGCCGGGCTACCTGCGGGACGACGCGGCGGCGGTCGAACGGCGGGTGCGCGGACCGCGGTGACCGGCCGCCGGGCCCCTGCTGGAGGGGCCCGGCGGGGTCGGTCAGCGGTGGCTGGAGAACTGCACCACCTGCTGGTAGGTCGGGCGGTTCTGCCAGGTGCTCTTGGGGTCGGTCACCCCGCCCAGCGGGCGGTGGATGATCGCGTCGGCGCACCACTGGTCGCCGGCCGAGCAGTCCGTGTCGCCGGGGTAGACCTGCGCGGAGGTCTGGGCGGCGGCCTGCTTCAGGGAGTTCAGCAGGACCGTTCGGCAGGCCGCGAGGTCGCCGCCGCCGCAGAACGGGCGGGCCAGCGGGCCGGCCACCTGGTCGCCGAGGACGGAGCGCAGGTCCTTGTCCAGGTAGCTCCACCAGCCGTACTGGAAGGCCGAACCCTTGTGCGGGATGGCCTCGTTGGCGTTGGTCGGGCCGCTGCCGGGACCGGTCTGGCCGCCGGAGGGGGACTCGTTGATCTGGAGGGCGCCGGTCAGCGCGCCGAACAGCGGGTCACCGAGGCCCGGCCGCATGACGCCCTCGGCGACCAGCGGCCACCAGGCGTCCATCACCCGGATCGCGGTGGCGTCCGCGTAGCTGTGGCTGCCCGGTGAAGTCTCCTTCCGCTGACCGCCGTTGGCGAGCCAGGCCTCCAGCTGCTGGACGGCGGTGAGGGTGGTCTGGTCGGTGACGGGCGCGCTGCGCAGCACCCGGATCAGCTCGGGCAGCACGTCCTCGGCCCGCAGGTCGGTCAGGGCGGCGCTCTCCATGGCCTGGGTGAGCGAGACCCGGCTCGCCTTCCCGCCGTTGCGGAGCAGGGACTTGACCCGGTCGTCCAGCAGGTTGCCGCGGTGCACCGAGCCGTTGCCGAAGCCGGCCGAGGTGTAGCCGTTCGCCTGCTTGTTGTTCCAGGAGATGTAGTAGTCCTGGTTGACGGACTGCGGGTGCTGGGCCGCCGGGGTGTACCGGGCGGTGTTGGCGGTGGGGTCGAAGTCGGCCCACTCGTAGGCGGGTTGGGCCTTGACCGGCAGCCCGGGGTCCACACCGGGGGCGCGCACCGGGTTGCTGCCGGAGTTGTAGTACGCGATGTCGCGCGAGTCGGCGTAGAACCAGTTGAAGGTGTAGTTGATGTCCTGGGCGGCCTGCTGGAAGCTCGCGGCGTCGTGCACCGTGCCCGGGTCGTTCAACTCCTGGAAGCCGACGATGGAGTCGACCTCGTGCCGGTAGGTGGAGCGCAGCGAGGTGAAGGCGACGGGTGCGCCGCCGACCGTCCCGCGGGCCGACACCAGGCCGTACTTGGAGCGGTACATCACCAGGGTGTACGAGCCGGCCGCGGTGGAGTCGGCGGTGGTCGGTTTCCAGGCGTTCTTGCGTTCCAGCCGGTCGAAGGGCAGGCACTGGCCGTGCCAGAGGTAGGAGTTGGCGGCGGTGGTGACCGGGGAGCCGTCGGTGGTGCAGAGCGGGACGGCGTAGGTGTCGGTGATGTCCTGCCCGGCCGAGGTGGCGCTCCAGGCGTAGTCCTGGCCGCGGCCGAGCTGCACGTAGAAGCTCAGGCCGGCGAAGGCGGCGCCGCGTGCGCTGATCCCGGGGCCCTGGATCTCCTCCAGCATCAGCAGCTGAGGGGCGAAGTAGCCGGTCTGCGGGCCGAACACGGCGGCCGGGTGGCCGTCGTCGGTGTGCGCGCCGGAGACCAGCAGGGCGTTGGACATCCCGTGCTTGGCGCTCAGCAGGTTGCCGGGCAGGACGCCGTTCGCCTTGGTGGTGGCGGAGTTGGCGGAGCCGGTGGGGTCGTAGACCACCCGCTCGGACACCACCGAGCCGGGGTCGGGCAGCGCCTCACCCTGTGGCTGGGCCGGGACGGTCGCGTACGGGAAGCTCTGTCCGTCGTGCAGGGTCTGGACGGCCTCGGGGTCGTCGGACTCGCGCAGTGACTTCCAGACCACGTCGCCGGCGTCCTTGCCGTACTTGGCCTCGGCGGCCGCCTTGACCTGGGCGGAGGAGAGTTCGCCGCCGCCGCCGGAGCCGAACAGCGCGCCGACCACGGAGGCGAGGGCGACCAGGTCGGTCAGCTTGAACGGCTCGATCGAGCCGGCGTTGGTGATCGGGTCGATGTGCCCGGTCAGGTCGTACTCGCCGGGGAAGGTGCGGGCGTTGTAGGACTCCTGGGCGTACTTGTTGATGCCGTCGAGGTAGGCGGTGGCGTCGGCGAGCGCCTGGGTGGCCCGGCCGCCGCGGGCGGCCATGGCGTCGATCTGCTGTTGCAGCTCCGCCTCGGTGTACGGCGCGGCCTGCCAGAAGGTCTGCTCCAGCTGGCGGTTGGCGGCGGCGCCGCCCGCGAAGCCGGACAGCTGGCCGCGGCCGACGTGCCGGAAGAGGTCCATCAGCCAGAGCCGGTCCTGGGCGGCGGCGTAGCCGGCGCCGAACTCGGTGCCGTAGCGGGTGGTGCCGGTGATGTGCGGGACACCGGTGGCCTTGTCGCGCACGATGGTGACGTCCGGGCGGGGGCTGATGCTGCTGGCCACCTGGTCGGCGGGGACGCCGAAGGAGGCGTCGTTGAAGAAGTCGCGGAGCTTGGCCTCGGTCAGGCCGGGATAGCCGGAGGCGAGGGCGGCGTACGGGGCGAGCTGGTCGTCGGTGTGCGCGGGGCGGGTGCCGAAGGCCCGGTTGAGCAGGATGTCCGAGAGGGTGGCGTTGCCGTTCTCGCCGGGCGGCAGGATGTCGGCGCAGTGGCCGCCGCAGTAGTCGTTGGCGGCGACGGTCGTCGTCGCGGGGGTGGGTGCGGCGGTGGCGCTGGGCGTGGTGGTCAGGGCGGCGGTGGCGAGCAGGGCCGCTGCGGTGGCGGCGGCCGGGAGCCGGAGGGGGCGGGTTCGCTGTCGTTGGCGTGGACGCAAGGCGGACTCCTCCGTCGGGGGCGCGGAAGAGTCGACGCTAGGGGTGCTACCGGACGGTTGACTAGTAGCGTGCATGTCATTTACCGGGCGGGGGTGGGGAGTTGCCGGGTTCGGCCGATCGGGCGGGTGCCTCCGAGGGGGCCCGGTGGGGGCGGACCGGGGCAGTAGCCTGGGCGCCTCTTCGGGACGGAGGGCAGGGGACCTGCCGAGGGGGCGAGGCGGCGCCGCACCCGCCGGGCTCAGTCCGGTGGGTACGGCGCCGGGTCGGCGGGCCGCCGGGGCGGGGCCGGTCAGGGCTTGAGTACCAGGCGGATCGGGTTGCCCTCCTTGCGCTCCAGCGCCTCGACCGCGCGGGCGGCCTCGGCCAGCGGGAAGGTGCCGCTCACCGAGCGGGAGAAGTCCAGCCGGCCGCCGCGGACCAGGTTGACCAGGTCGACGACGTCCTGGCCCTCGGAGCCGTAGTGGCCGCGGATCTGCTGGCGCAGGTAGCTGACCAGGGTGCCGTTGGTGACGGTCAGCGGCTTGTCGGTGAGGCCGACCAGGACCAGCCGGCCGTGCTCGCCGAGGGTGGCCATCGCCTGCTCGCGCACCGGGGCGACCCCGGCGAAGTCGAAGGCGACGGACAGCGGGCGGCCGCCGGTGGCCTCGCGCAGCAGTCCGGCGAACCCGGGGTCGGCCGGGTCGAGGGCGGCGTCGGCGCCGAAGGCCAGGGCGCGCTCGCGGGCGGCGGGCAGCGGGTCGACGGCGACGATCGGGAAGGCGCCGATCGCGCGCAGCAGCTGCACGCCGTGGGCGCCGAGGCCGCCGACGCCCCAGACGCCGACCGCCTCGGCCGGGCGCACGGCGCCGGTGGCGGTGATGGCGGCCCACGGGGTGGAGACCGCGTCGGGGATGAAGCAGGCCTGCTCGAAGGGGAGCTCGTCCGGGATCGGCACCAGGGTGGTGGCGGTGGCGAGCGCGTACTCGGCCCAGCCGCCGTCGTAGTCCACGCCGCGGGTGTACACGACGCCGTCGCGGCTCTCGCCGGCCTGGAGCAGCACCCGGTCGCCGACGGCCGCGGTGGTCACGCCCTCGCCGAGGGTGTGCACGGTGCCCGCGACCTCGTGGCCCAGGGTGACCTTGTCGCCCTTGAGGTGGAGCGGCTTGAGCATGCCCTGGATCAGGTGGACGTCGGAGAGGCAGACGCCGGCGGCCTCGACCCTGATCAGGACCTCGCCCGGGCCGGGGGCGGGGACGGGGACCTCCTCCACGGCGAAGGCGCCCTTCGCGACGTCGAGCCGGCCGGCGAGCATCGTGGCGGTCATCAGGACTTCCCTTCTCGCGGGAGCGGCGGGTCGGGGGGGTGGGCCCGCTGCTCCGGAAGTTACTTGTTAGCCAACAAGCAAGTTCACCGTAGCATGGTGCTATGCCTACGCACGATGAGGACCGCGGCGACCGGGACCCCCGGGACGTACCGCCGCGCCGGACCCAGGCCGAACGGCGCGCCCGGGCCGAGACCGCACTGATCGCCGCCGCCGCCCGGCTGATCGCCGAGCACGGCAGCACCGGGGTCACGCTCGCCAGGGTGGGGGAGGAGGCGGGCTTCAGCCGGGGCCTGGCCACCCACTACTTCGGCTCGAAGGCCGCGCTGCTGGCCCGGCTCCAGGAGGCGGCACTGGCCGAGGCGATGGCGGCGGCCGCCCCGGAGCGCAGCGGGGCGGGTGCGCTGGAGGAACTGTGCGGGTTCGCGCGCGGCTGCCTGGAGGGCGTGCGCAACCCGACCGACCTCGGCCGGGCCTTCGTGGTGCTCGGGGCCGAGGCGCTCGCCGGGGCCTCGGAGCTGACCGTCGCGGTCGCGGAGCTGGACGCCAGGACCCGGCAGTGGACCGCCGAGGTGGTCGGGCAGGGGCAGCGGGACGGGGAACTGGGCGCCGGCGTGGACCCGGGGGCCTTCGCGCTGGCCTTCGTGGGACTGCTCAAGGGGCTGGTGGTGCAGGCCGCGGCCGCTCCGCGGGCCTTCGACGTGGGGGTGGCGATCGCGGAGTCGGAGCGCTGGATCCGGCTCGCGCTCACGGCGGGCTGAGGCGCCGTCCGCCACCGCACGGCCGACCGTGCGGCGGCTCACGGCGGGGCGTGCGGACGGCTCGTGGGCGGTTCGCGGGTGGCGTCAGCCGCGGCGGGCCGGTGAACTCCGGCGCGCGGGCGGCGCGATCCGCACCCGCTCGGTGACGGGAGCCTTCGCGAGGTCGTCCAGCTGGGCGAGGACGGTGGCGCGCAGCTCGTCGTCGTCCGCGAAGTGGTGGTCGTGGAAGAGGGTGTACCCCGACCACATCAGGTTGGCGCAGACCCGGGCCGGGACCCGGCCGGTCCTGGCGCCCATGCCGACCAGGGCGACCGAGCGGACGGAGCCCGGCTCCAGCAGGTTCTGCCGGTGGACGGCCTGGAAGGCGGCGGCGCAGGCCAGGGCCACGTTCAGGGTCTCGCTGACGTTCTGCGAGGAGGTCCGCATGGTCGGGGCCGAGATCAGGAACCGGGGGTTGACGGCGCCGGACGGGACGCACACCGCGCTGCCGACCGGGAGGCTGCCGGCGTGCTGCCCGCGGATCGCCTTCTGCACCCGCAGCTGGATGCCCGCGCCCAGGTGGCGCTTGACCGCGGCGTCCGTCCCGCCGTCCATCCGGCCGCGGGAGTTGGTGGGGCTGACCCAGGCGTCGACCTCCGCGGTGAGCAGCGAGGCGTGCCGGATCTCGATCCCGGGGACGCCGGCGAAGGCCGCCCGCCAGGACTCCACGACCGTCGCGTCGAGGTCGGTCAGCACCACCCTGAGCGGCGCCTGCGTGCGGTCCGTGGTCATGTCGGGGCTCCTGTCGGTCCGGTTCCTTGGTGACACCGACGAAGCTAGCGCGCGGCACTGACAGTCCGTCCGGTCTCGTCCGGTCCCGTCCGGCCCCGTTCGCCGGGGCCGGGGGCGGCCGGGGACTGTCAGACCCGGCTGGTAGGACTGTGCTGTCCGCCGGGGAATCTGACGGATCGTCATTCGTCGTCCGCCTGCCGTCCGTACGGTCCCGACCAGTCGGAGTCGCACCACCATGAGCGCTGCCGACACCCCCGCCGCCGCCCAGCCCGACCCGGGCGACCCGCTGGCCCTCGCGGAGCTCTTCACGGGAGGCGGCGAGCCGTGGCTGCCGCTGCTGAAGCCGGTCATCGAGGCGCAGCCCGGCGCGGCCTCGTTCATCGGCCCCGGTCGCGGCCCCGAGGTCGTCCCGGTCCGCGAGCTGACCTTCCAGGCGCTCAAGCCGCACGCGCCGCACGAGTGGAAGGTCGTCGTCTTCGGCCAGAACCCGTACCCGCGGCCGGAGAGCGCCACCGGCATCGCGATGTTCGACAACACCTTCCACGACTGGAAGGACAGCCAGTTCGGCCGGGTGATCAGCATCCGCTGCCTGATCAAGGCCGCGGCGATGTGGAAGTACGGCATCCCCAAGAAGACGCCGATCGCCGACATACGGGCGCTGCTGAAGGAGCGGGAGACCGTCCAGCCGCCGGAGTGGTTCCAGGCGATGCTCACCCAGGGCGTGCTGCTGCTGAACGCGGCGCTGACCGCGAGCGGTGACGGCGCGATGGGGCCGGACCAGCACACCGGGTTCTGGCGGCCGGTCGCCGAGCGGATCGTGGAGGAGATCCTCCGGGCCAAGCGGCAGGCCGCCGAGGAGGACCGCTTCGTGGTCTTCGCCTGGTGGGGTGCGCACGCGCGCAGCCTGAAGAACGTCGTGCTGCGGTTGCAGCAGAAGTACCCCGAGGTCGAGGTCCGCCACATCGACCACGCCAACCCGGCGGCCCAGGGGGACGTCTTCTGCGACGGCGAGCACTTCGCCACGGTGAACGCGGCGCTCGCCTCGCTCGGCGCCGACGAGGTCGACTGGCTGCCCAGCACCGGCTGGAACGCGTCGTCGGCGCAGGGCGGCGGGGCGCGGGACGGGGTCGCCGAGCGGATGGGCGCCTTCATCGCCTCCACCATGGAGCTGCACCAGCTCTACCTGGACCGGCTCGCCGGGGTGAAGGACGAGGGCCTCGTCCTGCCCGCCATCACCGGCGTGTTCGACACCCCGCTGATGGGGTTCCGGGAGGCGGTGGCCCCGGTCGCCGAGCTGCTGCGGGGGCTGGACCGGCACGTGTCGCTGTCGCACGACTTCGGCAAGCGGCGGGTGGACGAGCCGGCCGCAGGCCTGTCCGGTGGAGTCTCCGGAGGCTCGGCCGCGGGGCTCCCCGCCGGGCTCCCCGCCGGGCTCCCGGCCGGGCTCTCCGCCGACGAGATCGCCGCGCTGTACCTGTACACCTGCGAGTCCGCGTTCTACCGGGAGATCAACGCGGTGCTCCGCTCGCCGGACCGCGGCCGGCTGGTGCCCTACGTGCCGTACCTGCGGCTGCTGTTCGCGGCGGTGTCGCGGCTGCCCGTCCGCACCGAGCCGCTCTGGCGCGGGGTCTCGCTGGACCTGCGCCGGCAGTACCCGCTCGGCAGGACGGTGACGTGGTGGGGCGTGTCCTCCTGCACCTCCAAGCTCGGGGTGGCGCGGTCCTTCCTCGGCGGCAGGGGCAAGCGGACGCTCTTCGAGGTGCGCCCGGTGCGGGCCACCGGCATCCAGAACTTCTCGGCGTTCACCGGCGAGGAGGAGTTCATCCTGCTGCCCGGCACCCAGCTCCAGGTGACGGCCGTCAAGGCGGAGCGCGGCGGTCTGTGCACCGTGACGCTGACCGAGCTGGAGGAGGCGCCCCTGGTGTCCTGAGGCGTGCCCGAGGTCTTCCGTGCCAGTCTGCATAACCAGGTCAGTATTTTAACTGAGTTAAGTTATACTGGACTTCGAGCAGCCGGTGAGCTCGTGGTGCGGGAAGGGACGCGAACGATGACCTCGGAAACCCAGAGCCTCGACGGTGAACTGGAACGCGAACGGGCCTACGTCGAGGCCTGCCGGGTGGCGACGGCCCGGCAGGTCGAGGACGCCGGCCACCAGGTCGTCGCCGGGGAGGACGTCTCCGGCGACGGCGCCAGCGCGGAGGCGCTCGGCCGGTACCTGCGCACCCGCGCCAAGCGGATGAAGGAGCTGCCGGAGAGCCCGTCGTTCTTCGGCCGCCTGGACTTCGCCGACACCGCGGAGGCCGGGGACCACCGCCGGCAGCGCTACTACGTGGGCCGCCGGCGGATCTCCGAGGACCCGACGGTGCCGCCACTGGTGGTCGACTGGCGCGCCCCGGTCTCCCGGGCGTTCTACCAGGCGAGCGCCCACACCCCGCTCGGGCTCGCGCGGCGGCGCAGGTTCGGCTGGGCGCCGTGGAGCCTGGGCGCGCCGGAGGAGCTGACCGGGCTGGAGGACGAGGCCCTCGGCGGGGCGGCCGTGGTCGGCGGGCCCGGTGCGGACGGCGGCAGCGGCGACGGGAGCGGCCGAGGCGGCAGCGGTGCGGGCGGCATCCTGGCCGCCGAGATCGAGCGGCCCCGTACCGGTCCGATGCGGGACATCGTCGCCACCATCCAGCCCGAGCAGGACGCCCTGGTGCGGGGCGAGTTGAGCGAGTCGGTGTGCGTGCAGGGCGCTCCCGGAAGCGGCAAGACCGCCGTCGGGCTGCACCGCGCCGCGTACCTGCTCTACAGCTACCCGCAGCGGATCCGGCGGAGCGGTCTGCTGGTCATCGGCCCCAACCCGGTCTTCCTGCGCTACATCGCCGAGGTGCTCCCCGCGCTCGGCGAGATCGACGTCGTCCAGAAGACCGTCGAGGACCTGGTCGCCACCCGGCCGGTCACCTCGGTGGACGACGAGCGGGCCGCCGTGGTCAAGCAGGACGCCCGGATGGCGACGGTGCTGCGCCGGGCGCTGTACGGGCGCATCCGGGCGACGGGCTCGGAGCCGCTGGTCGTCCCGGACGGCTCCTACCGCTGGCGGGTGTCCCCGGAGCGGCTCGACCGGGTGGTCGCCGAACTGCGCGAGCAGGCGCCTCCGTACGCGATCGGCCGGGAGAGCCTGCGCACCCGGGTGGTGGCGATGCTCCAGGACCAGGCCGAGCGCCGGTCCGGCGTGATGCCCGGGGCGTGGACGCGGAAGATCGGGCGTTCCAGGCCGGTCGCGGCCTTCCTGGAGGCCGCCTGGCCGAACCCGCGGCCGGAGGCCGTGGTCGCCGCACTGCTGAGCGACCCCGCGGTGCTGGCCGAGGCGGCGGAGGGGGTGCTCGGTCCGGAGGAGCGGGCGGCGATCCTGTGGCGCCGCCCGCCGCGCTCGGAGAAGAGCGCCAGGTGGTCCGAGCACGACCTGATGCTGCTGGACGAGGTGGCCGGACTGATCGAGCACCCGGCCGGCTTCGGTCACGTCGTGGTGGACGAGGCCCAGGACCTCTCCCCGATGCAGTGCCGGGCGATCGCCCGCCGCAGCGTCTTCGGCTCGCTCACCGTCCTCGGCGACCTCGCCCAGGCGACGGCGCCGTGGGCCGCCCGCAGCTGGCCCGAGCAGCTCGGCCACCTGGGCAAGCCGCAGGCCGCGGTGGTGCCGCTGACCACCGGTTTCCGCGTCCCGGCCGTGGTGATGGCCCTCGCCAACACCCTGCTGGGAGCGCTGGACGTGGCGGTGCCGCCGGCCGTGTCGCTGCGGCAGGACGGCGAGCTGACGGTGCGGAGCGTGGCCGGGGGCGGCCTGGGCGGGGCGGTGGTGACGGCGGTGCGGGCCGCGCTGGAGCGCGAGGGCTCGATCGCGGTGATCGCGGCCGACGACGCGGTGGCGGAGACCGCCGAGGCCCTCCGGGAGGCGGGCGTCCCGACCGGCGCGGCCGAGCAGGCCGGCACCACGGCGCGGGTGACGGTGCTGCCGGCGTCGCTGGTGAAGGGGCTGGAGTACGACCACGTGGTGGTGCTGGAGCCGGCCGCGATCGTGGAGGCCGAAGCGCGCGGGCTGCACCGCCTGTACGTGGTGGTGACGCGGGCGGTCTCCCGGCTGGACGTCCTGCACGCCCGCCCGCTGCCCGCGCCGTTGGCCGGGTGACGGGCGGGGCGGGGCGGGTGCGGATCGCGCCAATTGCGGGGCCGTTTCGGGACGGCGGCCGCCAAGGAGACCAGGGTCTACACGACGACGAGGGACGGCAGCCTCCAGGAGTGGACCGCGGGTCCTGTGAACCACGGCTGGTCCCCTCGGAGCCCCGGCAACCAGGCACGCGGGCCCGCGACCCAGGGCGGGCCGACGGCCGCGGTGTAGCAGGGGACACCTTCGTGTTCGCCGACGGTACGGAGGACGGCCCCGGCAGGTGCCCGGCGTCCTCCGACCGGGGCACCTTCGGGGGCTGCCCTCACGTCGGCGGACAGGTGGTTTGAAAAATTCTTCAAGTTCATACATGCTGGCGTGCCGTCGGATCGGCGCGAGGTGCGTCAGGGTGCCCTCGGCGTGGGCACCGGACCCGCCGGCCCGGCCCCCTTGCCGCCTCGAAACCCTGGATGCGTTGAACCCATGAGCGACAGCCTGCCCCCGTGCCCGCAGTGTTCCTGCGAGTACACCTATGAGATGAACGCCCTCGTGGTCTGCCCCGAGTGCGCCCACGAGTGGGTGCCCGGCGGCTCCGAGGAGAGCGGCGCCGCGGCCGGCGAGCGTGTGATCAAGGATGCCGTCGGCAACGTGCTGAACGACGGGGACACCGTGACGGTGGTCAAGGCGCTCAAGGTCAAGGGCAGCGTCTCCGGCATCAAGGCCGGCACCAAGGTGCGCAACATCCGCCTGGTGGACGGCGTCGACGGGCACGACATCGACTGCCGTGTCGAGGGCTTCGGCGCCATGCAGCTCAAGTCGAGCGTGGTCAAGAAGGCCTGACCCGCGGGCCTGGACGGCCGCGCCCCGCCGAGGAGATCGGTGTGGGCGCGGCCGTTCCGTCTTTCCCGGACCGGAAAAGGGTGGAGTCGTCGCGGGAGTTAGTTATAGGCTCACAATGATTACAACAATACAAGTAACCATGGAGCGTCCGTCATGCCCGATGCCGCCCGACCGCGGCCCTGGCTCGTGCTCGCCATCTGCTGCATGAGCCTGCTGATCGTCAGCCTCGACGTCACCATCCTGAACGTGGCCCTGCCCGCCATCCGGAGTGACCTGCACACCTCGGTGTCCGGACTCCAGTGGACGGTCGACGCCTACACCCTGGTACTGGCGAGCCTCCTGATGCTCTCCGGATCGACCGCCGACCGGATCGGCCGCCGCCGGGTGTTCCGGATCGGACTGGTGGTGTTCTCCGGGGCCTCCCTGCTGTGCAGCCTGGCCCCCGGGCTCGGCTGGTTGCTCGCCGCGCGGATGCTCCAGGCGGTCGGCGGATCGATGCTGAACCCCGTCGCCATGTCGATCATCAGCAACACCTTCACCGACTCCCGGCAGCGCGCCCGCGCGATCGGCGTGTGGAGTGGCGTGGTCGGCATCAGCATGGCCGCCGGACCGATCCTCGGCGGGGTCCTGGTGGAGTCGGCCGGCTGGCGGGCGATCTTCTGGATCAACGTCCCGATCGGCCTGGCCGCGCTCTTCCTCACCCGCTACGTGCCGGAGTCGCGGGCGGCCCGCACCCGCAGGGCGGACCCGGTCGGCCAGCTGCTGGTCGTCGTGCTGCTCGCCGGACTCACCTACGCGATCATCGAGTCGCCGGAACGCGGCTGGACCTCGCCCGTGGTCCTCGGCTGCACGGCGGCCGCGCTCGGCGCGCTGCTGGGCCTGCTGTGGTACGAGCCCCGGCGCACCGACCCCCTGATCGACCTGCGGTTCTTCCGCTCCGCGCCGTTCTCCGGTGCCACCGTGATCGCGGTCGCCGCCTTCGCCGGCCTCGGCGGGTTCCTGTTCGTCGGCTCCCTGTACCTCCAGGACGTCCGCGGGCTCGACCCGCTGCACGCCGGGCTGTTCATGCTGCCGATGGCGGTCATGTCGCTGCTCACCGCGCCGCTGTCCGGCCGGATGGTGGCCACCCGCGGGCCGCGCACGCCCCTGCTGCTCGCCGGGACGGCACTGACCGCGAGCGCCGTGCTCCAGGCGGTCGGCTACGCCGAGCACGTGCCGACCGGTCTGCTGGTCGTCGCCTTCCTGCTCTTCGGCACCGGCTTCGGCCTGGTCAACGCGCCGATCACGAACACCGCCGTCTCCGGGATGCCCCGCGCGCAGGCGGGCGTGGCGGCGGCCGTCGCCTCCACCAGCCGGCAGGTCGGCCAGTCCCTGGGCGTCGCGGTGACCGGTGCGCTGATGGCCGGTGCCGCCCACACCGACCCGGCGGCCTTCACCGCCGCCGCCCGGACGGCGTGGTGGATCATCGCCGGCTGCGGTGTCGCCGTGCTGGTCACCGGTACGCTCACTTCCGGTCGCTGGGCCAGGGCGACGGCCGAACGCGCGGCGGAGCGGCTCGCCGCCGAGGAGGCGGCCGAGGACGCCGGCGGCAACGGGATCAGAGAGACGAAGGGGACGGTGGACGCCTGATGGAGTGCCTTGACACCGGCGGACACCCGGAGCCGGGCGAGGCCGATGCCGGGATGGCGGCCCGGGTCTGGCAGGGGATGTACACGCTCGTGCTGGAGCGCCACGACCGCCGCAAGGCCGTCGCCGACGCCCTCGGCATGAGCTTCAGCCGGGTCAGGGCGCTGCGCCGGCTCGCCGCCGGACCGATCACCCTGCGGGAGCTGGCCGAGCGGCTGACCGCCGACCCGCCGTACACCACCGTGATCGTGGACGACCTGGTGCGGCGCGGCCTCGCCGAACGCATCACCAACCCGGCCGACCGGCGCTCCAAGCTGGTCCACCTCACCGAGGAGGGCGAGGCGAAGGCCGCGCTCGCCACCGGCATCCTCGCCACCCCGCCGGACGCCCTGCTCGCGCTGCCGCCGGAGGACATCCGCGCGCTCGACCGGGTGGTGGCGAAGCTCCTGGGCTGAGGCCGCCCCCGGGCCCGGGCGGTGCTCGACGGCCCCGGGCGGGCCGGTGACGACGCGTCCGTGACGTGTTCTCACGGGTTGTCGCTCTGGACTTACTAGGACGTCCAACTATATGGTCGACGGCAGGTCCGCGGTGTCAGGGAAGCCGGTGTGAGTCCGGCACGGTCCCGCCACTGTGACCGGGGAGTCCGTCCTCGCAGGAGACGGCCACTGGCAGCCAGCCGGGAAGGCCAGGGGGCGGGCGTCGATCCGGGAGTCAGGATACCGGCCGCGGGTGGTTCGTGTTTTCCACGAGGATGGAGACGACACGCATGACTCCGGGCCGCTGTTCCCGTTCCGCTGCCGTGCTTCCGGTCGCCAGGGCGCTCGACGCCTGACGATCCGTCATTTTCCGCCTGCCCGCAGGCCCGTGCGCCGACCGTGCGCGCGGCCGGGCGGCGGTGCTCTCCAGTCCTCCTCTCCCCAGCGCTGATGAGAGAAGGAACCGATGGTCCGTGAACTGACCCACTTCGTCGGCGGCAAGCGCGCCGCCGGGACGTCCGGCCGGTACGGCGACGTCTTCGACCCCAACACCGGCCGGGTGCAGGCCCGGGTGCCGCTGGCCGACCGTGGCGAGGTCGAGGCGGTGATCGCCGACGCCGCCCAGGCGCAGCCCGAGTGGGCGGCCTGGAACCCGCAGCGGCGGGCCCGGGTGCTGCTGCGCTTCCTGCAACTGGTCGAGGGCGAGAAGGAGGAACTCGCCCGGCTGCTCTCCGCCGAGCACGGCAAGACCGTTTCCGACGCCCACGGCGACATCCAGCGCGGCCTGGAGGTCGTGGAGTTCGCCGCCGGCATCCCGCACCTGCTGAAGGGCGAGTTCAGCGACAACGCCGGGACGGGCATCGACGTGTACTCGATGCGCCAGCCGCTCGGCGTGGTCGCCGGCATCACCCCGTTCAACTTTCCGGCGATGATCCCGCTCTGGAAGGCCGCCCCCGCCCTGGCCTGCGGAAACGCCTTCGTTCTCAAGCCCTCGGAGCGCGATCCCTCGGTGCCGCTGCGGCTGGCCGAACTCTTCCTGGAGGCCGGGCTGCCGCCAGGCGTGCTCAACGTGGTCAACGGCGGCAAGGAGGCCGTGGACACCCTGCTGGAGGACCCGCGCGTCCAGGCCGTGGGCTTCGTCGGCTCCACACCGATCGCCCAGTACGTCTACGCCACCGCCGCCGCCCATGGCAAGCGGGCGCAGTGCTTCGGAGGCGCCAAGAACCACCTGATCGTGATGCCGGACGCCGACCTCGACCAGGCGGCCGACGCGCTGATCGGCGCCGGGTACGGTTCGGCCGGCGAGCGGTGCATGGCGATCTCGGTGGCCGTCCCGGTGGGGGAGGAGACCGCGGACGCCTTGGTGGCCAAGCTGGTCGAGCGGATCGCCGCGCTCAAGGTCGGGCGCTCGGACGACCCGGCGGCGGACTTCGGCCCGCTGGTCGGCGCCGACGCGCTCGACCGGGTCCGCGGGTACCTGGACCTCGGCGTCCGGGAGGGCGCCGAACTCGTCGTCGACGGGCGGGAGTTCCGACTGGAAGGACACGAGGGCGGCTACTTCCTCGGCGCCTCGCTGTTCGACCGGGTCACGCCCGGGATGCGGATCCACCGCGAGGAGATCTTCGGTCCGGTGCTCACGGTCGTCCGCGCCGCCGACTACGAGGAGGCGCTGCGGCTGCCCAGCGAGCACGAGTTCGGCAACGGCGTGGCCATCTACACCCGGGACGGCGACACCGCCAGGGACTTCGCCCGGCGGGTGGACACCGGCATGGTCGGGGTCAACGTGCCCATCCCGGTGCCGGTCGCCTACCACACCTTCGGCGGCTGGAAGCGCTCCGCGTTCGGCGACCTCAACCAGCACGGCCCCGACTCCATCCGCTTCTACACCCGCACCCGCACCGTCACCTCGCGCTGGCCCTCCGGGGTCAAGGAGGGCGCGAGCTTCACCATGCCGACGATGGGGTGAACGCCGTGCACGCAAGTGATCTGACGGAAGATCAGATTGATATCGCCGCCGCGGTACGGGAGTTCGCCGCCGAGTGCCTGGCGCCGTACGCGGTGGAGTGGGACCAGACCAAGCACTTTCCGGTGGACGTGCTGCGCAAGGCCGCCGACCTCGGGCTGGCCGGGGTCTACGTCCGCGAGGAGGCCGGCGGCTCCGGACTCTCCCGGCAGGACGGGGTGGTGGCCTTCGAGGCACTGGCCGGCGGCTGCCCTTCCATCGCCGCCTACCTGTCCATCCACAACATGGTCGGCTGGATGGTCGACCGCCACGGCACCGAGGAGCAGCGCGCCCGCTGGCTGCCCGCGCTCTGCTCGGCCGAGCACCTGGGCAGCTACTGCCTGACCGAACCGGGGGCAGGTTCCGACGCCGCCGCCATCACCACCCGGGCGGTGCGCGCCGGCGACCACTGGGTGCTGGACGGCGTCAAGCAGTTCGTCTCGGGCGCGGGTGCCGCCAGGGTGTACCTGGTGATGGCCCGCACCGGCGAACCGGGCGCCAGGGGCATCTCGGCGTTCCTGGTGGACCGCGACGACCCGGGCCTCTCCTTCGGGCCGAACGAGAGGAAGATGGGCTGGAACGCCCAGCCGACCCGCCAGGTGCTGCTGGACGGGGTCAGGCTGCCCGCCGACCGGCTGCTCGGCGGCGAGGGCGAGGGCTTCCGGATCGCGATGGCCGGCCTCGACGGTGGCCGGCTCGGCATCGCCGCCTGCTCGCTCGGCGGCGCCCAGAGCGCCCTGGAGCGGACGACGGCGCACCTCGCCGACCGCGAGGCCTTCGGCGCCCGGCTGCTGCACGCCCAGGCGCTCCAGTTCCGGCTCGCCGACATGGCCACCGAACTGGAGGCCGCTCGGGCGCTGCTCTGGCGCGCGGCGGCGGCCCTGGACCGCGGCGACCCGCGGGCCCCGCAGCTGTGCGCGATGGCCAAGCGGCACGCCACCGACACCGGCTTCGAGGTGGCCAACCAGGCGCTCCAGCTCCACGGCGGCTACGGCTACCTGACCGAGTACGGCATCGAGAAGACCGTCCGCGACCTGCGGGTGCACCAGATCCTGGAAGGGACCAACGAGATCATGCGCGTCATCGTCGCCCGCGGCCTGATCGGGGCCGCCTGATGGGGGCCGACACCACCGGGGCCGACGACGTCCTGGTCCACCGGGAGGGCCGGGCCGGGCTGATCGTGCTCAACCGCCCCAAGGCCCTCAACGCCCTCACCCACGCCATGGTGCTGCGGATCGCCCGGGCCCTGGACGACTGGGAGCACGACGACGCCGTCGCGACCGTGGTCGTCACCGGCGCCGGCGAGCGCGGGCTCTGCGCGGGCGGCGACATCGTCGCCATCCACCGCGCCGCCACCGGCGGGGACCGCGCCGCCGCCGAGCGGTTCTGGCGCGACGAGTACCACCTCAACGCCCGGATCGCCCGCTACCCGAAGCCATACGTGGCACTGATGGACGGCATCGTGATGGGCGGCGGGGTCGGCGTCTCCGCGCACGGCAGCGTCCGGATCGTCACCGAACGCAGCCGGATCGCCCTGCCGGAGACCGGGATCGGCTTCGTCCCGGACGTCGGCGGCAGCTACCTGCTCGCCCTCGCCCCCGGCGAACTGGGCACCCACCTGGCCCTCACGGCCGGCGCGGTCGGCGCCGCGGACGCCCTGCTGTGCGGGTTCGCCGACCACTTCGTGCCCGCCGGGCGGCTTCCCGCCCTGCTGGACGACCTGGCCGTCCGGCCGGTGCACGACGCGCTGGCCCGGCACATCGCGGCCGCACCGCCCGGCCGGCTGGCCGGGCAGCGGGAGTGGATCGACCGCTGCTACGCCGCGCCGACCGTCGAGGAGATCGTCGAGCGGCTGGCGGCGGCCGGCGACCCGGCCGCCGGAGAGGCCGCCGACCGGATCGCCGCCAACTCGCCCACCGCCGTCAAGGTGACGCTCGCCGCGCTGCGCCGGGCCCGGGCGCTCGGCCCGCTGGAGGCCGTCCTCGACCAGGAGTACCGCACCTCCTGCGCCGCGCTCGCCACCGCCGACCTGCCGGAGGGCATCCGGGCCCAGGTGATCGACAAGGACCGCACCCCGCGCTGGAGCCCGGCCGACCTGGCCGCCGTGCGGGACGCCGAGGTCGACCGCCACTTCGCGAGGCTGGGCGAGCGTGAGCTCGGCCTCTCCACCACGAGCACCCTGGAGCGCTGGTGAGCCTGAACATCGGATTCGTGGGGCTGGGCAACATGGGCGGCCCGATGGCCGCCAACCTGGTGGGGGCGGGGCTCCGGGTGACCGGCTACGACCTGGCGGAGGACGCCAGGGAACGCGCGGCCGGCCACGGCGTGGCCGTGGCCGGCTCGGCGGCGGAGGCGGTCGCGGCGGCCGAGGTGGTCGTCACCATGCTCCCCGCCGGGCGCCACGTCCTGGAGTCCTACCGGGAGTTGACGGCGGCGGCGCCGCGCGGCGCGCTGTTCGTGGACTGCTCCACCATCGCGGTCGGGGACGCCCGGATCGCCGCAGACCTGGCCCGCACCGCGGGGCACCTGGCCGCGGACGCGCCGGTCTCCGGCGGAGTGCCCGGGGCCGAGGCCGCGAGCCTGACCTTCATGGTGGGCGGCTCCGACGGCGAGTTCGCCGAGGCGGAGCCGGTGCTGGCGGCCATGGGGCGCACGGTGGTGCACTGCGGCCCGTCCGGTGCCGGGCAGGCCGCGAAGCTCTGCAACAACATGATCCTCGGCGTCTCGATGATCGCGGTGAGCGAGGCCTTCCTCCTCGGGGAGAGCCTCGGGCTCAGCCACCAGGCGCTCTTCGACGTCGCCGCCACGGCCTCCGGCCAGTGCTGGGCGCTCACCACCAACTGTCCGGTCCCCGGGCCCGTCCCGGCCAGCCCGGCCAACCGCGAGTACGCGGCCGGGTTCGCCGCGGCGCTGATGGCCAAGGACCTCGGGCTGGCCGCCGACGCGGCCACCGCCTCCGCCCTGCCGGCCGAATTCGGGCGCCGGGCAGCCGAGTTGTACGCCTCCTTCGCCCAGGGCGAGGCGGCCGGACTGGATTTCTCGGCCATCATCACGACGCTGGGAAAGGGTGCCGAGTGACCGGCTACGAGACGATCCTGGTCGAGCGCAGGGGCCGGGTGGGGCTGATCACCCCGGACCGGCCCAAGGCACTGAACGCGCTGAACACCCGGCTGATGAACGAAGTCGTGGCCGTGGCAACGGAGTTCGACCGTGACCCGGAGACCGGCTGTCTGCTGGTCACCGGCTCGGAGAAGGCCTTCGCGGCCGGCGCCGACATCAAGGAGATGCAGTCGCTCGAATTCGTCGACGCCTACCTCGGCGACTGGTTCGCCGCCTGGGACCGCTTCGGTGCGCTGCGCAAGCCGGTGGTCGCGGCGGTGGCGGGCTACGCGTTGGGCGGCGGCTGCGAGCTGGCGATGCTCTGCGACGTGCTGCTGGCGGCGGACACCGCGAAGTTCGGGCAGCCGGAGATCAAGCTCGCTGACGCGCCGCGCCGCCCCACCCCCGGGGCGGCGCACCGTGTCCCGACAGCCGTCAGCCGTCAGCCGTCAGCCGTCCGACCGGCGCAGCAGGTAGGTGTCCATGATCCAGCCCTTGCGCGCGCGGGCCCGCTCGCGCAGCTCGCGGATCCGCGGGGCGGCCTCGGCAAGCGGCCCGGAGACGAGCACCTCGTCCGGGGTGCCGAGGTAGGCGCCGTAGTGGATCTCCAACCCCGCGGGGTCGACCTCGGTGAAGGCGGCCCGGCCGTCGAGCATCACCACCACGTCGTCCACTCCCTCGGGGAAACCCTCGGCGAGGCGGCGGCCGGTGGTGATCTGCACCGGGCGGCCGACCCGGGTCAGCGTGGTGCGGTGCGCGGCGGCGAGCGCGGAGACGCTGCTGATGCCCGGGATCACCCGGTACTCGAACGGCACACCGCCCCGGGCCGACACGTCGTCCACCACGGCGATGACGCTGTCGTAGAGGGCCGGGTCGCCCCAGACCAGGAACGCGCCGCTCTCGCCCTCGCCGAGGTGCTCGGCGACCAGCCGCTCGACCAGATCGGCGCGGCGGACGCGCCAGTCGTCCACCGCGGCCGTGTACGCGGGAGTGGCGCGGTCGCGCTCCGCGTCGGGCACCTCGACCACGCGGTGCCCCGGCCGGCCGTGCTCGGCGAGCATCCGGCGGCGCAGGGTGATGAGGTCCTGCCGCTCCTCGTTCTTGCCGAGGACGAAGAAGACGTCGGTACGGCCGAGGGCCTTGACCGCTTGCAGGGTGAGGTGGTCGGGGTCGCCCGCACCGATGCCGATGACGAAGATCTGCCGCATGGGGACATTCTGCCGTCCGGCCCCGCGCGTGGTCCCCCGGGCCGGGTCAGGCCGGTGGGCGGTGGCTGTGAGCTGCGCCGATGGACGTAAGCTGGCGGGGCAGCTGGTTCGCCCCGTCCGCCAGGCGGGGTGTCGCAAGAGGGAACCCGGTGCGAGTCCGGGACTGCCCCGCAGCGGTGAGTGGGAACGACCGCCGTCATGTGCACCGGCCCGGAAGCGGGCCCGGGAAGCGACGGCCAGTAGGTGCCCGTCCCGGTTCGGCCGGGAGGGCGTGCCCACGAGTCCGAAGACCTGCCGCTGCCCGCGTGCCGTGCCGGCCCGCGGTCCCACCAGGACCCCGAGGGCGGGTCGACGGTGCAGGCGGGACGTGTCCGGACCGCTGCCTGCCCCTTCGCGTGCCCGGGGTGTGCGAAACCGCGAAGGAGAGTTCCGTGAAGCGGAACACCGACCACGATCCCCACGAGCCCGTACGCCGTGGACACCGGCCCGGGCCCGACGGCCCGCGGAGCCGGCACGCCGGGCGTCCGGCCGTGGCCCCGTCCGGTGCCCCGAAGGGCGGGCCGTCGCTGTGACCAGCCCCTCCGTGCTCTCCCGCACCCCGGCCGAGTCCGCGGTGACCCTGGCCCACATCATGAGCGACCACGACACCAACCTCTACGGGACGGTGCACGGCGGCGTGATGATGAAGCTGATCGACGACGCGGCCGCCGCCGCCGCGGGCCGGCACGCCGGTGTCACCGCGGTCACCGTCTCGGTCGAGGAGATGTCGTTCCTCGCGCCCGTCCGGGCCGGAGACCTCCTCACCGTCCGGGCCCGGGTCGACCACGTCGGACGGACGTCGATGGACGTGTCGGTGGCGGTGACCTCGGAGCGGTGGAACCTCACCGGGCCCGTCACCAGGGTGGCGACGGCGCACCTGGTGTTCGTGGCGGTCGACGCCGAGGGCCGGCCCCACCGGGTCCCGGAGCTGCTCCTGGAGAGCGCCGCCGACCGGCAGCGCGGCCGGGTGGCACGGGAGCGGCGGGCCCGCAGGACCGAGCCGGAGCTGGAGCCCGCCGAGTAGCGGCCCGCGACGACGTCCCACCATGCGGACGCCTTTCGAGATTTCCGCCTCGGCGCCGCCGGTTTGCCCCTAAGCTGACGGAGCAGCTGGTTCGCCCTGTCCGCCAGGCAGGCGCGTCGCAAGAGGGAACCCGGTGACGCCTTTCGACTGGCCAGTCCGGGACTGCCCCGCAGCGGTGAGTGGGAACGACCGCCGTCATACGCACTGGGCCCGGGAACGGGTCTGGGAAGCGACGGCCAGTAGGTGTCCGCCCTGGTGAGGCCGGGGAGGGCGCGCCCACGAGTCCGAAGACCTGCCACTGCCCGTGCGCGACCGTTCGCGTGCGGCCATCCGGTGACCTCGTGGGCGGGTCGGCGACCATACCCGGCGGGGCCGTGCGCGTGCACGGGTATCCGTCCGGTTCGTCATCCCTTCGCGTCCTCGTGCCGTCACCGGGCACTTGAGGAATCAGGCTCGCGAAGGAGAGTCCCTTGACCACGAAGTCCGCAGCCGCGGCGAGCGTCGCCACCGTGCACGGCTACCCCCGCCAGGGCCGCAACCGTGAACTGAAGAAGGCGATCGAGGGGTACTGGAAGGGCGCCGTCACGGCGGAGGCGCTGCTGGCGACCGCCGCCGACCTGCGCCGGACGAACTGGGCGCAGCTCGCCGAGGCCGGGATCGAGGAGGTCCCGACCGGCGACTTCTCGCTCTACGACCACGTGCTGGACACCACCGTGGCCGTCGGCGCGATCCCGCTCCGGCACCGGGAGGCGGTGGACGCCGACGCGCTGGCCGGGTACTTCGCGATGGCGCGCGGCACCCAGGACGTCGCGCCGCTGGAGATGACGAAGTGGTTCGACACCAACTACCACTACCTGGTCCCCGAGTTGGGGCCGGACACGGTGTTCGCCGCCGACCCGGCGAAGGCGGTCGGCGAGCTGCGGGAGGCGCTGGCGCTGGGCCACACCGCGCGGCCGGTGCTGGTCGGCCCGGTGACGTACCTGCTGCTGGCGAAGCCGGCGCCGGGAGTGGCCGAGGACTTCCAGCCGATCACGCTGCTGGACCGGCTGCTGCCGGTCTACGCCGAGCTGCTCGCGGCGCTCAGGGCCGCGGGGGCCGGCTGGGTGCAGCTGGACGAGCCCGCGCTCGTCCAGGACCGCACCCCGGCCGAACTCAACGCCGCCGCCCGCGCCTACCGCGAGCTCGGTGCCCTCACCGAGCGGCCCAAGCTGCTGGTCGCGAGCTACTTCGACCGGCTCGGTGAGGCGCTGCCGGTGCTGGCGAAGGCACCGGTCGAGGGCCTGGCGCTGGACTTCACCGGCCCGGCCGCCGCGAACCTGGACGACCTCGCCGCGGTCGGCGGACTGCCCGGCAAGCGGCTGGTGGCGGGGGTGATCGACGGGCGCAACATCTGGATCAACGACCTGGAGAAGTCGCTGGCGACCCTGGCGACCCTGCTGGGCCTCGCCGGCACGGTCGACGTGGCGCCGTCCTGCTCGCTGCTGCACGTGCCGGTCGACGCCGCCGCGGAGCGCGACATCGACCCGCAGATCGCCCGCTGGCTGGCCTTCGCCCGGCAGAAGGCCGGCGAGGCGGCGCTGCTCGCCCGGGGCCTGCGCGAGGGCACCGGCGCGGTGACGGCCGACCTGGCCGCCAACCGCGCCGACCTGGCCTCCCGGGCCGGCTCGCCGATCACCCGCGACCCGGCGGTGCGCGCCCGCGCCGCCGCCGTCACCGCCGAGGACGCCCGCCGGGCCCAGCCCTACCCCGTCCGGGCCGAGGCCCAGCGGGCCCGGCTGGGCCTGCCGCTGCTGCCGACCACCACCATCGGCTCCTTCCCGCAGACCACCGAACTGCGCACCGCCCGCGCCGACCTGACGGCCGGACGGATCGACGCGGCGGCCTACCGGGAGCGGATGGAGGCCGAGGTCCGCGAGGTCATCGCGTACCAGGAGAAGGCCGGCCTGGACGTCCTGGTGCACGGTGAGCCCGAGCGCAACGACATGGTCCAGTACTTCGCCGAGCAGCTCACCGGCTACCTCGCCACCCGGCACGGCTGGGTGCAGTCGTACGGCACCCGGTACGTGCGGCCGCCGGTGCTGGCCGGCGACATCTCCCGCCCCCACCCGATGACCACGGAGTGGTTCCGCTACGCCCAGGGACTCACCGAGCGCCCGGTCAAGGGCATGCTCACCGGCCCGGTCACCATGCTCGCCTGGTCCTTCGTCCGCGACGACCAGCCGCTCGCCGACACCGCCCGGCAGGTCGCCCTCGCGCTGCGCGACGAGGTGACCGACCTGGAGGCGGCGGGCGCGGCCGTCGTCCAGGTCGACGAGCCGGCCCTGCGCGAGACCCTCCCGCTGCGGGCCGCGGCCCGCCCGGCCTACCTGGACTGGGCCACCGAGGCCTTCCGGCTGGCCACGTCGGGGGTGCGGGCCGAGACCCAGATCCACACCCACATGTGCTACGCCGAGTTCGGCGCCATCATGACCGCGATCGACGAACTCGACGCGGACGTCATCTCGTTGGAGGCCGCCCGCTCGCACATGGAGGTGGCCGGCGAACTGGCCGGGGCGGGCTACCCGCGCGAGGTCGGTCCGGGCGTGTGGGACATCCACTCCCCGCGCGTCCCCGGCACCGGGGAGGCCGTCTCGCTGCTGCGCGCGGGCCTGGCCGCGATCCCGGCGGAGCGGCTCTGGGTCAACCCGGACTGCGGGCTGAAGACCCGCGGCTGGCCGGAGACCCGGGCCTCGCTGGAGAGCCTGGTCGGCGCCGCCCGCCTGCTGCGCGAGGAACTCGCAGGCTGACGGTGACCGGGGCGGGTACGGCGACCCCGTCGTACCCGCCCCGGCACCTCGTGCCCCGGAGGCCCGGGCCGAGCTCAGCCGGACTCGGGCAGCCCGAGGTTCTGGTAGATCTCCGTCGTGACCGTGGAGAAGTTCATGGTCATGAAATGCAGGCCGGGGACCCCTTCGGCCAGCAGGCGCCGGCACATGCCGGTCGCGTACTCGATGCCGATCGAGCGGACCGCCCGCGGGTCGTCCCGGTGCTTCAGCATGCGCTCGGAGAATTCCCGGGGAATGGCCGCGGTGGACAGGTCGGGGATCCGCCGGAGTGACCGGATGGTGGTCACCGGCATGATCTCCGGAATGATCGGAACGGCGCACCCGGAGGATTCCAGCCGGTCCCGGAAACGGAGGTAGCTGTCCGTCTCGAAGAACATCTGGGTGATCGCGTAGTCCGCTCCGGCCCGGCATTTGGCGATGAAATGCCCGATCTCGGAATCCCAGTCGGGAGACCGCGGGTGCATTTCCGGGAACGCGGCCACGCCGACACAGAATTCCCCGGACTCCTTGATCAGCCGCACCAGGTCGGCCGCGTACTCCACCCCGTCCGGGTGGCGGTCCCAGCGGCCCAGCGGGTCGCCCGGCGGGTCGCCGCGCAGCGCCAGGATGTTGCGGACGCCCTGGTCGGCGTAGTGCCCGAGGATGTTCCGAAGCTCGGCGACGCTGTGGCCGACGGCGGTCAGGTGGGCGGCCGGGGTGAGGGTGGTCTCCTGGGCGATGCGGCCGGTGACGTTGACCGTCCGCTCCCGGGTCGACCCGCCGGCACCGTAGGTCACCGAGACGAAGGTGGGGGACAGGGCTTCGAGTCGCCGGATCGCATTCCACAGGCCGGCTTCCGCTTCGGGGCTCCTGGGCGGCATGAACTCGAACGAGTAGGAACGCCTGCCGGTCGCGAGGAGTTCGCGGATGGAGGCCGCCCGGTCCGTGCGCGTGGTGGGGATTCCGAGTGTCATGACAGGAGGTTATCCGGATTGGTGCGGACCAATCCCGGAGCGTCCACTCCGTGATACGGATTTCTCCACCGGGGGTGCCCGGGGAAGATCCCGGACGGGACGGCACAATGGGGACATGAAAAGACCTTCGCAGGCATTGCCGGGACTCCCCGGATGGGACCGGTGCGCAGTGATGGGAATCGTGAACGTGACCCCCGACTCGTTCTCGGACGGCGGTCGCTGGCTGGACCCGGGGCGGGCGGTGGACCGGGGGCTGCTGCTGGCGGAGCAGGGCGCCGACATCGTGGACGTGGGCGGGGAGTCGACCAGGCCGGGAGCGACCCGGGTGTCCGAGGAGGAGGAGCTGCGCCGGGTGCTGCCGGTGGTGCGCTCTCTCGCCGGCGAGGGCGTCCTGGTCAGCATCGACACCATGCGGGCCCGGGTCGCCGAGGCGGCGGTGGAGGCCGGCGCGCGGATCGTCAACGACGTCAGCGGAGGCCGGGCCGATCCGGGCATGGCCCGCGCCGTGGCCAGGACCGGGGTGCCCTTCGTCGTCATGCACTGGCGCGGGCAGTCCGCGGGCATGGACGGACTGGCCGACTACACCGACGTGGTGGCCGAGGTGATCGGCGAGGTGGCCCGGCAGATGGACGCGGTGGTGTCCGCCGGGGTCGACCCGTCGCAGGTCATCGTGGACCCGGGCCTCGGCTTCGCCAAGAGCAGGCGGGACGACTGGGCGCTGCTGGCCTCGCTGGACGCGTGGAGCGCGCTGGGACGCCCGCTGCTGGTGGCGGCCTCGCGCAAGCGCTTCCTGGGCGAGCTGCTGGCCGACCCGGACACGGGCGAGGCCCGCCCGGCCAGGGAACGCGACGCGGCCACCGCGGCGGCCAGCGTCCTGGCCGCCGCCCAGGGGGCGTGGGCGGTACGGGTGCACGAGGTCCGCGACACGGCCGACGCGGTCCGGGTCGAGGCGGCGCTGCGGCGCCGCGGACCCGCCGCGCCCCGGCCGGCGCCGACGGCGGAGGCACTGACGGCGGGGGCGCGGGCGTGAACCGCGCCCCCGGCGGGCCCCGCGCGCCCCCGGCGGACGCGCCTGGCTCCTACTCCGGCCCGTCCTGCACGATGGACGCTGCCGACGACACCGACCGACGACACCGACCGACGACACTGGGACTTCCGGATGGACCACCCGACCGACGACACCCGCCTGCCCGCTCCGCGCGGCGGCACCGACCCCTACGGCCCCTGCGTGCTCCTCAAGCACGGCGAGGTCGCCCTCAAGGGGCGCAACCGGCGCCTGTTCGTGAACCGCCTGGAGGAGAACCTGCGGGCGGCGCTGCGCGGGGTGGGCGGCTCGACCTGGATCCGGACCCCGCACAGCCTCACCGTGCTCGGCGGGCAGGTGCCCGTGGAGACCCTGGTGGCCAGGGCGCGTACCGTGATCGGCTTCAGCTCCGTGGAACCGGCGCTGCGCGTGCCCAGCACGATGGAGTCGATCGAGGCCAACGGGCTGGAGGTGCTGCGTACCGCGTGCGCCGGGCGGGCCGCCACCGGCTTCGCCGTGCGCGTCAAACGGCGCGACAAGACCTTCCCGCTGACCTCCTCCCAGCTGGAGCGGGAACTCGGGGGCCGTCTGCAGCCCCGGGTGGCCGGCCTGCGGGTGGACCTGACCGCGCCCGACGTCACCCTGTCCGTGGAGATCGACCGCCGCGAGACCTACCTGTCCGCCGAGCGGCACCCCGGGCTGAGCGGGCTGCCGGTGGGTTCCAGCGGCCGGGCCCTGGTCCTGCTGTCCGGCGGCTACGACTCGCCGGTGGCCGCGCACCGGGCCATGCGGCGCGGCCTGGCCTGTGACTTCGTGCACTTCAGCGGCGCGCCCTACACCAACCCGGCGTCCGTCTACAAGGCGTACGCCCTGGCCCGGGAGCTCGACCGGTACCAGCCGCCCGGCGCCCTGCACGTCATCGCCCTCGGCAAGGCCCAGAAGCAGCTGGCCGTCGCGGGCGCCGGGCGGCTCCAGGTGGTCGCCCAGCGCCGGCTGATGGTGCGGACGGCCTCCGCGCTGGCCGCCGCCACCGGGGCGCAGGCCCTGGTGACCGGCGACAGCCTGGGGCAGGTGGCGAGCCAGACCCTGGCCAACATGGTCGCGGTGGACCAGGCGGCCACCCTGCCGGTGCTGCGCCCGCTGGTCGGCTGGGAGAAGCAGGAGATCATCGACCAGGCCAGGGCACTCGGCACGGCCGACATCTCCGTCCTGCCGGACGAGGACTGCTGCAGCCTGCTCGCCCCGCCCCAGGTCACCACCGGGGCGCGGATCGGCGACCTGAAGGCGGTGGAGAAGCGCCTCGACCTGGACGAGCTGGTCGAGGCGCTGCTGGAGAACGTCCAGGTGTCGCGGCCCGGGCAGGAGGAGGAGCCGGCACCGGCCCGCACCCTCCCGTCCTGACCGGACGGTCGTGCCGGGGCGGCCACCCCGATCGGCCTCGGCTGCCGGACCTGCGAGCGGACGGGCCGCGTCCGGCGGGCCCGGCCGCCGGCGGCGGGGGAGCGGCCGGCGGCCGACCCGGACCGGAGGAGCAGGGTGCCGTACCCGATGGAGGGGAAGTGGTCGTGAACGACGGCGGAGTGCGGGTGGGACGGGCGGCGCGGACCGAGGACGGCGCCTGTCGGCACCTGCTGGTGTGGCGGGCCGGGCCCGGCTGGCGGATGGTCAGCAGCGCGGTGCTCGGCGGCGGGCTCGCTGATCGCGCCTGGGTGCTCAACGCCCAGGTGCGGCCCGGCTACTCGCGGATGGACCCGGACCGGCACCTGGCCGAACTGGCCGCCGGGCAGGGCCTGGTGGGGCCGGGCGTGGGGCTGATGACGGCGGCCGAAGTGGACGACTGCACCCGGGCCGAGGACGGTGGGGTCACCGCGCTGGTCACCACCGGGATCGGCGTCGCGCTCTGGGCGGCCGACCCGGCCGCGGCACCGGTGGAGTACCGGCCCGGCACGATCAACATCCTGGCCGTGGTGCCGGCGGCGGTCGCGGACGGCGGTCTGGTCAACCTGCTGGCCACCGCGACCGAGGCCAAGGTCCAGGCGCTGCTGGACGCCGGCTACGACTGCTCCGGCACCCCGTCCGACGCGGTCTGCGTGGCCGTCCGGGCCGCTTCCTCCGAGGGCCCCGCCGACCCCTTCGGCGGCCCGCGCTCGCGGTGGGGCGCCCGGCTGGCCAGGGCGGTGTACCGGGCGGTGCGGGACGGGGCCGAACTCGACCGGGAGCGCCGGGCCCGGGGGGAGCCGGAGTCGCACCCGCTGACGGTGCCCGGCTGCCGCCTCCCGGACGTGCGCGGGCCCCGCGCCTCGGCGGCGGTTCGCTAGCCGACCCAGCCGGCGGTCAGCGTCTGTACGGCCGAGCCGTCGAGGTCGTTGAGCTTCACCCCGGCGAAGGCCCGGGCGACGTCGGAGGTGAGCAGCCGGAAGGCGGGCCGCTCGGCGGTGAGCAGGCCGAGGATCCGGGCGGCCACGTCCTCGGCCGCCTGGGCGTGGGCGAAGGCGCCGCGGGTGCGGTCCAGGTAGGCGGCGAGGGCCGGTGCGTACGGTCCTGCCTGCTCGGCCGCGTCGTCCGTGACGCCGACGTTGCTGACGAACTCGCTGGCCACCGCGCCCGGTTCGACGACGCTGACGGACACACCGGCCGTGGCCGCGACCGGCGCGAGGGACTCCATGAAGCCCTCGACCGCGAACTTGGCGGCGCAGTACGCCTCGTTGAAGGGCTGGCCGACCACGCCGCCGACGCTGGTCACGGTCAGCAGGCGGCCGCGGCTCGCCCGCAGCAGCGGCAGGGCGGCCTTGGTGACGTGCAGCACCCCGAAGAAGTTGACCTCCATGACGGCGCGGACGTCGGCCACGCTCTCCCGCTCCAGGGTGCCGACGTGGCCGGCCCCGGCGTTGTTGACCAGCGCGTCCAGCCGGTCGACGCCGGCCAGGCAGGCCTCGACCGACGCCGGGTCGGTCACGTCCAGCGCCCGGACGTCGACGGTGACGCCGGCCTGTTCGGCGGCCGCCAGCAGGGGCCCGGACTTCGCGGTGTTCCGCATGGTGGCGATCACCTGCCAGCCGCCGCGCGCGGCGGCGACGGCGGTGGCCAGGCCGATGCCGGAGGAGGTGCCGGTGATCAGGACGGTCTTGTCGGTCATCTCGCTGGACCCCAGATGCTTATCGAACATAACCAATATGATTCATAACTATGTGACCTGACATTCCACCCTGTCAAGCACCTGGATACCCTGGTCGGCATGCCCCACCCACCGGATGACCTCACCAGGGAGATCGTCGGACTCTTCGCGGCCGTCAACCGCCGCTACAGCCGGGAGTCCGAGGCCGCCGCGGCGGTCCACGGCCTGACCGCGCTCCAGGCCAAGGCGCTGCTCGCCGCCGAGGACCCCGTCCCGACCCGCCGCATCGCCGAGCGGCTGCACGCGGAGCCGTCCAACGTGACCGTGATCGTCGACCGCCTGGAGTCCAGGGGCCTGGTCGAGCGCAGCGTCGATCCCGGTGACCGCCGCGTCAAGCGCGTCGCCGCCACCGCCGCGGGCCGCGAGGTCGCCGCCGACCTGCGCGCCCGGATGCCCTTCGCCGGCGATCCGCTGGCCAGGCTCGACGCCGGCCGGCGCGAGTCCCTGCGCGAACTGCTCCGGCTGGTCCTGGAGGCATGACGGCAGTCGCCGCGCCTCCCGTGCGTGGCGCCGTCCGGTCGGGGGCCCCGGAAATGCCGGAAGGGCCGCCGCCGGATCGAATCCGGTGACGGCCCTTCAGAATTCCGGGGGGGGGGGGGGTAATTCCCGGGCGGGTGCGGTTACTTCGCGGCGAAGGCCTTCTCGATGTCCTCGACGACCTTCTCGGCCGCGATCGGGCCGGAGCTGCTGCTCCACACCTGGCCGTCGACGCCCGCCAGCTGGTTGGTGCCCACCGCCTTGAGGCGGTTGAAGGCCTCCTGCGAGCGGGCGGTCTCCAGGGCCTTCTCGCCCTCGGCGTTCAGGGTGGCGACGAACACCCGGTCCGCGTCGGCCTTGTTGAGGTTCTCCAGGGACAGCGGGTCGGAGTGCGGCTGGGCGCCGAGGCCGTCGGCGATCGGCAGGGTGCCGGCGCCGGCCTTCTTCAGCAGGTCGCCGGGCATGTTGGTGGTGTTCATCACGATCGGCCCGTTGGGCATCCAGCGCATCACCACGGCGCTGCCGGTCTTGCCCTCGCCGGCCTTGGCGGCGCGCTTGTCCAGGGCGTCCAGCTTGGCCGTCAGGTCGTCCTTGCGGCCCAGCGCGTCGCCGTACACGGCGAGCACCGAGCGCCAGTCGCCGGCCTTGGGGACGATGGTCGGGGCCACCGCCGAGAGCTTGTCGTACTGGGACTTCTCGATGCCCGAGGAGGCCAGGATGAGGTCCGGGGTGGCCTTCAGGATCGCCTCGATGTTGGGCTCCTTGACCGTGGCGACCAGCGGGATGCCGTCGGCCTTCAGGTACCCGGGGGCGGTGGTGCCGCCGCGGCTGGAGCTGGTGCCCACCGGGGTGATGCCGAGCGAGAGGGCGGTGTCCAGGGAGGTGTCGCCGAGCGCGACGACCCGCTTGGCCTCGGCCGGGACCTCGACGGCGCCGAAGGCGGTGTCGATGCTGTGCTTGCCGTCCTTCGCGGCGGCCGGGGACGAGGAGCCGTTGCCACCCGCGGAACTGTCGGACCCCGAGGAGCCGCACGCGGTCAGGCCCAGGGCGAGGGCGCCGACGACGGCGGTGCCGAGCAGGGTCTTGGTAAAGCGGGTGCCAAGCATGGGTGTTCTCCGAGAAATGGTAGTTTACGGACGAACCGTTTATCTGAGGTTAGCCTAACCATACGTAAGGCCCTGACGGGGAGGCCCGGTGTGACATTCCGATCACTCCTGCTGCGCGGACTGCTGCCAGCCGGCGCGATACTGCTGCTCGCCGTACTGGCGAGCCTGCTGCTCGGCGCGGGAGACGTGGGGCCGTCACGGGCGCTCGCCACCCTGTTCGGTGACGGCGACTCCGACTCCCGCTTCACGGTGTTCCACCTGCGCGCCCCGCGGACCGCGGTGGCCCTCGCGGTCGGGCTCGCGCTCGGCGTGGCCGGCACCGTGCTCCAGGCCGCCGCCCGCAACCCGCTGGCCGAGCCCGGACTGCTCGGGGTCAGCACCGGCGCCTCCTTCGCCGTCGTGATCGCGATCGTGCTCGGTGCCAGCGCCGCCAGCGTCGGCCCGTACGTCGCCGTGCTGGGCGCCGCCGCCGGCTGCCTGCTGGCGCTCGGCGCGGCCCGGCTGCGCGGCGCGGGCGACGACCCGGTCCGGCTGGTGCTGGCCGGCGCCGCGCTGAGCGGGCTGATGAACGCCGGCTCCTCCATCCTGCTGCTGTCCGACGCCCGCGCCGCCGACGAGATCCGGTTCTGGACCATCGGCTCGGTGGCCGGCCGCGGCACCGACCAACTGGTCGCCGTGCTGCCGGTCCTGCTGCTCGGTCTGGTGCTGGCGCTGCTCTCGGGCCCGGCGCTGACCGCGCTCAGCCTCGGCGACGACGTCGCCACCGGCCTCGGCCACAAGCCCCGCCGGGCCCGCGCCCTCGCGGTGACCTCCGTCGCCCTGCTGGTCGGCGCCGCCACCGCGATCGCCGGACCGGTCTCCTTCGTCGGCCTGGTCGTGCCCTTCGCCGCCCGGGCCCTGGTCGGCCCCGACCTGCGCCGGCTGCTCGTGGTGTCCGCGCTGCTCGGGCCGGCCGTCGTGCTGCTCGCCGACGTGGCCTCCCGGCTGGTCGCCCGCCCGTACGAGATGCCGCTCGGCGTGATGACCGCCCTGTGCGGCGCCCCCGTCCTGGTCGCCGTCGTCCGCTCGCATCGAATGCCCGCGCTGTGAAGGCCCCCGTGAACGACACCGCAGCGAACCACGCCCCCACGGAGGACGTGGTTGCCACGCCCGACGCCCCCTCGGCCGAGGCCCGCCGCCCGGCGCCGCCCGTACCGCCCGGCACTCGGCTGCTCGCCCTCGGCGGCCGCTCGGTGCTCGTCCCGGTCCGGCCGCTGATCGGCTGCACCGTCCTGCTGCTCGCCCTGGTCGTGGTGACCGCCGTCTGCCTGGCCGTCGGCGAGACCAATCTCGACCCGGTGACCGCCCTGCGCGCCGCCTTCGGCGACGGGACCGCACGCGACGTGCTGCTGGTGGAGAAGCTGCGGCTGCCCCGCGCCGAGGCCGCACTGGCCGTCGGCGCCGCCCTCGGCGTCGCCGGCTGCCTGATGCAGACGCTCGCCCAGAACCGGCTGGCCACCCCGGACACCGTCGGCTTCAACGAGGGCGCCACCGCCTTCGCGGTCGCCTCCGTCACCGGTGTCGCCACCCAGCTGCTGCCCTCCGCCGCCGCCCTGGCCGGCGCCGCCACCGCCGCCTCGCTGGCCTTCGCCCTCGGCGGCGGAGCCGGCCGCAACGGCTACCGCTTCCTGGTGGTCGGCCTCGGCGTCGGCGCGGTCTTCGGCGCGGTGACCAACCTGATGCTCTCCCGCGCCGCGATCGACGCCGCCAACGCCGCCTTCGGCTGGACGGTCGGCACCCTCAACAGCCGGGACGCCGACACCGTCGGCCACCTCGAACTCGGCCTGCTGGTCTGCCTGCCCGCCGCCGTGCTGCTCGGCCGCCGGCTGTCGCTGCTGCGCTTCTCCGACGCCGTCGCCACCGGGCTGGGCGTGCGGGTGCGCGGCCTGCGGATCGGCGTCCTGGTGGTCTCCGTGGTCTGCGCGGGCCTCGCGGTGGCCGTCGCGGGACCGCTCGGCATGATCGCGCTCGCCGCGCCCGAGGCCGCCCGCCGGATCGCCGGGCCGCGCTGCGTGCCGGTGCTCACCTCGGCCGCCGCCGGAGCCGCCTTCACCCTGCTCGCCGACCTGCTCGGCCGCACGATCCTGTCGCCGATCGAGGTGCCGGCCGGCCTGGTCACCGCCGTCGTGGGCGGCCCCTACCTGCTCTGGCTGCTGCTCACCACCCGTCCCCGGAGGACCGCATGACCGCCCGCACCGCGACCGCTGCCGACCAGCACCGCGACGCGACCCCCGACGGCGGCGCCACCGCCCCGGCCCACCGGCTGGCGACCAGCGCGCTCAGCCTCGGCCACGACCGCACCATCGTGGTGCGCGAGCTCGACCTCGAACTGCCGGAGCGGCAGGTCACCGTCATCGTCGGCCCGAACGGCTGCGGCAAGTCCACCCTGCTCGGCGGCCTCGCCAGGACCATCGCCCCGCGCTCCGGCGCGGTGCTGCTCGACGGCAAGCCGCTGACCTCGCTGTCCACCCGGGCGATCGCCCGGATCATCGGCCTGCTGCCGCAGTCCGCCACCGCCCCGGACGGGCTGACCGTCCGTGACCTGGTCCGCTACGGCCGCCAGCCGCACCAGGGCCTGCTGCGGCAGTGGTCGGCCACCGACGCCGAGGCGGTCGAGCACGCGCTCACCGCCGCCGACCTCCACGACCTGGCCGACCGCCCGCTGGACACCCTTTCCGGCGGCCAGCGCCAGCGCGCCTGGATCGCGATGGCCGTCGCCCAGGACACCGACATCCTGATGCTGGACGAACCCACCTCGGCGCTGGACATGGGCCACGCCCTGGAGGTGCTGGAGATGGTGCGAGGCCTGACCGAGCGCGGCCGCACCGTCGTCCTCGTCCTGCACGACCTGACCACCGCCTGCCGCTACGCCGACCACATGGTGGCCATGCGGGACGGCAGGGTGGCCGCCCAGGGCGCCCCGCGCGACATCGTCACCCCGGAGCTGGTGCGCGAGCTGTACGGGGTGGAGAGCGCGATCCTCACCGACCCGGTGCACGGCACCCCGGTGGTCTGCCCGGTCGGCCTCGCCCCGCGGGCCCGCTGACCCCCGGGCCGGGGTGCTGTCGGGCCGGTCAGCCGGCCAGGCCGGGCAGCACCTCGGCGCCCGGCAGCTCCGCCAGCGCCCACCCGGGCAGGATCAGCTTGCCGCGCCGCCGGCCGCTGCCGACCAGGACGTACGGGGCCGCGGCCACCGCCTCGTCGATCAGCAGCGGCCAGCCGCCGGGCAGGCCGACGGGGGTGATGCCCCCGTACTCCATGCCGGTCAGCTCGACCGCGGTGTCCATCGGCGCGAAGGACGCCTTGCGCGCCCCCAGCCGGGTGCGCACCGCCTTGTTGACGTCCACCCGCGTGGTCGCCAGGGCCAGGCAGGCCGCCAGGGTGACCTCCCCGGCCCGCTTGGCGGCGACCACCACGCAGTTCGCGGAGAGCTCCGGCGGCACGTCGTACGCGGCGCAGAACACGGCGGTGTCCGCGTGCTCCGGGTCGCTGTCCACGTAGAGCACCGAGGCGGCCGCCCCGGGCGCGTCCCAGTTCTTCAGCGCGTCGGCGACGGGCGGGGCGAGGCCGGCGCAGGCGTCCAGGGCGGTGACGGTGGCGGCGAAGTTCCCGAACGGCGGGGTCACGGACTCACTCATGGCACCGGACTGTAGCGCGCGCCCGCCACTTCGCTCAGCCGTACGGGACGACCGCGACCGGGCAGTGCACGTGATGGATCGCGGCGTGCGCCACCGGGCCGATGTGGTGGTGGCGCAGCGGCATCCGCCGGACGCGGCGGCCGACGACCAGCAGCCGGGCCGACCCGGCGGCGTCCACCAGGTCCACGGCGGGTTTGCCCCGGATCAGCTCGGTCGTCACCTCGACCTCGGGGTGGTGGATCCGCCAGGGCTCCAGGGCCTGCGCGAGCCCGCTGTCCTCGGCCGCGGACGCCTCGCGCTCCAGCCCGCCGATCGCCCCGTAGGACATGTACGCGCTGCCGGCCGGCGGCGACCAGACGTGCACCACCCGCAGCGGCGCCGAGCGCAGGGCGGCGGCCTCGAAGGCGAAGGCCAGCACCGCCTCGGCCGGGCGCCCGAGGTCCAGGCCGACCATCACCTCGCCGTCCGGCTCGTCCCCGCCCGCCCGGACCAGCACCACCGGGCAGGCCGCCCGCCGCAGCACCTCCTGGCTCACCGAGCCGATCAGGAACCCGCGCAGGGTGCCCAGCCCGCGCGAGCCGACCACCAGTACGGCGGCGCCCTGCCCGGCGGCCTCCAGCGCCTCGACGGGATCGCCGGCCACGGACGTGGCGGCGACCGTCACCTCCGGTACGAGGGCCCGCAACTCGCCCTCGCGCTCCGCGAGCTGGGCCAGCGCGGGGTGGTCGCCCGACTCGCTGCCGGGCGGGACGTGCTTCGGCCGCGGCCAGGCCTGGAGGACGTCCAGGCGCAGGCCGCGGCGCTGCGCCTCGCGGGCGGCCCACGCGGCGGCGGCCAGGCTCTCGGGTGAGCCGTCGAATCCGACGACGACGGGTCCGGTCACGGCGTGCTCCTCGTTCCGGTGCGGCCGGAGGTCTCTCCGTGTGCGCCCAGTATCCGCGCGGGCCCCGGCCGGCGCCTCCCGGGCGCCCGGCGCCGGTTCCGACGTCCGGCCGGGCGCCGCCGGTTCCGCCGTCCGGCTGGTCGGCGCCGACCGGCGGCGCGGCCCCGGGAGCGACCGGCGGGACGGCCCCTAGGGTCGGCCGGACCGTCCGTCCCAGCCCGGGAGAACGATGCCGAGGGTCCTCAGTCTCCGCTCGCGGTGGGCGAGCGCCGCCGCCGGACTGGCCGTGTTCGCCTCCGCGCTCGCGGGCTGCGGAGGCGGCGGGAGCGGCGGCCCGGTCACCCTGAACTGGTACAACTTCCCGGACGACTCGGGCGCCCTCCAGCAGGCCGCCGACCGCTGCGGGCAGCAGTCCGGCGGCCGCTACACGATCCGCTACGACAAGCTGCCCCGCGGCGCGGACGGCCAGCGCCAGCAGCTGGTGCGCCGGATGGCGGCGCACGACGCCGGCGTGGACATCCTGGGCCTGGACGTCACCTGGCCCGCCGAGTTCGCCGAGGCCGGCTGGATCCGCGAGTGGACCGGGACGATGCGCGAGCGGGCCACCGCCGACACCCTCGACGCGGCGGTGCGGACCGCGACCTGGCGGGACCGGCTGTACGCCGTCCCGTACAACTCCAACACCCAGCTGCTCTGGTACCGCGACGACCTGGTGCCGGCCCCGCCGAAGACCTGGGCGGAGATGCTCGCCCGGGCGCGGCAGCTGGCCGACGAGGGCAAGCCGCACCTCGTGGAGATCCAGGGCGCCCAGTACGAGGGACTGACGGTCTGGTTCAACACGCTGGTCGCCAGCGCGGGCGGCTCGATCCTCACCCCCGACGCCCAGGCGCCCTCGCTCGGCGCGCCCGCCGTCACGGCCGCCGGGGTGATGCGCGACCTGGCGGTCTCGGTGGCCGCCGACCCCTCGCTGGCCAACCAGATGGAGGACCAGAACCGGCTCGCGATGGAGTCCGGCACCGCCGCCTTCGAACTCAACTACCCCTTCGTCTACCCCGCGATGAAGGCCGACCGGCCGGAGCTGTTCCCGCACTTCCGCTGGGCCCCGTACCCCGCGGTGACGGCCGACCGCCCCGCCCACGTGACCATCGGCGGCATCGACCTCGCCGTGGGCGCCTACAGCCGGCACCCCGACCTCGCCGCCGAGGCCACCCTCTGCCTGCGCGACCGGGACAACCAGCTCACCAACGCGCTGAAGGGCGGCCTCCCGCCCTCGCTGCGGAGCCTTTACCAGACCGCCGAACTGACCGCCAGCTACCCGTTCGCCGCCGACGTGCTGGCCGCCCTGGACTCCGCCGGCGTGCGGCCGCAGACCCCGGCCTACCAGAACGTCTCCATCGCCATCTCGCACACCCTCTCCCCGCCCGCCGGCATCCGCCCGGAGAAGGACGTGGCCGACCTCCGCGGGCAGATCAGGGACGCCCTCGGTTCGAAGGGGCTGATCCCGTGACACCCTCCACCGAGGCCGCCGCCGCGGCCGTGCCGAGGCCCGCCGGGCCGTCGCGCGGCGCCCGCCAGGAGCGCCGGCTGGGCCTGCTGCTGTGCGCCCCCGCGGTGATCGTGATGCTCGCGGTCACCGCCTACCCGATCGGCTACGCCGTCTACCTCTCGCTCCAGCGCTACGACCTGCGCTTCCCCGACCAGGCGCACTGGGTCGGGCTCGCCAACTACGGTGCGGTGCTGGCCTCCCCGGTGTGGTGGCAGGCGCTCGGCGTCACGGCGCTGATCACCGTGGTGTCGGTGACCGCCGAGCTGCTGCTCGGCCTGGCGCTCGCCCTGGTGATGCACCGCGCGGTCTTCGGCCGCGGCGCCGTGCGCACCGCCGTCCTGGTCCCGTACGGGATCGTCACCGTGGTCGCCGCGTACTCCTGGCAGTACGCCTGGACGCCCGGCACCGGCTACCTGGCCGCCCTGCTGCCGGAGGGCAGCGCCCCGCTGACCGAGCAGTGGCCGGCCGTCGGGCTGATCATCCTCGCGGAGGTCTGGAAGACCACCCCGTTCATGGCCCTGCTGCTGCTCGCCGGCCTCGCGCTGGTGCCGGACGAGACGGTCAGGGCCGCGATGGTGGACGGCGCGGGCTTCGGGCAGCGGCTGCGCCTGGTGATCCTGCCGCTGATGAAGCCGGCGATCCTGGTCGCGCTGCTCTTCCGCACCCTGGACGCCTTCCGGATCTTCGACAACATCTACGTGCTGACCAGCGGCTCCAACGGCACCGGATCGGTGTCGATCCTCGGCTACGACAACCTGTTCACCGCGCTCAACCTGGGCATCGGCTCGGCGATCTCGGTGCTGATCTTCGTCTGCGTGGCGCTCATCGCCCTGGTCTTCGTCAAGCTGTTCGGCACGGCGACGCCCGGCGCCGAACCGGAGCGCCGATGAGCACCCGGCACGCCAGGACACTGGCAGGCTGGGGCGTCGTCAACCTGGTGGTCGTGCTCTACGCGCTCTTCCCGGTGTGGTGGATCGTGGCGCTCTCCTTCAAGGACCCGAGCACCCTGTCCGACGGCGCCTTCGTGCCGCGCCGGTGGACCCTCGCCAACTACCGCGGCATCTTCCAGACCTCCGAGTTCACCCGCGCCCTGGTGAACTCGATCGGGATCGCGGTGATCGCCACCACCATCGCCGTGGTGCTCGGCACCATGGCCGCGTACGCGGTCGCCCGGCTGCGCTTCCCCGGCAAGCGGCTGCTGATCGGGGTGTCCCTGCTGATCGCGATGTTCCCGCCGATCTCGCTGGTCTCGCCGCTGTTCGACATCGAGCGGGCGCTCGGCCTGTTCGACACCTGGCCCGGGCTGATCATCCCGTACATGACCTTCTCGCTGCCGCTGGCGATCTACACCCTCTCGGCGTTCTTCCGGGAGATCCCCTGGGACCTGGAGAAGGCGGCCAAGGTGGACGGCGCCACGCCGTGGCAGGCGTTCCGGCTGGTCATCGCGCCGCTGGCGGCACCGGGCGTGTTCACCACCGGCATCCTGGTCTTCATCTTCTGCTGGAACGACTTCCTGTTCGCGATCTCGCTGACCTCCACCACCTCGGCCAGGACCGTGCCGGCCGCCATCGCCTTCTTCACCGGGAGTTCCCAGTTCGAGCAGCCGACCGGCTCGATCGCGGCCGCCGCCGTGATCATCACGATCCCGATCGTGGTCTTCGTGCTGCTGTTCCAGCGCCGCATCGTCGCCGGGCTCACCGCCGGCGCAGTCAAGGGCTGAGACCCGCGCCGGGTCCCACAGCCGAGTCCCCAAGGCCGAGCCCGCCCCACCCGGCGGACCAGGAAGGCGGATCGTGGCCGAGATCGTCCTCGACGGCATCACCAAGCGCTACCCGGACGGCGCCCTCGCCGTCCGCGACGTCGACCTCACCATCGCCGACGGCGAGTTCGTCATCCTGGTGGGCCCGTCCGGCTGCGGCAAGTCCACCACGCTCAACATGATCGCCGGGCTGGAGGACATCACCGAGGGCACCCTGCGGATCGCCGGGGAGGTGGTCAACGACCGCGCGCCCAAGGACCGGGACATCGCCATGGTGTTCCAGAGCTACGCCCTCTACCCACACATGAGCGTGCGCGACAACATGGGCTTCGCGCTGCGCCTGGCCAAGGTCGACAAGGCGACCATCGCCGCCAAGGTCGAGGAGGCCGCCCGCGTCCTGGACCTCACCCGGCACCTCGACCGCAAGCCCGCCAACCTCTCCGGCGGGCAGCGCCAGCGGGTCGCCATGGGCCGGGCGATCGTCCGCGACCCCAAGGTCTTCCTGATGGACGAGCCGCTGTCCAACCTGGACGCCAAGCTCCGGGTGCAGATGCGCACCCAGATCGCCGCCCTCCAGCGCCGCCTGGGCACCACCACCGTCTACGTCACCCACGACCAGGTCGAGGCGATGACGCTCGGCGACCGGGTGGTGGTGATGCGCTCCGGCGTCGTCCAGCAGGTCGGCTCGCCGCAGCACCTGTACGACGAGCCGGTGAACCTCTTCGTCGCCGGGTTCATCGGCTCGCCGGGCATGAACTTCCTCGGCGCCGCGCTGGAACGGGACGCCCTGCACACCTCGCTGGGCGCCCTGCCACTGGACGACCGCACCCGGCGCGCCCTGGAGCGCGCGGACGCGCCGCGCGAGCTGATCGTCGGGATCCGCCCCGAGGACTTCGAGGACGCCGCCCTGGCCGAGGGGCACGACGGCGGGGTCACCGTCACCGTGACCGTCGAGGTCAGGGAGTCGGTCGGCTCGGACGTCTACGTCCACTTCGCGGAGGAGGGCGGTCCGGTGGCGGGGTCGGGGGGTTCGGCAGGTTTGGCGGGGTCGGCGGGGTCGGGGGGTTCGGTGAGGTCGGTGAGCGCCGAACTCGCCGAACTCGCCGCCGACTCGGGCCGCGCCGACACCGGGATGCTGGAGCACCGGGTGGTGGCGCGGCTGAACCCGGTGACCAGGGCCGCCGAGGGCGGTCCGCTGGAGCTGTGGGTGGACACGGCGCGGATCCACGTCTTCGACCCGCGCAGCGGCGCCAACCTGACCCACCCGGAGCATGCGTAGCCAGGTGCCTCGGGGGCCGGGCCGCCAGGGCTCGGTCTTCAGGGCTTGGTCTTCAGGGCTTGGGTCCAGGGTTTGGCGTCCAGGGTTTGGCGTCCAGGGCGTGGCACGGAAGGCCCAACGCCCCCGGGCGCGCGGTGTGCCTGACCGGGACCCTGTGTAGGTCGACCTACATTGCCCGATTATGAGAGAAAATGTCGGAATCACTCGTCGATCGGTGCTCAAGGCCGTCCCCGCCGCCGTCCTGGTGGCGGCCTCCGACGGGATCCTCGCCCGGCGGGCCAGGGCGGCGACCCCCTTCCCCCAGCCGGTCGTCCGCAGAGCGCGACCGGCGCCCGGCACCCCGAGGGCCGTGCTCGACCAGACGCTCGCCGTGCGGTTCACCGACACCCCCGTCCCCGGCCTCGGGACGGTCACCACGCGCACCTACAACGGCACCATCCCCGGGCCGACCCTGCGGGTGCGCGCCGGCGACACCCTGCGGCTGACCCAGGTCAACGGCCTGCCGCCGAACCGGGCCCACGACGGCGGCCACCACAACCGGCCGCACCGCGAGAACAGCTTCAACCTGCACACCCACGGCCTGCACGTCTCCCCGTCCGGGGACGCCGACAACGTCCAGCGCGAGTTCGCGCCGCGCACGGTCGAGGAGGCCGAGGCCGGCGCCCCCGAACCGCGGTACCTGACCGTCATCGACATCCCGGCCGGCCACCCGGCCGGCACCTACTGGTACCACCCGCACGTGCACGGGGCCACCGCCGAACAGATCGCCGGAGGGATGGCCGGGGTCCTCGTCGTCGAGGGCGACGTCGACGAGGTGCCGGAGATCGCGGCCGCCGCCGACATCGTCGTCTGCGTCAACGAACTGATGGTCAAGGACGGCCGGGCCGCCGCGTTCGTCGCGGGCAACTCGTTCGCCGGCATCACGCCCGCCTTCACCGTCAACGGCGAGGTCAACCCCACCCTCACGCTGCGCCCCGGCGAGGTCCAGCGCTGGCGGCTGGTGGCGGCGACCGCGTTCACCGCGCTGTCGCTCCGACTCACCGACGGCGACACCGTGCTGACGCTGAATCAGATCTCTATGGACGGCGTGACCTTCCCGGCGCCGGTCGCCACCGACACGGTGCTGCTGTCCGTCGGCAACCGGGCCGACGTGCTGGTCCGGGGCGGCGAGCCCGGGACGTACGAACTGCGGGCCCAGGGCGCCCCCGGCCCGCTGATGACGGTCGAGGTGACGGGGGAGGCCGTCGACCCGCCGATGGGACTGCCGGCCGCCCTGCCGCAGGGCAAGCCCTTCCTCGACGAGGGCGACATCACCAACCCCGACGGCGACCGCACGGTGGTCTTCCACGTCGACGGCGGGGTCTTCGAGCAGCCGTTCCCGCACGCCTACCGCGTCCTCGGCAGCCACCCGACCCCCGCGGCCGACCCCGACGGCGATCTCACCAGCGACCCCGCCTACGGCCTGTTCGACCCCGACTACGTCAACCACACCCTGGAACTCGGCACCGTCGAGCGGTGGACCCTGCGCACCGACGAGTCCGCGCCGGGCTTCCACCACCCCTTCCACCTGCACACCAACCACGTCCTCGTCACCCACCGCAACGGCGAACGGCTCGACCCGCCGGTGTGGCAGGACACCGTCGACCTGGCCGGCGGCAGTCCGAGCGACACCGTCACCCTGCTGGTCGGGTACCAGGACTTCACCGGCAGTACCGTCCTGCACTGCCACCAGCTCCAGCACGAGGAGCTCGGCATGATGCAGCGCGTCGACTACGTCGAGTCCCGGCAGGGGGAACGGGCCGGGAGGCGGGTGTAGCCGATGCCGAGCCGGTCCCTCCGGCGCCGGCCTGCGGGTGGAGGCGCGGCTCGCCCGCACCTGGGGGTGCGCGCCCGAGGGCGGGGGAAGCGGGCCCGGCCGGAGGTGGCGCTCCCGCCGGGAGCCTCAGCCGGCCGGACCCGGAAATACGGTGAGAAAACACCCGCACCATGCGTTCGACCCCGAATCCCGGGTAGAACACCCATGCGGCGGCCGTGAACGATCCGGCTGCTCCGGCACCCCCGCACGGTGTGCCACCGGGATCTCGCCCGCGGAAGCCGGGCACAGGTCCTGGGGGAAGAAGCCCGTGACGTGACACGCGAGACCGTCGCTGTCCACGGGCGTTCACCCCGATGCCCAGGAGCGATCACGTGTCCATCCACCGGGAAACGAGCGGCCGGGAGGCGACTGGCCGGGAGTTCGTGGCCTCGGGTCTGTCGCCCGACCGGCCGTCGGGCCTTCCGGCCGATCTTCCGTCCGACCTGCCGCCCAGGCCGACGGTGGCCGAGCTGCGCCGGATGGGGAAGTCGGAGGCCCGGGAGCTGAGCGACGCCCTGTTCGAGCGGCTGGCCGGACTGGCCAGGGAGACCCGCGCCTACAGTTACGTCCGCGGCACGATCATCGAGCTGAACATGCCGCTGGTGCGGTTCATCGCGGCCCGCTTCCGGCACCGGGCGGAGGACATGGAGGACATCCTCCAGGTCGGCACGATCGGTCTGATCAAGGCCGTCGACGGCTACGACCGGCGGCGCGGCGTCGAGTTCGTGACGTACGCGATCCCGACCATCACCGGGGAGATCAAACGGTTCTTCCGCGACACCTCGTGGCCGGTGCGGGTCCCGCGCGGCATGCAGGAGCTCTACCTGAGCGTTGCCCGCGGATCCGACCGCCTGGAACAGGAACTCGGCCGGCTCCCGCAGCCCGAGGAGATCGCCGAGGACCTGCACCTCACCGTCGAACAGGCCACCGAGGGCCTGACGGCGGGCCGGGTCTACCGCCCCAACTCCCTGGACGCGCTGCGCGACCAGGACACCGACGAGACCGGCAGCGCCCTGCTCGACCGCCTCGGCGGCTGCGACCCCGGCCTCGAACTCGCCGACTTCCGGATCGCCGTGCGCCCCCTGCTGGCCCGGCTCCCCGAACGCGAGCGGACCGTCCTCAAACTCCGCTTCTGGGACGGCTGGACCCAGTCCAGGATCGCCGACCGGATCGGCGTCTCCCAGATGCACGTCTCCCGGCTGCTCAGCGCCACCCTGGCCTGGCTCCGCGAGCAACTGGAGGACCAGGACGCCCCCGGCTGGGCCGACGAGCCCCGGCGGCCCGGGTGTCCCGGGTGTCCTGGGTGCCAGGCTGAGCCTGCGGTGTCCGGCTGAGACGGTCGGGCCGGCCGGTTACAGGCCGGGCCCGTCGCAGGTCAGGCCGCTCACAGATCGGGTGGGTGCCGTGTCGAGTCCGAAGGCCATCGCGTCCGGGCCGGAAAGCGCTCCCGTCCGTCCGCCTCGGCTGCCCCGGCCCGGACGGCCCGGCTGCCCGCCGGCCGTCAGGCTGTGTCCGCATCAGGGGCGTTAGCGATCGCGGATCCGGGGTAATCGCCGCGGCGGACCACGGGGGCGGCGCAGCGAGGAGGCGGACAGCATGGACGGACGCGAGCAGGCGGAGCCGCGCGGAACCGGTGGAACCGAGCGGGCGCGGGTGCACGGTTGGGCTCCGGGGCGGCGGCTGGGGCCCCGTCCGGGCCCGGGGCTGCGCGGCGTCGGGCTCGGTCTGCGCGGCCGGGCCTGGGACCTGGTGCGCGGCGTGCGGCCGCGCACCGTCCTCGGGCTCGCCCTGCTGTCGCTGGGCCTGCTGGCGGCCGGTCTGGGGACGTCGAAGGCACCGTTCCTCTGGGGCCTCGCGGGCTGCTGGGCCCTGGCGCTGGCGATCGCCGCCACGGTGCTCCGCGCCTGCGCCGACGGGCGGGGGGACGGGGGGTGAGGGTGTTGTCCGTACCGTCCGTGCTGTCTGCGGTGCCCGTGGTGCGTCCCGGGTGGGTCCGGGCCCCCGCCCTCGCGGCATGGTTCCACTGTGTGATCGGCGCATACTGTCCGTAAACACACGGAGGTGTTCATGCCCATGGTGGATGTCGCGGCCCTCGGCCGGCTGGTCGCGGAGTACGAGGCCCTGTCCCCGTCGCGCTCACCGGAAGCCCGGCAACGGTTGCGCGACGTCTGCTACACGATCGGCATCTACACGGGGGAGGCCGACGCGGCCCGCGCGGTCGCCCGGGCCCGCGTGCTGCTGGACCGTCAGGCAGCCGCAGGTGACGGCGGGGCGGCGGCCGGGACCCCGGTCCCGGACCGCGCCCGCGAGAACCTGCTCGCCGAACTCGGCGACCTCGCGGCCCGTGAACAGGGCCGCCCCGGGCCCTTCTCGACACTGCACGACATCGTTCAGCTGACCCGCGTCACCGTCCCGGACTGCGTGGGCGCCGCCGTGAGCACCTGGCACGACGACGGCTCCGTCGAGACCTTCGCGGCCACCTCGTCGTACCTGATGGCCCTCGAACGCGCCCAGGGCGAGGCGGGCGCTGGTCCGCTGTCCCGGATCCGCCGCCAGGGCGAGGGGCAGGTCGTGGTCAAGCTGGACCCGGGCCGTCCCGGCCGCTTCGCAGACCGGGCCCGGCGCTGCGGCGTACGGGCCGTGGCCAGCGCCCACCTGCGCACCCACCCGCACGGGTGCACCGCCTTCAGCGCGTACCTGCGGACGCCGGCCGATCCCGGCACACCGGCCCTCGGACTGGTGGAGGTGCTCGCCCTCCAGGCGTCCGTCGCCCTCGACCGCTTCGCACTCTCCCGGGCGGCCGCCGACCTGCTCGACCGCCGGCACGCCACCGGCCTGGCCATCGGCATCACCGTCGAGCGCTTCGGCGTCACCCCGCACACCGCGATCGGCCTGCTGGTCAGGGCCGCCCAGCGGCTGGGCACGGACCTCGACACGGTCGTCCGGCGCCTGGCGGGGGGTGAGGAGTCGTAAGGGAAGGGGCGTTCCGGCGGTGGCTGTCGGGCCGCCGCCGGAGACTGTCGAGGGGTGGGGAACCGGACGTGCTCAGCGAGCTTCGCCTTGGCGCGAGGACCAGGCGGCCGTTCCGAGGGTCAGCAGCACCGACAGCGCGAACGCCGTGAACAGGTGCTCGCCACTCAGCGCCGCATACCCCAGCAGGGCCGCCTGCGCCCCGGCCGCCGGCACCAGCACGCGCCTGCCCCGGTCGGCCGGCAGCCGCCAAACCGCCCGTACCGCCCACCCGTTGAGCCCGGCCATCACCAGCCCCGCGCTCGCGAACACGTACGGCACCGCCTTCGACCGCGGGGCCAACTCGTCCTCGAAGCCGACGCCGTTGTAGAACAGCGGCACCGCGATGCAGAAGAACAGCACCACCGCCACCGTCTCCAGGGTCAGCAGCACGGTTGCCGCGGCCTGCGACAGCCAGGTGAGACGGGACATGGGTGGGGCCTTCCGGTGGTGAGGTGAGGGTGACGGAGGACCCGTCACCGCGGCGCGGTCGCCCGGCAAGCCGTGCGGATGATGGTGCGCGGGCCGGGGCCGGCGGGTGTCGCGCGCTGCTGCGGGCATGGCACGATGTGCGGGCTCCTTGACGCCATTCGAAGCTGCTACTGACGGGGCGCCACAGCATAGTCAAGAAATGGCAAAGGCCGCGCTGTGTCGCAGGTCGGAAAGCCTCCTCCCCGCACCCGCGGGGGTCAGCCGCTCGTCGACGACGTGCCGCTGTTCGTCCCAGCCTTCTCCCTGCCTGCACCTCACCAGCAGGGGCGCGCCGCTGGCGGCAAAGCGGTTCATCAGATGAACGCCCTTGCCGGGCTCCTCTACGGCGGCTCAGTGTGCGGGGTCGGTGCCGCACGCGGCTGTGGTGAGGAAGGCGGCGACGGCGGCCTTGGCACCGCGCGGGTCGGAGGCGTCGTACGGGTTGTGCGAGAGCACGAGTTGGCGTCGGCCGTCGGCCGTGCCGGCCACCATCGTCGAGTAGCCGGGGAGGTCTCCGCTGTGGCCCCAGAGCACTCCGCACGGCGTGTCGAACCGAGCCAGCCCCAGCCCGTATCCGCGCCCGGGCCCCGCGTCCACCGTCCGGGTCATCTCGGCGAGTTGGGCGGGCGGTAGCAGCCGGCCGGCCAACAGGGCGGCGGTGAACCGGTTGAGGTCGTCCGCGCTGGATATGCCCTGCCCGGCGGCGCCCAGGACGGATGGGTTGAGTTCGGTGATGTCCACCGGCCCGGTCGAGAGCTTCACGTAGCCGTGGGCGTGCGGGCCGGGCAGTCGCGGCGAGAGCCCGGGCATGCTGGTGTCGTGCAGTCCCAGCGGCCGGATGATCCGCCGGTCGACCTCCTGCTGCCAGGAGTGGCCGGTGACCCGCTCGATGAGCAGGCCGGCGAGCAGGTAGTTGGTGTTGGAGTAGTGCCATCCCTGCCCTGGCGGGAAGTAGGGGGCGTTGCCGTTGGCGAGCGCGAGCAGTTCGGCCGGCTGGTAGGTGCGCCAGCGCGGTCCTGCCAGCCAGCTGCGGTACTGGGCTTCGTCCTGAGGATCGAGGCCCGGTGCATCGGTGTAGTTGTACAACCCGCTGGTGTGGTTGAGCAGTTGGCGGATGGTGATGGTCGCGCCGTTCGGTACCGCGCCGGGCAGGTGGCGTTCGATCGGGTCGTCCAGGCCGATGCGCCGCTCACCGGTGAGTTGGAGCACGACGGTGGCGACGAAGGTCTTGGTGACGCTGCCGATCCTGAATCGGGCCTGAGCGGGCACCGGCGCGCCGGTGCCCAGATCAGCGACGCCGGCCCGCCCACGCAAGATGGTCCGCCCGTCCTGGCGGACCTCGCCGACGGCTGCCGAGGAGCCGGCGTCGACGATGCCCTGCAGTGTGGTGCGCAGCGCAGCAACCCCGGCGGTTTCCAAGCGGAGTTCCTGGCGTCCGCCCGTCGGCCGGGCGGGGGATGCGGCGAAGCTCGCGGATGCGCCGGTACCGAGCAGGGCGGCGGCGGTCAGGAGCGCGGCCGCCGAGCGGATGCCGAGTCCCGCGGGGCGCGAATGTGTCGTCACGTCTGACATGGATTTCCCTTCGGGAGCAGGCGCTTGTCGCTGCCCCTGAAGTGAGCCTGCCGGTGGGGTTCCCGTCCGGGCATCCGTCGAAGGTGTCGCACCGTGTCCTACCTGAGGCTGGTGGACCCGGCACCCGTGCGGCCCTGTGGAAGGATCCGAGGCGAATGCTGGCCGGCCACCCTGGGCGCGTGTCTGTGGGCTTCCGTCCGTTCGCTGGGCAGGGCCCGTGGGCGCCCAGGTGCCAGGTTCGGCCGTCGGTCGCCGGGATCCGGTCAACTCGGCTGCGAGGCAAGTGGAGTTCGATGGATCGCAGGCGCACCGGAAGCGCTGGCTTCTAGGCTCGCACGAACAATGGCGTTGTGAAGGGGAGTGCCGTGACCCGTAGGCCTGTCCGGCGGCGGCGCCGTGCGACCACCGTTCGTCGGGTCGTACGGCAGGCGAAGGCCAACCCCCTGCCGTTGGGTATCGCCGCGCTGGTCGTGGTCGCCCTGGCCGTGACGATAGTCCGTTGGTTGGCTCAACACCTGGTGCTGGTCGCCGCGTTGCTCGCCATCGGAGCGGTGGCAGGCCTCGTCGTGCTGCGCTCGCGAGCGCGGACCGGCCGACGGGAGCTGGAGGCGCGGACCGCCCAACTGCGGCACATCGGGCCGTTCCTGGCGATGACCCCCAAGGCCTTCGAGCACGCGTTGGCCGATCTGTGCCGTCGGGACGGCTGCACGAAGGTGACGGTGGTCGGCGGCGCCGGAGACCTCGCGGCGGATGTCCTGGCCGTCACCCCGACCGGGCAGCGGCTCCTCATCCAGGCCAAGCGGTACGGCCCGAAGACCTTCGTCGGCTCCCACGACGTCCAGAAGGTCAACGGTACCTACCGCGACGTGCACCACTGCGATCTGGCCGCCGTGGTGACGACCAGCTCGTTCACCAAGGCCGCCGCCGCCTTCTGCACGCAGGTCGGCATCCGTACCGTCGACCGGCGAGCGCTCGCTCTGTGGGCGGACGGGCGGGGCGGCCCACCGTGGGCCTGAGTTCACCCGTCCGCGCGTTCGGGGTCGGCCGGGGAGAGCAGGAGTCGGCGCCACTCCCGGTCCAATTCGGCGACGAGGACCGGGAGTTCGTCACCGACCCGGACCGCGCCCGGCGGCTCCCCTTCGGCGGGCGTGAGATCCCGTAGCCGCACCAGCCCTTCGACGCCGTCGGCGACCTGGACGAACACGCCGAACGGGACCACCCCGGTGACCCGCCCCCGTAGCCGCTGACCGACCGGGTTGCGGTCGGCGAACGCCTGGAACGGGTCCGGTCGCAGCGCCCGCAGGGAGAGTCTGGCCTCCAGGTTCCAGGTGTCGACCTGGAGGAACTCGCACGTGACGCGCTGACCGACCCGTACGACGTCGGACGCCGCCTCGATGCGCCGCCACGACAGTTCGGGGACCGTGATGAACCCCCCACGCCGGGGAAGAGCGGGTGGTCGGGGCCGTCGTCCAGCGCCACGAACACGCCGTACCGTTCGATCGCCGCGACGGTGCCGGAGAGTGGCCGGCCGATGCTCAGCGATGCCAGGAACACCTCCAGCTCCGGGCTCCTGGGTGCTCCATCCATGCGACCCAGTCTTCCATCGTGCCCGACCGGTCTGTCGGTGGTCCCGTCTAGCCTGACGGCGAAGTGGACGTCGAAGGACGTCCCGGCGGAACGAACAGGGCGGGTGCGGTACATGAGCGTGGACTTCTTCTGGCGGCGGGTGGACGGAGGACTGCTGGACGAGCTGTCGCCGGGGGAGCTCTTCGACCTGGTGCCGGATTGGTTCGACAGCGAGTTCGGACCGCAGCATCAGGCGGGCACCGTGCTGGCGGTGGAGAGCAACGGATACCTGATGCACGTCGCCCTGATGGAGGCGGTCGGCGGCGCGGGGCCGGACCTGAGAACCGCCCAACTGCCGGTGTTCGCCGGGGAGGAGCGGGTGATCGCCGATGAGGAGACGACGATCCGGGTGCTCCGGCCCGACGAGGTCCGGGCGGCGTCGGCCTTCCTGGAGCGGGTCGGCGTCGACGACCTGGTGAGCACCGTGGGCGCCGCGCTGGCGGAGAAGGTCGCCGACCTCGGATTCGCGACTCCATGGTCCGAGGAATGGGCCGGCCACCTGACCGCCGACCTGCGCGCGCTGAAGGACTTCTACGCCGGGGCCGCCGCTGCCGGCGACGCGATGGTCAAGTTCGAGTCCGCATGACCTCCTGCGGGCCGGTTCGGCCGAGTGTCAGTGGCATGCGGTTGGGTGTGCACCATGTCCTCGCCGTGGCGGGAGGAGGTCCGCGCGCACTGGCCAGGACTGCTCGACGGCCTGCCGGCGTCGCTCGCGCAGTACGCCCAGGCGCCCGAGTTCGAGTTCGACGGGTTCTTCGACGCGACCGTGTGCGCCTGGTACGAGACCGGATCCAGCGGCTGGCAGTGCGGACCGGTCGACTTCACCGACGGTGACACGGACGGTGCCGACTGGCTGTTCGAGGTCCTCACCGGTGCCGACGCCGCGCAGGCGTTCATCGACTACGCGGAGGAGTACCACGAGCGGTCCGTCGACAGGGAGGCGGTGGAGTCGGTCCTGAAGGGCGCCCCGCTCGACCGCCGTACGGTCTCCGCGCTGGCGGACGCCGTGGACTTCGACGCCGTCGCGGCGCGGGCACGTACGTGGGGCTGGACGGTGGTGGACGGCTGACGCTGCGGGGGAGCTTCTCGACTGGCCGCAGCAGGTTCTGCCGCGGCCGGTGAACTCCTCGTTGTCTCATGGGCCTGCGCGGACTTGAGACCGGCATGGACGATTCCGGAGGTGGAGCATGCCCAGGCGTGACTACGAGGACGGCCCGAACGCCCCGAAGGCGAACAGCCTGGTTCCGGCCGCCTCCGTCGTGGTGACCGACGACGCGGGCCGCATCCTGCTCCAGCGCCGGACGGACAACGGCATGTGGGCCCTTCCCGGCGGCACGATGGACATCGGCGAGTCCATCGCCGGGTGCGGCATCCGCGAGACCCGCGAGGAGACCGGCCTCGACATCGAGATCACCGGGATCGTCGGCACCTACACCAACCCCGGGCACGTCCTTGCGTACGACGACGGCGAGGTCCGGCAGGAGTTCTCCGTCTGCCTCCTCGGACGCCCGATCGAAGGGGAGCTGCGGGTGTCCGAGGAGTCGCACGAGGTGGCTTGGTTCACCCCGGCCGAGACGGACGAACTGCCGATGGTGCCGAGCATCCGCAAGCGGCTGACGGACTGGCGCTCGGGAGCGATCCCGGTGGTGCGGTGACCGGCGTCGTCGGGCCGCGTGAACGGCGGTGTCGTCTGGGCGTGGAGCGGCCGACGGCCTTGATGCTGCCGCATCGCATGGTGCGGACGGTGTCGGCCGACGGCTGACCCCTGCGGGGTGCGGGGAGGAGCTCAAGGAACTGTGGGCGACCAACCAGGCCGCCGGCTGACCCCCACGGGTGCGGGGAAGAATTCCAAATCGGATTACCCAGGGTGTCCTTGATCGGCTGACCCCCGCGGGCGCGGGGAGGAGAGGACGTCGGATGCGGCGAGGGTGATGTCGTACGGCTGACCCCCGCGGGCGCGGGGAGGAGACTTTGTGGCCTGGGGCGATGCGGCGACCTTGCTGTTTCTTTGCATCGTCAAGTGCGTCCCTGCCCGAACGCCTCTCCACTGTAGATGAACTGTCGAGATGTCAAAGAGCCCGCGAATCATCCCATGTGCTTGCCCGCCACGGGCGTCCGCCGCCACCGCTGTGCGGCCCGCAGACAAGTGTGAAGGCGGGCCCAGGCCAACCCCTGCCGGGGGTGCAGCCGGACTCTTCCGCCGCCCCGCCCGCTCCTAAGGTTGATCATGTGCTCCCGCAGTCAGGGCCGAGGCAGGGGGCTGCGATCATGAGCGGTCCGCGCCGTGCCCGATCGGAGGCCCTGTGAGCAGCCCGCAGACGACTCCTGTCGCCGGAGAACCACGTGGCGCCGCACGGGAGTTGCGCGGCGCCGCACAAGCCCTCGGGCGGCTCGCCGTCCTGACGCTGCTGATACCCGTCGGTGTGGTGCTCGCGACGGCCTTCCTGCTGTCCTTCCTGCTCTGGGGCTGCCTCGGGATGTTCCCGCTGTTCCCGGCGGTCATCAGGCGGGTCCGCGCCGTCGCCGTCGCCGGCCGGTGGGCGGCCGGCCACTGGTCGCAGGTGCCGGTGCCACCGCCGTACCGGCCGCGTCCGGCCCTGGAGCGCACCCTGCACGGCTGGTACTGGACCGGCCACGACTACCACAGGAACCGCTGGTTCGCGGGTATGTCCCTTGACGTCCGCTGGCTCTGGAACGACCCGGCGACCTGGCGTGACGCCCTCTGGCTGATCACCGACCCGCTGGTCGGCGGCGGCATCGCGGCCGGACCCGTGCTGCTGGCCGGCGCCGGCCTGTACGGAATCGTCCAGGCGCCTCTGCCGTATGACCTGCCGTTCGGCGGCCTGTCCGCCCTGCTTCTCGGTCTGCTCGGCCCCGTGCTGGTCGTCGCGGGCCTCGCCCTCGCCCGGCCCGCACTGCGCCTGCACGGCCGTTGGACCCGCAGTCTGCTCGGCCCCACCGAGCGCTCCCGGCTCGCCCGGCGGGTCGAGCAGCTCACCGAGATCCGGCTGGACGCCACCGAGGCCCAGGCTGCCGAACTGCGCCGGATCGAAAGGGACTTGCACGACGGCGCGCAGGCCAGGCTGGTCGCGGTGAGCCTGCGCCTGGGCGCGGTCGCGGGGCTGATCGACCGCGACCCGGAACAGGCCAAGCGGGTGGTGACGGACACCCAGGAGAACGTCACCCAGGCACTCCAGGAACTCCGCGACCTGGTGCGCGGAATCCACCCGCCGGTGCTCGCCGAACGCGGTCTCGCGGAGGGCGTGCGGGCGCTGGCGCTGGACGTCCCGCTGAAGGTCGAGGTGCGGACCGAACTGCCCGGACGGGCCGAGGCGCCGGTGGAGTCGGCGGTCTACTTCGCCGTCAGCGAGGCGCTCACCAACGCCGTCAAGCACGGCGACGCCCGGCACGCCACGGTGCACCTCTCCCACACCGCGGGACTGCTGCGCGCCGAGGCCACCGACGACGGCCGCGGCGGCGCCGACCCCGGCCTGGGCAGCGGCCTGCGGGGCATCCGGCGCAGACTGGCGGTGTTCGACGGTACGCTCACGCTGACCAGCCCCCCGGGGGGTCCGACCAGGCTGATCATGGAGCTACCGTGCGTGTTGTCCTCGCCGAGGACCTCGTCCTGCTGAGGGACGGCCTCTCCCTGCTGCTGAGCGCCCACGGGCACGAGATCGTCGCCGCGGTGGAGAGCGGCCCCGAACTGGCCGCCGCACTCGCCGACCACCGCCCCGACATCGCGGTGGTCGACGTCCGCCTGCCACCCACCTACTCCGACGAGGGCCTCCAGGCCGCACTCGCTGCTCGCCGTGAACGGCCGGGCCTGCCCGTCCTCGTCCTCTCCCAGCACGTCGAACAGCTCTACGCCCGGGAGCTGATCGCCGACGGCGCCGGCGGTGTCGGCTACCTCCTCAAGGACCGGGTCTCCAAGGCCGACCAGTTCGTCGACGCCGTCCACACCGTCGCGGCGGGCGGCACGGTGATGGACCCCCAGGTCATCTCCCGGCTGCTCGCCCGCAACGCCTACGACCAGCCGCTCGCCCTGCTGACCCCGAGGGAACGCGATGTCCTCGCGATGATGGCCGAGGGCCGCTCCAACGCGGCGATCGCCCAGCGGCTGCACTTCAGCGAGGGCGCGGTCAGCAAGCACACGTCCAGCATCTTCGCCAAGCTCAACCTGGGCGCCTCCGACGACGACAACCGCCGGGTGCTCGCCGTCCTCGCGTACCTCGACGGGACACGCACGGGCTGAGGCCGTATGGCGGGCGGGCGTGGAGCGGGTGACACGCGCCCTCGCGGTGGCAACCTCATGAGAAGGCCGCGAGTCGGACGCGCCGAACCCCCACAGATGCGGGGAGGAGGCCTTTACCACGCTCTTGGCCGCCGGCTCGTACGGCTGACCCCCGCAGGTGCGGGGAGGACCGTGTCCCATCTGCGCGGCCGACAGCGGTTACGTCGGCTGACCCCCGCGGGTGCGGGGAGGAGACTTCGTGACCTGGGGCGATGAAGCGAGTTTGCGATTTCTTTGCACGGCCGGACGGCCCCCGTGCGAGCATCCCCGCCGCCGTGGCCTGACGAGATGTCAAGGAGCGCGTGAATCATCCCACGCGGCACTGAGAGAGCAGTAGCCGGAGCGTGAGCAGCAACTGGCGCAGGGGCGCCGGGCTTGGTGCCGCGTCGACGAACCGAGCGCAGGGTCACCCGTCTCCGCGCCCGCGCGAGTTCAGTCGCGCCGCGCGCCCCCGTCGCCGCCCCCCGGCGCACGAATACTGTCACAAATGTGGCCGTTGTGCCGCGATGGTGATCATTTAGGAGTACATGGCGAATGTACTGAATATTCCCCTGACTGGTCATCAGGTGTAAGATGGAGAAACCGCGGCTCCGTGCCGAGAACGATATCAACGGGGGCAGTCATGGCTCGTCGATGGGAAGCCGATCCTTCCGCTTCGCTGCAGAAGCGCCTCGGGAAATCCGCCAAAGAACTGGGATCGTCCGACGAGAAGGACGAATGCCCGGACATCTGGCAGCTCTCGAACGGCGATGTCGCGGTGATCGGCCGTGACCTCACGGAGAACTATCGCGGCCGGCTCCCCGAGGGCGTCGTCCTGGGCGCGGACGAGCGGCTCGTCGTCATTCCCGGCCTCATGCTGAGCACGGCGAAAGCGGACATCCCGGATGCCTGATCGGCACGCTCCCGAGCTGCGGCCCGAGTGGGGCGAGTCGCTCGCCCGGGACGACTACAAGCGCGACTTCCGTGAGCGGGACGCGCTGGTCCGCGGCCGGGACTCGTGGAAGCTGGAGCGCCGCCAGCACTTCGAGGAGCAGGGCAGTCCGAGCTGGGATGCCGCCCGTCGGGGTGACTGGGCCGAGGCGTTGCGGCTCCTGGAGGGCCGGCGCCAGGCGCTGCTCGCGATCGGGCGGGAGGACGCGGCGCGGCAGTCGTTCTTCCACCGGGTGCGGGTGGTCGAGCGGCCGTGGACGGACTACCTGTGGTGGCAACTGCACTCGCTGCGGATCCGGGCCGAATGCGGCGAGCGGATCCGCATTGTCCGTGCCGCGGCACTGGCCGCTTCCGAGGAATTCGGGCCGCTGCCGGAAATCGTCGTGCTCGGCGGCCGAACGCTCTACCAGGTGCGCTATTCGGACACGGGAATTCCGGCCGGCGCGGTCAGGTACACCGATCCCGGTCTCGTCCGCCGCTGGGAGGACTACCTCGCGGATCTCCACCGCGCGGGCGAGGACGTCCGGGCCTACTTCGATCGCGAAGTGGCTCCTCTTCCCCCACCCGTACGGAATGGGAGCACAGTGGCGGCCGAGCGCGATGGGAATGCCGTCGGCGCCGGAAGTACGCGGTCCGCGGTGTCCGGTTCCTCCGCTCACGACGTCGTCCAGGCCAGGGACGTCAGCGGAGGCATCCACTTCCACCGTGCGACCGGGCGTTCGGACTCCGCTCCGACACCCCGCCAACTGCCCGCGGACGTCCGTGGTTTCGTCAACCGCGTCGACGAACTCCACCAGCTGGACGACGCCCTGACCGGTGAGGAGCAGCACCCGTCCGACCCGGCCGTCGTCGTGATCGCCGGAACCGCCGGCGCGGGCAAGACCTCGCTCGCCCTGCACTGGGCCCACCAGGCCCGCCACCGGTTCCCCGACGGCCAGTTGTACGTCAACCTCCGCGGCTACGACCCGGGCCGGCCGGTCACCGCCCACGAGGCGCTCCACCGCTTCCTGACGTCCCTCGGCGTCAACGCCGGGTCCGTCCCGCACGACCCCGACGCGGCCGCCGCCCTCTACCGCTCCCTCCTCGCCGAACGCCGCGTCCTGGTCGTCCTCGACAACGCCGCCAGCGCGAACCAGGTGCGTCCTCTCCTCCCCGGCAGTACCGGCAGCCTCGTCCTGGTCACCAGCCGCAGCCGGCTGTCCGGCCTCGCCGTCCGCGACGGCGCCCGCCGGCTCACCCTGCGGACCCTGCCCGAACCCGAGGCCGTCGCCCTGCTGCGCGCCGTCACCGCCGGGCACCGGCCGCAGGACGACCCCGCGAAGCTCACCGAACTCGCCCGTCTCTGCGCGCAACTGCCGCTGGCCCTGCGGATCGCGGCCGAGCGCGCCGCCAGCCTGCCGCACATGGGTCTGGACGACCTGATCGGCGACCTGCGCGACGAATCAGCGCTCTGGGACGCCCTCAGTGTCGGGGAGGACGAGGACGCCGACGCCGTCCGTACGGTCTTCGCCTGGTCCTACCGGGCGCTGCCGGAACAGGTCGCACGCCTCTTCCGCCTCCTCGGCCTCCATCCGGGCCCGGACTTCGGACTGCACGCCGCGGCCGCCCTCGCCGGCCTCACGCCCAGTCGCACCCGCCAGCTCCTCGACTCCCTGGTCGGCGCCCACCTCGTCGAACAGAGCGCACCCGACCGCTACCAGTTCCACGACCTCCTGCGCGCCTACGCCACCGACCAGGCCCAGCAGGAGGAAACCCCCGCCCAGCGCCAGGCCGCACTGCGCCGGGTGCTCGACTGGTACCTGCACACCGCCGACGCCGCCCAGCAGTGGCTGCGGCCCGCCGAAGACCGGTTGGCACTCGACCCCGCGCCCGACGGAGTCCAGCCGACGGCCTTCGCCGACTACAACGCCGCCGTGGACTGGGCCGAGCGCGAGCGTGCCAACCTCCTGCAAGCCGTCCACACCGCCCGCGCCGCAGGCGAGGACCGGCGGACCTGGCAACTGGCCGCCGTCCTGTGGAACGCCCAGGCCCCCTCCGCCCCCGGCGCGGACTGGCTCCCCGCAGGCCGGCTCGGTCTGGGTGCCGCCGAACGCCTCGGCGACACCGCCGCTCAGGCCCTGTTGCTGACGGACCTCGGCATGGGGCACACCAGGATCAACGCCCTCGACGACAGCCTGGAGCACCACCGCAGAGCCCTGGCGCTCTGGCGCGAACTCGGCGACGGGCCCAACGAGGCGCACTCGCTCAACCTGCTCGGGCTGGTCCACCTGCACAGCAGGCAACTGGACGACGCCGCACGGCACTTCGAGCAGGCGCTCGCGGCTTTCCGACAGGCGAACGAGGCGCACTGGGAGGCCACCACACTCTCCAACCTCGCCAGCACCCACTACCGCGCCGGCCGCCTCCCCGAGGCCGAGGCCGCCGTCGGCCAGGCACTCACCGCCCACCGCGCACTGAAGAACCAACGCGGCGAGGGCAACGCCCTGCGCCTGCTGAGCGACATCCAACGCGACGACGGCGACCCGGCCGGCGCACTCGCCTCGGCACACGCGGCCCTCGACATCGCCCTGAACCTCCGCGACCACCGCCTGGAAGGCTTCTGGCTCATCACCCTCGGCGACGCCCAACGCGCCGACGGCCAACCCACCGAAGCCCTCGACTCCTACCAGCGCGCCGCCGTCCTCCACCGCCGCCTCGGCGACCGTAGCCGCGAAGCCCTCGCCTGGCACGGCGCCGGCGAGACCTACCGCCACCTCGACCGCCCCGCCGAGGCCGCCGCCTTCCTGCGCCGGGCCGCCACCGCCCACCGCGACCTCGGCGACCCCTGGCACGAGGCCCTGGCCCTCGCCGCCCTCGCGGCAACGGTGTCCGGCGACGACCCCCAGGCGGCCCGGCAGCACCGGGCGGAGGCCCTCGCCCTGCTCGCCGGGTACGGCGACCCGCGGGCGGCCGCGGAGCGGGAGCGCCTCGCGGGGCGGGCGGGGGAGGACTGACGGCGGGTCGGTACCCCGCGGGCGGCGGGGTCGGGAGCCGTCGGTGACGGCCGTGTGGACGCCGATCGGTTGACCCCCCGCGCGTGCGGAGAGCAGGGGGCGCCGGGGTCGAGTCGCGTACGGGTGACCGGCTGACCCCCGAGGGTGCGGGGAGGATCCCGAGCCCATGGGGTCGATGACCCGGCACGCCGGCCGACCCCCGCGGGTTCGGGGAGGAGCGCCGCCTCGACGTCACCCTCAACACGACCGATGGCTGACCCCCGCGGGTGCGGGGAAGGCCCGATCTACAAGCTCTACGCCGGTCTCGACGTCGGCTGACCCCCATGGGTACGGGGAGGCAGCGGCGTTGGCGCGTGCGTAGCGGGTGCCGTACGGCCGACCCCCGCGGGTGCGGGGAGGAGCCTCACGGAGCCACACTCGCTGACGAGGTCTGTGGCTGACCCCCGTTGCGGGGAGAGAAGTCAGGCGGCAATCGAATCCGAACCACGCAGGCTGACCCCCGCGGGTGCGGGGAAGAAGCGATGATGTGGCTCAAGGCCTGGAGGCTGTCGGGCTGCTCCCCGGGATATCCGGGGAGCAAGCCAGACGACGGCCTGTCTGACCGGCGTCATGCGCCCACGGGCCGGAACCCGAGGGGGTGCGAGACACCCTATCCGCCCGCCGTCGGCCGGATCAGGAGCAGGCCGGCGCTGTAGGAGCGGGCGCGGCCCACTCCGGTGGTGAGGGCGTCGGTGAAGGCGGCGGGGTCGGTGACGGTGAGGGCGCCCTTGATCTCGGCGCGGCCGATCTTGGCGCCCTGGTGCTTGGCGCTCAGGCCGAGTTTGGGGAGCATCCGGATCGCCAGGGTGTCCGGGTCGCTGTCGGCGCCGATGCGGCGGACACCGCCCGGGCCGACGCGGTCGGCTCCGGCGGGCTGGAGTCGGGCGGCGAACCAGTCCTTGACGTGGCGGGGGGTGGTGTCGGAGAGCCGCTTGCGGGCGAGGGTGCCGTCGCCGGCGCGGGTCTGGCGGTCCCGGGTCGGGTTCACCACGATCCGGAAGCCGAACGCGGCACCCGTGCGGACCGTGGTGTCGACCTGGAGGAGGGCGATCCTGTCGGCCAGGGCCGCCCGCGGGATCGCGGACCAGTCGGGCTGCACGCGCGACTGCACGATCACGACCAGGCTGTTGGTCCTGAGGTCGAGCGTCCAGGTGTTGAGGATGCCCATCTGGGCGCGCGGGTCCGCCTCGCCCGGTTCCGTCCACCCGTAGAAGCCGGACATCACCAGTCGGTGCATGATGTGCGGGTCGAGGATCGCCTTCTGTGCCAGGGCGTGGGTGGCGTCGAGGTGCAGGATGCTGTGGCAGGCCACGAAGCGGGCGGTGGCGGTGGAGGCAGTGGTCACAGCAGGTGGTCCCATCCGATGGACTCGCCGGGTTCGATGCGTACGCGCTGTTCCCAGCGGGGCGCGTAGGACCGGTGCACGGTGTGGAAGCTGACGGGGTGGTCGGTGACCGAGGAGGCTCCGTCGGTTCCGGCGGGCACCTCGATCCACGTCCAGGGGCGGGGCGCGCAGTCCTCCGTGAGCAGCCTGGTGGCCGCGAGGACCTCTTCGAGGCTCCCCGCGTGGACGCCGCCGGAGATCTCGCCCGCGGGCGGGCAGTTCTTGCGTCCGAGCCAGAGCAGGCGTCGGGGCTGTTCGAGGGCGGTGGCCAGTTCCTCCAGCAGGTCCCGGTCCGGGTGTTCGACGGCGGCGACGAACTTGGCGTCCGCCAGGTAGCTGCGGCTGGTGATCATCGGGTCGCGGCCGACCCTGCGGGCGAGCAGCGGCCCGCTCTCCGGGTCGGGGGCGATCCCCTTGGGGACCCCGTACCAGCCGGTGAGGGCACGGGCCGTCATGGCGCCGAACGCCGGGCCGGTGGCCGTTTCGAGGGCGGTGGCGGCCTGCTGGGCGCGCCGGTGGTCGGTGATCAGGTCGCGCGGGCGCAGCGGGTACCGGCCGCCGCCGACGGTGTGGTAGTCGCGGACGGGGGTGCCGGGGCGGTCGGCGCGGACGGCGTAGCGGAGTTGGTCGAGCGGGTCCAGCGCGTCCTCGCGGGAGTAGCCGGCCGCGGCCGCGAGCATGCCGATGAAGCCGGACTTGGTCGGCCTGAGGTGGGTGTCGCGCCGGTCGAAGCGGGCGACCAGTCCCCAGGCCTGGAGCGGTCCGGCGAGCCGGGCCAGGAGCACGTACGGCTGGGTCACGGGGCGGTCAGCTCCTCGGCGGTGTCTGCCTCGGCCGCGGCGAGGGCGCCTTGGGCGGCGAGTTCGTCCAGGAGGTCCTGGATGCCGAGGTCGTAGGTGAGAACGCGGCCGCCGGCGATGTCGGAGCGCTTGCGGGTGACCAGCCGGTGGTGCTTCAGGAGCCTGGTGGCGGCGGCGAGGCTGGCGCCACCGTCGGCTTGCTCGTCGATGGGGTCCTCGAAGACGGCGGAGTAGTTGAAGGGGCGCTTGCCGTCGAAGGCGAGGACCAGCTTGGGCAGGGAGCCGGTGGAGGCGGTGGTGTTCTTCTTGGCGGCCGGCATGGCGTCGACGAACGCCTCCACGAACTGGCGCTCGGCGGCCACGGCGGCCTCGTCCGCCTTCTCGGCGCTCAGGCCGCCGGCCATCAGGTTGACGCGCAGCTGGACGCGGTCGAGGGCGGCGTACCGGTAGAAGGTGCCGGAGATCAGGGACTGGTAGCCGGTCATGCCGGCTCCGGCGTCGTCGGCGGCGTCGAGGTAGTCCAGGGCGTTGGCCTTGCGGCGGATCTTGGAGTCGTCGGCGGCGCTGTAGAAGTCGTCGATCTGGGCCGCGGCGTGGACGGTGAAGGCCGGGCCGGTCATCACCGCGCCGTCGACGTTCGGGGAGTCGGCGATCTCGGCGAGGAAGCGGCCGTAGAGGGCGATGTCGATGGCGTCGCGGGGCGCCAGGGCCGCCAGGACGGCGGCGCGGACGGCCTTGGGCAGGGTCGGGATGGCGGTGTCGGCGGCCTCCTCCACCTCGACGGGCAGGGTGTCCTCGTCGGCCGCCGCCGCACGCCTCTTGCCCTTGCTCCTGGCCTTGGCGGTCTCGGCGGCCTTGCGGGCCTCCTCGAATTCGCCGGCCCAGGAGACGACCCCGTCCCGGTTGGCGGCGAGGTATTCCGCCAGCTTGGCCCCGGCGTCCTCGGGGGCGAAGAGCAGCACCTTGGTCAGGTTCCGGGTGCGCTCCTTGTCGCCGAACTTGAGGCCGACGCCCTCCAGCACGGCCTTGGCGACGGGCAGCGCGTCCTGTTCCTCCCAGCCCAGGCCCCGCAGCGCCTCGGCGGTGAGCAGTGCCCACTCGCGGGTGCGGATGCCCATGGTGTAGCCGGCCAGGGCGCCTTCACCGGCGTTGGCCTTCTCGCGGCTGAGGGTGCGTTCGGCGCGGCGGCGGGCCTGGGAGGTGATCAGGTTCCGGGTCTCGCCGCCGAACGGGATGATCTTCGCCATGCCGTTCTCGTCGCGGACGGGCAGGACGGCGACCAGGCTTTCGAGGGCGTGCAGGGAGAGGAACTGGTGGCCGTCGAGCCGCTCGGCGACGGCGCTGGTGCGGACGATCGTCATGTGGTCAGCCGTTCTTCTTCGCAGGGTATTCGGGGGTGTAGAAGGCGCGGGCCCAGCTGTACGGGGTCGCCCTGCCGGTGGCCTTCCAGGCGGACAGGTCGTCGGCGAGCCGGGCCCAGGAGGGCGGTGCCACCTCGCAGGCCCGTGCACGCTCGACGGCGTGCTGCAGGTGGCGTACGGGCAGTTCGCGGGAGGCGACCAGGCGGTCGAGGAGGCGCTTGGCGCCCGGGTCCTTCGGGCCGCGGGCGGCGGGGGAACCGATGCGGCGAAGGGCGTCGCCCATGGAGCCGTAGCCGGCCTGGGGCACGCTCCTGCCGGCGTGGTAGCGGGCGAAGAGGAACGCGACCCGCTCGTACACCGCCCGCTGGTCCTCCTCGGGGCTGAAGGAGGCGGCCCGTAGCCTGGGCTCCGACAGGGCCTCGGGGCGGCGCAGTTCGGCGAGGCGGCCGTAGTCGTGGGACCAGACCAGGCTGCACAGCCAGCTGGTGAGGTGCTCCGCGGGCGTCCGCTCGGCCGGGAGGGCCCCGCCGGGTGCGTCGTCGCCGACGGCGACCGGACGGAAGACCTCGTCAAGGTTCAGGGACAGCTGCTCGTCAATCACGCGGGGGCTCCTTCAGATACGGCGGGCAAGCGGAGCTCGCCAGCATCTTCTTCAACTTCTGCTCCGCCTTGGCCCGGGCGTTCATCCCCCGCCCGCCGGGCGGCAGCGAGGCCAGGCGGGCCTGGAGGACCTTCCGGGTCAGCTCGTGGATCTCCCGGCCGAACTCCGCCAGGGGGCCCTCGCCCGGGTCGGTCCCGGCGCTCACGTCCGCCATCAGGAACGAGAAGTGGTCGGCCGCGCCGGCCCACAGTTCCGGCTCGGCGTGGAAGCGCCTGAGCAGGGACGCCTTGTCGGCGGGCTTCGGGTTGGGGTACGCCTCGTCCCTGGCCACGACCGCGGCGGCGTACAGGGCCTTGGCGGCGTACTCGCAGATCAGCGAGCCGTCGTCGGAGGCCCACTTGAGCTGCGCCTCCCGGCCGGGCACGTACGGGAAGGTGTCCGAGACCCAGGCGGTGGCGGTGGCCTGGCGGGAGATCAGGCCCACGGCGGTCAGGCCCACCCGGCGGTCGCGCAGGCCGGCGAGGCGGTCGTACAGGCCGGTGCCCTTGGCGAGCTTCGGATCGGCCGTGGCCGCGGCCGCGTACAGCGCGTGGGACTCGCGCCAGAGCGCGCGTTCCTCGCTCGGCCGCAGCGGCTCCGGCTCGCCGCCGCTCCTGCGCGGGGCCAGGACCGCGTCCTGGAGGTGGACGGGCGGCAGCGGGTCGAGGATCTCGCCCGCGGCCCGCAGGACCCGGTCGACCATGACCCTGCCGTCGACCAGGACGGGGCGCAGGAGGATCGACCGGCCGAGGAAGGAGTGGAGGTCGGCCGGCCCGTCCGGCAGCCGCGACGCCTTCCGGCCGCGGAAGGTGCGGCGGCCGCCGGGGCGGTCGGCCGTCCAGGAGTAGTTGAAGGTCCCGGTGTCTCCGGGCTTGCACGGAGCGATGTTCAGCCGCAGGGTGTCGCCGAGCGTCCGCCCCCTGGCCACTACGCGGATGCGGGTGCCGAGCCTGCCCACCGCCTGGTAGGTGAGCTGAGGGCCCAGCCAGTCGGCCTTGGCCATGGCGCGCCCGCCGAGGCCGTAGGCGTGCTGGGTCAGCATGGCGCGGAACGCCGCGTCCGGCGCCATCGGTTCGGGGTCGTGGAGGTGCACCTTGTCGAAGAACTGGTTGTAGTCGCCGGTGCGTTCGATGACGAGCTGGGCCGAACCGACGCCGTGCGCGGCCATGAACGGGGCCAGCAGCGCGTTCTGGCCCAGGGGACGCTCGGGGTGGAACAGGTCCCAGCGCTCGGGCGGTTCCTCCTCCAGCCAGGTGGCCGCCTGCTCCAGCGGGTGCTCGTCCTCCACCCACTCGCGCCAGGCGGCGGGCGTGGCCGGCACGCACTTCGCCGCATACATGATCGCCATCAGGTACTCGAGTACGGCGACCTCCTCACCGGGAGTCGAGCTGACCAGCGCGGTGAACTCCTCGGCGTTCCTGAGGAGTTCGACCAACCCCGCGCGCCGGACCCCGGCCGGACGTACAGTCGGGTCCTCCCCTTGCGCCGGCCGCTCCGGGCCGGGGCGTGTCAGTGCCGGCTGGCATGCTTCCGTCCGAGGGTCCCAACTCGACAGTGCGTCCCGAGATTCCAGGAAATCTCGGGACATCCTTGAAATTTGACGCTTCGTCACAAAATCGGACCCTACTAGCCTGGGAGCGGCCGAGCGGTGGAAGTGCACGAAATCACCCGTGCGGGGGTCATGCTGTGGGGCAAGACCGACCGTTTCAAGATCAGCGAGAAGCGGGGCGGCCCGCCCTGGAACCCTCTCCTGGCCCACATGCTCGACACCGCGGCCTGCGCCGGAGAGCTGTGGGACCACTACCTCGCGACGCCCGTCCGCGACCGGCTAGCCGAGGCGCTGGGATCCGGGGACGCCGTCGTCGCCCGGCGGAACGCGATGCTCTACGCCGCCCTCCACGACCTGGGGAAGGCCTCCGCGGGATTCCAGCTCCAGTTCTTCGACACGGACAAGGGGCATCTGCGCAAGGCCGCCAAGGAGTGGCTCGCGATGGCCCGCCGGAACGGACTGCCGCTTCCCGCCGACCTCCGCGCGGCCCGTCGGCTGCGGCACGAACTCGTCACCGCCCACTGCCTGCCCCGGCTGCTCGGCTGCGCCTGCCAGGACTGCGGCGGCACGGGCGCCCCGCACCTGGGCCTCCACCGGGTGGCGCTGCTCCTGGGCGGCCACCACGGTCACATCCCCGGTCCCGACCTCCTCCAGCGGGCGCCGACGGCGGCCCCGCCGCAGCACTGGGACGCCGTCCAGTGGTTCCTCGTCAGGGCGGTGGCGTCGTTCCTGGACGTCGACCTGAAGCGGCTTCCGGACCAGACCTCCTTCTCACGGCCGGCGGCCGGGCCCCTGTTCGCCGGCCTGGTCGTCGCCGCGGACTGGATCGCCTCCGACGACAACCGCTTCGAGTACCGCAGGACGGGGGACGTCCGGCAGTGGTGGCACGACGCGAGGAAGTCGGCCCGCACCGCGGTGCACGACCTCCGCCTCCGCGGCTGGACACCGAAGCCCGAGCCGTGGGCCCGGCTCTTCCCCGGCACCCCGCAGCCCCGCCCCTTCCAGGCGGCGGCCATGGCCGCCGCGCCGGAGGAAGGGCCGGCGCTGGTCCTCATCGAGGCCGGCACCGGATCGGGAAAGACCTCCCTGGCCCTCTGGTACGCCCACCACCTCGCCCGCACCAACGGCTACCACGGCTTCTACACGGCGATGCCCACCCGGGCGGCCACCGACCAGGCCGCGGTGGAGCACATCGAGTTCCTCGCCCGGGCCTTCGGCCGGCCCGGCGACGCCAACCTCGCCGTCGTCCACGGGACCGCGGAAGCGACGGACACCGTGCACCGGCTCCTCGACGCGGGCGAGGCCCCCGCGCCGCCGGACGACCTCACCGATCTCACGCCCTTCGTCGAATCCACCCTCTGCGACCGCCACGACCAGGACGAGGCCGCCGCCGTGGTCCTCGACCCGTGGTACCTCCGCCGCTGCCTCGGCCTGCTCTCCACCTTCGGCGTCGGCACCGTCGACCAGGTCGCCCTCGCCTCGCAGCGCTCCGCGCACTGGTTCCTGCGACTCTTCGGCCTCGCCAACAAGACCGTCGTCATCGACGAGGCCCACGCGTACCAGCTGTTCCAGGAGCGGCTGTTGGAGGCGGCCATCGCCTGGCTCGCCGACGCGGGGGCCTCCGTCGTGGTCCTCTCCGCCACGCTCCCCGCCGCCACCCGGGAGGCACTGGTCGCCGCGTGGTGCCGTGGCCACCGCACCGTCGTCCGGCCCACCGACGCCAAGGGGCCCGTCACCCTCGTGGACCGGCACGGCCGCGTCACCCGCGCGGCCCCCGACGAACCACCCGACGAACTCCACACCCGGCTCGACCTGTTGCCCGACCCGGGCGCCGCGGCCCTCGCGGGCCGGCTCCTGTGGGAAGCCGCCGCCGGGGGCATCATCACCGTCATCCGCAACCGGGTCGGCTCCGCCCACGAACTCCACGCCCACCTGGTCGAGCAGGCCGAGCGCCACGGCTGGCGCCGTGACGAGATCCTGCTCCTGCACGGCAGGCTCGTGGCCCGCGACCGACTGCCCAGGGAAGCCGAACTCCGTGCCCTTCTGGGGCCGGGGGAGGACCGGTCGACGGCCAACCCGCGGCGCCCGGCCCGCCTGCTGGTCGTCGCCACCCAGGTGATCGAGCAGTCACTGGACCTGGACAGCGACCGCCTCTACACCGACCTGGCCCCCGTCGACCTGCTCGTCCAGCGCCGGGGCCGCCTCCACCGGCACGCCGTCAACAACGGTGCCCGGTCCGCCGGCATGCGGACCCCCCGGATGACCATCCTGTGGCAGCCGGACCAGGCGCACCTGCCGCTCGTCCAGCCGCCGGCCGGCCGAACCCCGGGCAACCGCGACGCCCTGGTGTACGCGCCCTACGCACTCGCCGCGACCTACCACCAGCTCGCGGAACGCACCGTCGAGCCGGCCTGCCCGGACTGCGAGGACGCCCGGCGGGCCGATCCGGCCGCCCGCATCGCCTGCCTGTCCACCCCACGCGACAACGAGGCCCTGATCGAGTCCGTCTACGATCCGGCGCCGTTCCCCCGGACCCCCACGGGGGCGCTGCTGTCGACGACGTGGGAAGACTGGAACGCCGAACTCGCGAAGCACACCAACGCAGCCAAGGCCTACGCCCTGCAGCCCTACCACCCCGACGACGGCACCCCCGGCGACATCCACCTCCTGGAGAGCGGGGGCGCGAACGGCCACGGCAACGACGGCGCTCCAGGCCTGGCGGCCCGGTCACGGCTCGCGGAGCGCTCCGTCGAAGCGATCCTGCTCTACCACCACCCCTCGGACGGCGAACACCCCAGCAACCACTACAGCTACGACCCGCGGGGCCGCATCAGGGCCGACCTCAAGCGGTACAGCCGCCGTGTCGCGGACCGCGCCGCCCGGCGGGCCCAGCAGCAGCACCTGCTGCTCAACACGGTGTCCATCCCGTACCACTGGTTCGAGCACCTGCTGCCCGCCGAGTACTGGAAGAACCCCGGCATCGGGGTCCTCCGCCATCGGCACGTCATCGTCCTGAAGCCGGACGGTACGAGCCGGGACGGCCACGCGCCCAAGTGGCTCCGCTACGACTCAACGCGGGGCCTGCACCTGGCTTTCCGGTCATGAGGCGGTACTCTGCCCATCCCTGCTCCCGGCACCAGCGGGGATGGGCCCGATGTTCCGAGCTCTCTGCTTCCATGCTCCCCGCGGCAGCGGGGGAGATGCCGACCTGCGACCACCGGTGTACCCGGCAGCGTGGCGGGCTCCGGCCCTGATGCCGGGCGGCGACGAGGGCGCTGCACCGGGGCCCGAGCGGGTGTTCGGGAGCGGGTGAGTGTGCGGCATTCGGTGCGGTCGGGGTGAGTGGCGTGGCCTGGCCGCGCGCGAACTGCGAGGGCGGTAGCGTCACCCTTGGTCACCAGAGTGTCACGGTGTGCCCTCCTTGGAGTGGGCGCCCGACCGGGCCCTGGAGTCGACCAGCCGTCCCGATCGTCGAACCGACAGGAGCGTCTTCCGTGGCCGTACCCACCGCCTTCGACCAGCATGCCAGCGGCTACAGCCTCCCGCACGCCTACTGGCTGGCGAAGGCCTCCGATCTGGCCTACAAGGACGAGGCCACCATCGAGGAGCAGGCCCACGCCTGGGGGTTCGACGAGGTGCGCCACCACCGGACGAGCTTCACGCCGCCGTTCCCGCTACAGGACACCCAGGCCTACACCATGGGTGGCGAGAACATGATCATCACCGCGTTCCGCGGCACCGAGCCCGCGCAGATCCGCGACTGGCTCACCGACGGAACCACCCCGCCCTGGCCGGGCCCCGCCCGGACGGGCTACGTCCACTACGGCTTCGCCGAGGCCCTGGACTCCATCTTCCCCGACGTCGCCAAGGCCGTCTCCGACCTGCGGACCGACGACCAGACCGTGTGGTTCACCGGGCACAGCCTCGGCGGCGCCCTCGCCATGCTCGTCGCCGCCCGGCTCGACCTGGAGGACCCCCGGCTGGCGGCCGACGGCGTCTACACCTTCGGCCAGCCGCGGACCTGTGACCGGCTGCTCGCCGCCGCGTACAACAAGGGCCTCCAGGGGCGCACCTTCCGGTTCGTCCACGGCAACGACATCGTCCCCGAGCTGCCTCCGGAGCCCGTCTTCACCCATGTCGAGACGCTGCGCCACATCGACTCCGCGGGCCGCGTCAAGGAGAAGGCCGGGCTGGTCTCCGCGCTGACCGACCGGGCCAAGGGGCTGGGCACCGCGGCCTTCTCCCCGGACGGCGAGGGCATCCGCGACCACCTGATGCGGAGCTACCTCGCCGCGCTGGAGAAGGCCCTGGCCTGATCCGTGCCGCTCCGAGGTCCGGGTGCGTCCGGTCCCGCCTGGCGCACCCGAACCCGGGCCGGAGCGGTCAGGCCCGTTGGCGTGGGGTGAGCAGTCCGCTCTCGTAACCGATGATCACCAGTTGGACCCGGTCGCGGGCGTCGAGCTTGTCAAGGAGATGGCCGAGGTGGGTCTTCACCGTGGCCATGGAGACGTAGAGCTCCCGCGCGATCTCCGCGTTGGACCTGCCGGCGCCGACCAGTTCGAGGACCTGCCGCTCCCGGCCGGTCAGGCCGTCCAGAGCGGGGGGCGGGCCGGGCGGGTCGGTGGCGGGGTGGCGGCAGAACTCCGCGATCAGGCGCCGAGTGACGCTCGGGGAGAGGAGGCTCTCCCCGGTGGCCACCACCTGGATCGCGCGCAGCAGTTCGACGGGCGGGATGTCCTTGAGCAGGAATCCGGCGGCTCCTGCCCGCAGTGCCGCGAAGACGTGCGCGTCCAGGTCGAACATGGTGAGCATCAGGACCCGCACGTCCGGGCTGTGTTCGCAGATCGCCCGGGTGGCCTCGATGCCGTCCATGCCGGGCATCCGCACGTCCATCAGCACCACGTCGGGCCGTTGTTCGGCGGCGAGTTCGACCGCGGCGGCGCCATCGGCGGCCTCGCCGACCACCGTCAGGCCGGGTTCGGCGTCGATCAGCATGCGGAAGCTGCCGCGCAGTAGCGCCTGGTCGTCCACGACCAGGACACGGACGGGCTCGGTCACGGCATCCTCCATACGTTCGTTCTTCCCGCTTCGATCCTGCCGCCGATCAGGGCTCAGCACCTGCGGTTTCCGCTTCGGTGGTCCGGTAGGGGAGCTCGGCGCGAACTGCGAAGCCGCCGTGGGCCAGTGGGCCCGCCTGGAACCGTCCGCCGAACAGCTCGACCCGCTCCCGCATCCCGATCAGGCCGTGGCCGCTTCCGTGGCCGGGGGTGTCGGAATGCCCGGGGCCGTGCCAGGGCGGCTGTCCGCCCGGGCCCGGGCGGCGGGTGCCGCGGCCGGGGGCGGCAGCCTCGTTCGTCACGCCGACGCGCAGCTCCCGGCCGTCGGCGACCAGTTCGACCCGGCACCGCGTGGGGCCGGCGTGTTTGAGGACGTTGGTCAAGGCCTCCTGGACCACCCGGTAGGCGGAACCCTTCGTGCAGCTCGTCGGGGAGCAGGGTGGAGGTGGCGGGCGCCGGCGAGAGCTTGCGTCGGCCCGGGCCTCCAACTGTGCGACACGAACCGACGGTTCGGGCGCCGGCGGGGAGTGCGCGCAGGGTGGCGGGTGGGCGTGCTCGGCTCAACTTCCGTGATCGGAGGGCCCGGTGATGCCGTCGCCGATCGGCTTGTCCGTCGGAGTCGGCCTACGGAGCGGAGGCGGCGGGGGAGGACTGACGTCGCGGGGTGCCGCGGTTCGCCGACCGGCGCTCGGTGCCGGAGGCCGAGGCTCCCCGCGGGTCGGGCGTCGGTCGGTTGTGGCCGTGTGTGGGATGCCCGGCCGGTGATCTTGGACGGATAGGCTGCCGTGATGTCAGGTCCTCGCGGAGAGGACGGAGCTGATCAGGATCGGTGGTGTACGGAGATGATGGGACCGGCGCATTCGCTGTCGGGTGCGACCGCATGGCTGGGGGTGGGGGCGGTGGCGGCCGGGATGGGGGAGCCGATGCCCTGGCCGGTCCTGCTCGCCGGGGCGCTGATCTGCGCGGGGGCGGCGCTGGCGCCGGACCTGGACCACAAGGCGGCGACCATATCCAGGGCGTTCGGGCCGGTGTCCCGGGCGCTCTGCGAAGTGATCGACAACCTCTCGTACGCGGTCTACAAGGCCACCCGGGGCAAGGGGGACCCGCGGCGCTCGGGCGGACACCGGACGCTGACGCACACCTGGCTCTGGGCCGTGCTGTGCGGGGCGGGCGCCGCGGCGGTGGCCGTGTACGGCGGCCGCTGGGGCGTGCTGGTGGTGCTGTTCGTGCACATGGTGCTGGCGATCGAGGGCCTGCTGTGGCGGCACGCCCGGGTCTCCAGCGACGTCCTGGTGTGGCTGCTGGGGGCGTGCAGCGCGTGGATGCTCGCGGAGGTCCTCGACAAGCCGGGCAACGGCTCGCAGTGGCTGTTCGAGGAGCCCGGGCAGCAGTACCTGTGGATCGGGCTGCCGATCGCACTCGGCGCGCTGGTGCACTGCCTGGGTGACGCGCTGACCGCCTCGGGCTGTCCGGTGCTCTGGCCGATCCCGGTCGGGCGCCGGCGCTGGTACCCGATCGGTCCGCCGAAGGGCATGCGGTTCCGGGCCGGCAGCTGGGTGGAGATCAAGGTGCTGACCCCGGTCTTCATGGGGGCCGGCGGGCTCTGCGCGGCGGGGGCGCTCGGCTTCTTCGGTAACGGCTGAGGCGGAGTTTGGTTCCAACGGCTGCGGGCCGGTGCCGAGTTGGGGGATCATCGGCCGGGTAGGCGCTGCTCGGCGCGGGAGGCCAGGTCTCCGGCGCCGGGAGCGTGGTCCTCGCAGCCGTGGGAGCGTGTCAGATGGTGGCGTCCGTATCGGGAGAGGTGGCGATCGTCACCGGCGCCGCCAGCGGGATCGGCCGGGCGGCGGCGCTGCGGCTGGCCGGGGCGGGCTGGACGGTCGCCGCGGTCGACGTGGACGCGGCCGGTCTGGAGGGGCTGGCGCAACAGGCCCCCGGGGTGCGTCCGTTCGTCTGTGACGTCACGGACCGCCCGGCGGTCGCCGCTGTGGTCCGTGACGTCGGCAGCGAACTGGGGCCGCCCCGGCGGCTGGTGCACTGCGCGGGCGTCGGCGTGATGGGTCGGCTGCTCGATCAGGACGCGGCCGGCACCCTCCGGGTGATGGAGACGGTGTACGGCGGCACGCTCCACCTGGTGCACGCCGTCGTCCCCGGCATGGTGGCCCGGGGCGGGGGCCAGGTGGTGCTCCTCGGCTCCATCGCGGGCTGGGTGCCGGTACCGATGGGCGGGGCGTACGGTGCGGCCAAGGCCGCGGTCCACTTCCTCGCCGAGACCGTCGCGGCCGAGTACCGGAAGGACCGGATCCAGGTCGTCTGCGTCTGCCCGCCCGCGGTGGAGACCCCGATGCTGGACCGGATGCGCAGCGACTCCCCTGAACTGATGGGCCGGGTCAGCGGGTTGAGCCCCGAGGCGGTCCTGGAGTCGATGGACCGCGCCCTGGCGCGGGGCCGGCTGTGGGCCTTCCCCGGGCGCGGTACCCGCGTGATGTGGACCGCCCGGCGTCTGGCACCGCGTCTCCTCGGCCGGACGATCGGCCGTCTCGTGGTCGGGAAGTAGCCGGGGGCGAGGCTAGCGGTACCGCCCGGAGGCCGAGCAGAAGTCCACGCAGCCGCGCATCAGTGAGCGCAGGTCCGTCACGTACCGATAGACGGGGGAGCGGTCCTCGGCCGCGAGCCCGAGCCGGTCGAGCAGGCGGGGCAGACCGGCCTCGGTGCGCAGGAAGGAGTCGGTGTAGCCGCGGACCATGGTGTGGATCCGGGCGAGCGCCTCGGGCCGGGTGATGCCGTGCTGCCGTTCGAGGACGATCACCAGGTTGTGGTGGTCGCCCGCGAGCTCCTCCTTCGTGAGGGACTGCACGTCCTGGGTGATGTTGACGACGTGGGTGGTGAGGTGGCGCAGTGTGCGCAGGGGCCGGCTGCGGAGGACGTCATCCGGGACCTCGTACCGGCCTGCCCGCTCGGCCGCGTCCATCTCCAGGCGCACGGCGCCGGTCAGTTCGCGCAGGGCGAGGTACTCCTCGGCGCCGAGGACGACGCCCTCCCGGCGCTGTCGGCAGCGGGTGAGGCAGGAGGCGAACCAGTCCGCCCAGTTCTTCCCGGTGCGCGCCACGAACGCCGGTGACATGCCGTCGGTCCACCGCTGCCAGAGGTCGGTGAAGGCGCGGACGTGCGGGTCGGCGGGCAGCCGGCCCGGCTGCGGGCCCGGTGCGTCGAGGACGGCGGCCAGGGAGGTGAAGAAGGCGTCGGCCCGGCCGGGTTCGCCGATAAAGGCGGGGTCGTCGGGGAAGTCGTTCCAGACCGACCACCAGGAGACCCAGTCGGCCACCAGGTCGAGGCCGTCGCCGGTGGCGTCGGGGTAGCTCAGGCAGGCGAACAGGGCCATGTCGTACCGGTCGTGGCGGCGCAGGGCCGCGTCGTCGGGGGCCAGGCCCATGCGTCGGACCCAGTCCCGGGTGTGCGCGGTGACCCGGGTGCGGTCCTGGCCTATTCGGTACGGGAAGGGCAGGTCGAAGTGCCATGACCGGGTGTCCCGGTGGGCTTGCGGGGTCGGCAGGGTGATGGAGGGTTCCACCGGTGAGGACTCCTCGTGAAGGCGGGAGGGCGCGGATGGGCGACGGCGGCTGCGCGCCGTCCGTTCAGCCCGCGGCGAGCAGGCCGTCGACCAGGGCGCGGAGGCCGTCCTGGTAGGTGTCCCCGGAGGTGAGCGGGGCCCAGCGGTCGGCGAGCCCGGCCAGCCGGGGCAGGTGTTCCGGGTCGAGGTCGGCGAAGACCTGCTGGCGGTGGGTCGGGCGGTCGTCCGCGGCCCGTCGGCGGGTCGCCGGCGCGCGGACCAGGATCTCGCCGGCGGTGTAGTACCAGATGGCGCGGTAGCCCTGGACGGCCCGGTCCGGTGACAGGCCGCACCCGATCAGGCCGTCGACGATCTGCTCGACGAACCACAGGGAGTGGGCGGACATCAGGTCGTCCCCGGTCAGCACCTCGACGATCCAGGGGCAGGCGGCGAGCGCCCCGTGGATGGCGGCCGCCGCGGCGACGACCCGCTCGCGCGGCTCGGCCGGCAGCCCGGTCGGCCGCAGCGTCCGCGCGGCGTAGTCGTCCAGCAGCAGGACGAGCAGCTCCTCCTTGTCGCGGACGTGGTGGTAGAGCGCCATCGGCGTGCTGCCGATCTCGCCGGCCAGGCGCCGCATGGTGAGCCGCTCGACGCCCTCCTCGTCCACGATCCGGCGGGCCGCGGTGACGACCTCCTCCCGGGAGATGCGGGGAGGCCGGCCGGTGGCCTTGCGCGGTGCGGCGGCCCCTCGCGGTGCGGTGGCCTTGCCCGGCCCGGCGGCCTTGCCCGGCCCGGTGGCCTTGCCCGGCCCGGCGGCCTTGCCCGGCCCGGCGGCCTTGCCCGGCCCGGCGGCCTTGCCCGGCCCGGCGGCCTTGCCCGGCGCGGTGCCCGTGCGCGGCGACGAGGACGTCGAGGAGGCCGAGGACGTCGAGGCCGGCGGCTGCGGTTCGGCGGGCTGCTGCATGCCCCCATCATCACCCGGGACTCGACAGCGGCGATCATCCGGGGCTACTTTCTTTACATGTATAAAAACCCACGAGGGCGCCCCGGCCTGGTGCTGGCGGCGGTGACCGTCGCGCAGTTCGTCTTCGCCCTGGACATGTCGGTGGTCAACGTCGCCCTGCCCGCTATCAGGACCGACCTGGGCTTCGCGCCGCTCGACCTCTCCTGGGTCGTGCACGTCTACGCGCTCACCTTCGGCGGGCTCCTGCTGCTGGGCGGCCGCGCCTGCGACCTGTACGGCCGGCGGCGGCTGTTCCTGCTGGGCCTGGCCGTCTTCGGGCTCTGCTCCCTGGCGGGCGGGGTGGCCCAGGCGCCCTGGCAGCTGGTCGCCGCCCGCGCCGGACAGGGCGTGGGCGCCGCGGCGGCGGCCCCGGCCGCGCTCGCGATGCTCACCACCACCTTCACCGAAGGCCCCCGCCGGGTGCGCGCGCTCGGCGTGTGGAGCGCGGCGAACGCCGCGGGCGGAGCGCTGGGGGTGCTGGCAGGTGGGGTGCTGACCGAGTACGCGAGCTGGCGCTGGGTCATGCTGGTCAACCTGCCCGTGGTGGCGGTGGCGTTCGCGCCGGCACCCGGCGGGGGACCGGAGGAGGCGCGGCCCGTACGGCGGGAGCGGCCCGACGTGCTCGGCGCCGTGCTGGCGACCGCGGGGATCGGGCTGCTGGTGTTCGGCGTCGTCCGCACCGACGTCCACGGGTGGGGCTCCCCGGCCACCCTGGGGACGCTCGCCGCCGCGGTCGTGCTGCTGGCCGCCTTCGCCGTCACCGAGACCAGGGCCCCCGCGCCGCTGCTCCGCCTCGGCCTGCTGCGCAGCCGCTGGGTGGCCGGTGCCAACGCCCTGGTGTTCCTGGCCGCCGCCGGGCAGTTCACGGCCTTCTACTTCGTCTCCCTCTACCTCCAGCAGGTGCTGGGCCTGGGCGCCGCCGCCACCGGCCTCGCGTTCCTGCCCTTCTCGGCCGGACTCGTCGCGGGCACCGTCGTCGCCACCCGGATCACCGCGCGCCGCACACCCCGCGTGGCCCTGGTGCCGGGGGCCGTCCTGGCCGCCGCGGGCCTGGCCTGGTTCGCGTCGATCAGCCCCGACGGGGGCTTCCTCACCGACGTCCTCGGCCCGTCCCTGGTCACCAGCATCGGCACCGGGCTGGTCCTGGCGCCGGTCGCCGCCGCGGCGACCACCGGCGTGGCCGCCCGCGAGGCCGGCATGGCCTCGGGACTGCTCAACAGCTCGCGCCAGCTCGGCGGCTGTGTCGGCCTGGCCGCCCTGGCGACCGTCGCCGCCCACCGCACCGGCGGTGCCACCGACCCCGCCGCCCTCAGCGACGGCTACGCGGCGGGACTGGCCGTCACCGCCGTCCTCTTCGTGCTCGCCGCGCTCGTGGCGATCGCCGTGCTGCCCCGGCGGCGGCCGGAAGACCCCGGCCCCAGCCCGCTCACCCCCGCGGAGAACCGACTGGAAGGAACCCGCTCATGACCACCACTCCGATCGCGGCCGTGAACCTCTTCGCCTCGGCACTGCACATCCACCCCGACGGCGACGTCACGGCCACCGGGCGGCGGATGACCGGCGGCGACACCGGGGCCTGGCAGATCGCGACCTTCCACGTGGAGACCGACGCCGACGTCCACGCCGACCACTGGGAGATGCACCCCGAGGCGGAGGAGGCGGTGTGCTGCCTGGCCGGCGGCGTCCGGCTCCACCTCCGCCCGGTGGAGCCCGGGGAGGCGGGCGAGGCCGAGACCGTGGTGCGCCTGACGGCGGGCACCGCCGCGATCGTCCCCCGGGGCCGCTGGCACCGGCTGGAACTCGACGCCCCCAGCGACCTGATGTCGATCACCCTCCGTACGGGCACCCGGCTGGAGCCGCGCACCGGCGCCACTGACGTGGGTTGACGAGGGCCGGAGCCGACGCGAGCCGGAGCTCACGAGGACCGGACGGCGCGGTGGGCCGGCCCGCCGTCCGGCCCACCCCGACCGTCGGACCGGCGGTCGGACCGCCGGCCGGTGCCGGCGATCCCGGCCAGCAGGGCGGCGAGCTCCCCGGGCATGGACAGGAAGGGGGAGTGACTGCTGGGTAGCCGGTGCACGGTGTCGGCGCGCGCGGCGAGCACGCGCTGCCGGGAGGGTTCGAGCGCCCGGTCGTGCTCGCAGACCACGTAGCTGGACGGCACCGTGCGCCAGCCCGCCGTGCGCACCGGTTCGGTGAAGGACCGGACGCTCTGCGGGGTCAGCCGCGCCACGGCGCGGTCGGCCTCGGCGCCGGGCACGTCGGCGAAGAACACCTGCCGGGCGTCCTCGTCCGGCGGGGTGTGGCCCGTGTCGTCCGCCGGGGCGGGTGTCCCCAGGAAGGAGAACAGGCTTTCTCCGGCGTCCAGTTGGAAGGCGGCGAGGTACACCGCCCGCACCACGTTCGGGGCGCCCGCGATCGCCTCGGTGACGGGGGCGCCGCCGTAGGAGTGGGCGACCACCACCACCGGGCCGTCGATCCGCCGCAGGTGGTCGCGGACCGCGGCCGCGTCCTCCGCCAGGCCCGCCGGCCGGGTGCCGTCGGAGCGGGCGGGGACGGAGCCGACGGGGGCGGAGCTGGGCAGGTCGACGGCGTGGGAGCGCCAGCCCTCGGCGTCGAGGGCGGCGCGTACGGCGTCCCAGCACCAGGCGCCGTGCCAGGCGCCGTGGACCAGCAGGAAGGCGGGGCGGTCGGGGCCGGCGGTCATGCGGGGGTCCTCCGTCGTCCGGGAGGTGATCGGTGGGCCTGTTCGAGTATCCGGGCCGAATGTGACGGGCGTGTGGCGGCGCGTGGCTGCCTGCTGTGATCTGCCGCTCAGCGGCTGCCGGCGGCACAGGCGGCGGGCGGCACAGCGGCCGGAACGGCGGTCGGTGCGGCGGTCGGTGCGGCAGTCGGGGAGGCGGGTGAGGAGGCGCCGGGCGCCGCCACGCCGCCGGTGAGGCCGTGCCGCTCAGCCAGCACCCCCGCCTGGAAGCGGCTGTCGGCGCCCAGCGTGCCGTACAGGCCGGCGATGTGCCGGCGGCAGCTGCGCAGTGAGAGCCCGAGGCGGCGGGCGATGACCTCGTCCTTCAGCCCGTCGGCGAGCAGCCGCAGGATCGCGCCGCGCAGTTCGTCGGAGACGGCGCGGGCGGCGACCGGCCCGCTGCGGAAGGCTTCGCCCCGGTGCCAGAGCGTCTCGAAGGTGTCGGCCAGGTGGTTCACCACGGACGGCTGGGTCACCGGCACCAGTCCGTCGGGCCGCCCGTGCTCCGGCAGGAACGCGCTCTCCCGGTCGATGACCAGCAGCGGTCCGCAGCTCTCCCCGGTGGTGCGCACCTCGGCGCCGGCCCGCGTCGCGGCCCGGGCCCGGCGCTGGGCGGGCAGGTGGAAGCGCGCCGGGTGCTGGAGGATGATCCGGACGCTCAACGCCGCTTCGGCGAGCGGCAGTTCGGCCAGCAGCAGTTCGGCCAGCCCGGCCGCGGCCGGGTCGCCGCCGGGGCAGCAGAGCAGCACCTCCCGGCGGGCCAGGAGCAGTCGGCCGACGACACCGGCGTGCGCGGTTCCGGGGCCGGCTGCCGCGGCGGGCTGCTTGGTGTGGAGGTGCTCGGGCCCGGCCTGCTCCCGGGCGGGTGCCGGGGTGTCGGCGGGGACGGGCCGCAGCAGCCCGCGGCGCCGGGGCACGTCCACGGCGTGGCCGACGGCGTGGTCCACGGCGTGGCCGGCCGGATGGCCGCAGGTGTGCTCGGCGACGGAGCGGAGGCCGTCCGCGCCGGACTTGTCCTGGCGGACGGCCCAGCGGTAGAAGGTGACGGAGTCGTGGTCGGTCTCGGGGGCGGGGGCGGGGGCGACGGAGGCCTGGGTGTCCAAGCTGGGTGTCCTCGCTGGTCGGGCCGGGGACGGCCGCCGCGCGGCGGGCGTTCGGCCGGCGGTGCGGCGCCCCGGGGGCGGAAGGGCCGCCGGCGCGGGTGCGGTGAACGCAACCCGGACGGTTCCACGTTGTTCCATGGCGGCCCTCTTGACAGCAGTGGCAGGTGACAGTCGCGTCCGGTGGACGACTGCTCCTCGGAGCGGTCGTCCGATAATCGCCACAGGTCGCGACGGCAGCCAAGGGGCGGGGAGGGTCAGGAAGATGATGGCCGACTGAGGAGGGGTGGATGAATCCGGTGAACACGGACACGATCCGGTCGTCGGGGCGGGAGGCCCTGCTCGACCACGAGGCGCGGCTGGTCTACGAGTGGGCGGTGCGGCACCGGCGGGTCGAACCGGCCGACCTGGCGCGGATCGCCGGCGACCTCGGGCTCACCGAGGCGCGGTGCCGACGGGCCGTCGACCTGCTGGTGGAGCTGTGCCTGCTGATCCAGCGACCGGGGGACGAACCGGACTGCCTCGCGGCGGTCGGCCCGGACGCGGCCGTGGCGCGGCTGACCGGACCGGCGGAGGCCAGGCTGCGGCTGTACGAGGCCGAACTGGGCCGGCGGCTGGCGGCGCTGGCCAAGCTGCGCGCCGAGGTGGCCTCGCTGGAGCCGGTGTACTGGTCGCAGAGCGGCGAGCCGGCCGGCTCGGTCCGGCTGCTGGAGGACGCCCAGGCGGCCCGCGCGGCGCTGGACTCGGTGGTGGGCGCGGCCGAGGAGGAGGTGCTGGCGATCCGGCCGGGCGGCCGGCACCCCTGGGCGGACCTGGACCAGGCGCTGCCCAGGGACCTGGCCCTGCTGGAACGGGACGTTCGGCTGCGGAGCGTCTACCAGCACCCGACCAGGTTCGACCCGCCCACCCGCTCCTACGCGGAGCGGGTCACCGCCGCCGGGGCGCAGATCCGCACCCGCGCCGAGGTGCCCGCCCGGCTGGTCCTGGTGGACCGGACCACGGCCTTCGTGCCGGCCAGGCTCGCCACCGGCGGGGCGCTGCTGGTCCGCGAGCCGTCCCTGGTGGCGTACTTCGTCCGGCTCTTCGAACACGAGTGGAGCCAGGCCGTCCCGTACGACACCGCGCCGACCGCGGCCCGCGCGGTGTCCCGCGAGGTCGAGGGCGTGATCGCGGTGCTGCTCGCGGCCGGGGAGAAGGACGACGCGATCGCCCGGCGGCTGGGCATGTCGACCCGCACCTGCCGGCGGCACATCGCCGAGCTGCTGCAACGCCTCGGCGCGCAGAGCCGGTTCCAGGCCGGCGTGCTGGCCGAGCGTGCGCGGCTGACCGTCCCGGTGGACGCCACGGCGCCGTGCTGAACCGGGCGGCCCGCCGGGGCCGGGGGTGACACGGGGCGGCTGCCCGCCGGGACGGCCCCGGCGGGCAGCCGCTCTCGGCATCAGCGTGAGGTCTCGTCCGTGACGGGGACCTCGTGGCGGATGTGCGCCACGCTGCTCAGGTGGCTGCCGATGAAGGTGGTGGGTGTCGCCGCCAGGGCGTCCCCGTCCGCCTCCAGACCCTGGAGCGCGAGGATCCGCGGCATCAGGCGGCGTCCTCGTCGGTCAGGTGGGTGTGGGTGAACTGGTGGATCGCGGTGCTGATGTAGCTGTACTTGGCGGCGGCGAGGGTGGCGTCGTCTTCGCTGCGCAGGCCCTGGAGGGCGAGGATCCGGGACATCAGGCGGTCTCCTCCTCGGCGACGTGGGTGATGGTGAAGTTGTGGAAGGAGCTGCTGATGTAGCTGTACTTGGCGGCGGCGAAGGTCACGTCGTCTTCGCTGCGCAGGCCCTGGAGGGCGAGGATCTGCGACATCAGCGGGTCTCCTCGGCGGTGACGTGGGCGTGGGTGAACTGGTGGAAGGCTGTGCTGACGTGGCTGAGGACGTTCGTCTTGGCGACGCCCGCCTCGGAGCCGGTCTCGGGCTGGAGGCCCTGGAGGGCAAGGATCTCGGACATCAGGAGGTCTCCTCGGCGGTGACGTGGGTGTGGGTGTACTGGTGGATGAAGCTGCTGAGGTAGCTGTAGCTCCTGGCGACGCCCAGCTCGGAGCCGTGCTCGGTCTCCAGGGCCTGGAGGGCGAGGATCTGCGACATCAGTGGATCTCCTCCTCGGTGATGTGGGTCTGGGTGTACTGGTGGCTGAAGCCGCTGTGGAAGCTGAAGTTGTAGCTGTTCCCGGCGACGGCGGCCTCGGTGCCGGTCTCTGCCCGCAGCCCCTGGAGGGCCAGGATCCGGGACATCAGCGGGCGTCCTGGTCCGTGACGGCGACCTCGAAGCGGAAGTGCGCGAAGCTGCTCAGGTGGCTGCCGACCACGGCGGCGTCGGTCCCCGGGCCGTGCTCGGTCTCCAGGGCCTGGAGGGCGAGGATCTGCGACATGGTGGTGCCGTCCTTTCGGTGTCGGTAGCGGTCACCGGATGGTGACCGTCGTGCGTCCCCCGCGGTCAGGGCCGGGGGAGGTCCGTGATGCCGGGCAGCGGCACCGGGCCGAGCACCGCCTCGTGCAGGACGGCCAGGATCCCGGCCGCGCCGGTGGCCAGGTCCGCCGAGAGCCGCATCGTGCGGCGGCCGGGGAACACCAGGTGGCCCCGGTGGGCCATCACCTGCCACTCCAGCAGCCGCAGGTGGCGTTCGGCCTGGGCCCGGCGGCCGGTCCTGAGCTGGTGCAGCATCAGCCCGGCCCGGCCCTCGAAGAGGCCGGAGGCCGCGACCAGCTCGGGGAGGCAGCCGCGCCCGGCGGCGGCCGTCGCCTCGGCGAACCGGGCGGGCAGCCGGTCCTCGCCGGTGCGCCGGGCCAGTTCGGCGATCACGCCGGCGGTGCCCACGCCGCCCGCGGCCAGGTACGGCAGCTTGCGGTGGTGGCGGTCCTCCAGCAGGAAGAGCATCCCGTCGGAGATGTCCGCGCCGTCCAGTTCGCGGCCCAGCGCCGCCTCGGCCGCCGCCAGCCAGCGCGGCTCGCCGGTGTGCTCGTGCAGCCGCAGGAACAGTGAGGCCTGGCCGGTCCAGCCGTCCAGCAGGCCGCGCAGCCGCGGCGCGCGCTCCTCCGCGGCCAGCTGGTGCCCGAGGGCCAGGGCCTGTTCGGCGAGCTGGTCCCGGCCGAGTGCGCCGGCCAGGTCGAGCAGCCCGAGGGCGATGCCGGCGCGGCCGGAGCCGAGCCCCGGATCGGCCGGCGGTGCGGTGGCGAGCAGCCGGTCGACCAGGGCGCCGGCCTCCTCCAGGGCGCCGAGGCGGGCCAGTGTCCAGGCGATGCCGGTCAGCCCGTCGTACAGCCCGGCCGGCAGGTCGGGCGCCGCGTTCGTCCTGGTCAGCAGCCACTCGGTGTGCTCGGGCGGGACGGGACGGCCGCAGGCCCGCAGCGCGTACAGCACGCCGGCCGCCCCGTGGGCGAGGCCCAGGCCGCCGTGGCCCGGACCGAACTGGGCGATGTCGCCGGGGAAGAGACGGTCCGTCCGCTCCGGGGTGGCCATCGCCAGGATGCCCTCGGCGAGCGAGTCCAGCACCGGGCGCCAGGCCGCGGTGTCGGTGGCCGGCTCCTGCGGCCAGGCCGGTGCCTGGCCGTGCCCGTCGTCGGCCCGGTGGCGCTCGGTGGCGCCCGGCGGCAGCGTCCCGCCGGCCGCCCGGTGCAGCGCCGCGGCGGTCTCGGCCCCGAAACCGGGCGGTACGGGGTAGCGCCGCTCGATCTCCCGGCCGGCCAGCTCGGCCTTGCCGGAGTCCAGTCCGAGCAGCTGGTTCACCGGCAGGAAGAGGTAGAGCCGCAGCGCGGCGAGCGCGTACGCGTCCACCGCGGTGCCGCGCCGGGCCCGGGGAGAGACGAAGCCGGGCGTGCCCAGCGGGGGCGCGGTGCCGTCCTCGGCCGGGAAGGTGATCTCGAAGTCGACCAGCGCGCAGCGTCCGTCCGGCCTGACCAGAATGTTGTTGGGCTGGAGGTCGCCGAAGACCAGCCCGCGCCGGTGCAGCGTCGCCAGCATGCCGGAGACCTGGTCGACCACGTCGAGGGCCCAGGCGGTGTACTCGGCCAGTTCGGCCTCGTCCGGCTCGGGGCGGGCGAGCGGGCAGGTGCGGGTGAAGACCTCCTCCAGCCGCTCGCCCTCGATGTACTCCTCGACCAGGTAGTGGTGCTCCCAGACCTGCCGGTACTCGTACAGCGCGGGCACGAAGTCCAGCCCGTCCAGCGCCTCCAGCACCCGGCGCTCGCTGTGCAGCCGCTGCACCGCGTCCCGGCGGGCGGCGTCGAGCCCGGCGTGCGGGCGGGCCTCGCGCAGCACCACCTTGCGGCCGTCGCGCCGGTCGGTGGCCAGGTAGATCCCGCCGCCGTTGGAGAAGTGCAGCGCCTTGCTGACCTCGAACGGGAACTCGGTGTCGGAACCGGCCGCCTCGCGCTCGGCGTCGGCGGCCTGCTGGGCCGCGACGACCTCGGGCACCGGCACCCAGTCGGGCACCGCGAAGACCGTGCCGCGGGTGTCGGGGACGGGCTCGCCGTCGGGTCCGAGCATGGCCGGCACCCGCTCGCCGTGCCCGTCGGTGCAGTAGCGCTCGACGAACGAGCCGTAGCGCAGGTAGAGCGGGCCCTCCCCGTAGCGCAGGTCGCTCAGCACGTACGGTCCCTGGACGCCCTTGAGCAGGGTGGACAGGTCGTCGAGCACCCGGACCAGCCGGGCCTCGTCCTCCGGGTAGAGCGTGATCAGCTTGCCGCTGGAGCGGCGGTCGGCGTACTTGCTGTTCGCCGCGAGCACGGTGGCGGGGCTGCGCAGGAACTTCCAGGTCAGCTCGTGTTCCAGGCAGTACGCCAGGACCTGGTCGATCACCCGCCCGGCCTCGTCCGTCGTCGCCGAGACGTGCACCTTCCAGCCCTGCTCGGGCAGTCGCGCCCCGGGCGGCCTCAGGTTGACCCAGCCGCCGTGCTCCTGGCGCCGCCAGCCCGGCGGGAGCGGGGCGGTGGCGGCGGCGAAGCGGTCGTCGGGGCGCTCGGCGCGGACCGGCTCGTCGTAGAACAGCGGGTCGGCGAGGCAGTGGCGCTCGTAGAGGTCGTCCATGCCGCCCGCCTCAGCCCGCGGTCCGCGTGCGGCGCCCGTCCGGGCCCGGTGCGGTGGCCGGACGGGTGCCGGTTGTCGTCGTCATGGGAGCCCCCCGGGTGCAGTGGATCCCGCCGGACGCGGGCTGCGTCCGACCCTGCCAGCAGCTCCGCCCGGGGTCGACGGATCCGATCCGCCACCTTCCTGCCAGGGCGGCTCGCGGGCGGATCCGATCCGTCAGCTTCCTGCCGGGGCGGGCGAGGCCCGGCAGGTGGTGCGTTCAGCGCCGGGGGCGGGCCGCCACGGCCGTGACCGGCGTGCGTCCGGGGCCGGGCAGCGGGGCGGCGGCCGGCTCGGGGAACCGCTCGGCCGGCGGCCCGGTGAACCGTTCGGCCGGCGGCCCGGGGGCGAGGTAGCGGCCGCGCACCGCGGCGACGATCTCGGCGCTGGCCTGCCCGGTGCCGTACGGGGAGGGGAGCTGGGCCAGCCGTTCGGCGGCGGCCTCGTCGGCGAGCAAGTCCCTCAGGGCGCGGGCGAGTTCGTGGCCAGGACGGGCGAGGCGGGCGAAGCCGGCCTGGACGGCCTCGGGGCGTTCGGTGGAGTTGCGCACCACCACGAGCGGGCGCTTGAGCACCGTGCACTCCTCCTGCACCCCGCCGGAGTCCGACACCAGCAGGCGGCAGTGCCGGGCCAGCGCGAGGAAGCCGGCGTGGTCCAGCGGGTCGATCCGGCGCAGCCGTGCGATCGGGCCGCGCAGGCCGTGCGCCTCGACGGCGGCCCTGGTCCTGGGGTGCAGCGGCAGCAGCACCGGCAGGTCGAGGGCGGCGAGCTGGTCGAGGATCTGGGCGAGCCGCGCGGCGTCGTCGGTGTTCTCCGGGCGGTGGATGGTGGCGAGCACGTAGCCGCCCGGGGTGACGCCGTGTCCGGTCACGATGCGGTGGGCCTCGGCCTCGGCGGGCAGGGTCTCCAGGGTCGCCTCGACGACGGTGTTGCCGGTGATCACCACCCGTTCCGGGGGGATTCCCTCGCGCAGGAGGTGGGCCGCCGCGGTGGCGGTGGGCGCGCAGTGCAGGTCGGCGAGCGGGGCGATGAGGCGGCGGTTGGCCTCCTCGGGCATGTCGGGGTCGAAGGAGCGCAGGCCGGCCTCGACGTGGACGACGGGTATGCCGGCGCAGTGTGCCGCGAGCGCGCCGGCGGCGGCGGTGTTGGTGTCGCCCTGGACGACGACGGCGGCCGGCGGGCGGGCCGCGAGGTGGTCGCTCAGCCTGCTGACCATGTGGCCGATCTGCCGGCCGCGCGGCTCGCCGCCGACGCCCTTCAGCAGGTGGTGCGGGCGGGGCAGGCCGTACTGGGCGAAGAAGGTGGTGGTGAGGGCCGGGTCCCAGTGCTGGCCGCTCCAGACGATGCGGGCCTGCGGGCCCAGCAGGCGGGCCACTCCGGCGAGTTTGACGATCTCCGGCCGGGTTCCGAGGACCAGGGCGACATCGGTCGAGGACATGGCGCTCCGAAGGGGCGAGGGGTGGGTGCTGCGGAAGTATCAGCAGACGATAGGGATTACTTGGGGAGAAATATCCGCACATCGGACAAATGTCACCCGTGTGGCGCAATGTCGACCCATCCGGCCTTGATCGAGGCGTCCGTGCGGGCAGCCGCGCAGGGGGCGGCTCGCGCCTCCGGTCGTGTACGGATCGATGTGCCGGGCCGTCAAGGCCGCTCGTCGGGCGTCCACTTGGCCGCCGTTCGTCGAGTGCGGGATGCCGGCTCACCGGCGTCGCCGCGCGGTCCGTTACGGCAAACGGGTGATTTCCACCCGAATGGGCGCGCCGGACCTATCCGATCATCCGATCGGCCCAGCACCATACGGCTCCAGATCGCAAAGATCGGGACAACCCGGTCACAACGAGAGGAACCAGCCATGTACGGACCCATGGGCGGCGGCATCCCCCCGGCCGCGGCGGGCGGCGGCGTCCTGGCCTCGACCGGCTCTCCCGGTCTCGGCATCGCGGCCGCGGCCGGCACCGCCCTGGTGCTGGTGGGAGTCGCCCTGCTGCGGCGCAGCCGCCTGGCCGCCGACCGGGACGAGCCGGGCGGCCGTCACCGCGACGACGCGTAGCCGCGCGCCGCCGCACCAGTCCGTCCTCCGCCAACTCGCCCTTCCCCCAGGGAGTTTCCTCGTGACCGCAGACGTCCACCCGCAACCCGCCCGCCCGCCGGGGCCGGCCCGGTCGCGGCTGTCGCAGCACGGCCGCGGCCCGCTCTCCGGCCGGCTGCTCGCCGGGGTGGCCGGGCCGCTGCTGCTGGGGCTGGGCGGGTTCCTGGTCGTCGGCGAGCGCGCCTACCGCTTCCGCGAGATGGCCGGGGCCCGGTGGCTGGTCGAGCACGGGCTCGGCCTGCGGACCCTGCTGCTGGAGGCCCCCGACGCGCCGGTGCTGTACGCCGGCGGCGAGGGCGGGCTCGGGCGCGGGATCGCGCTGACCACCGGATGCAGCAGCGCCCTGCTGATCGCCCCGCTGGCCCTGGTGGCCGGCGTCCTGCTGCTGTTCGGCACCCGCGGGCCGGGCAGGGTGCTGCTGGGCTTCGTCCTGGCGGCCGCCCTGGTCGTCGCCGCCAACCTGGGCCGGCTGACGCTGATCGTCGCCATGCAGCACCGCTACGGCGACGAGGGGTTCGGCTGGACGCACGTGCTGTTCGGCTCGGTGCTGATGATGGCCGCCGGCCTGATCGCCCTGCTGCTCTTCCTCTTCCTGATCACCCGAACGTCCACCCGCGACGCGGAGGCCGATGCGCCGTGACCCTGCTCGACCTGTCCGTCTCCCTCTCCTTCGTGCTGGGGGTCGGCTTCCTCGCCTACGTCGCGGTGATCGTGCGCAACTTCCTGCGGGCCCGCCCGGACGCCCCCGGCGACCCGAGCCGGTTCGACTGGCACTTCCTCATACCCTGCCGGGACGAGGAGGCCGTGATCGGCACCACCCTGGACTACCTCGCCCGGCACTTCCCCCTGGCCCACGTCTGGGTCGTCGACGACCACTCCGAGGACCGCACCGCCGAGGTGGTGCGGGCCAGGGCGGACGAGGGACGGCCCGTCCACCTGGTCACCCGGCGGCTGCCGCGGGCCCGTACCGGCAAGGGCGACGCCCTGAACTCCGCCTACCGGGCCCTCGAAACCCGGCTGCCGGAGGACACCGACGCCGACCGGGTCGTCCTGATCGTCCTGGACGCTGACGGGCGGCCCTCGCCGGGGATGCTGGACTGCTTCGCCGGAGCGTCCTTCTTCGGCGACCCGGCCATCGGCGCCGTCCAGGCCGAGGTCCGGATGTCCAACCGCGACGTGGCCGTGCCGCTGCCCCACCGCGGGCGCCTCGCCAACCGGTTCGCCCGGCTGCTGGCCAGGCTCCAGGACATGGAGTTCCGCGGGCCGATCTCCGCGATCCAGATCACCCGCCGGCTCACCGGGACCGTCAACGTGGGCGGCAACGGCCAGGCCAACCGGCTCAGCGCGCTGCGCTCGATCGACCCGGGCGGCGGCGAGCCGTGGGGCCGGGCGCTGCTGGAGGACTTCGAGCTCGGGCTGCGGATGATGCTGGCCGGCTGGCGCAACGGCTACACCACGACCGCCTGGGTGGACCAGGAAGCCCTGTGGAACGTCCGGCAGTTGATCACCCAGCGGGTCCGCTGGGCGCAGGGCTCGATGCAGTGCGCGCCGTACCTGCGCCGGGTCTGGCGGTCCCGCGAGTTCAGCACGATGGGCTTCCTGGAAGTCCTCTACTTCATGGTCCAGCCCTGGCTCCAGGTCGTCGGCCTGGTGGTCTACACCGTGCCGATCGCCGCCTTCGCGTACAACGCGGTCTTCTACCCGCGGTTCGTGCTCGCCTTCCTGGGCCAGGGCGGCGCGGTGCTGATCGCGCTCTACCTGCTCCTCGGGGTCGCCGAGTTCGCCCTCTGGGGGCCGCTGTACCGGCGCCGCAGCGAACCGGGGATCAGCCGCCGGGCCGCGCTCGGCTACGGCCTCGCCCTCGCGGTGTACGCCGCGACCACCTACCTCGTCGCGGTCCGCGCCTTCTGGCGGATCGTGCGGGGCAAGGGCTCCTGGCAGAAGACGGCCCGCACCGCCGCGCCGCTGCCGGCGCCCGCGGCCCAGGAGCCCGCCCCCGCCCAGGAGATCGCCACCGCCTGAGGCACCACCGCCTGAGGCCCATCGCCTGAGGCACCGAGACTTCTCCCCGGCCGGTGAGGCCGCGCCCGGAGCCAACGCCGAGGCCGGCCGGCGGAGTCGAAGCACCACCCCTTCCCGCCCCACGGCGGACGATCCGTTCCGCCGTGCGACACGTCCGAAAGGCCAACCCGTGAGAACTCGTACCCGCAACCGCGTCCTCGCCGGCACCGCGCTCGCCGTCGGAGCCCTGACCGTGGCCTCCCCGGCGTACGCCGCACTTCCCGCCCCCGTGGCCGACGCCTACGTGGTCTCCACGCAGGCGCTGGGCGGGATGGTCGCCGTCGCACCCTCGCCCCACTCGGCCTACCCGTCCGGCGGCACCCAGACCCTGGTCGGCCTCAACGTCGGTCCGGTCGCCACCACTTCGGTGCTCACCGCGACCACCGCGGGCAACCCCGCCGACGGCACCGCGTCGGCCTCGGCGACGGTCGACAAGCTCGGGCTCGACCTCGGGGTCGCCTCGGTCTCGCTGACCGGCATCAACTCGACCTGCACCGCCACCCCCGCCGGGGCCACCGGCAGCGGACTGATCGCGGGCGGGTCGATCACCGTCGGCATCATCCCGACCAACCTCCAGGCCAACGCCCCCGCCAACACCAGGATCGACATCCCGCTCGTCGGCTCGATCGTCCTCAACGAGCAGACCACCGACGCCAACGGCGCGCTGACCGTCAACGCCGTCCACATCACCCTGCTGCCGGCGCTGAACGGCGCCAACCTGGTCATCGGCCACGCCGAGTGCGGCGGGGCCGAGCCCGCGGCGGCGGTCCCGATGATCAACGCGTCCGTCGCGGGGGCGGGCGGCGGCGCGGTGGTCGCCGGCATCCTGGCCACCGTCTACGTCCGCCGCCGCAACGCCAGGACCGCCACGACGGGCGCCTGACGGCGGGAGGGTGGCCGGCCCCCGGGCCTGGCCTGGCGACGGGCCGGACGGCGGGCCTGGCAGCGGGCCTGGCGACGGGCCGGACGAGGCGCCGGCCACCCTCCGCGCGTCGCCGCCGTCAACCTGGCTTTCCGTGGGCAACTCCTTCGCGTGAAGCCGCTGTCGGCCGGCGGGCCGGGCCCCAGGACCCGGCCCGCCGCTACCAAGGGCCGCCCCGGCCCGCCCGGGGCGGCCCTTCCGCACCCCCGCCCCGGGACCCTGCCGGGCGGAACGGCCTGACCCTGTGCGATCGGTCGCCTACCCTACGAACGGGCCGGCCGCACCGGCCGTGGCCGCTCTAGGAGGAGTCCCGTGTCGTCCTGCGACCCCCAGCACGCTCCCGTCGGCGACGTGAGCGCCGCGCTCATGGTGATCGACTCCCGGCTCAAGGCCGTCTACGACGGCAAGAGCGGGACGGACCCCGAGCACCAGCGGATGGTCGACCAGCTCACCGCGTCCTTCGGCCCCGCGCAGGCCAAGGCGCTGCTGGACGGCGCCTGCACGCTCGTCTACATGTACATGAACTGGCTGCGCTCGGCCTTCGAGCAGCACGAGGAGGACGTGGTCGAGCACGTGCTGCCCAGCCTGGTGGCCACCATGCGGATGATGCCGAGGACCTTCCGCCCCGAGGTGATCCCGATGATGGCCGGCCTGCTGGTCGCCGCCGGCACCGGGCTGAGCCCCACCCTGTGGCGCGCCCAGTACGGGCAGTGGACCGAGGCGGAGATGAATCCGCTGGAGGCCATGGTCGTCCTGCTGGCGGAGTACATCAACCGGATCTCCGGCAACGGCAACGACTTCGCCACCAAGCTGGTCACCGAGGCCCTGTCCAAGCTGGACCAGGACTGAGCCGCCCGACTTCACACCCCCGGGGCCTGCCCCCGGACGCGCCGGTGGCGCCGCCCTCGGTGGGGCGGCGCCACTGGTGTCCTGCGGGTGTGCGGTCGGGCGTCAGCTGTGCCGGCCCGGCCTGCGGTAGGCGACGAAGCAGAGGGTGCCGCCGCCGAGGAGGGCGATGGCCCCGAGCGCCGCGATCAGGGTGTCGGGGGAGGAGCTGCCGGTGTGCGGCAGCTCGCCGCTCTCCGACGGCCTCGGGGTGTGCGGGTGGGTGTGGGTGTGGGTCGGGGTGGCCGTGGGGCTGGGGGAGACGGTCGGCGACGGGGACGGCGACGGTGACGAACTCGGGCTCGGCGACGGGGACGGGGAAGGCGAGGGCGACGGGGACGGCGAGGGGGACGGGGACGGCGAGGGGGACGGGGACGGCGAGGTGGTCTGGAGGACCACCCCCATGTCGAGGTCGAGGTCGCGCTGTCCGCCGCTCAGGGTGACGGTCTGGGTGATGCCGGTGGCCGGGTCGGCGTCCGAGTCCTTGGCCGGGTCGGTGCCGGCGTGCCGCGTGGTGACCTTGGCACCCGGGGGCAGCGTGGTCAGGTCGAACTGCACCGCGTAGCTGCCGTCGGGCAGGTTGTCGAACAGGTAGTGGCCGTTGGCGTCCGTCACCGTGGTGACCGGCTTGCCGTCCTTGTCCCGTACGGCCTGGCCGGCGCCGTCCAGCAGCGTCACCTTGACCCCGGCGATGCCGGTGTCACCGGGCTTCTGGACACCGGAGCCGTCCTTGTCGATCCAGACGAAGTCGCCCAGGGCGTTGTTCGAGGGTGCGACGCGCTTGACCGCGACGCCGACCTTGGCGGGCTCGGCCGGCAGCAGCCGGCGGCCCTCGTTGTCGACGGCGGTGAACGCGAAGCTGTTCCAGGCGTAGTCCCCCTCCGGCGCGTCGTAGGAGGCGACCATCGGCCAGGTCAGGGTGAAGGACTCACCGGAGGCCATGGCGCCGGGGCGGCGGATGCGGAACCAGGTGGCCGTCCCCGGGCCGGGGAAGGTGCTGCTCCAGACCGCCGCGCTGTTGCAGCCGGTGCGGTCGACCAGGAGCGGGTCCACGCAGGGGTCGGGGTCGGTGGTGTACTCGATCACCACGGTCGGGTCGCTGCTGGTGATCGGCTGGGTCAGCGAAGGGGTCCAGGCGCTGCCGCGCGGGGCGTCCTGGGTGAGCACGTAGTCGTCGCCCGGGGTGGGGAGCCTGTCGTACGCGAGGAAGTCGGTGACCGGGTCGGGGGAGTCGTTGCGCACGGTCATCCGGTAGGAGATGCCGCCGCCGGGGGTGGTGGTGCCGATGCTGACGTAGTCGGCGTCGAGGTCGCCCTTGACCTCCTTGTAGGAGCGGAGCACCGCGGGTACGTCCACGTTGATCGTGGACGAGGCGTGGCAGAGCAGCTCGGTGGTGTCGCCGTTGCCGTTGAGGTCGAGGATGTCCGGGGTGCTGCCGCTGTCGGAGCCGGAGAACATGCAGGAGACCGGGTGGGTGGGCTGGTCCACGGTGACGTAGACGTCGTTGGTCAGCTCGCCGGAGCGGATGCTGCTGGCGACCTGGACGTCGAAGAGCATCCGGTAGGCCAGTGCGTCGTGCAGGTACGTCGAGTCGGGTGCGCCGGCCGGCCACTCCATCCGGAGGATCTGCCGGCCGTCCGGGCCCGGGGTCACGGTGATCGACGAAGGGGCCTTGGCGTCCGGGTAGTTGGGGTCGGGCCGGGCCGAGCCGTCGATGTAGACCACGCCGGCGGGCAGCATGTCGTACAGGACGAGCGGGCGGTCCAGGTCGTGGGCGCTGCGGTTGTACGGGATGACCTGGAAGGTGGCCTTGCCGCCGGGGGCGGACAGCTCGCCGGCGACGGTGGTCTTGGCCGCGCCGAGGTTGGTGGCCTGGGTGATGGTGGTCTGGGCGCAGGCGTTGGCGGAGGCGTTGTTGGTGCCGTCGGTGGCGGTGGTGTCCACGCAGTTGGTCAGCGGGGCCGGGGCCTGGCGTCCGTCGTGGCCCGGGGTGGCGACCTGGGTGACCAGCTGCACCGAGTTGCCCGGGCTCCAGCCGGTGGGGATCGGGCCGTTCCAGGTGAACTTCAGGCCGTCCAGCCAGCGCCCGGCCGGGAAGCCGAGCACGTCGTTCGCCGGGTCGCCCGCGCCCTGTTCGAAGGTGAGCCGGCGGGCGCCGGAGCCGTTGAACGGGGTGCCGGGGGTGAAGGTGAGCCAGGTCGGGTCACCGTTCAGGCGGTACTGGAGGGTCAGCTGGATGCTGGTCGGGTTCCACGGCTCCAGCTGGAGGGACTGCGGGAAGATCCAGTTGTAGATGCCGTCGGTGGAGCCGGCGCCCGGGTCGGTGATGGTCAGGCTGGTGGCCGGTCCCGCGGTGTTGGTGGCCGACAGGCTGAAGGAGTTGAGGTCGCCGGACGTGGTGGTGTCGCGCCAGGTCTTGCTGGCGGTCACCTGCACGCCGGTGACCGGCGGCTGGAACTGGCCGGTGGTGGTGCTGGAGGTGTCCAACTGCCGCTCGGCCTCGGTGAGCGGGGCGCCGAGCAGGTTCACCGTGTTGTCGGAGGTGGTCCCGTCCGGGAAGGAGGCCTCCGGATAGAAGACGACGAGGGCGCCGGGGTTGCGGCAGCCGCCGCGCCCGTTGCCGGAGACGAACGGGCCGATGTCGTAGCCCCAGGTGTTCGGGCCGGGCGCCACCTGTGTCCAGCCGGGCGAGCGGCCGGTGTCCACCACCGCGCCGGGCGGCAGGGTGTCGAACAGGCGGCTGGTGTCCAGGTCGACGTTGGGCACGTTGTCGGTGGCGCAGGCGCTGAACTGGTAGGTGACGGTGCGTCCGTCGCTGCTGGAGGTCTGGATGCCCTTGGTCACCGTGTACTGCGGCTGCACCTGGGCCGTGGTGTTCGCGGTGGCGGTCTGGGTGGTCTCGCCGGTGGCCGACATGGTCGCCGAGTTGGTGGAGGCGGCGCCGTTCGGGGTGGAGAAGTTCGGGTACTTCATCGACACCGCGATGGTGGCGGTGGTGCCAGGACTCAGGCTCTTCAGCTTGATGTCCATGGTGCCGCCCATCGCACCCGCGGCGGGCACGGTGGAGGCGGCCTCGTCCACCGAGGACGGGTCCGGCGTCCAGCCGAGGAACTGCATGTTCGACGGCAGGGTGTCCAGGATCTCGCCACCCGTGCACTCGGTGACGGAACACGTGTAGCGCAGGGTATAGGTGACGATCTCCCCCGGGGAGACGGTTGCCTTGTCGACGCTCTTGGTGAAGGAGATCGCGGCCTGGGCCGGTGGTGCGAGCACGCTGCTGCTCAGCAGCGAGCCCGCCACCAGTGCCAGGACGGAGGCGATCCGTCCGGTCCGGTATGGAATACGCATGGTGCGCAGTCCAGCCGATCGCCCAGCCGGGCCGATCGGCGACACGGGGCGGGTGACGGTGATTCACCTGCCCGGCGGTCGCCCGCCCGGCGGCACCCCCGCCTCCGCCGCCGGCGGTCAGCCGAGCATCACGCCGGTCTCCCTGGCCAGGGCGTCCAGGCCGTACCTGGTCACGTGCTCGACGTTCTCCAGGTCGATGGTGCGGACGCCCTCGGAGGCGAGCCGCTCGTTGATCTCGTCCAGATGGCGCTGGACGACCTGCTTCTCCGCCTCGGTGGTACGGCCCTTGTGCGGCCGTCCGGCGTGTTCCAGGCTGGCGTAGTCGACCCGCTCCCGGCCGCCGGAGCCCGCCGTCCCCGGCACGGCGGCGCGCTCGGCCGGGCGGGCGCCGCGCAGCACCTCGGCCATCGGCGCGGCCGAGGCCAGCCGGTCGAACGCCCCGGCCTCCATCACCACCGTCTGCGGCCGCTCCCGGCCCGGGTGGTGCAGCTCGATCGTGACCAGGTCGAGCGCCAGCTCCCGGACCTCGCCCAACTCCCCGGCGAGCGCGTCGATCTCGACCGGCCCCTCGGCCAGGTCGGGGTGCTGGAGCACCACCACCCGCACCAGATCCCGGTCGCTCTCCACGTGCTCGCCGGTCAGGTCCGAGAACCGGATGATCTTCTGGCCCATGTCTTCCCTCTCCTGCCCCGGTGATCAGCCGAGAGCCTACGCCCGGATGATCACCGCCACGGACGTGGCGTCCGGCCCGGGCCCCCGACGCCGTGGCGGGGTGCGGCCGGCGGGAGGCCGGCCGCACCCCGTCGGTCACAGCGCCCTGGCCAGCCGCTCGGTGAGCAGCCGGGTGAAGCGGGCCGGATCGGGCAGCTCGCCGCCCTCGGCGAGCAGCGCGCCGCCGTGGACCAGCTCGGCGATCTCCGCCAGCGCCGGATCGGCCGGGTCGGCCTCGTGCGCCGTGCGCAGCGAGACGACCAGCGGGTGCGCCGGGTTGAGCTCCAGGATCCGCCTGACCGGCGGCACCTGCTGACCCATCGCCCGGTACATCTTCTCCAGGGTCGGAGTCATGTCCTGGGCGTCGCCGACCACGCAGGCCGCCGAGGTGGTCAGCCGCGAGGACAGCCGGACCTGCTTGACCTGCTCGGACAGGGCCGTCGTCAGCCAGGTCAGCAGGGCCGCGAAGTCCTGTTCGCGCTGCGCCCGTTCGGCGTCGGCCTGCTCGTCCCCCTCGGCCGGCTCGTCCAGGTCGACCTGGCCCTTGGCGATGGACTGGAGGCGGTGGCCGTCGAAGCCGGGGACCCGCTCGACCCAGACCTCGTCGACGGGGTCGGTGAGGATCAGCACCTCGTACCCCTTGGCGCGGAAGGCCTCCAGGTGCGGGGAGTTCTCCACGGTGGCCCGGGTCTCGCCGGTCAGGTAGTAGATCGCGTCCTGGCCGTCCTTCATCCGCTCGACGTACCCGCGGAGGGTGGTGGTCCGCTCCGGGTCGTGGGTGGAGTCGGCCGACACCAGCTCCAGCAGGGCCTCGGTGTTGTCGGTGTCCTCGATCAGGCCCTCCTTCAGCGCGCGGCCGAACTGGGACCAGAACGTCGTGTAGGCCTCGGCGTCGTCGCGCTGCATCTCCTTGACCGCGCCGAGGACCTTCTTGACCAGGCGCCGGCGCACCGCGCGGATCTGCCGGTCGTGCTGGAGGATCTCGCGGGAGATGTTCAGCGACAGGTCGTGGGTGTCCACCACGCCCTTGACGAAGCGCAGGTAGTCGGGCATCAGCGCTTCGCAGTCGTCCATGATGAACACCCGCTTGACGTACAGCTGCACGCCGCGCTTCGTCTCGCGGGAGAACAGGTCGAACGGCGCCTGCGCGGGGACGAACAGCAGCGCCTCGTACTCGAAGGTGCCCTCGGCGCGCATGTGGACGGTCTTGGCCGGGGGCTGCCAGTCGTGGCTGATCTGCCGGTAGAACTCGTGGTACTCGGCCTCGGTCACCTCGGCGCGGGGGCGGGCCCAGAGCGCCTTCATCGAGTTGATCGTCTCCACCTCGGGGGCGGGGGCTTCCTCGGCGGCGTCGGCGTTCTCGGGGTCGGTGCTTCCGGCGTCGGTGTCGCCGGCGCCGATGCTTCCGGCGCCGGTGTTCTCGGTGGCCATCCGGATCGGCCAGCGGATGAAGTCCGAGTACTGCTTGACGATCTGGCGGATCTTCCACCCGGCGAGGTAGTCGGCCAGGCCGTCCTCGCCGTCGGCGGGCTTGAGGTGCAGGGTGACGGAGGTGCCCGTCGGCAGCCCCTCGACCTCCCGGAGCTCGTAGGTGCCCTCGCCGTCGGACTCCCACTGGGTGCCGGACTCGGCACCGGCCCGCCGGGTGCGCAGGGTGACCTTGTCGGCCACCATGAACGCGGAGTAGAAGCCGACGCCGAACTGGCCGATCAGGCTCTGCGCCGCCGCGGCGTCCTGGGCGCCCTTGAGCTTCTCCAGCAGGCCGGCGGTGCCGGACTTGGCGATCGTGCCGATCAGGTCCACGATCTCGTCCCGGCTCATGCCGATCCCGTTGTCGCGGACGGTCAGCGTGCGGGCGTCCCGGTCGACGTCCAGCGCGATGTGCAGGTCCGAGGTGTCGGCCCCGACGTCGGAGTCGGTGAGCGACTCCAGGCGGAGTTTGTCCAGGGCGTCGGAGGAGTTCGAGATCAGCTCGCGCAGGAAGATGTCCTTGTTCGAGTAGATCGAGTGGATCACCAACCGGAGCAACTGACGGGTCTCGGCCTGGAATTCCAGCGTCTCGACACTGCTACCCACTCTGGGGATTCCTTTCTGCCCGAAGGGAACGGGGGGTACGGATGGGCCTGGGCCCGGTCGGCTCGTCGCCGGTAACCGCATCGTAGATCCTTCCGCCCTCCTTCCTCCCCGCCTTCGCCGGTTCCGTCCCGGCAGCGGAGGCGGAAGCGGCTCCGGCCGTGCCGGCGGCCAGGCGGTCGACCTCGGCCCAGGCGTCGAGGTGGGGGCCGCGCAGGGCACCGTCGCCCTCAGCCAGCCGGTCAAGGGGGCGCGCCTCAACAGCCGGGCCGCGGTGGACAGCGTCTGCCAGGCCACCTTCGGCGCCGGCTGGCGCGAGGCCGAGTTCCACGACGGCCACTACGGGGCCGACATGTCGCAGACCGGTGGCTGGACGTTCCGGGCTTACGGCAACATCCCCGGCAACACCCGCTTCTGGACGGCCATCAACGACCAGCCGGCCAACCCCTGGAGCTGACCGGACGACGCGGGCGGACGGCATCGCACCGGACGTCCTCGCGCCGGGTGTCCGGGCGGACGGCATCGGTCACATTTCCGGATTCACCGACGATCCGTCCGTGTGCGCCACTACTCTCGGGCGCGGACGGACGGGCGTCGTCCTGGACCCGGAGGAGGACGGCGTGGACACGGTCACCGCACGGCTGGCACCACCGACGGACCGTCAAGCGGCGGTCTCTCGGCCGGAGAAGGCGGGCCTCCGGTGACGTTCACCGGCCGCCCCGGCGCGGACCCGCTGCTCGCCGACCGCATCACCGAGGCGGTCCTGCTGGCCGGCCTCCCCGTCGCGTACGGCGGGCACGGGGCGGGCGTCCACGTGCGCCCGGCCAGGCCGCTCGACGAGCGGGACGACTGCGCCGGCCTGATCGCCGTGCACTGGGAACCGGGCCCCCGGCTGATGGCCGCCGCGGCCATGGAACAGGCCGTCAAGCCGGCCACCTCCGCCCGCACGCTCGTCATCGACAGCATGAACAACGCGCTGGCGGAGTTCCTCCCGGCCTTCGGCCTGGAGACCGCCCCGGGCCGCCCCGGTGGCGAGACCAGGTTCGGCCGCGCCGACGGCCCGCCTCCGGCGGGGGAGCAGGACACCGCCGCCCCGGCGCCGGCCGGCGCCCGACCGCAGGACCTCGGCATCGGCACCGACCTGGTCGAGGCGGTCCGCCGCGCCGCCGCGCTCGCCGGCCTGCCCGTCGCCGACCACCTGCGGGCCCCCGGCATCGTCCTCGACTCGTGCCGGTCCGTCGCCGCCGACGACGACCCCATCGGCCTCGCCGACCTCGACTGGAACCCGTCCCGGCGGCTGTCCGCCGTCGCCGACGGCGACACCCCCGACGCCGAGCGGGCCGCGCGGGCCCGCACCGCCGCCCGGGACGCGATGCGGCACGCCTTCGGGGCGGTCCTCGGTGCCTGCGGTCTCGATCTCAAGTGGCGTCGGCCCTCGGGCCTGCGGTATCAGCTGCGCGCCCACGGGCCGGCCGAGCAGCCGCCGATACGACGCTGATCTCCCGGGGCACCCGGCAGCCGTGCGGTGCGGCGCCGGTCACGGGACGTCGGCCTCCTCCCGCGGTTCCCCGGCGGGGCGGGGGAGTCGCCCCGCCGTGGTGCCGCCGGCCGCCCGGCGCCACGGGGAGCGGAGGCGGTGGGCCAGGCCGCTCGCCGCCACGCAGAGGCCCAGCCCGGCCCACAGCAGCGGGGGGTTCTCCAGGCCCACACCGATGACGGCGGGCCCGACCGCGTAGGACACCGTCCAGGTCAGCTGGAACAGGGACATGTACGGCCCCTCGTCCCCCTTGGGCGCCATCGCCACCGCCTGCGCGGCCGCGGTGGGCTTCGAGGCCAGCTCGGCCAGTGACAGGACGGCGGCCACGAGGACGGCGAGCGGGCCCTGGAACGCGGGCGGGACGGCGGAGACCGTGGCTGTCAGGGCGATGGCCACGGCGACCGCGCCGATCGCCGGCCGGAGGATCCGCGACCGGCTCCAGCCGGAGAGCCGCCGGCTGATCGGCATCTGGAGGCAGGTGGCGGTGGCGTAACGGACGGCGACCACGACCGTGGGCCAGTACGCGTCCTGGTGGAGGGTCTCCACGAGGTAGACCGGGAAGGCGACGGTCGGGATCAGCCAGGCCGCCGACAGCAGCGTCTGCGACACGACGAGGGAGACGAAGGGCCGGTCCCCGAGCGCCGCCCGGGTGTCGGACCTCGCCGCCCGGTGCGCGGGCCGCCCGACGGCCGGCACCGCGACCCCCAGCAGCAGGACGGCCGCGAGCAGGGAGCTCGCGCTGTTCAGGGCGAGCGCGATCTCCAGGCCGTGTCCGCCGGCGAGGGCCAGCAGGGCGGTCGCCGCGAGGGTGCCGACGCCCAGCGACGTCGTCTTGAGCACGGTGACCGCGGAGAACCACCCGGTGAGCTCCTCCGGCTTCGCGAACCGGGCGACCAGTGTGGGCCAGGCGGCCCCGTACAGGCGGTCGGAGGCGGTCACCAGGAAGGTGGCGGCGGCCACCGTGAACAGGTTCCCCGCCAGGAAGAAGAGGCCGTACCCGAGCGCGGTCAGGACGTTGCTGACGAGCAGGCAGGACTTGGGCCCCACCGCCTGGACGGCCCGTCCGCAGAGCGGCACGACGGCGAAGGAGGCGAGCGAGCCGACCGTCACGGCGGTGCCCGCGGCGGCCGCAGGGAAGTGCCGGACGGTGACGAAGTACAGCAGGGACAGCGGCAGGAAGACACCGGCGCCGACGGTGTCGATCGCCACCGAGAGGAAGAGCCTCCGCTGCCGACGGAACCGCCTGCCCCCCGTCACGCCACCCCCACCCCTCGAAGCCGCCTCCGGAGGGTCCGTCTTCAGACTCGCGCCTGCGGGACGACGCTCCCCCGGCCTTCGGCCGGGAGGTACCCCCAGGGCACGCACCTCGCCGCGTTGTCGTCGGTCGCCAATGGCCCCCAGCCTGGCGGCCGGGAGGCGCCCCCACCGCAGTGGCTCCGCCCCCAGCCTTCGGCCGGGAGGTGCCCCCACCTCCGCCTTGCGATGCACGCACCCCAACGCCGCCCCGCCCACCCTCCGGGCGGACGACGGGAGTTTGAAGACGGACCCTACCGCGCGTCGCGCAGCTTGAGAATGTACGCCGCGGTCAGCGCGACCGCACGGTCCTCGTCCCGGGACAGCCCTTCGAGGGCGCGCGACGTGGTGGCGCCCGGGATGTCCGCCAGCGCCTGGGCCAGCCGCCGGCGTGCGGACGGCCCGGCGCCGTCGCCGGTGAGCCGGCCGACGAGCCCGTCGGCGATCCGGTCCGCCAGCGCCGGGTCCCCCGCGAGCGCGCTCAGCGCGTCGGCGGCGTCGACGTCGTTCGCCTCCTCGACGATCATGTCGATGAGCGTCGGGACGGCCTCGGCCACCCCGCGGGCCCCGAGCGCCAGCGCCGCGCACCTGCGGACCGCCACGTCCCGGTGGGTGAGGGCCTCCCGCAGCAGCGCGGTCGCCGTCCCGTCGGGGAACTCGGCGATGGACCGGACGGCACGCCCGCGCACCTCGGCCGAGGGCGAGTCGAGACCCGCCGCCAGCAGGCGCGGCCCGTCCCCGCCCGACTGCGCCAGCGCCCAGCGCAGGGCCCCGGCGACGTTCGGGTCCGACTCGCCCAGCACGGCCTCGACCAGTGCCTCCACCGGCACGGGGACGTCCTCGCCGGCGGACAGGGCCGCGCGCTGCCTGGCCCTGGGGCTCTTCGACTCCAGGGCCTGGAGCAGCGCGACGATCCGCAGGACCTCCTCCCAGCCCGCCGGTTCCGCGGCCCCGATCCGGCGGAGCCGGGTGAGCAGCTCCGTCTCCGCCGCGATGCGCTCCCGGGTGCGGCGGACGAGGCCGTCGACCAGCTCCGCGGGTGCGAAACCGGGCTCGTCGAGCGCCCGGCCGACGTCGCGCAGCGACAGGCCCAGCGACCGCAGGCTCTCGACGTGGAAGATCCGCCGGATGTCCTCCTCCGCGTACTGGCGGTAGCCGGAGTCGGTGCGCCCCGTCGGCCGCACCAGGCCGAGCGACTCGTAGTGCCTGAGCATCCGGGCGCTGACCCCGGACCGCCGCGCGACCTCGCCGATCAGCACTGCCTACCGTCCCTCCCGGCCGCCCCCGCCGAGGGCCACCGTGCGCTTCGCCTCCTCGACCGCGAACCCGGACCCCGCGTCCGGGTCGCGCCACAGCCGTTCCGTGGCGAGCGCGTGGGCGCGCACCCGGGGGTCGGGGTCCGTCGCCGCGGCGTCCAGCACCGGCAGCATCACCTCCCCGAGCGCGACCAGCGCCCGGCTGAGGCTCAGCCGGGTCTCGTGTCCGCCGCGCCCGAGCTGGGCCGCCAACGATACGGCCAACCCGTGCTCCGCACCCTCGGGCACCAGCACGACCGCCGCCCGCCAGGCGCACCTGGCCACCTCCTCGTCGGCGTCGGCCAGCAGCGCCGGGGTGATCACCGGCCAGGCCCGCCGGTCCCCGATCTTGGACAGCGTGTGCAGCGCCTGGCTCCGTGCCCGGGCACGCTCCGAGCGGACCTCGTCGAGCAGCGCCGGCACCGTCAGCGCCGCCGGGTGCCGGGTGAGCGCCCAGGTGAGCAGCTCGCGCACGGAGAACTCCGGTTCGACCGCGCACCGCTCGACGAGCGTGCCGACGGACCCCTCGTCCGGGCTCGTGCCGACGGCGAGTGCCGCCCGGAGCCGGACCGACGGATCGCCGTGTCCCAGCCCGCGGAGCGCCGCCCGCACCGTGTCCGTGTCCTCGTTCGTGCTGGTCATCGGGACCACCTCCTCGGACCCAGTGAAGGGCTTGTCACGGTGTCAAGGTCAAGCGGAACCGAAAGTCCGGTCTTACGGTGAAATACGGGGCTTGTCCCTCCCGTCTCACCGTGCCCGCGAGGCGGTTGCCACCCGAAGGAGCCCGAGTCATGGCCAGCAGTGCTACCGGAGTCGGCCCCACCACCCGGGGCCCCGAGCGCTACCCGCACGCGAGCGGGTGGACCATCTTCGCCGGGGTCATGCTGATCACCGCCGGCATGATGGCGGTCTTCCAGGGGACCGCCGCCATTCGCAAGGACGGTCTGCTCATCGTCACCCGCAGCTACGTGTACGCGATGAACACCGAGGGCTGGGGATGGATCCACCTCATCCTCGGGGTCGTCGTGATCGTGGCCGGGGTGGCGGTCTTCAGCGGTTCCTTCTGGGCGCGCGTCGTCGGGGTCGTCGTGGCGGGGCTGGGAATGCTCGCCAACTTCCTCTGGCTGCCGTACTACCCGCTGTGGGCCGTCGTCCTGATCGCGATCGACGCCCTGGTCATCTGGGCGCTGTGCGTCGGCAAGGTCGAGAACGCCGGAGGGGTCGGGAGCGTCGGACGGGCCGGGAGTGTCGGACGGGCCGGGAGTGTCGGAGGGGCCGGGAAGGAGGCCTGATCCGGCGTCACCTGGTCCGTCGGGCTCACCCGGTGGGTCCGCACGGTGGTTCAGGCGGTCCGCACGCTCGCATCGGCGCCGCGAAGGGCGGGAGTCGCCCAGGTTCTACGGCTGCCTGGCCGTCGGCTCCGGGCTGTGGGGTCCGGAGCCGCTCCGGGGCGTCACCAGCATCCGGATGTCGTCGGCGGCCCACAGGACGAACCGTTCGACCGGGACCACCCGGTGGCCCGGCTCCGGCCGGAAGCGGAAGCGCCTGAGCAGGACGGCCAGCAGCACCAGGGCCTCCACCCTGGCAAGCGCGGCCCCCTCGCAGCTGCGCGGCCCCAGGCCGAACGGGATCCAGGCCAGCCGCGGACGCCCGGCCGACTCCTCCGGGGTGAACCGCTCGGGCCGGAACCGCTCCGGCTCCGGCCAGTAGGCGGGGTTCAGGTGGACCGCCCAGAACGGGTAGAAGACCACCGCCCCGGCGGGGACCGTGTACCGGCCGACGGTCAGCGGGTCGGTGGTCAGCCGGGCGCCGTAGGGGCCGGGCGGGTAGCGGCGCAGCGACTCCCGCAGGGCCATGTCCAGGTAGCGCAGGCGGTGCAGGTCGGCGTACTCCGGCGCGGGGCGGTCGCCGAGGACGCGGTCGAGTTCCGCGGTGACGCGCTCGGCCGCCGCCGGGTGCCCGGCGAGCAGGTGCAGGGTCCAGGAGACGGCGACGCCGGTGGTGTGGTGGGCGGCCAGCAGCGTCGCGAGGACGGTGTCGCGGATCCGCGCGGGGCTCTCGCCGGCCTCGACGAGGGCGCCGATCAGGTCGCTGCGGTCGCCGGGGAGGCCGGGGCGGTGCGCCGCGATCACCCGGTCGACCGTGCTCCGCAGGTGGGCGAGCGCTTGGGCGGTCCGTTCGGCGCGCCGCTCCGGGGCCTGCCCTGACGGGACGTGGTAGAGGCGTTCCAGGTAGTCGGTGAGCACCACCTCGAAGGCCTCGACCACGCCGTCCGGGTCCTCGGCCACGCCGGTTGGGTCGTCGACCCCGCCGGTCGGGTCCTCGGACCCGCCGCCCAGGGCGAAGGCGCGGATCATCCGCAGCGAGACACCGGTGAGTTCCCGCTGGAGCCGGACGGCGTGGTCGGCGGGCAGGGCGGCCCAGCGGTCGGCGAGCCCGGTGGCCAGGGAGGTGAAACGGGCCAAGTGCCGTTCGTGCGAGGGCCGTCCGGCCAGGGTGGTGAGCAGCAGCCGACGCCACGGGGTGTGCTCCTCGGCCGGGAGCGTCTGGAGGTTGCCCGTCTCGAACAGCGGGTCCAGGAACGAGAACAGCCGCCGCGGCCGCTCGTCGAGGTGGGCGGTGGCCTCCAGCAGCACCGGATCGGCGATCGACACGGCGGTCTCGGCGCCGGGCAGCTGGAACCGTACGACCGGTCCGTACTCGGCGTGCAGCCACAGCTGGTAGGCGTGCAGGCCGCCGGCCCGTGCGACGGCGCCCGTCCCGCCGTCCGGGCGGGGCGCGGGACCGGGGATGTTCATCGGACCTCCTCGGGGCGGCCCGATGGATTCGCCCCGACGGATTCGCCGAGCCGGACGCGCCCCGCCGGATTCTTCCCGCACCGGGCCGCGGGCCGTCGGCGCAACGCCGCCCCCGCGGCCGGGAGCGGAAACCATTTGGCGACCAGCCCGGGGAATCTTGTATGGTTCCCAACGAATCATCCAGAGGGGTGGAGGGACCGGCCCTACGAAGCCCCGGCAACTCCCCGTTCGACCCGGCGTCCGAAGTACGCGCCGGTGCCGTCCGGGGTCAGTGCCAACTCCGGCCTGCCGCCAATGTGGCGCGGGAAAAGATGAGGAGACACGGTGCTCTCTGTGCTGTCCTTCGCCCGGGCGCTTCCCGCCCCGGCCCTTCCGCGTACCCGTCTCGTGCCCGGCGCAGGCTATCGGCCGACTTCCCCGGCCCGTCCTCGCTGATCCCCCCCTGCTCCCCGCCAGGAGCCGTCCGTGAGCGGAACCCACCCGCCGCTCACGGGCATTGAGACTGGAGTACCCACCCATGGACAACACGAGCGGCGTCGGCGTGCTCGACAAGGTCACCTCGATCCTCGGCATCCTGGAGGCCGGGCCCACCACCCTGGGCGGCCTGGTGAGCGCGACCGGCCTGGCCAGGCCCACCGCGCACCGGCTGGCCGTCGCGATGGAGCACCACCGCCTGGTCAGCCGTGACCTGCAGGGCCGGTTCACCCTCGGCCCCCGGCTCGGCGAGCTCTCGGCGGCCGCCGGCGAGGACCGCCTGCTGGCCGCGGCCGGCTCGGTCCTCACCCAGCTGCGCGACCTGACCGGCGAGAGCGCCCAGCTCTACCGCAGACAGGGCGAGATCCGGATCTGCGTGGCCGCCGCCGAGCGGCTCTCCGGCCTGCGCGACACCGTCCCGGTCGGCGTCACCCTGCCCATGAAGGTCGGCTCCGCCGCCCAGATCCTGCTCGCCTGGGAGGAGCCCGAGCGCCTCCACCGGGGCCTCCAGGGCGCCCGCTTCACCGCCACCGCGCTGAGCGGCGTACGGCGCCGGGGCTGGGCCCAGTCCATCGGCGAGCGCGAGCCCGGCGTCGCCTCGGTGTCCGCCCCGGTGCGCGGGCCCTCCAACCGCGTGGTGGCCGCCGTCTCCGTCTCCGGCCCCATCGAGCGGCTCACCCGGCACCCCGGCGCCCAGCTCTCCCGGGCCGTCCTGGAGGCGGCCGAGCACCTGACCGACGCGCTGCGCAACGTCTGACCCGCCCTCCTGCCCGCACCGCGCGGCGCCAGACGGGGCCGTGCGGTGCGGAGGGCGGCCGCTACGGGCGGACGGTGAGCACCAGCTTCCCCACGACCCGGCCCGTCTCACCCTCGGCGTGGGCACCGGCGGCCTCGGCGAGCGGGTACGTGCCGGAGACGTGCGCGCGCAGCTGCCCGGACTCGGCGAGGGCGGCGATCGCCGCCATGCCTGCCTGGTCGTGCTCGACGATCATGGTCTTCGCCGTCACGCCCAGCTCGGCGGCGCGTTCGGCCAGGCCCTCCAGGCCCTGGGGCAGGATCGACACCAGGACGCCGCCGGGCCTGAGCGTCTCCAGCGAGCGTAGCCGGTCCTCCCCGCCCAGCGGGTCGAGCACCACGTCGATGTCGCGGGCCTCCTTCACGAAGTCCGCGGTGCGGTAGTCGATCACCTCGTCCGCGCCCAGGCCCCGGACGACGTCGTGCTTGGCGGCGGACGCCGTGCCGATGACGTACGCGCCGCGCGCCTTGGCGATCTGTACGGCGACGTGCCCCACGCCGCCGGCCGCCGCGTGCACCAGGACCCGCTGCCCGGGCCGGACCCGTGCGGTGTCGACGAGGGCCTGCCAGGCGGTGAGCGACACGAGCGGCAGCGCGGCCGCCTCGACGTGGCTCAGTGCGGCGGGCTTGGGCACGAAGGCCCTGGCGGGGCCGGTGACGTATTCGGCGTGCGCGCCGGCGCCGTGCGGGTAGGGCAGCATGCCGAACACCTCGTCGCCCGGGGCGAGGAGCGAGACGCCGGGGCCGACCGCCTCGACGGTGCCGGAGACGTCCCAGCCGAGGGTGAACGGGGGTTGGCCGAGGAAGTAGCCGTGCCGGCGGTGCTTCCAGTCGGTGGGGTTGACCCCGGCGGCGTGGACGGCCACGAGGACCTGGCCGACGCCGGGTTCGGGGCGCTCGGCCTCGGCCTGGTGGAGGACGTCCGGGTCGCCGAGGGTGGTCTGGGTGATGGTGCGCATGGTGTTCCTGGTCATGGATCCAGCCTGCGGCACGGCCCTGACCTGGGAAATGGCAAGATTGCCAAAGAACGATAGAATCGTGCCATGGCTGCGATCGAACCCCGTGACCCCGGTGACCGGCCGCCGCACCGGGTCGTCGTCCTCGCCCTCGACGGCGTCTACCCCTTCGAGCTGGGCATCCCCAACCGGGTCTTCCCCGGAGTGCCGGGGGCGTACGAGGTGGTGACGTGCGCGACGACGGACGACCGGACGGTCGGGACCGACGCCGACTTCACGATCACCGTCGGGCACGGGCCCGAGGCGCTGGAGAGCGCCGACACGGTGATCCTCCCGCCGTACGACCTGCGCCACGTCACCGCCGAGCTGCCGGAGCCGGTGCGCGCGGCCCTCGCCCGGATCCGCCCCGGCACCCGCCTGGTCTCCATCTGCACCGGCGCGTTCGCGCTGGCCGCCGCCGGTCTGCTGGACGGGCGCCCCGCCACCACCCACTGGTCCGTGGCACAGGTCTTCCGCCGGATGTACCCCCAAGTCGCCCTGGACCCCGACGTGTTGTTCGTCGACGACGGCGACGTGCTCACCTCGGCCGGCGCCGCCTCCGGGCTTGACGTGTGCCTGCACGTGGTGCGCTCGGACCACGGCAGCGCCGTCGCCAACCGGATCGCCCGGCACTGCGTGGTGCCGCCCTGGCGCGAGGGCGGCCAGGCCCAGTACATCGAACAGCCGATGCCCCCGGAGGGCGCCAACGGCACCGCCGCCACCCAGGCCTGGGCGCTGGAACACCTCGACCGGCCGCTCGCCCTGCGGGAGCTGGCCGCGCACGCCCGGATGAGCCCGCGCACCTTCGCCCGCCGCTTCCACGAGGAGACCGGGACGAGCCCCGGCCGCTGGCTGATCCAGCAGCGGGTGCACCGTGCCCGCCACCTGCTGGAGACCAGCGACCTCCCGGTCGACCGGATCGCGACGGAGATCGGCTTCGCGACCGGAGCGTCCCTGCGCCAGCACCTGCACGCCGCGATCGGTGTGACCCCGCAGGCCTACCGCACCACCTTCCGCCTCCGGGGCGGAGCCCCGAGCAGGGCCTGAGCCCCGCGCTCCGGTCAGGTGCGGGCGAAGCGGTCCCGGGCCGACCTGAGGATGTCCATGCTCGCCGCCCTGTTCGCCGCCGCCGTGGTGATCCTGAACAGCGCCTCTCGGTAGGGAGTGAAATCCCCGTAGTCCGGGTCCCCCTCGAAGACGTGTTCCGTGGTCCTGATCCCCTCGTGGTACAGCACCTCGGGGACGTCGGGGGATCGGAACTCCAGGCGGGTGAGCGAGCCGACGGCGATGGGCAGGGACTGCTCCAGGGGAACGACGCGGATGCGGATGCCGGGCTTCTCGGCCATCCGGAGCAGATGCTCGATCTGCTCCACCATCTGCGCGGCGTCCCCGACCCTCCGGTGCAGCGTGCTCTCGTCGAGCAGGAACACCGAGCTGGTGTCGGAGGCGAGGAATCTGCGTTGCCGCTCCATGCGGAGCGCCACGCGCGACTGGAGCGCGGCCTGGGAGGCGATGCCGCTCTCGTCGTGGTGAAGGGCCGTTCTCTCCGCGAGTGCCGTGCCGTACCGCTCCGTCTGGAGCAGCCCCGGGATGACGGTGGCCTCGTAGACGTGCATCCACTCCGCCACGGGTTCGAGGGAGAGCAGCCGGGACAGCGCGCCGGTCGGTCTGCCGTCGTACTCGCTCCACCATTCCCGGGCCTCCGCCTCGGTGCGCAGCCGACGCAGTTCATCGCGCTCGACCGCCGGAACGCGGTACAGGTCCGCCAGGAGTTCGAGGAGTTTCGGGCTCGGGAGGCCGACCCCCCTCTCGAATCGGCTCAACCGGGATGCGGACAGGGCGAGTTCACTGGATGCCGTGGCCAGTGCCAGGCCGAGGGAGTGGCGTGTTCTGCGGAGGCGGTTCGCGAGGGCGAGGGCCGCCGCGGTCGGACTGCCTGCCGGAACGTCAGGGGACTGCGGGGCCGGGTCGGAACCGGAGGGTGCGGTCTTCGGGTGCCGTGCCGCCTGCCCGGCGTCCCGCATTCCACCGGCCACCGGCTCCGGTCGTTCGGCCGTCCGCGTCGCCGAGAGCCAGAGCCGCCTGAGCGCTTCCCGCCCGGGTTCGTCCAGGTCCAGTGCGGTGGCGAGCGAGCGGAGGACCTCCCACCCCGGCAGCGTCTCGCCGGAGAGCGCCCGGCTGACCGTCGAGGCGTTGACGCCGGCCCGCCGCGCCAGCTCGCGGATCGACACGCCGGATTTCCCGGCCAGTGCCGCGAGGTGGCCGGACAGGTCGGTCGGCAGTCGTCCGCCGGTGTCCGGTCCTGGACCCGCGGCATCGCCGGTCCTGAGTTCGGCCGCCGTCTCCCGGCGCAGGGTGATCCAGTTCCGGCGGTCCCCGTGCCAAGCCTCCACCAGGGCGGCGAGTACGGGCTCCGAGGGCAGTCGGGTGCCGGCGAGTGCCGCGTAGACGGTCGAGAGGGGAACGCCGGTGCTCCTGTGGGTCTCGGTCGGGGTGAGGGGCGAGGCCCGCTGGAGGGTGCGGAGTTCCTCGGCGAACAGCGCGAGCGGGTTCGGTTCGGTGTCGCCGGCCTGCCGCTGCTCCAACTCTCGTTCCCCCGGCTCGACATGGACCATCCGGCACCCCTACTCTCGGTTTGCCTCGCAACACGCAACACGCTGCGAGGTGGTGTCGCATGCTCAGGTTACTTTTCCGGAGGCCGGCTTGTTGTCCACCGTGGTTGTGCTCCGCACCCTGCTGGCCCTGTGCCTCGCGGGTTTCGTGAGCGTCGGAGCATATGGGGTGGCGCGGTGGTCCGGCGAGGACCGCCGCAAGGCGGCGGTCTGGGCGGCCTGTAGCTATCCGGTGGCGCTGGGGATGCTCTTCGCCATCATCGACCAGCTCCGCAGAAACTGAGCAGTCCCCTTGGACGGAGCCGACCGGGCCTGCCACGTGCACCGACAGCGGGCTGCGTGGGAAGTCGGCGGGCCGACTTCCCACGCGGGGCCTCCGGGCGGCCGAGCCCCCCGGCCGGCCGGAGGCGGGTCAGGCGCCGGCGGAGGCCAGCCGGGCGTGGCGGCGGGCGGCCGCCTCGGCGGGGTCCAGCACCGGTACGGCGGCCAGCAGGCCCTTGGTGTAGGCGTGCTGGGGGGAGTCGTACACCGTGGCGGCGTCGCCCTGTTCCACGATCCGTCCGGCCCGCATCACGGCGACCCGGTCGCTGACCTGCCGGACCACGGCGAGGTCGTGGGCGATGAAGACCAGCGCGAGGCCGAGGTCGCGCTGCAACTCGCCCAGCAGATCGACCACCTGGGCCTGGGTGGTGACGTCCAGCGCGGAGACCGGTTCGTCGCAGACGATCAGCCGCGGCTCCGGTGCGAGCGCCCGGGCGATGCCGACCCGCTGCCGCTGCCCGCCGGAGAACTCGTGCGGGTAGCGGTGGTACCAGTCGGGGTCGAGCCCCACGCGTTCGAGCAGTTCGCCGACCCGGGCGCGGATCCGGCGCTCGTCGGTCTCGCCGTTGATGCGCAGCGGGTCGGCGACGGACTCCCCGATGCTGCGGCGCGGGTTGAGCGAGGACACCGGGTCCTGGAAGACCATCTGCAACTCCCGCCGGAGCGGGCGCAGTTCCTTGTCCCCGAGCGCCCCGATGTCCCGACCGCGGTAGTGCAGCCGGCCGCCGGTCGGCTCCAGCAGGCGGACCAGCATCCGCCCGAGCGTGGTCTTGCCGGAGCCGGACTCGCCGACGACGCCCAGCGTCTCGCCGGCCCGCACGGTGAGCGAGACGCCGTCCACCGCGGTGACGGGGGCGGCGCGCCGGCCGAGTCCGCCGCGGGAGGCGAACTCCCGGCGCAGGTCGGTGGCTTCGAGCAGGACGTCCCCGGTCGGCCCGGTCGGCCCGGTGGGCTTGGCCGGCTCGCGCGGAGCGCCGGGCGCGTCGACCCGGGGCACCGCCGACAGCAGCGCGCGGGTGTACGGCTCGCGCGGCGCGCCCAGCACCTCGGCGACGGGGCCGTGCTCCACCGCCCGGCCGTCCTTCATCACCAGCACCCGGTCGACGCTTCCGGCCACCACGCCCAGGTCGTGGGTGACCAGGACCAGCCCGGCCCCGGTCTCGGCGCGCAACTCGTGCAGCAGGTCGAGGACCTGGGCCTGGACGGTGACGTCCAGCGCGGTCGTCGGCTCGTCGGCGACGATCAGCCGCGGCTCGCAGGCCAGGGCCATCGCGATCAGCACCCGTTGGCGCATGCCGCCGCTGAACTCGTGCGGACGCGAGCGCGAGCGCCGCGCCGCGTCGGGGATGCCGACGCGGTCGAGCACCTCGACGGCCCGCGCCCTGGCGGCCCGGCGGGAGGCGTCCCGGTGGACCCGGACGACCTCGGCGATCTGGTCGCCCACCGCGTAGTACGGGTCGAGCGCGGAGAGCGGGTCCTGGAACACCATGGCGGCCAGTCCGCCGCGCAGGCGCCGGAGTTCGGCGCCCTCGGCGGTGACGGCGTCGACGCCGGCGACCCGGACGGTGCCGCCGATCCGGGCGCCGGTGCCGCGGTGCAGGCCGAGCAGTCCGTAGGCGACGGTGCTCTTGCCGGAGCCGGACTCGCCGACGATGCCGAGGGCCTGTCCGGCCTCCAGGGTGAAGCCGACGCCGTCGACGGCGCGGACGTGGCCGTCGCCGACCGGGAAGTCGACGACCAGGTCCCGGACGTCGACGAGACTCCCGGCCTCGACCGGGGACGCGGGGCTCATGTCAGGACCACCCTTCGGTCGGTCACCGCGTAGAGCACGTCCGCGATGACGTTGGCGAGGACCACGCAGAACCCGGTGACGAGGGTGAGGCCGACGACCGTCGGCAGGTCGATCAGGCCGACCGAGGTGACCAGCAGCTTGCCGAGCCCCGGGAGGCCGAAGAGCGACTCGGTCAGCACCGCGGACCCGAACATCGTCCCCAGGTCGATGGCGGTGAGCGCGATCACCGGGGTGAGCGCGCCGCGCAGCGCGTGCCTGGTCACCAGGTGCCGCTCGCTGACGCCGTACGCCCGGAAGGTCCGGATGTGGTCGTCGGCGAGGGTCTCCAGCATGGAGGAGCGGGTCAGCCGGGCGTACTTGGCGGACTCGATCAGGGCGAGCGAGACCCAGGGCAGCAGCAGGCCCCAGAACCACTGCTGGGGGTCCTCGGTGAGCGGCACGTAGCTCGGGAACGGCAGCCACTGGAGCTGGGCGCAGAGGACGATGAGCAGCACCAGGCCGATGACGAAGACCGGGACGGAGCCGCCGGCCAGCGTCAGCGCGGTCAGCAGGCGCTCGCTGAGCCGGCCCCGGCGCAGTGCGGAGAGCAGCCCGGTGCCGACGCCGAGGATCAGCCAGAGCACCATCGCGCCGAGCGCCAGTGAGGCCGTCACCGGGAGGCGGGCGGTGATCATGTCGGTGACCTGCTCGCCGCTGCGGTAGGAGACGCCCAGGCAGGGCGCTGGGCAGTGCAGCAGGCCCGTCCCGGCGCTGAAGTCGCGGCCGGCGACGATGCCCTGGAGGAAGTGGGCGTACTGGAGGTAGACCGGCGCGTCGAGGCCCAGCCGTTCGCGGACCTGGGCGACCTGGGCGGGGCTGCACTTCTCGCCGCAGGCCAGCTGGGCGGGGTCGCCGGGGGCGATGTAGAAGACCGCGTAGACGATCAGGGAGAGGGCGAGCAGGACGCCGAGCATGCCGGCGGCCTTGCGGAGCAGGAAGCGGGTCATGCGGTGGCCTCCTCGGCGGTGGTTTGCTCGGAGGCGGTCCCCTTGGCGGCGCTGTCCCCGGCGGCGGCCTGCCCGGCGGTGCCGTCCGCGGTGGCGGCCTGCCCGGCGGTGGCGTCCGCGGTGGTGCCTGCCGTGGCGTCCTTGGCGGTGCCGCGCGCGGTGCCGACCCGCAGCCGGGAGGCCGCGCGCGGGTCGAGTTCGGTGCGGACGGCGTCGCCGAGCACGGTGAAGGCGAGCACGGTGACGAACAGCAGCGCGGACGGCAGCAGGACGTACATCGGGTCGGCGCGGAACCAGGTGGTCGCGCCGGAGAGCATCTGGCCCCACGAGGAGGTCGGCGGCTTGACGCCCACGCCGAGGAAGGAGAGCCCGGCCTCGGCGATGATGTTGGAGGGCAGCAGCACCGCCGCGTAGGTGATGACCGGTGCGGCCAGCGAGGGCAGCAGCTCCCGGCGGGCGATCCGCCAGCGGCTCGCGCCGGCGAGCCGGGCCGCGGACACGTAGTCGAGCTGCCGGAGGCTGAGCGTCTGCGCCCGGACCACCCGGGAGGTGCCGGCCCAGCCCAGCAGTCCGATGACCAGGGTCAGCAGGAGCGGGCGGGGGAAGCCGGGCGGCACGACCGCCATCAGCGAGATGGCGAAGACGAGCGAGGGCAGCGCGAGCATCACCTCGGTGGTGTTGCCGATCAGCTGGTCGACCAGCCGGTTGCCGAGGCCGGCGGCGAGGCCGATCAGGACGCCGAGGGTGACCTGGACGAGGGTGGCGCCGACGGCGACGAGCAGCGAGATCCGGGCGCCGTGGACGAGCCGGGCGAACACGTCGCGCCCGGTGCCCGGTTCGACGCCCAGCCAGTGGTCGGCGCTGACGCCGCCGAAGGAGCCGGTGGGCACTCCGCCGGCCGCGGAGTCGAGCAGGTCGTTGTGGTAGCTGGTGGGGTCCTGGCCTTCGAGCGCGCTGAGCAGCGGTGCCGCCGCCGCGACGAGGGCGAGCAGGACGATGACGAGGGTGGCGGCGAGGGCGGCGCGCCGCGCGAGCAGCCGCCGCCACACCTGCCGTCCCCCGGGCGCCGGGGAGGAGGTGAGGGCCTCCCCGGCGCCGGGCTTCTGTGGAGCCATGGTTGTCCGACCGATCCGTCCGGTCCCGTCCGCTACTTGACCGCGACCTGGGAGATGTCGAGCACGCCGGTCCAGTCGCTGATCACGATGTTGCGGACGTCCTTGCCGGACAGCCGCTTGTAGACGGGGTGGTACAGCGGGACGGTGAGGGCCTGCTCACCGATGCGCTTGTCCAGGGCGCCCCAGCGCTTGGCGGCCTCGGCGTGGTCGGTGATCTTGTTGATCTGGTCGATCTCGTCGTTCACCGAAGGGTCGTTCAGCTGTGCGGAGTTGAAGTTGTAGCCGTCGGTGACGATCTGCCGGCCGTCGAAGATCGGCGCGAGGAACGGACCGCCGGACGGCCAGTCGGCGCCCCAGCCGCTGAGGAAGAGGCCGGGCTCGGTGGCGACCTCGTGGACGGTCTTGGAGTACCGGGTGGAGTCCAGGGCCTCCAGCTGGACGGTGATCCCGGCCGCCTTCAGGCCGTCCTGGACGGCGGTGGCCAGGTCCGGGCCGTAGCCCTTGCCCGCGGCGGTGGAGTGGGTGAGCGTGATGGTCAGGCCGTCCGGGTAGCCGGCCTCCTTCAGCAGTTCCCTGGCCTTGTCCGGGTTGCCGGTGGCGCCGGCCGGGAACGGGTCGTACGGCGTGTACCCGAAGGTCTCCTGGCTGGGCAGGTAGGTGGTGGCGGCCTCGGCGAGCGAGGAGCCGCCGGCGGCGTTGACGACCGAGGTGCGGTTGATCGCGTAGGAGACGGCCTGGCGCACCTTGGGGTTGTCGAAGGGCTTCACCTTGGGGTTGAACGCCAGGTAGTTGGTGAAGCCGAAGTGGCCGGTGCCGACGCGGGCGGCGAGCGCCTTGTCGTCCTTCACCTGGGCGAGTTCGGAGGGGCCGAGGTTGGTGTCGGTGGTGACGGCGGCGGCGTCGGCCCCGGTGCCGGTGGTCAGCCGCTGGTTGATCACGGCCGGGTCGAGACCGGACTGCACGTCGACGGTGTCGGGGTACGCCTTGCGCTGGTCGTCCGTCGCCGAGGACCAGTTGGGATTGCGCTTGAGGACGATGTGGGCGCCGTCGTTCTCGTTCTTCTCCACCTGGTACGGGCCTGAGGAGACGGGGTGGTCCTGGTACTTCGCCCCGGTGTCCTTGGCCTTCGGGACGGGTGCGAACTGGGTCTGGGTCGCGAGGTACGGGAAGTCACCCTCGGGCTTGTTGAGGCGGAAGACGATGGTCTTCTCGTCCGGCGTCTCGATGGCGTCCAGGGTGCGGCCTTCCTTGTACGGGCCCTGGTAGTCGGCGGCGCCGACCAGCCAGTCCCTCAGGAACGGCGCTCCGCCGGAGAGTTCGGGGGCGAATGACCTTTCGATGCCGTACTTGATATCGGCGGTGGTGATCGGCGAGCCGTCCTCGAACTTCAGGCCGTCCTTGAGGCGGTACGTCCACACGGTGGCGCCCTCGGAGGGGGTGCCGGTGTCGGTGGCGAGGTCCGGGACGACCTTGGTGCCGGCCGCGCCGTCGACCCGGTTGCGGGTGGTGAGGGTGCGGAAGACCAGGGAGGGCACGTTGCCGCCGCCGGAGGTGTAGAGCCGTGCGGGGTCGAACTGCTCCTGCGGGAGCTGGTTGAGGACGGTGAGGGTGCCGCCCTGCTGCGGTGCGGCGTCCTTGCCGGTGCCACCACCGCCGTCGGCCTTCGGCCCGCACGCCGCCAGTCCGACGACGAGTGCGACGGTGACGGTCGCCAGGGCGAGGCGGCGAGGGGTGAGGGTGGTGGTTCGAGACATCGGAAAGGGAGCCTTTCGCTACCGATGGTGTACGGAGGAAGGCGGGCGACAGTGAGGCTTTGAGGGGAGTGAGCGGCACCGCGCCCGCGGAAGGGGCGACGCCCCGAGGCGGCGATCACCGCAACGCTTCGGGACAGGCGGATTCAGCGACAGAGATTGTCGGAAACGCAGTGCGCGGCCACGCCGATCAGCGCCAGCTCGATGGCGGCGCACTCGATCGGGTGACGGTCAGACATGCCGAGAAGACTGTATGACGTTAAGCAAAATGTCAAAACTCTGGACATCGCCCGGTTGTCGCCGGGCGGATTTCCCTGCCCGGCACGGGGAGATCCCGAGGAGGAGGGCGGAGAGGAGGGGGGAAACGCGGGGAGTCGGGTGGGTGAACCGCCTCCGTCGGGATTCGTCGCCCCGGGCGAAACCCACGGGGCAGGTCCGGCACCGTGACGTAGGGCCCCCTTGTCACCGTCGTGGTGGGGCGCCCGGGTGGATCTTCGTTGCCGAGTGCTCGACAATGGTCAACTGGGGTTGACCGAAGGACTTTTGGTCCATCAGTCCGTCCGGTGACCAGGGGGAGGGGTGCGGCGTGGAGCCGAGGGTGCGGGTGGCCGGCCTGGTGGCTGACGCCGTGGCGATGGCGGGCGCTGACGCGCCGGCGGTGAGGACGGGGGAGCACGGGGGAAGTCGGCCGGTCCGACGTCCGGTGCACGGTACCTGCGGGGGCCGGGCCCCGTTCGTGGCCCGGGGCCCGCGTGTGCCGGATTGTCCAAGGTACGGGCGCGGAGCTTGCGCCCGAGCGGAGCGGGTAGGAGGCGGGTCGTGTCCCCAGGGAGGTCCGATGACCGGCCGAGTGGTCTACGCGTCGTTCGAGTTCCAGTTCCCGCTGGGCGGTGTGCGCGTGCTGAACCAGCAGGTCTCGCTGCTGCGGGCGGCCGGCGTCGAGGCGTTCCGCTGGACGCCGACGCCGGGGTTCCGCTACACGTGGTTCGACGACGACGTGCCGACGCTGTCCGGGATGACGCTGGACCTGGGGCCCGATGACGTGCTCGTGCTGCACGAGGTCAGCGTGCTCCCGGGGCACGACCCGGCGCCGGGCGGCCGCAAGGTCGTCTACTCGCAGGGCCACTACGTCCACTTCCTGACCTGCCCCGAGCCCGGACCGTACCCGGGCTGGTCGTCCGAGCCGGCGCTGTGGACGGTCTCGAAGGCGGGCGTCGACATGCTCCGCCGGGCCCTGCCCGGGTACGAACCGCACCTGGTACCGAACGTCATCGACACCGATTCGTTCCGGCCGGCCACGACCGGGCGGGTCCGGCGCATCGCGTGGATGTCCCGCAAGCGTCCGATCGAGAGCACGCTGCTGCGCCGCCTGCTGCACGCCGACCCGCGGTCCAGGGACGTCGACCTGTACGACATCCACTCGGTTCCCCACGAGGAGGTCGCGCGCGTTCTGTCGGAGACGTCGGTGTTCATCGCGCTGGGAGCGCCCGAGGGCGAGGGCTTCGGGCTGCCGCCGGCCGAGGCGATGGCCAGCGGCTGCCTGGTGACCGGATACGCCGGTGGCGGCGGAGCGGAGTTGTTCGACTCGCCGTCCGCGTGGCGGATCCCGGAACTGGAGACGGACCGGCTGGCGGACCGGGCCCTCGACCTGCTCGACCTGCCCGGCCACGAGGAGGTGCGGCGGGCGGGCCGCCGGTGGGTCGCCGAGCGGTACACCGCCGAGGCCGCCGTCCAGGCACTGATCGAGGGCATCCGCAAGGCCCGCGCTCTCCCCGGCGGGGCGGCGACGGCCACCCATCCGATGGCCTGGATGGAGGAGTTGCTGAGGCACTTCCCGGTGCCGCCGGAGGCGTACGCCGAGGTGGGGCGGCCGGCCGCCTCCCGGCTTGACCGGCCGGGTTCAGCGGGCTGATCCGGCCGGGAGGTTCTTCCCGCTCCCGGCGGTCGAGGGGGCGAAGGCGGCCCGCACGATGCGCTCGCAGACCGGGTTCATGGTCGCGGCCTTGGCGCCGGTCGCGTTGACCGAGTAGACGAGGGTGCGGGACAGGTCCCTGGTCGCCGCGATGAGCGTGCTGTACCCGGGCCGTTCTCCGGTCTTGAGCCAGAGGACCCGGCCGCCACCCGTGTCGAAGCGTTGCAGCCCCGCACTCATCACCGCGCCCTCGACGTCCGGAGCGGTGAACATCTCCTTCTCCAGGAGGGGTTGGGGCACGAGTTCGCCCCGGAACAGCGCGAAGAGGAACTTCTCCAGGTCGGCGGTGGTGGAGATCATGTCACCCGCCGCCCACCGGTCCGACATGTTCCACTCGGTCGCGTCCACGACCGTGCCGTCCGCCAGCTTCTGGTAGCCCCGGTTGTGGGCGCCGTGGATGCGCGGGTCGGGCCCCTCGGGGAACGAGGTGTGCCGCATGCCGGCCGGGCGGAAGACGCGCGCCTGCGCCTGGTGGGCGTAGGAGTCGCCGGTGATCCTCTCGATCAGCATGCCGAGGACGGTGTAGTCGTTGTTGGCGTACCGCTGCTTCCGGCCCGGGCCTTCCCCCGGCCCCCGGTAGGGGCCCTGGGCGACCGAGGCCGCGACGACCTCCCCGGGAGTCAGGGTCCTGAAGCGGTTCTCGTACCCCTCGGCGTTCTCCGGGCCGAGGGAGGAGCCCGGCTGGAGACCGCTGGTGAACGTGAGCAACTGCCGTACGGTGACCGGCTCGAAGGCGTCGCTCAGCAGGCCCGGCAGGTACCTCTGGACGGTGCCGTCCAGATCCACCCGGCCCTCCGCGGCGAGTTGCAGCACGATGGCCGAGGTGACCACCTCGGTGGTGGACCCCGCCCGGAACCGGGCCTCTTCCAGGGCCTGGCGGCCGCTGCCCAGGTCGTGCACCCCCGCGCTCGCGTGCCAGATCCCGTGGCCGCCGACCCGGACGAGGGCCGCCGTCGCGTCCGCGTCGGGCAGCCCGCGGAGAGCCGCCTCCAGTGCCTTCACGTCCGGGGCGGGTAACTGGCCCGCCGTCGTCTGCGCACCGGGCGTCGCGGCCAGGGCGGGCGTCGAGGCCAGGGCGGGCGATGCGGCCGACGGGCCGGCACCGAGGCCCAGCGCGAGGACGGTGGCCAGGGCGGTACGTCGGCGGATCGTCACGGGCACTCCGTCGGTAGGGGCGGGCTTGTTCGTGCGGAGCCCGTCCTGCCGACCGCGCGGACGCCCCGGATCACCGCCCGGGAGGGCGCCGACCCTTGCGAAACCCCCGGCCAACTATTCCTCCTGGCAAGGGTGTTGTCGGGGTTGCCCCTTAGGTGGTCAGCTCCGGAGGCTTTCGGGTACGTCGTCGCGACGGCTCCACGGTGCTCCGGCTGTGGATCTCGATGGCGTCAGGCGTCAGGATGGTGCCCATGACCGGTGAACCCTTGCAGGTGTCCCTCGATGAGCTGCGCAGAGCCTTCGACGTGCTGATCCGTCACGTCGAAGGCACCACGGCGGGCGGTGCCGTGCCCCTGGAGAAGGACTACTTCTGGTCGATCCCGTCCGACGAGCAGTACGACGTCCTGAAGGCGCCGGGCGAGCTGACGATCGGGCAGCTCACCGAGTCCTGGCAGCATCTGCAGGACCTGCTCGCCGATGAGGATCGCGCTCTGGGATACCACCTGGTGTGGCTCGCCGACGTCCTGCGGGCGATCGGCCAGGACCTCACCGCGTAGTCGACGACCGGTGTCGGCCGGCAGCCGCCCGGACTTCCGCCCGGGCGCGCTCACGGTCGACCGGTGGGGGCCGGAACCGGCCCGGGGCCAGCCGGACGTGCTCCCGCCAGCAGTCCTGCCAGAACTCCACGGTCCAGCCGGGCCATCGCTCCGGCATTTCGTACGCTTCGGCCACCGCCCCGAGCACCCACCAGCCGACCCGGCGCCGCAGCGGATCGATGTGCATGCCGGCATCGGCGGACACCCGGCACATGCCGTGGTCGGGGCCGCCCGACAGCCGGTCGAGCAGTGCGGCGCCCTCCCGGACCGGGTGGTCGGCGACGTTCGCCACCACGTGGCAGTGGTCCGATCCGACGGTCACCACCGCAGCCATCGGCTCGGGGTCGGCCAGTTCCTCGTCCTCCGGTTCCAGCAACGGTCCGCGGCAGGTGCCGCGCACGCGGTCACGCACGTACTCCGGGTCCAGTCCCAGGTAGGTCCGCAGTTCGGCGGGGCCGTCGTAGGCCCACCGCACGTCCCACCCCGGCCACGCCTCCCGCAGCAGGTCCAGGGTCGCGGCCCGGTACCGCATCACGGTGCTCGGCCCCTCCCAGGCGAACAGCAGCAGCACCTTCCGGCCGAGGTCGAGCAGCGCCGCCCCCTGGCAGTGCACGTCGTCCAGCCACCAGTCGTCCACCCCCAGGCCTTGGACCATCGAGAGCGTGTCGACAGGCCCCGCCAGCAGGTCGAGGTCGAGGCCCACCGCACCCCAGCGGGAGAGGTACAGCTCGTACTCCCCGCTTTCGCGGACAACGACGAAGTTCGCACGATCGGCCATCCGGCCAGGATGGCGGGTGCCGACAACCGGATGCCACCCGATTGACGTCCCCGTGGGCCCTGCGGGGTCACCGTGCCCGAGGTCCGGGAGAACCGTCAGGCCGGGTCACGGTCGCCGCCGACAGGCCGGCCGTGCCGTTGGGGGAGCGCTCCGGGGCGGGCCGGGAGGTGAGTGGTTCGGGCGTGACGGCCGGCGAAGGCGTGGGCGATGAGCGGGTGGTGCGCGGGAAGTCGGCGGGGTCGACTTCCGGTGTGGGGGAATTCGGACGACGGCACGATGGCATGCCGTGTGACGGTGACCGCAGCCCATCGAAGGCAGGGGAGAAGAAGGAACGACAGGTGCAGGACGTCAGCATCAACGCGACGTTGGGCGGGTTGGCAGGGGCTATCGGCTCGCGGCCCCGATCCCTCGGCCGGCGCACGGTGGGGCGGAGGATCGGGGCCGCGCGGGAGGGGGCGGGCTACCCACAGGAGGACTGGGACAGGCTGCTCGACCTCGACCGGACGGTGATCCCTAAACGCCTTCGACGATGCGGAAGTCGCGCTCGACGCCGTCGGACAGGACGAGCAGCGCCTGCTGGTAGGCCTCGCTCGCGTGGGTTGCGACGGCCTGCTCGAAGCTGTCGAACTCGATCAGGACGACGCGCTCGGCGACGCCGTCGTCGTGGGCGACGGTCTGCCCGCCCCGGACGAACACCCGTCCGCCTCCCGCCTTGACGGCCGTAGCGGCCAGCTCGTTGTAGGCGGCCAGCTTCTCGGGGTCGGATATGGTGCGGTAGGCGCTGACCCAGTAGCCCTTGGCCATGAGAACCTCCAGTGTTCGGAAAGTGCGCGTCTGACGCCGGAATCACTGCTGCGGGCGAGCGTACCCCTACCCCTGCGGCAACAGCGGACCAATGTGCTCCCACAGGCCGTCATCGACCTCCCGGGGCCGACGTGTGCTCTTCGCTTGGTGTACTCGGAGAGCCTTGACAGCGGCAATTTGAGCAACCGTCACACCTCGTAGAGGTACTCCTCGACCTCGGCGATCAGGCCGTCCTCGAAGCGGAAGTACACGCTGGCGTGGACCCGGCTCTCGGTGCCGTCCTTGGCGACCAGGTGCAGGATGTGCTGCTGGAGCACCTCTCCCGGCTTGTCGAACCGGCGCACGACCTCGAAGCGCAGCGAGTCGAGGGCGGCCAGGAACGTCGCGATGTGCTCCACCCGGGCGTCTATCGTCCGCACGCCGATTCCGTCGTTCTGCCACACCGTGGCGTCCGGCGCGCAGAGCTTCCGGAAGCTCTCCAGGTCGCGTGTCTCCAGGAGCCGCAGGCTGGCGTCCACCGTCGCGCCGAGGTCGTGTCCCATGGGTGTCTCCGTCCGATAGGGGGTTCAGAGCAGGCCGAGGCCGCGCAGGTCGGTGATGTACTTGTCGGCCACCTCGGCCGTCAGCCTCGGTACGTCCTTGTCCGGCCCGATTCCTGCCGCCCGTACGGCCTCCCGAAACCTCGGGGCCGGCGCGGGCCGGTCCCGGCCCGGACGCTCGAAGGCGTGCAGCAGTGGCAGCACCGAGTGGGCGCGCTGCCGTTCCGGCAGGCCGCGCACCGCCGTGGTGAAGCGGGCGAACCAGTCGCGGTAGTTGTCCACGCGCCGGATCGGGTGGCCCGCCTCGATCAGCCAGTCCACGAAGGTGTCCAGCGAGGCGCCGTCCTGGTGCGGGTTCGACGCGTTGTACGTCCGGTAGCCGTTCCCGGCACCGAGCGAAGCGACCGCCTCGGCGAGGAAGTCGACCGGCAGCCCGTCGAGGTGCACAGGAGTGCCGCCGTGGAACGAGCGCGGCGCGATCCCGGTGGCCACGATGCTCAGCAGCAGCCGGGTGAGCACGTCGGGCACGTTCAGCTGCCCCGGGTAGGTGCTGTGCGGGAGGATCATGCCCGACCGGAACGTGGTGACCGGCAGGCCGTACCGCTCGTGCGCCTCCCGCAGCAGCACCTCGCCCGCCCACTTGCCGGCCGCGTACCCGTCGGCGTAGTTGCCGTCGAGGCCCCAGCGCGGGATGGCTTCCCGCACGTCGGCGTCCTCGTCCAGGACGGACGGCCCGGCCGTGCCGCGCACCGCCACCGTGGAGAGGTAGTCGACCGGCTTGATCCGTCCGGTGAGCGCCAGCCGGATCAGTTCGGCGGTGCCCGCGACGTTGGGGCCGAACAGCTCGGCGTACGGCAGCACGTGGTTGACCAGGGCGGCCGGGTGGACGATCAGGTCCACCGACTCGGCCAACTCGCCCCACACCGCGGGCTCCAGGCCCAGACGCGGTTCGGCGAGGTCCCCGGCGAGGACGGTCAGCGTCCCGTCGGCCGGCTCCCGGTACGCCTTCGACGCCTCGCCCCCGTCGTCGCCGAAGGCCCGGGCGAGCCGGTCGGCCGCGTCCGAGTCGGTGCGGCCCCGGACGAGGCAGACCAGCCGACCCCCTGAGGGCCCGAGCCGGCGCAGCCACTCCAGGCAGAGGAAGCGCCCGAGGAACCCGTTGGCGCCGGTGAGCAGCACGGTCCCGGGCGACGCCGCCGGAGCGGGCAGCCCCGGTGCGGCGGCCAGGGCCGGGGCGTCGATGAACCGGTCCGGGGTGAGGTCGCGGGCCCGGACCTCCGTCGCGCCCGCGCCGTGCACGGAGGCGGCGGTGGGCCGGGCCGGAGCGGCGTCGGCGCGCCGGGCCTCGACGTAGGCCGCCACCCCGGCCAGGTCGGTGGCCGGGCCGATGACGACGCCGACCGGCACCTCGACGTCCAGCACCTCCCGGAGCAGCGTGCTGAAGGACAGCGCGGACAGCGAGTCGCCGCCCAGGTCGGTGAACCGGGCGCCCGGGTCGGTGCCGGCGTCGGCCCGGCCGAGGACGGCGCGCACCGCCAGGGCGACGGTCTCCCGGACCGGCAACGCGCCGCCGGTGCGGCGCAGTTCGCGCAGCTGCCGGGCCTGCTCCTCGGCGAGTTCGGCGTAGCGGCGCTCCAGGGCCTCGCCGTAGCGCTCCACGAGCTTGGGGCGCATCAGCTTGTGGCTGTCGGAGAGCAGGCCGTTCGCCGTGCCGAAGGGTTCGGTCTCGACCAGGAAGTCCCGGGGCACCTCGTACGGGTGGAGCCGGCTCTCCCTGGCCGTGCGCCGCAGTTCGCCGTCGAGCAGCCGCTTGAGCGCGCCCTGGTCGCCCTGGCTGTGGGCGACCGCCTCCGGGGTGGGCACGACCACGGCGAGCAGGTGGGAGCGCTCGCTGTTGCCGTACACGAAGACCTGCCGGACCAGCGGGCTGCCCAGGAAGACGCCCTCCAGCCGGGAGACGGTGACGAACTCGCCCTGGGACAGCTTGAGTACGTCCTTGGTGCGGCCGACGTAGACCAGCCGGTCGGGGGCGGGTTCGGCGAAGATGTCGCCGGTGTGGTAGTAGCCGTCCTGGTCGAAGACGCCGGCGGTGAGCTCGGGGCGGCGGTAGTAGCCGGGGATGGCGGCGCTCGTCCTGAGCAGCAGTTCGCCGCGCGGGTGCGGCAGGTCGGTGCGGTAGCAGCCCAGTTCGGGGACGTCGACCAGCTTGTAGTCGAGGACGGGCGGGTGCTGCACCACGGTGTCGAGCAGCACGCCGCCGGCCTCGGTGGAGCCGTAGCCGGTGTACAGGTGCAGGCCCAGACAGGACTCGACGAACTCCGCGACCTCGGCGGACAGCGGCGCCGTCCCGCAGAAGGCCTTCGCCACCCGCCCGCCCAGGACGGTCTCCCGCAGGTGCTGCTTCACGGCCGCGTCCAGGTCACCGGCCGCGTCGAGGGCGCCGGGCTCACCCGGCTCGCCCGACTCGTGGGCCCGCCGGTCGAGTTCGCCGCGGTACTGCTGGAAGAGCATGTCGCACACCCGCGGCACCATGGTCAGCTCGGTGGGCCGGACCAGCGCGATGTCCTCGAACAGGCAGGACAGGTCGCTCCTGGCGGTGAAGCAGCCCAGGCCGCCCCTGGCGAGGGTGCCCAGCACCGACATCCGGCCGGCCTGGTGGCTCTGCGGCATGTAGTGGACGACGACCGACGGCACGTCGGCGGGCCCGTAGACGAACCCCCACCAGGCGTTGCGGGTCAGCCGCTGCGGGTACATCGCGCCCTTCGGGGCACCGGTGCTGCCGGAGGTGTAGAGGAGCAGGGCCAGCGTGTCCTCGCCGGGGTCGGGGACGCGCAGCGGGGGGTCCGGCAGCAGCGCGCCGCGCCCGGTCAGCTCGGTGAGCAGGTCCAGGACGGCGGCGCTGCCGGCCTCGGCCAGCCGGCGGCCCGCGGCCTCCAGGGCCTCGCGGTGGGCGGGCAGTTCGGGGTGGCGGTCGAAGACGACGAGGCGGCGGACGGACGGCTGCCCGAGCAGCGCGGCCACGGCGGTGTCCAGCCGTTCGACGCTGCTGGCGAGGACCACCGGCTCGGTCTCCGCGACGATCGGGGCCAGCTGCGAGAGCGGCGCGCTGGCGTGCAGCGGCACCGCGACCAGGCCCAGGTGGACGCAGGCGAGGTCGACGGTGGCGTAGTCGGTGCTGCTGAAGCCGAGCACGCAGATCCGCTCGCCGGGGGGCAGCCGGTACCCGGGCTCGTGGGCCCAGGCCCCGGCGAGGGCCCGCACACGTGCCCACAACTCCCGGTAGCTGATGGTGTCGTAGCGCGGGAGGAGCCGCCCGGTCGCCGTGTCGCGGGCGCGTTCGCCGAGGGCGGGCCGGTCGCCGTAGGCGGCCATGACGGTCGCCATGATCTCGGCCGGGCTGGTGGCCGGATCGGCGAGCGCGGCCCGGACGGCCTCCGACTGCCCCGTACCGCCCACCGCGTCCTGGCCCGTCGTGTCGGGACCGGTCGTGGCCGGGCTCACCAGGCGACCGGCAGGGCTTCCGCCCCGCGGATCAGACGCTCGGTCCGCCAGCTGATCTCCTCCGCCGGCACCGCCAGGTGCAGGCCGGGCAGCCGGCGGACCAGCGATTCGATCGCGGTGCGCAGCTCCATCCTGGCGAGCTGGGCCCCGAGGCAGTGGTGCACGCCGTGCCCGAAGGTGACGTGCGGGGCCGGGGCGCGGTGGAAGTCGATCCGGTCCGGCTCCTCGAAGACCTCGGGATCCCGGTTGGCCAGGCCGAGTTCGGCGACCACCGCGTCGCCGGCGCGGATCTTCTGCCCGCTCAGCTCCAGGTCCTCCAGGGCGATCCGGGTGAAGCCGGCGGTGGCGCTGATCGGGACGACGCGGGAGAGCTCCTCCACGGCGGCGGGGATCAGGCCGGGGTCGGCCACCAGGGAGCGCCACAACTCGGGGCGGCTCAGCAGGGTGTAGACGAAGTTGCCGATCTGGTTGGCGGTGGCCTCCTGGCCGGCGGAGAGCAGGCTGACCCCGAGGCCGACCAGCTCCTCCTCGGTGAGCCGGCTCTCCTCGCCCTCGACGGCGGCGAGTTCGCCGAGCAGGTCGGGGGTGGGCTCGGTCCTGCGCTCGGCGACCAGGGCGCCCAGGTAGTCGTTGAGGTGCCCGCGGTCGCGGTTGGACAGCTCGGGGTCGGAGAGCGTCAGCAGGCCGTCGACCCAGGAGTTGAACCGGACGCGGTCGGCGACCGGCACGCCGAGCAGTTCGCAGATCATGGTGACCGGGAGCGGCCAGGTCAGCGCCGTGGTCAGGTCGGCCGGCGAGCCCGAGGCGATCATGGCGTCCAGCAGCTCGTCGACGATCTCCTGGGCGCGCGGGCGCATCGTCTCGACCCGGCGGAGGGTGAACGGGTTGGCCACCCGGCGCCGGAGCCTGGTGTGCTCGGGCGGGTCCATGCTCAGCATCGACGTGCGGGGGAGGCCGGCCGAGACGGTGCGGGGCACGTGGTCGCCCACCGCCTCGGCCCGGCTGAACCTCGGGTCGGCCAGCACGGTGCGGACGTCGGCGTAGCGGCTGACCAGCCAGCCGTCGCCGCCGAACGGCAGACGCACCCTCAGCACGGGCTGTTCGTCGCAGACCTCCGCCAGCTCCGGGTCGATGTCGAGCCGGTGGGTCGGGCCGAACGGATAGGCGCGGGGCCCGTCGTCCGTCGCGCTCATGTTGTCTGTCCTTCCGGTCCCGGGGGCGCTCACAGTGCCGCGAGCCGCCCGCCGTCGATGACGAGGTTGCTGCCGGTGATCCAGGAGGCGCGCGGGGACACCAGGAACCCCACCGCCTCGGCGATGTCCTCGGTCCGCCCGATCCGTCCGAGCGGGATGCCCTCGGCCCAGTCCGCCTCCCCGGTCGTCCCGAGGTAGTCGGCGATCCCGTCCCTGGCCTCGTCCGCGCCCGGCGTCATGACGTTCCCCGGGGAGAGCGCGACGACCCGGATGCCGTCCGCCGCCAGTTCGGCCGACAGCCCCTTGTGGTAGACCTCCAGGGCGGCTTTCGCGGCGGCGTAGTGCAGGATCACCGGATAGGACGAGGTGGTGGCGATCGAGGACATGTGGACGATGACGCCGCCGCTCCCGCCGGAACGCATCGCGGGCACCAGCGCGGAATTGAGCCGGACCGCGGCGAGGAAATTGATGTCCATGGTGAACTGCCAGTCGTGCTCGATGTCCAGCGCGCTCTGGAACGTCCGGCAGCCGCCGGCGTTGTTGACCACGATGTCCACGCCGCCGAGGATTTCCAGCGCGGTGCCGGCGAATTCGCGGACGCCGTCCGCGGTGCTCAGGTCGGACGGCACGAAGGTGGAGCCGGACGGGGTGTCCTCGGTCGGCTTGCGGGCGGTGGTGACGACGGTGGCGCCGTCCGCCAGCAGCTTCCGTGCGATGGCGGCGCCGATGCCGCGGCTTCCGCCGGTGACCACCGCGCGCTTCCCCGTCAATTCGCGGTCCATTCCGGTGCGTCGCCTTCCCCTGGTCGGAAATCCTGTCCGCGACGCTTTCCGGCAACGGGGGTGCATGGTCCGGTGTCGATTCGAAAGGGCGGCGCGGAACCACTGCGGACCACTATCCGCGACCACCTCGGACATGGTCAAGACGATTGTGTCGATGCAGTGCATCGCCTTGAGCGGTGCACCAGGCGGTGCGGGTTCGCGTGCGCGTCCCACTGGACTCCCGGATCGGCGGCGCCGATATAATCCCCGATTGTCGACGGTACGGGCGCGGAATATTCGTCCGAAGGAACTGGCGGCGTGGTTCGCAGGAAATCGACGGGGGAATCCTGAATTCAAACGAAAGTGGGAGGAACAATGGCGGGTTTGGGAGAGCCGTTCACCGTGGGTGGCCTGACGGTCCGGAACCGGATCGTGATGGCGCCGATGACCAGGATGAAGTCCCCCGGAGGGGTGCCCGGCCCGGACGTCGCGGAGTACTACGCCCGCCGGGCCGCGCACCAGGTGGGGCTGATCGTCACCGAGGGCACCTACGTCGACCGCCCCGCCGCGCGGGCCTACGACGGGGTGCCGGACTTCCACGGCGAGCAGGCGCTGGCGGGCTGGTCCCGGGTGGTGGCCGGGGTGCACGCGGCCGGCGGCCGGATCATCCCGCAGCTGTGGCACACCGGCGTCCAGCGGCCGGGCACCGAGCCGCCCGCCGAGGGGCCGTCCGGGATCGGACTGGACGGCAGCCCGACGGGGCGGGCCATGACCTGTCGGGACATCGACGAGACGGTGGCCTCCTTCGCCCGCGCCGCCGCGGACGCCCAGCGGCTCGGCTTCGACGGCGTCGAGGTGCACGGCGCGCACGGCTACCTGATCGACGACTTCCTGTGGAGCGGCACCAACCGCCGCACCGACGGCTACGGTGGCGACCCGGCCTCCAGGGCCCGGTTCGCGGCCGAGATCGTGCGGGCCGTCCGCGCGGCGGTCGGCCCGCGGTTCCCGGTCTTCTTCCGGCTCTCCCAGTGGAAGGTCGACCACTACGACGCGCGGACCGCGGAGAGCCCGGAGGAGCTGGAGCAGCTGCTGACCCCGCTGGCCGAGGCGGGTGTGGACGTCTTCCACGCCTCCACCCGGCGCTACTGGCAGCCCGAGTTCGAGGGCTGTGAGCTCAACCTGGCGGGCTGGGCGCGCAAGCTCACCGGCCGTCCGGCGGTGACGGTCGGCTCGGTCGGGCTCGACCGCCAGTACGGCGAGGGCGTGTTCAGCGAGGGCTTCACCAAGCCGTCCGGGCTGACCGGCGTGGAGGGCCTGCTCGACCGGTTGGAGCGCGACGAGTTCGACCTGGTCGCCGTCGGCCGGGCGCTGCTGGCCAACCCCGACTGGGCGGAGCGGGCGCTGAACGGCGGGCTGGACGGGGCGGTGCCGTACGACCCGTCGGTGCTGGCGGCCCTCAACTGACCGCAGGTACCGACGAGGCCGGGCCCGCAGCACTCGCTGCGGGCCCGGCCTCCTCGCGCGTCCGGCGCTACCCGGCGGCCGACACCGTGCGGACGGCCGCCAGCCACTCGTCCGCCATCCGCCGGGCCGTGGCCTGCTCGAAGGCCCTGGTGTCGTACTTGAGGAAGGCCTTGTAGCCGTCGCCCTCCCGGTAGACCTCCAGGGCGAGCGGGTACTCGCCCGGGTAGGGCAGGTCCTCGAAGGTCCCGAGGTCCAACTCGCCGGGCCCGGCGGGCGAGCCGCCGGTGAGCAGCTCGGCGCCGTCGAAGTTCTGGAACAGGAAGTTGGCCCGCACCAGCGGCTCGTCACCGCCGCCCAGGGCCCGGCCGATCTCCGCCAGCGGGTAGGCGCCGTGCTCGATCCCGGCCACCACCCGGCGGTGGAGCGACCTGAGCTGCCCGGCGACGTCCTCCGGGGCGCCGGCCGGGGCAGTGGCCGTGGACCGGATCGGCAGGCAGTTCGCGAACTGGCCGACCACGTCCTGGAACCGCTCTTCGTAGCGCGCCACCGTGGTGACCCCGGCGATCAGGTCGTCCTGTCCTGTCCACCGGTGCAGGCACCGGGCGTAGGCCGCGAACAGCACGGTCGAGACGCTGACCCGGTGCCGGCGCGCCGTACCGGCGACCTCGGCGGCCAGCTCACCCGGCACCCGGGCCACCACCACGTCGGCGTCGGGCAGCCGCCCCGGCACCGGCGGACGGTCGTACGGCAGGGCGAGCCGCCGGTCGGCGCCGGCCAGTTCCGTCAGCCAGTGGTCCCGGTGGCGCCGCCCTCGCGGGCCGGCCAGCAGCTCCTCCTCCCAGGCGGTGAACTCGCCGAACTCGGCGCCGCGCAGCCGCGCCCGACCCCGGTAGGCGTCGCCCAGCGTGCGGACCAGCAGGGCCGTGGAGGTGCCGTCCAGCAGGATGTGGTGGGCGGTGACCAGCAGCAGGCGGCGGCCGTCGGGGAGCGTGACCAGGTGCGCCCGGACCAGCGGCCCCGCGGCCAGGTCGAAGGGAGCGCCGACCAGTTCGCGCAGCGCGGCCTGCCGGCCGGCCCTGGTGGTGGCCGTGAGAGCGACCCGCTCGAAGGACGGGCCCCGGGCCGGATCGACCTCCAGGTACGGCACGCCGTCCCGTTCGGCGATCACCGCGCCCAGCAGCGGGTGGATCGCGGACTGCTCCAGGACCGCGCGCTCCAGCGCCGCCTCGTCCGGGTCGCCGTGGACCTCGAAGAGGAGCGGCAGGTGGTAGGCGACGGAGTCCGGGCAGCGCAGCTGGTCCCGGTACATGGTCAGCTGCCCGCTGGACAGGGCCCAGCGCCGCCCGGGGGCACCGGCCAGGTGGGCGCAGAGCGCGTCGACGCTCTCGGCCTCGAACAGCAGGGTCGGGGAGACGTCCTCGCCGAAGTGCTCGCGCAGGGCGTTGGTGAGCTGGAGGACGAGGATCGAGTCCAGCCCGTAGTCGGTGAGCGGGGCGGAGGTGTCGATCCGCTCGGCGGGGATGCCGAGGACGGTCGCGGCCTTCGCCAGGATCAGCGCGGCAGGATCGGCCGGCGCCACCAGGACCGGTGCGGCGACGGGGGCGGCCTGCGCGGCGGGTGCAGGGGCAGGGGCAGGGGCGGGGGCGGGTGCCGGCGCAGGTGCGGGCGGTGCCTCGGCGGTACGGGCCTTGACGGGCCGGGTCGGGGTCGGGGCCGGGGCGGCCTGCGGCCGGCTTCCCTCCGGCACCAGCTGCCGGGACACCCCGTCGCTCTCCGCCGCGATGACCTGCTGTCCGAGCGGCAGCGCCCGGGACAGCGGGAACACCACGGTGCGGAAGCCCTCACCGGCCAGCACGTCCCGCCAGCTCTCGGGCGACAGCGCCGGCGAGCCGGGAATCCGCAGCGACCGGTCGTCGAACAGCCACCAGCCTTCGAGCAGACCGAAGGTCACATGGCTGAACAGGTCGAACGCGGAGAGCTCGTTCAGCAGCAGCCACCCGCCCGGCCGCAGGGCCGCCTTGGCGTTGCGCAGGGTGTTGCGGGTGTCCCTGGTCGCGTGCAGCACGTTCGCGGCGATGACCAGGTCGAAGACGCCCTCGGGCACCTCCTGTCCGGACAGCGGCTGCTCGATGTTCAGCAACCGGCAGTCCAGGTACGGCACTTCGGGGCCGTAGGAGGCCCGGGCGTGGTTCAGGAAGGCCTTGGACACGTCCGTGTAGACATAGCGCTCGATGCTCTCCCGGTACGGCTGGAGGGCCGCGAACATCCCCACGCTGGTGCCGCCGGTGCCGGCGCCGATCTCCAGGATCCGCAGCCGGGCGCCCGGCTCCCGGCGCAGCCGGTCGGCGACCAGCGCGGCGGCGCTCCCGGCCATGGTGCGGTTGAACAGGTCGGCGACGTGGTTGTCGCGGTAGCAGCCCTCCACCAGCTCCATCGAGCCGCGCGGGAACATCACGTCGGTCGGGCGGGTGCGGCCGGTCAGGATCTCGGGCAGGGCGCCGAGCATGGCCGAGGCCAGCCGCAGCTCCGCCGCCCGGTCGGGGTCCGTGGACCACCGCTCGCACTGCCGCTCCCAGCGGGCCAGCACGAGGTCGGCGGGCTCGGCGGGCACCAGGACCCGCTGGGCGTGCTCCCACCACTGGGCGTACTGCGGCAGCACCGCCGTGCGGTCGACGTCGGCCAGCTGCGCGGCGAGGACCTTGGCCAGCCACGGGTCCCGTTCGGCCCGCCGCCAGCGGACGACCTCGTCCAGGTCGGGGTCCGCCTCCGCCGTCGCCTCGTGGAGGCCGGAACCGAGGCCGGAGTCGAGTCCGGAGCCGGAGCCGGGGCCGGCCGGCAGCGCGCCGGTGTGCGGAGGGCCGGCCGGGGCGGGCGCGGAGACCCTGGTGGCGCGGTCGAAGTTGGCCAGGGTGTTGCGCCGGTCGGTCCGCACGTAGGCGAGCTGCCGCTGCGCGCCGCCGAGCAGGGCGTCCAGGGCGGCGAGCCCCTCCGGCGGTTCGATCGACACCAGGCCGACCCTGGTCATCCGCTCCCGGTAGAACTCGGAGGTCACGCTCCCGAGTCCGCCCCACCAGCCCCAGTTCATCACCCGCACCGGGGTGTCCCAGTGCTGCCCCAGGGCGTGGGCGTAGGCGTCGCTGAAGGTGCAGCCGGCCGCGTAGTTGCCCTGGCCGGCGGCGGTCGTGAAGGACTGCATCGAGGACATCAGGACGGCGAAGTCCAGCGGTTCGCCGTCGAACACCTCGGCCATCGCGGCCGTCACGTCGACCTTGGCGGCCAGGGCGGCCCGCAGGTCGGCCTCGTCCATCCGGGCGAAGGTGGCGTCCCGCAGCACCAGGGTGGCCTGGACGACGCCGTGCACCCGGGGGTGCTCGCGTCGGACCTCCGCCAGCGCCCGGCGCAGCGCGGCCGGGTCCCCGGCGTCGGCCTGGAGGTAGCGGACGTGCCCGGGGCCTCCGGCGGCGTGGATCCGCTCGGTGATCGCGGCGTCCTGCGCCCGGCGGCCGATCCAGGTGACGTGGGCGCCGTGGTTCCCGACCACGTGGCCGGTCCACGCCGCGCCCAGCCCGCCGGCGCCGCCGATGACGACGTACACGCCGCCGTCGCGGTACACCGGCCGCTCGGGGGCCTCGCACGGGGCCCAGCGGCGGGCCAGCCACTGACCGGTCCGCCGGACCCAGGAGTCGTCGGGGGAGTGGGCGGGCAGTGCGGTGAGGTCGGCGGGCCAGCCGGAGCCGTCCAGGTCGACCCGGCGGACGGTCCAGTTGCGGTACTCCCGGCCCAGCGAGCCGAACAGGCCGTGCAGCCCGGCGTGGGCGGGCTGGACCGCGTCGTCCGGGTGGGTGGCCAGGGCCCGGGTCGTCACCAGGGTGATGCCGAGCGGCCTGGCGTCGTAGCCGGCCGCGATCAGCGCCTTCACCAGCCGGAACGCCGCCACCACGCCGTCGTTCTGCGCGCCGGTGTACCCGGCGGCGTCGGTGGGCGCGAGCTTGGTCTCGGGCGCCGTCCACACCAGGTGGTCGATCGGGCCGAGGCCGCGCAGCGCGGCGGTGGCCTCCTCGACGGTCGCGGTGGCGGGCAGCGGCCAGCCGAGCGCGCCTTCGAGCGGGGACGGACCGCCGACGACCAGGACCCGGTCCGCGGCGGCGGGCACCCGGGGGTCGGTCGCGGCGATCGGGTCCCAGACCGGGGCGTAGAGGGCCGGTTCGACGGGCGCGCCGGTGTGCGGTTCCGCGGGTGCGCCGGTCGTGACGGGTGCTCCGGTGCGCGGCGCGGTGACCGACGGCACGACGGACGACGGTGCGGTGGCCGACGGCACGACGGACGACGGTGCGGTGGCCGACGGCGCGACGGCCGACGGTGCGGTCCGGCGGGAGCTGTAGCCGGTCAGCCGGACCCGGACCTCGCCGTCCCCGTCCACCAGGTCGATGTCGAGCCGGCCGAGCGGCCCGGCCCCGATGCCCCGCACCACGGCCGTCATCGCCGGGGTGCAGGGGGCGAACAGGTCGAGCCGCTCCAGCGCGAACGGCACCGCGGTGTCGTGCAGTCGCGTCAGGTGCGCCGCGACGGTGGCCTGGATCGCCGAGTCGAGCAGGGCGGGGGCGAGTGCCCCGGGCTCGGCCGAGCCGGGCAGGACCAGTTCGGCGAGCACCGTGTCGGAGCCCACGTGCGCCTGCCGGATCGCCCGCAGGCTCGGGCCGTGCTCGATGCCCTTCGACCGCAGCGCCTGGTGGATCCGTTCGCCGGTCACCGTCTCCCGGCAGTCGGCGCGCAGGGCGGCGAGGTCCACCCTGGCCGGGCGCGGGGCGTCGGAGTGCGCCACCGTGCCCTCGCAGCGGACCGTCCCGCCGGTGGAGATCTCGAAGCGGTGGCCGCCACGGGCGGCTGCCCGCAGGCCGACCAGCACCTCGACGGGCTCCGCCCCGACCTCCAGCGGCTGCACCCACGTCACGTTGGTCATCCGCAGCCGGGTGCCGCCGAGGGCCCGGCGGGCCAGCTCCAGATGGGCGACGGCGGGCAGGATGTGCCGCCCCTGCACGACGTGGTCGCGCAGCAGGCCGTCCGTCCGGGCGAGCGTGACGCGGTCGCGGCCCGCCGAGGGCCCGTGCCGGTCCGGGGCGAACGGGTAGGTCGGCAGCGGGACGATCCGGCCGCGCGACGGCGCCGGGGCGTCGCCCGCCGGACGGGCGGGCGCGTCGCCGTCGAGCACCGCGAGCAGTTCGGCGGTGTCGCTCACCAGGCACGCGAAGCGGTGCTCGAAGCGCCTGCGGCCGGCCCACAGGGTGTGGGCGAGGTCGCCCAGGTCCACCGAGGGGTGGGCCCGCAGGTGCGCCGCGAGCCGGCGCCGCTGCTCGGCGAGCTGCGGTTCGGTCTGCGCCGACAGCACCACCGGGTGGTCCGTGCGCGGCGCCGGGGGCCGGACGACCGGCGGCGCCTCCTCGATGACGACGTGGGCGTTGGTGCCGCTGGCGCCGAAGGAGCTCACCACCCCGCAGCGCGGGCCGCCCTCGGGCGCGGCCCACTCCCGGGCCAGGGAGTTGACGTAGAACGGGCTGCCGGCCAGCGGGACCGCCTCGTTCGCGGTCTCGAAGTTCAGCGAGCCGGGGATCCGCCGGTGCCGCAGCGCCAGCAGGACCTTCAGCACGCCCGCGATGCCGGCGGCGAACTGGGCGTGCCCGATGTTCGTCTTCACCGAACCCAGCGCGCAGAACTCGGTGCGGTCGGTGCGGGCGCGGAAGACCCGGTCCAGGGCGCGGAACTCGATCGGGTCTCCCAGCGGAGTGCCGGTGCCGTGCGCCTCGACCAGTCCGATCCGCTCCACGTCGACGCCGGACCGCTCGTACAGCGAGCCGATCAGGTTCTCCTGGGAGACCGAACTCGGGGCGGTGATCCCGTTGGTGGCGCCGTCCTGGTTGACCCCGACGGCCGTGATCACGCCGTGCACGTGGTCGCCGTCCGCCAGCGCGTCGGAGAGCCGCTTGAGTACCACGACCCCGACGCCCTCACCGGGGACGAAGCCGTCCGCGCGGTGGTCGAAGCTGTGGCAGCGGCCGGTCGGGGACAGCATCCCGGCGCGGCCCGCGAGCCCGTACAGCCGCGGCGTGGACTGGACGAACACCCCGCCGGCCAGGGCCATCGAGGTCTCGCCGGACCAGAGGTCCTTGCAGGCCAGGTCGATCGCCACCAGCGAGCTGGAGCAGGAGGTGTCGACGGCGATCGCCGGGCCCTTGAGGTCGAGGGCGTAGCTGACCCGGCTCGGGATCACCGAGGCCATGTTGCCCCACAGGGCCTGGGCCGGGGCGTCCTCGTCGAGCAGTTCCAGGTAGTCCCCGGCCCAGGCGCCGACGTACACCCCGCAGGGGCGGTGCTCCATCCGGCCGGCGTACCCGGCGTCCTCCAGGGCCTTCCACGACTCCTCCAGCAGCAGCCGCTGCTGGGGGTCCATCGCGGCGGCCTCGGTGCCGGAGATGTTGAAGAACAGCGCGTCGAACTCGTCGATCCGGTCGAGGAAGCCGCCCCGGGTGCACGGGCTCACGCCGTCGAGGCGGAACCGGGTGGTGCCGGTGACCAGGTCGTCCCCGTGCTCCAGCCGGGTCCACAGCTCGTCGAGCGAGCCGGTGCCGGCGAACCGGCCGCTCATGCCGACCACCGCGATCGGCCCGCGGTCGGTGCTCTCCGGGGCGCGTTCCGCCCGTACGGGGCGGGGCTCCTGACGGACGGGGGCCGGAGCGACAGGGGACTGAGGGGCAGGAGCCGGAGCGGGCTCGGGGACGGGGGCCTCGGCGCGGGCGGGCGCGATGACGTCCCGGTACTCGGCGAGCAGGTGCGCGGCCAGCCGGTCGACCGTGCTGTGGTCGAACACCACCGTGGTCGAAAGGTCCAGCGCGAGCGCGGTGTTGAGCTCGTGGACCACCCTGACCCCGAGGATGGAGTCCAGGCCCAGGTCGGCGAAGGCGAGCCCGCCGAGGACCTCGCCCGGGTCCAGCGCGAGGGCCGCGGCGACCTTCTGCCGCACCAGCACGGGCACCAGCTCGTCCAGGTCGGCCGGTTCGCTGACCGGTTCGACGGCCTGCACCGGCTCCGGCGCCGCGACGGCCACCGGAGCGGCCACCGGAGCGGGTACGGCCGTAGGTGCGGGCGCCGCCCCGGCCGGGGCCAGGTCGCCGACCCAGAACCGGTCCGCCGCGAACGGGTAGGTGGGCAGCGAGACCGTCCGCCGCGCCCCCGGGTGCAGCCGCCGCCAGTCGACCGCGACGCCGGACGCCCACAGGGCCGCGATCTTGGTCAGCTCCCCGGCGGCGCTCCACCGCCGCACGAGCAGCTCCTGGAGCTCGCCGTCCGCGGTGAGTTCGGCGAGCAGCCCGCCGGAGGCCCCCGCGGTGCCCCGGTGTCCCCGGCCGGAACGCAGCGCGTCCCGCAGTTCCCCGGTGGAGGAGACCACGACCGCGTACCGCTCGGCCAGCGCCTCCCGCCCGACCTGGAGCGTGTACGCGACCCCGGCCAGCGGCGTCCGCGGCTCCCGGTCGAGGAACGCGGCCAACCGGTCGACGGAGGCGGTGAGTTGTTCGGGTGTCCGGGCGGACAGGACGACGACCTGCTCGGCGCCGTCCTCGGTGCCGTCTGCGGGTTGCACGGGATACTCCTCGACGATCACGTGCGCGTTGGAGCCGCCGGCACCGAAGGAGGACACCGCGGCGATCCGCGGGCCCTCGCTGTGCCAGGGCGCCAGTTCGCGCTGGAGCCGGAAGGGGGACGATGCGAAGTCGATGTTCGGGTTGGGCTGTTCGGCGTGCAGGGTGGGCACCAGCTCCCGGTGCCTGAGCTGGAGCAGCACCTTGGTGAGGCCGGCCACGCCGGCCGCGGCCTCCAGGTGCCCGATGCCGGACTTCACCGAGCCGAGCGCGCAGTACTGCCGGTCGTCGGTGTCCTGCCGGAACGCCCCGGCCAGCCCGGCGACCTCGATCGGGTCGCCCAGCTCGGTGCCGGTGCCGTGCGCCTCCACGTACCCGACCTGCCGGGCGGAGACGCCGGCGCGGTCGAGCACCCGGCGGATCAGCGCGCCCTGGGCGGTCGGGCTCGGCACGGTGTAACCGGTGCTGCGCCCGCCGTGGTTGACGCCGGTGGCGCGGATCAGCCCCAGCACCCGGTCCCCGTCGGCGAGCGCCCGGGACAGCGGCTTGAGCAGCACGCAGCCGACGCCCTCGCCGGGGACGAACCCGTGGCCGCCGGAGCCGAAGCTGCGGCAGTGCCGGTCGGAGGAGAGCATGCCGGAGCGGCACAGCTCGACGTAGTCCAGCGGGTGGGAGTAGACGTTCGCCCCACCGGCGATGGCGACCTCGCAGGCGCCGCTGCGCAGCTGCTCGCAGGCCTCGTGGATCGCGGTCAGCGAAGCCGAGCACATGGTGTCCACGGTCAGGCTCGGTCCGCACAGGTCCAGCAGGTAGGAGACCCTGGCACTCAGCGAGGCGAACGACAGCCCGGGGACGACGAGTTCGCCCGAGGGCAGCAGACCCGCCCCGTGCCGGGCGTGCCCGACCTTGGTGACGCCGGCGAACACCCCGACCCGGTGGTCGTGCTGCTCGGCGAGGCGCGCCCTGGTGTACCCGGCGTCCTCCAGCACCTCCCAGGAGGCCTGGACGAACAGCCGCTCCTGCGGGTCCATCGCGTACGCGTCGCGCGGGGCGATGCCGAAGAACCGCGGGTCGAAGTCCGCGAAGCCGTCCAGGAAGCCGCCCCACTTGCTGTAGCTGCGCCCGGTGGCGGCCGCGGTGCCGCGGTCGGCCTCGAAGAAGCCGTCCAGCGGCCAGCGGTCCAGTTCGCGGATGCTGTCGCGGCCGGCCCTGAGGTTCTCCCAGAAGCCGTCCAGGTCGGCGGCGCCCGGGTAGCGGCCGCTCAGCCCGATGACGGCGATGGGCTCGTCGGGGGCGACGGGTCGGCCCCCGACGGGCTGTGCGGTGGAGACGGCGGTGGAGACGGAGGCGGGAACGCCGGCCGGCCGCTGAGGCGCGGGCTCCGGCCGCCGGCCGGCGGCGAGCCTGGCGGCCACCGCCCGCAGGGTCGGGTGCTCGTAGAACAGGGTCGAGGAGACCTCCGGGTAGAACGGGGTGAGGGCGCGGTTGAGCTGGAGCACCATCACCGAGTTCAGGCCCGTCTCGACGAACGACCGGTCCGGGTCCACCTCGGCGGGGGCGAGCCCGCTGACCTCCGCGAGGACCTCCCGCAGGTGGTCCAGCACGGCGCGCTCGGACGGCGCGGTCGCGGGCGTGGCCACGGGCGGTGCCACCGGGACGGCCGGCACGCCGTGGTGCACCCACACCTGGTCCGCCCCGGTGTGCCAGGCGTCGACCAGGGCGGTGAGGCCGGTGCCGGTCGGCATCGGCACCAGCCCGCGGTCCTCCCGCAGGTAGGCCAGGGTGCGCTCGTCGACGGCCATGCCGCCGTCCTGCCACAGCGGCCAGGCGACGGAGAGCGTCCGGCCGCGCCGCTGTCCGCGGGCGACCGAGGCGTTCCGCGCGGCGGCGAACTCGTCCAGGAAGGCGTTGGCGGCCGCGTAGTCGCACTGCCCCGGGTTGCCGGTGATCCCGGCGCCGGAGGAGTAGGCGAGCAGGAACTCCAGCGGGCAGTGCTCGGTGGCCCGGTCGAGGTGGACGAGCCCGTCCGCCTTCGCCCCGAGGACCTCCTCCCACTGTTCCGGGGTCTTGTCCGCGAGCGGCGCGTCGCGGACCACGCCCGCGGCGTGCACCACTCCGGTGACCTCGCCCGCCTCGGCGACCAGGTGGCGGACCTCCTCCCAGCGCGAGACGTCGGCCCGGACGTAGCGGGCCAGCGCGCCGGCCAGGCGCAGCTCGGCGAGCAGCGCCGTCACCCGCTCGTCGGCCGGTGACCGGCCCGCGAGGACGAGGGTGGGCCGCCGGACGTCGGCGGCGATCCGGCGGGCCGTCGCGGCGCCGATGCCCCCGGCCCCGCCGGTGACGAGGTAGACGCCGCCGTCCCGCCACGGCGGGGCGGGGTGGCCGGCGGCGGGGCCGGCCTGGGTCCAGATGCGGGTCTGCCGGACGCCGTCGTGGTAGCGGACGAGGTCGTCCGCCCCGTCGGCGTTCTCCGCGACCACCGCGGCCGGGTCGGCGGCCGCGGCGCCGTCCACGACGATCACCTGACCGAGGACCCGCGGGTCCTCCTTGGCCACCGAGCGCAGCAGTCCGGCCAGGGCGGGGGTGTCGGTGACCACCTGGACCAGCACCGTGCCGTCCTCGGCCGTCAGGCCCCGGACGGTCTCCAGCAGCTTCCAGGACAGGTCGCGGAACCGGCTCTCGGGCCGCCGCTTGGCGGTCTCCAGCCGGATCGCCCCGGGGACGTCCCCGGCGATGCCGCACAGCACGACCGCGCGGCGGTCGTGGCGGCGCCCGGGCGCGGCGGGCGCCGGGGCCCACTGCGGGACCGACAGGGTGGTGACGGGTGCCTCGGCGCGCTCGGTGACCGGCTCGGCGGTCGGATCAGCGGCGGGCTCGGCGAGGGGCCGGGCCACGGGCCGGCCGGCCGGTCCCGGGACCGGCCCGGTCCGGGGAAACCAGAACCGGTCCCGGGCGAAGGGGTACCCGGGCAGGTGCACCCGCCCGGGCGGGGGGCCGTCGGCCGGGACCGACGGGTCGACGGCCTCACCGGCGATCCAGCGCGCCAGCGCGCCGGAGGCCTCGCCGCGCTCGCCGGTGGTCACGAACGCCCGCAGGCGGTCGGCGAGTTCGGCCGGGGAGGACACCGTCCAGCCGATCCGCTCGGCCATCTCCTCGCGGCCGGCCGTGAGGGTCCGGGCGACGGAGCGCAGCGACACCCCGTCCCCGTCCGGGGACTCCAGGAAGGCCAGCAGGTCCCGGGCCCGGTCGGTCAGCTGCCGGGCCGTACGGGCCGACAGCGGCACCGCGACGTCCCCGGAGGGCCCGCCCCGCTCCGCACCGTCCCGGACGTACTCCTCGACCACGACGTGGGCGTTGACGCCGCCGAAGCCGAAGCTGCTCACCCCGGCGCGCCTCGGCGCCTCACGGCCGTCGCGGTCGCGCGGGCGCGGCCACGGCTCGTTCTCCCCGACCAGGTGGAAGGGCCCGTCGGCGAGCTCCACGAACGGGTTGACCCGCCGCAGGTGCCGGTTGGCGGGCAGCACCCCGTGCCGGAGCGCGAGCAGCACCTTCAGCAGCCCCGCGATGCCCGCCGCGGACTCCAGGTGCCCGATGTTGGTCTTGACCGAGCCGAGCCCGCAGGCGCCGTCGTCGCTGCGGCCGAGCCGGCGGAACGCCGTGCGCAGCGCGCGGACCTCGACCGGGTCGCCGAGGGCGGTGCCGGTGCCGTGGGTCTCGATGTAGCCGATGGTGTCCGGGTCGAGGCCGCCGACCGCGGCGGTCACCAGCTCGGCCTGGGCGTCGGCGTTCGGCGCGGTGAGCGAGTTGGCCCGGCCGCCGTGGTTGTAGGCGCTGCCCCGGAGCACGCCGAGGATCGCGTCGCCGTCCCGCTCGGCCGCCGCCAGCGGCTTGAGGATCACGGCCCCGACGCCCTCGCCGCGCACGTAGCCGTCGGCGTCGGCGTCGAAGGTGCGGCACAGGCCGTCCGGGCTGAGCATCCCGGCGCGGTGGGCGCTGACGAAGGTGCCGGCGTCGAGCAGGACGTTCACCCCGCCCGCGATCGCCAGGTCGCACGCGCCGGACCTGATGGCCTCCATGGCGCGGTGCACCGCCACCAGCGAGCTGGAGCAGGCGGTGTCGATGGGCTCGCTCGGGCCGCGCACGTCGAGCAGGTAGGAGATCCGGTTGGCCAGGATCGAGTGGGTGTTGCCGGTCGCGGTGAAGGCGTCCGGCTGCACCCCGCCGGTGGTGAGCAGCGTCGCGTAGTCGTTGCCGGTGACGCCGATGAACACCCCGGTGTTGGCGGGGAGTTCGCTCGGCCGGTGGGCGCTGTCCTCCAGCGCCTGCCACACCGTCTCGAGTACCAGGCGGTGCTGCGGGTCCATCAGCTCGGCCTCGCGCGGCAGGATGCGGAAGAACGCCGCGTCGAAGGCGTCGACGTCGTCCAGCACGCCCATCCGCTGGGGGAAGTCCAGGCCGGCGATGGTCCGGCGCTGCTCCTCGTCGTAGCGGTCCAGCGGGAAGCCGGTGACGGAGTCCCGCCCGGCCACCAGGTTGGCCCAGTACTCGGTGAGGTCGCGGGCGCCGGGGAAGCGTCCGGCGGCGCCGATCACGGCGATCGGCGGTAGCGGGTCCGTCCCGGCACGGGGTGACGGTGCCGGTGCGGGAGCCGTGGCGGTCGAGGGGACCGGCGCCGTGGCGGCCGCGGGGACGACCGCTGCGACGGCCACGGGACGGGCCGGGTCGAGCGGCGCGGCCGGGACCCCGTGCTCGTCGACCAGGTGGGCGCCCAGCGCCTCCAGGGTGCTGAGGTCGAAGAACACGGCCGGGCTGACCCTGGCGCCGAAGCGCTCCTCGATCTGCTCGGCGAAGGAGACCAGCGAGATGGAGTCGAAGCCGAACGCGTCCAGGCCGGTCCTCGGGTCGAGTTCGGCCGGCTCGAACTTCAGCAGCCCCGCCGCGATCTCGCGCAGCACCTCCACGACGCCGGACGCCGCCGGCCCGGTCGCGGCGGTCGTGGCTGCGGCGGTGGTGGTCGGGGCTGCGGTGGCTGCGGTGGTCGTGGTCACGGCAGCCGTGGCCACGGCCGGCTGAACGGCGGCCGGCCGAACCACGGCGGGCCGCGCGGCCCGGTGGCCGGCCGAGGCGGTGCCCCCGGTGCCGTACCGCACGCCGTCCAGCACGCCGAGGATCTCGCCGGAGCCGTCGGCCAGGACGATCCGGTCCCCGCCGAGGACGACGTGGGCGACCGGACCCCCGGCCCGGACGGTGACCTCCCCGATCCGGTTGGGCGCGACCCGCGGCCACTCCGGATCGCCGGCCCGGCGCGCCGTCCACTGCACGCCCAGGGCGATCGCGGCGAGCACGGACGGTTCGATGCCGACGTTGCGCCGGACGTGGTCCTGCTGGAACTCGGGGCCGGACAGGTGCAGCACGGTCCGGCCGTCCCGGGCGGTGGACACCCCGTCGACGCCGCAGGAGGCGGGCCGGGGAACGACCCCGCCCTCGGCCAGTCCGGCCAGGAAGCCGGCCCGGTCCAGCAGCGGCCGCAGGCCGGTGAGGTCGATCCGTCCGGCCGGCGGCGCAGTGGCCGGCCGGACGGTGAACTCCACGGCCGGCGGCCCGTCCCCGGCCCGCACCAGCCCGTGGCCGTCGGCGAACTCGGTGACCAGGCGGTCGGTGGCGGACCAGTCGACCGGACGCAGCACCCGCAGGTCGTGGACCGCGGGCTCGTCGGCGAACCCGGTGACCTTCGCGGTGGCGAGCGCGAGGTCCACCGCGAAGGTGGACACGACGACGGGCACCTTGTCCTGCCGGTAGGTGTAGTCCAGGAGGTCGTCGAGGCGGATCTCCGCGGTGTAGCGCAGCCCGCGGACGTCGGACTCGTTGCGGCCCAGGAACGGGTGCAGCCGCTCCCGGTAGGCCAGCGGGGCGAGCACGGACGGCGCGTCGGGCTCCTGCTCGACCCAGCAGCGCACCTGCTCGAAGGGGTACGGGGGCAGCGGGACCCGGCGGGCCGTGGGCAGCCGGTCCCAGTCGACGCCGCGGCCCGCGAGCCAGGGCCCGGCCACCTCGTGGTCCGGCAGCTCCCGCCGGCCCGCCAGGTAGCCGTCGACGGCGGCCAGCGCGGAGGCCAGGTCGGCCGCCACGAAGGCCCAGCGGTGCGGCAGTTCGTTCTTCCCCACCCGCAGGGTGAAGGCGATGTCGGGCAGGTCGGCCTCGCGGGCCCCGGCCAGGTGGTCGCGGAAGACGGCCAGGTAGCGGCCGAGGGCGGCCTCGTTCATCGCGGAGAACACGAACAGCTGCTCGCCGAACGGCTCCCGGCGCACCGGGTGCGGCGGGTACTCCTCCAGGATGATGTGCGAGTTCATGCCGCCGGCCCCGATCGAGGTGATCCCGGCCCGGCGAGGGTGGGTGACCTGCCGGCCGTCGACCGTGGTGACGACGGGCTGCCAGTCGGCGAGGGTCTGCTGCACCCGGAACGGCGTGTCCGCGAAGTCGATGTCCGGGTTGAGCTCCGTGCTGTGCAGCGAGGGCACCAGCTTGCCGTGCCGCAGTTGCAGCAGCACCTTTGCCAGGCCCACCATCCCGGCGGCGGCCAGCAGATGGCCCATGTTGGCCTTGACCGACCCGAGCGCGCAGTACTGCCGGTCCTCGGTGAACCCGCGGAACGCCGTGGTGAGGGCGCGCACCTCGATCGGGTCGCCCAGCGCGGTGCCCGAGCCGTGGCCCTCCACGTAGGTGATCGTCCGCGGGTCGATCCCGGCGTCCTCGACGGCCTTCTCGACCGCCCTGGCCTGCATGGCCGGGCTGGGCACGGTGAAGCCGTTGCGGGCACCGGCGTTGGACAGGGCGGTGCCCTTGATCACGGCGTACACGTGGTCGCCGTCCCGCTCCGCGTCGACCAGCGGCTTGAGCACCACCGCGCCGACGCCCTCGCCGAGGATGGTGCCGTCCACGCCGACGCCGAAGCTGCGGATCACGTCGGAGGTGCCGGTGGTGAAGTGCTCCTCCGAGGAGGTGACCAGGTTGTACGGGTGCAGCAGCAGGTTGACGCCGCCAGCGACCACCATCGGGCACTCGCCGGCCCGCAGCATCTGCACGGCCTGGTGGACGCAGGTCGAGGAGGCCGAGCACATGGTGTCCAGGAAGATCGACGGCCCGGTCAGGCCGTAGAAGTAGGACAGCATGTTGGGGATCGTCCCGGTGTAGCTGCCGCTCTGCGGCGCTCCGCGGGTGAGGCTGTTCTGGAAGCCGTACAGGTTGTAGTGGTTGCTCATCGTCCCGACGAGCACGCCGACGTCGCCCTGGTAGCGCCGCCGGATGGTCTCCCGGGAGTAGCCCGAGTCCTCCAGGGCCTGCACGCCGGCCTGGAGGAACAGGCGTACCTCCGGGGACATCTGCTCGGCCTCGCGCTTGGAGATCCGGAAGTAGCGGGGGTCGAAGGCGTCGATGTCGCGCAGGAAGGTCCCGGTGCGGATGACGCTCTTTCCCCGGACGGACCGGTCGCTGTCGTGGACGATGCCGTGGTCCCAGCGCTCGGCGGGGATCTCCTCGAAGCTGTGCCGGCCGTTCTCCAGCAGCTCCCACAGTTCGTCGAGGGTGTCGGCGCCCGGGTAGCGGCCGGACACCCCGATGATCGCGATGTCGTGCCGGTCGTCCCGGTCCCGCCGGGGCCGCGACGGCGCCTCGGGCGCGGTGACGGTGGCCTGCCCGCTCTCCTGCACCGCCGAGGGCTCCGGCACCGCCGAGGCTTCCGGCACCGCCGAGGGCTCCGGCACCACCGACGGCTCGGACACCACCGGGGGCTCCGGTACGGCCGAGCCGAGGACGGCCTCCAGCTGCTCGCGCCGGGACTCCACGAAGTGGGCGGCGACGTCGGCGATGTTCAGGTACTCGAAGAAGATCGTCTTGGAGAGCGGCCCGAACAGCTTCTCCAGCTCGGTGGTCACGCCCATGATGCTCAGCGAGTCGATGCCGTACTCGATGAGGTTGGTGGCCGGGTCGAGGTGCTCCGGGGGGTGCCGGAGGACCTCGGCGACGACCCGCCGCAGCAGTTCCTCGGTCCGCTCGGTCAGGTCCCCGCCGTCGGCGCCGGAGGCGGCGGGAACCGCGGGTGCGGCCGGTGCCTCCGCGGGAGGGGCGGCGGCCGTCCTGGCCGCGAGCGTCGCGCCGGCGCCGTAGCCGACCACGACGTGGGCCGGGGCGTCGGCGGCGAGCGCCCGGCCGAGGGCGAGCAGCCCGTCCTCGGTGGGCAGCGGCTCCCAGCCGCGCTCGCGGCGCATCGCCTCCCGGCCGGCGGCGTCCATCGTCATGCCGCCGTCCGCCCACAGCGGCCAGCCGATCGCGACGGTACGGCCGCCGCGCTCCCCGGCGTCGACCAGGGCCTGCCGGTGCCCGGCGAAGGCGTCCAGGAACGCGTTGGCCGCGGCGTAGTCGGACTGGCCCGGGTTGCCGTACACCGAGGCGACCGAGGAGAACAGCACGAAGTGGTCGAGGCCGAGGTGGCGGGTGGCGGCGTCGAGGTTGAGGGCGCCGCGGATCTTGGGCGCGGTCACCGTGCGGACGTCGGCCAGGTCCTTGCGCACCAGGTACTGGTCGCGCAGCACGCCGGCCGCGTGGACGACCCCGTCGAGCGAGCCGTGGTCCCGCAGGATCGTCTCGACCGCGGCCCGGACCTCCTCGGCGTCGGTGACGTCCACCGGCAGGTAGTGGGCGTCGACGCCGTCGGCGCGCAGCGCGTCGAGCGAGCCCGACGCGGACCGGCCGCTGAGCACGACCGTGGCCTGGGCCCGGCCGTAGTAGCGGGCGACGTGGGGGCCGAGGCCGCCCAGGCCGCCGGTCACCCAGTACACCCCGCCGGTGCGCAGCGCGGGCACGGCGGGGCCGGACCCGAGCGGCGTCTCCACCGGCTCCAGCACCTGCCGGACGCCGTCGGCCGCCCGGCGGACCTCGCTGTCGGCGCCGTCGTCGGCGCACTCCTCGCGGACGATCCGCTCGACCGTCGTGTGGCCGGCCGCGTCCAGCCCGTCGACCCGCACCACCCGTCCCGAGACCAGCGGGTTCTCCGCGGCGACGGTGCGGAACAGGCCCGCGAGCGGCCGGTGGAAGTGCGCCGGGACGCGTCCGTCGACCAGCACCACGAAGCGGTGCTCCGTGGTGGGCCGGGAGGCCAGCACGTCCCGGACGGCCGCGAACACCGCGTCCGTCACGGCGTCGACGCCGTCGGCCGGGGCCGACGCGGAGATGCCGGGCAGCGCGGGGGTGTGCGGGGTGCGGGCGGTGGCGCCGGGGAGCAGCGGCCGGTCCGTCCACCGGGTGGTGGCGGTGACGACGCGGGGGCCGGCGCCGGTGGCGCGCTGGGCCAGCCCGCGGAGCGTGGCGTGCACGGTGCCCTCCCGGTCGCACAGGTCGATGTCGAAGGTGGCCACGGTTCCCGAGCCGCCGGTCCGCCGGACCGAGGCCCAGCTCTCGGCCGGGCACGGCCGGTGGACCAGCACCTCGTCGAGGGCCAGCGGGAGGGTCGGGCCGTCCTGGTCGCCCATCAGGGAGACGGAGACCTGGAAGGCCGCGTCGAGCAGGCTCGGCGGCAGCAGGTGGCCGCTGCCCTCGGGCTCGGTGGCCCGGATGCGGGCGAGTGCCTGGCCTGCGCCGGTGCGCAGCTCCCGCAGCGCGCGCATCGCCGGGCCGTACTCCAGGCCCTGGGCGCGCAGCCGCTGCTGGACGGTCTCCGGGTCGGCCGCGTCGGGGCAGGAGGCGCGCAGCGCGGCCAGGTCGAGCGGGGCCGGCGGGGCGGGCGGCACGAGGTCGGCGCGGCCGGTGCCGTGGACCGTCCCGTCGACCCGGAACCCGACCGCGATCCCCTGCTCCCCGGGCGTCAGTTCGACCTGGACGTCGACCGGTTCCCCGTCCACGGTGACCGGCCGCAGCCAGGCCAGGTCGTTCAGCCGGACGGTGCCCTCCCCGGTGGCGGAGCGCTCCACGGCGGCCCTGGCCATCTCGACGTAGGCGGCGGCGGGCAGCACCCGCCGGCCGCCGACGCGGTGGTCGTCGAGGAAGGGCTCGGCGCCGGTGAAGGTCGAGGTGTAGCGCTGCTGCGCCAGGTCGGAGGTGTTGCGGTGGACGAGCGGGTGCAGCTGCCCGACGGCGGGGGCGACGGGCTCCGGCATCCGGTACCAGTGCCGGTCCCGGGCGAACGGGTAGGTGGGCAGCCGCACCCGGTGGGCCCCGGGGTGGTGCGGCCAGCCGGCGTCCCCGCCGCCCAGCCAGTCCTCGACCGCCGTCATGACCTCGGGGCCGGCACCGGCCGGGTTGAGGGACCCGCCCGCGGCGAGCGCGCCGGAGGCGAGCGACTCCAGGGCGGCGGCCAGCTGCTCCCGGTCGGCGACGACCAGTGCCGCCCGGACGGCCAGCGGCTCGCGGCCCACCCGCAGGGTGTGGGCGACGTCGGCCAGGGACTGCCGCGGCCGCAGCGCGGACTCCGCCGCGAGCAGGTGCTCGCGCAGCTGCGCCGCGAGGGCGCGCAGCCGCTCGGGGCTGCGCGCGGACAGCGGGAGGACGTACGGTCCGGGGCCTTCGGAGGGCGCGGCTCGGTGCTCCGGCTCCTCCAGCAGCAGGTGGGCGTTGGTCCCGCCGAAGCCGAAGGAGCTGACGCCGGCCCGGCGGGGGGCGCCCTCGGGGGCGGGCCAGGGCGTCGTCCCGTCCACGACGTAGAAGGGGCTGCCGTCCAGGTTGATCAGCGGGTTGAGGGCCTGGAAGTTGACGGTCGCGGGCAGCACGCCGGCCGCCATGGCGGCGACGACCTTCACCACGCCGGCCACTCCGGCGGCGGACTCCAGGTGCCCGATGTTGGTCTTGATCGAGCCGATGCCGGTGGTGCCGGGGCTGGGCTCGGTGCCGGCCGCCTCGTACAGGCTGCGGAAGGCGCGCTTGAGGCCGACGACCTCGATCGGGTCGCCGACCGGGGTGCCGGGGCCGTGGGCCTCGATGTAGCCGACGGTGTCCGGGGCGACGCCCGCCCTGGTGTGGACGGACTCGATCAGCGCGGCCTGGGCGGCCGGGCTGGTCACGGTCAGCGAGTTGGTCCGGCCGCCGTGGTTGGTGCCGACCCCCTTGATCACCCCGTGGACGGGGTCGCCGTCGGCGAGCGCCCGGGCGAGCGGCTTGAGCAGCAGGACGGCCCCGCCCTCGCCGCGGACGAAGCCGTCGGCGTTCTCGTCGAAGGCGTGCGCCCGGCCGGTGGGCGAGAGCATGCCGGCCTTGCTGAACGCGACGAAGAGCTTGGGGGACCAGCACAGGTTCACGCCGCCGGCGAGTGCCAGGTCGCAGTCGCCGTTGTTCAGCGCGGTCACCGCCTCGTAGACGGAGACCAGGGAGCTGGAGCAGGCGGTGTCGTTGGCGATGCTCGGGCCGTGGAAGTCGAAGTAGTAGGAGAGCCGGTTGGCGACGATCGAGTAGGCCGTCCCGGTCGGGAGGTAGGCGTCGGTGGCCACGTCGTCGCGCTCGATGAGTTCGGCGTAGTCGGCGTGGCACAGGCCCATGAAGACGCCGGTGTTGCTGCCCGCGAGTTCTCCCGCGCGGTAGCCCGCGTCCTCGATGGCCTTCCAGGCGAGTTCGAGGGCGAACCGCTGCTGCGGGTCCATCGTCTCGGCCTCGCGCGGGGAGATGTTGAAGAAGGCGGCGTCGAAGCGGTCCGCGTCCTCGACGAAACCGGCCCAGATGCTGTTGGTGCGCTCACCGCCGGTGCGCGGGTCGCCGAAGTAGCGCTCCTTGGACCACCGTTCGGCGGGGACTTCGGTGATCAGCGAGCGTCCGGCGGCGAGGTGGCCGAAGAGCGTGGGGAGGGTGTCGGCCCCGGGGAAGCGCAGGGCGAGCCCGATGATGGCCGTGCCGTCGGTGGTCACCGGGTCTCCTTCTCGGTCCGGACGGCGTGACGCCGGTCCACGGTCACCTTCAGGTCGAGCGCTCCGGCCGGGGCGCCGCCGGCCCGGCCCGCGCCGTCGAGCACGAACTGCCGGTGGAGCACGGCGGTGGTGAGCAGGTAGACGAAGGCCTGGTCCTCCTTGGTGCTCACCTCCTCGACGGGCGAGGACATGATCCGGTCCGTCAGCCGGCGGGCGAAGCGCTGGTCCAGGAAGTCGAGCTTGCCCAGCTCGCCGTCGGAGAGCACCAGTTCGAGGTAGTCGGGGCGGTGCTCCTTGAACGCCCCGGCCCCCGGGGCGCGGTAGGGCTGCTTGGGGCGGACGGTGGTCCACTGCGGGAGTTCGGCGCGGAACGCCTTCTTCAGCAGGGCCTTCTCGTTCCAGCCGTCGTCGAAGCGGAGGTTGACCGAGGCGGCGGCCCGCACCACCGCGGGGTCGAGGAACGGGCAGCGGTTCTCCACGCTGTGCGCCAGCGCGACGCGCTCGCCCTGGGTCGAGAGCAGGAAGCCGGGCAGCAGGGTCTTGTACTCCAGCCACTGGGCCTTCTGCACCGCGGACAGGGACCGGTAGCCAGGGGTCCGGTCGACCAGGTCGAGCAGGCCGGCGAACGGGTCGTCCTTGGCGGCGAGCAGCCGGGCCGCGAACCTGCCGTTCTGGTAGCGCAGTTCGTGGGAGAACAGGCCGGGGAGCCGCTCGGTGGCGAACTGCTGGTACAGGCCGAGCAGATGGCTCTGGTGGGCCGGCCCGAAGTGCGACAGCTCGGGGTGCAGGGTGGCGAGGGCGGCGCGGCGCTCGGTGTCGGAGAGCTCGTGCCAGCGCTCGCGCAGCATGGTCTCGCGGAACAGCGAGTAGCCGAGGAAGGCCTCGTCGGCGCCCTCGCCGCTGAGCACGGTCTTGATGCCGGCGTCGCGGACGTGGCGGGAGAGCAGGAACATCGGGACGAAGGACGTCCGGAAGGTGGGCACCTCGGCGTGGTACACCGCGGCCGGCAGGTTGTCGGCGATGTCCGCGCCGGTGACCGGGAGGGCGGAGTGCAGGGTGCCCAGGTGTCCGGCGACCAGGAGCTGGCTGTCGGACTCGTCGAAGTCCTTGTCCTTGAAGGCGACCGAGAAGGTGCGGACCTGGTGCCGGGACAGTCTGGTCGCCAGGCTGGTCACCACGGAGGAGTCCAGGCCGCCGCTCAGGTAGACGCCGACCTCGACGTCGGAGCGCAGGCGCAGTTCCACCGCGCTGCGCAGGTTCTCCCGGACGAACGCGACCGCCTCCTGCTCCGTGCCGTCGAAGCCCGGGACGTCGAAGGTGAGTTCCTCGTACGCGCGCAGGGTGCGCCCGCGCCCGTTCACCTCCAGGTAGGAGCCCATCGGCAGCTGGCGGACGCCGGCGAAGGGCGTGCGGTCGGGCAGCGGCGTCCACACCGCGTAGACGGCCGCCAGGTCCTGCGGGGACAGCTCGAACCGGAAGCCGGGGAAGGCGCCGAAGGCCTTCGCCTCGGAGGCGAACAGCAGGGCGCCGTCGTGCTCGGCGTAGTACAGCGGGCGCTTGCCGTAGCGGTCGCGGGCCAGCACCAGCCCGCCGGTCGCGCTGTCCCTGATCGCGAGCGCGAACGGGCCGTTGAAGCGGGCGAAGCAGTCCGGGCCCCACTGGAGCCAGGCCTGGAGCGCGACCTCGGTGTCGGAGTGGTCGGTGCGGAACGGGCGGCCGAGGGCCTCCAGCTCCGCGCGCAGCTCGACGTGGTTGTAGATCTCGCCGTTGAAGCAGATCCAGTGGCGCTCGGTCGGGTCGGCCATCGGCTGGTCGCCGTCGGCGGGATCGACGATCGCCAGCCGTACGGTGCCCATGGCGAGCCCGTCGTCCAGGTAGTAGCCGGCCTGGTCCGGTCCGCGGTGGCGGATGGTCGAGAGCATCGAGGTGATCACCCCGGTGGCTCCTGGCAACGGGCCCGAGAGGAACCCGGCTATTCCGCACATGAGGGTCCTCCTATTTCCCGGCGAGCTTCTTCTGGATGAATTCGTCGATGGCGGTGAGCGAGACGAGGACGTCCATCAGGATCTCCTCGCCGTCGAGGGTGAGGGAGAACTCGGTTTCCAGGAACCGCATCATTCTCACGTAACCGAAGGAGTCGATGACACCCGCCTTGAAGAGGTCGGTGCCGGGGGTGATCTCGTCGTCGAACTCGAAGAGGAAGCGCTCTTCCAGGTACGTCCGGATCGTGTCCGTCGTCGTTTCCATCGTTCAGGCTCCAGTCTTGATGGTATGGACCATTCGGGTGAGGGACCGGCCCCCGATCTCGGTGAACTCCAGCCCCTCGTCACGGTCGAGCAGACTTCGGACACAGTCGGTCCAGCGCACCGGCGCGACGAGCTGTTCGGCGAGCAGGGCGGCGGTCTCCCGCGGCCGGTGGATCCCGGCGGTGACATTGGAGACGACCGGCGTCGTGGGTTCGGCGAATTCGAACCGGCGGAGGAATTCCGCGAAACGCACCCGGGCCGGCTCCATGTAGCGGGAGTGGAACGGCGCGCTCACCTTGAGCCGCGCCACCCGGACGCCGTTCTCCTCCAGGCAGCCGACGGCGGCGTCCAGCACCGGGGGAGTGGCCGCGATGACGAGCTGGGCGGGGGTGTTCAGGCCGGCGATGTCGACGCCCTCGACCCCGTGCTCGGCGAGGATCGCCAGCAGCTTCTCCTCGGGGGTGTCCAGCACGGCGGCCATGCCCCCCTCGGAGGCCGCGGCCATCAGCTCGCCGCGCCTGGCGACCAGCCTGAGCCCGGTCTCGAAGTCGAAGACCCCGGCGGCCAGCAGGGCGTTGTACTCGCCGAGGCTGTGCCCCAGGTAGACGTCCGCGGGGCGGTCCTCCCTGCGGGTGTGCTCGAAGGCGTGCAGGGCGTTGACGACGAAGATCGCCGGCTGGGTGTACTCGGTCCTGGAGAGCAGGCCGTCAGGGTCCGTCGTGCACAGGGCGGCCAGGTCGTACCCGAGCAGGTCGGAGGCGAACCCGACCAGCCCCGGGTAGCGTCCGAGGACCTCGGCGCCCATTCCCTTGAACTGGCTGCCCTGACCGGCGAAGAGCATGGCGAACACGGCATTCCTCCGACGTCGTCGAGGGGGAGCGGGGGTTGGTGGAGCACGGCGTCGCGCGCGGCGGCCTCACAGCCGGCCGGAAGGGACCACCGATCTGAGGACGTTCAGGACCGCCCGGCCGCGCCGGCCGAGGGCGAGGCCCGGCGCGGCGGCCACGCCGAGCGAGGCGGTCGGCGCCTCCCCGGCGAGTTCCACCGCGCGGAGCCGGCCGCCGTCCAGGGTGGCGGGCCGGTGGGTGTGCTGGTAGGTCAGGGTGAATCCGCACCCGGCGGCCACCAGGCCGCGCGCGGTCTCCGGGCCGGCCGCGGTGATCACCGGCGGCATCGGAACGCCGGCATCGGCGAAGAACTTCTCGAAGTGGAGCAGCAGTGCCGGGTCGTCGAGGGCCACGAACGGCCGGTCGGCGAGCTCGGCCAGGCGGACCGGGCCGGCGCGGCCGCCCGGGTCGTCCTCCGCGAGCAGCGCCCGCATGGGCAGCTCGGCGAGCGGGAAGAACCGGGCGTCGCCGCTCAGCACGTCGTAGGTGACGGCCAGTTCGCAGCGGCCCTCGCGGAGCAGCGCGAGCAGCCGGTCGGCCGGTTCCTCACAGGTGTTCAGCCGCAGCGCCGCGTGCCGCTGGGCCGTGACCCGGTGGGTCGGCGGCAGCAGGAACGGGGCGAGAGGGGTGAGGAACCCGACGCAGATGCCGCCCTCGATGCCGCCGGCCAGCGCGTCCCCCTGTTCCTGGAGGCTCCTGGCCTGTCCCAGCAGCGCCCGGGCGCCGAGCAGGAGGTGCCGCCCGTTCGGGGTGAGGGACACCCCTCGGGCGTGGTGGCGCAGCAGCAGCTGGACGCCGAGCTGGCGTTCCAGCCGCATGATGGCCGAGGAGACGGTCGATTGCGACGCGCGGAGTTTCTCCGCCGCTTCCGAGATGTTTCCCAGTTCGGCCGATTCGACGAAATAGCGCAACTGCGTGAGGCTGAAGTCCAGGCGGTCGGTCATTTCTTCACGTCCGGAGTGGTGATTCTGCTGATCGGATCGTGGCAGGTGGTGTTCGCGACCCGGCGAGTTCAGCCGGGGTGCGGGTCTCGGTAGGACGGTCTCGGGCGGCCGGCCGGAATGCTCGGGCCGGGACAGGAGGTCCCGGGCCGGTGGGGCCAGGGGTACGGATGGGGCGGCGGCATGACGGGGCTCTTCTCTGCTTCGGGAGCGGGAGAAAGCGGTCGAGCGGGCATCGTGAGAACGCCAAATGACGTGAGCGTGTCAAGCATGTAAAAAGACCAGGCCAGGAAGGGTTTCCAGGCCGGGAATGTGAGAGAAGGAAGCACACGGAACGAAGTGCTTCGCTCACCTTAGGCGACAGGCTGACCGCGAAACAAGGTCGCCTTGGGGCCGGGATGTGAGGAGCCGATGCACGTAAGCGGTATTCCGGATTCCGCCCGCCGGTGCGCCTTGGCCGGTGTTTGGCGCGGTGTTTGGCGCCCCTTGCGGGCGCCCCGGGTGAAGCGGCCGCGCCCCGCCGCCGCCGGGGCGGTGACGGGCGGTCAGAACGATCTTCGCCGAGGGCTTTCCCGCAGGTTGGACGCGTTCATGACGCATCGACAGAAGGGATGAGACGACCCTTGACCGCCGCCCGCCTTCTCTGCCAACCTCTCGGCAGGTCTAGGCCAGGAGATCTTTCCGCGGGGGGGAAGATCGGCTCCGAACCGGCAGCGCGCAGGGGGGATCTGTGAGCCCGGGCGGGCCAGGGCCGGAGCGGCCCGCCGGCCGGCCAGGGCCGGGCCGGACCTCACCGGCGGCCGCGCCGCCAGTGCATCCGGGGCGCCGGCCGTGTCGGCCCCCGGTCGCGGCGACGCACCATACACCGACTGCCGAATCGAGCCGCACATGCCGCATCCCTCCTCCCCTCACGTGTCTACGTTCCAGCGGGGCATCTGGTTCACCGAACGTCTCGGCCGTACGCACGGTGTGTTCCACATGCCGGTCCTGGTCTCCTTCGACCGGGTCGACGCCGAGGCCCTCGGCCGGGCCGTCACCGCGCTGACCGCCCGTCAGCCGGCCCTGTCGCTGGTGTTCGTGGAGCGGGACGGCGACCTCGTGGCGGAGCCGGGCCCGGGCCCGGTCCTCGACGTGGTCGACGCCACCACGGACTGCGCGGACGGCCTGCGCAAGCGCCTGGCCGAGGACGCGGCCAGGCCGTTCGACCTGCGGACCGGCCCCCCGGCGCGGTTCACCCTCTACCGGGGCCGCGGCGAGGCGGCCGAACTGCTGGTCGTCGCGCACCACGCGGTGTTCGACGGCGAGTCCAAGGACGTCCTGCTGACGGAGCTGGCCGCGGCCTACGCGCGCGCCCTGGACGGGGCGGCCCCGGCGGCCGGCCCGCTGCCGCCCGCACCCCCGAGCCCGGCCGACCCGGACCTCGTGCGCCGCGCGGCGCACTGGTACGGCCCACGCTGGGCCGCGGCGACGGAGCCCGTCCTGCCGGGACTGCCGCGCGCCGTCACGGCCCCGGAGTCCGGAGCCTCGGTCGGGTGGCGGGTGGACGCGGCCGGCCGGGCGGCCCTGGCCGGCGCCGCGCGGGAGTGCGGCGTCACCGTCTTCGAGTTCCTGCTCGCCACGCTGCACGGACTGCTGCTGCGCTACGGCGGCGAGGCCGTGCCGGTCGCCGTGCCGCTGTCCGTCCGCACGGCCGGACAGGCCGGCGAGATCGGGCTGTTCGTCAACGAGCTGCCGGTGCACGCGCCGGCCGGGGCGACCACCGCGACGCCGTTCGCCGACTACGCGAGGGCCGTGCGCGCCGAGGCCCGCGGCGGCTACCCCTTCCGCTCGGTGCCCTTCGGCGAGGCGGTCGGCGGGCTCACCCCGCGCGCCGGGCTGACCCCGGTGTCGTTCGGCTACCGGCGCGGCCTGGCCGCGGAGCCGGTGTTCTCCGGAAGCACCGTCCGGGTGGAGCGCGCGGTGTTCAACGGGGCGGCCCGCAACACGCTCCACCTCCAGGTGGTCGACACCGCCGACGGGCTCGCCTGCTCGCTCCAGTACGCCCCGGCGGTGCTTCCGCCGGAGACCGCCGAGCGGATCGCCGCGCACTACCGGGCCCTGCTGGCCGCCGCCACGGCCGAGCCCGGGGCGCCGCTGGGCACCCTGGCCCTCCTGGACGAGGCCGAGCGGCGCAGGGTGACCGAGGAGTGGAACGACACCGCGCGCCCCTTCCCGCACGACCGCACGGCGCTGGACCTCGTCCGGGAGCGGGCCGCCGCCGCACCGGACGCCCCCGCCGTCAGCGCGGGCGCCGAGCGGCTGAGCTACCGGGAGCTGGTGGAGCGGACCGACGAGCTGGCCGCCGTCCTGCGCGGGGCCGGGGTGCGCCCCGGAGACCTCGTCGCCCTGCACCTGGAGCGCACCGCCGAGCTGCCGGCGGTGCTGCTCGCCGTGCACGCCGCAGGGGCCGGCTACCTGCCGCTCGACCCGGGCCACCCCGCCGAGCGACTCGCCTTCCTGCTCGCCGACTCGGGCGCCGGACTGCTGGTCGCCGACCGGGAGCCCGCCCCCGAGGTGCTCGCGGCGGCGCCGGCCGTGCTCCGCCTCGACGGCGACCGCCCCGGCCCCCGGCCGTCGGCGGCCCAGGACCGGCCCGGGCCGCTGGCCTACGTGCTGTACACCTCCGGGTCGACCGGGCGGCCCAAGGGCGTGGAGATCGGGCACCCGGCGCTGGTCAACCTGCTGACCTCCTTCGCGGATCGGATCGGCTCGGGCCGGCGGCACGTCTGGCTCGGCCTGACCTCGCTCTCCTTCGACATCTCCGTCCTGGAGCTGCTGCTGCCGCTCGTCACCGGCGGCCGGCTGGTGCTCGCCCCGGAGGGCGCCGCGCTGGACGCGCCGGGCACCGCCGAGCTGATCCGGCGGGAGGGCGTCACCCACCTCCAGGCGACCCCGTCGGGCTGGCGGGTGCTGCTCAGCGCCGGGCCACTGCCGGCCGGGCTGACCGGGATCGTGGGCGGCGAGGCGCTGCCGCTGCCGCTGGCCCGCGAACTGCGCGGCGCCCTCGACCGGCTGATCAACGGCTACGGCCCGACCGAGGCGACCATCTACGCCACCTGCGCCGAGGTCCCCGCCGGAGCCGACGCCGTGGTGATCGGCCGGCCCGTCCCCAACACCAGGGCGTACGTCCTGGACCCGGACGGCCGTCCGGTGCCCGCCGGGATCCCCGGCGAGCTCCACCTGGGCGGCCAGGGCGTCGCCCAGGGCTACCGGGGGCGGCCCGAACTCACGGCGGAACGTTTCGTCGAGGACCCCTTCGCCGGCGGCCGGATGTACCGCACCGGCGACCTCGTCGCGTGGACCCAGGACGGCGAGCTGGAGTACCACGGCCGGATCGACGACCAGGTGAAGATCCGCGGCCACCGGATCGAGCTCGGCGAGATCGAGGCCGCGCTGCTCGACCACCCGGCCGTCGCCGCCGCGGCCGTCGCGGTGCACCAGCCGGACGAGGGGGAGCCGGGACTGGTCGGCTACCGGGTGCCCGCGCCCGGCAGCGCCGAGCCCACCGACGCGGAGCTGCGGGACCACCTGCTGCGCACCCTGCCCGCGATCATGGTGCCCCGGCAGTTCGTGGCCCTCGACCGCCTGCCGCTCACGTCCAGCGGCAAGCTCGACCGGCGCGCGCTGCCCGCCCCGCCGCGCCCGGAGGCGGCGGAGCCGGCCGAGGCCGGTGACGAGGTCACCGCGACCGTGCTGGCGATCTGGCGGGAGGTCCTCGGCACCGACGACATCGGCGCCGAGGACGACCTCTTCGACCTCGGCGGCCACTCGCTGACGATCATCCAGATCACCGCCCGGATCCGGGACGCGCTCGGCGTCGACCTCGCCTTCGACCTGTTCTTCGACGCCTCCACCCCGGCCGCCCTGGCCGCCGTCGTGCGGGAGCGGCGCTGACCGCCGCCCAGCGCCGCTCCGTGCCCGCCCCCTCGCATGCCCGAATGGACTGCCGATGACCGACACCCAGGACCTGCCCGCCGACTGGTCCGACACCAAACGATCCCTGCTCGCCCAGCGCCTGCGGCGGGCCGCCGCCCCGGTGCGGGCGGTCGAGCCCCGCCCGGAGGGCACCGCGCCGCCGCTGTCCAGCGGGCAGGAACGGCTCTGGTTCATGGACCAGTTCGCACCCGGCGGGACGGCGTACACCCTCGCGCCCGCCCGGCGGCTGCGCGGACCGCTGGACCGCCCGGCCCTGGACGCCGCGCTGACCGCCCTGGTGGAGCGTCACGAGGCGCTGCGGATGACCTTCCCGGTCACCGAGGACGGCAGGGCCGAGGTCCTGGTCGTCGGACCCGGCCCGTTCGCCGCCACGTTCGTCGACGCCTCCGGCGACCCCGACCCCGGCCGAAGAGCCGCCGAGGAGATCGGGGCGCTGACCGCGATCCCCTTCGACCTCGCCGCCGGGCCCCTGCTGCGGGCCCTGCTGGTCCGGCTCTCCGACCAGGACCACGTCCTCGCCCTGGTCATGCACCACATCGTCGGCGACGGCTGGTCCATCGACATCCTCAACCGGGAACTGGACCTGCTCTACGACCGGTACGCCCACCAGGCCGACCACGAACTCCCGCCGCTGCCCGTCCAGTTCGGCGACTACGCGCGCTGGCAGCGGGACCGGCTGGACAGCGGCGCGCTGGCCGCCTCCCGGGACTACTGGCGCACCGAACTCGCCGACGTCCCCGCCCTGGAACTGCCCGCCGACCGCCCCCGCCCGCCGCTGCTCACCTTCGACGGCGCCGCCGTCGAACTGCACTGGAGCCCGGAACTCGCCGGCGCCGTCGCCGAGTGCGCCCGTGCCCACGGGGCCTCCGCCTACATGGTGCTGATGGCCGGACTCCAGACCCTGCTCGCCCGGCACACCGGCCGGCGGGACTTCGCGATCGGCTCGGCCGTGGCCGGCCGCCTCCACCGCGAACTGGAGCCCGTGGTCGGCGCGTTCGTCAACATGCTGCCGATCCGGGCCCGGCTGGCGGACGGCACCACCTTCGGCGGGCTGGTCGGCCGGGTGCGGGAGACCACCCTCGACGCCTACACCCACCAGGAGGTGCCGTTCGAGCAGATGGTCGCCGACCTGGACATCGAGCGGGACGTCAGCCGCTCGGCGGTGTTCCAGGTGACCTTCGCCTACCAGAACTACGGCGACCGCGCGGCCGCCGCCACACCCGCCGCCCCCGCCGAGGGATTCGGGCACGCGGCCACCACCAGCCACGCCGACCTCGCCTTCTACCTGCGGGAGAAGAAGGACGGCGGGCTGTTCGGCCTGATCACCTACCGCACCGACCTCTTCGACGCCGGCACCGTACGAGGGCTCGCCGAGCGCTTCGAGGTCCTGATGACGGCCGCGACGGCCGACCCCGGCCGGCCCCTCGACGAACTGCCGGTGCTGACCGCCGCCGAGCGCCGCGACGCCGTCGACGGCTGGGCCGCCGGCCCGGCCCTGCCCGAGGACGGACCGCGGACGCTGACCGCCCTCCTCTCGGCCGCGGCCCGGCGGGCGGGCGACAGCCCGGCGCTGGTCTTCGAGGACGAGACCGTCACCCACCGCGAACTCGACACCAGGGCCACCGCCCTGGCCCGACGGCTGCGCGCGCTCGGCGTCGGCCCGGACGACCGGGTGGCGGTCTGCCTGGAGCAGTCGCCGGACCTCGCCGTCGCACTGGTCGCCGTCCTGAAGGCCGGCGGCTGCTACCTGCCGCTGGACCCGGAACAGCCGCCCGCCCGGCTCTCCCACCTGGTGGCCGACGCGGACGTCCGGGTGCTGGTGACGGACTCGGAGCTGCGGACCCGCTTCCCCGGCCACACGGGCGCGGACCTGCTCGTGGACCGCGTCGACCTCGCCCCGGACGACGAACCGCTCCCGGAGGCCTCCGGCCCGGACGACCTCGCGTACGTCATCTACACCTCGGGCTCCACCGGGCAGCCCAAGGGCGTCGCGGTACAGCACCGCGAGATCGTCAACTACCTGACCGGCGTGCGGGAACGGCTGCGGATCGAACCCGGCGCCCGCTACGGGCTGCTCCAGTCGCTGTCCTTCGACTTCAGCATCACCATGCTCTACACGGCGCTCGCCACCGGCGGCCGGGTGCACCTGCTGCCGCGCCGCATCGCCGGCGCCGAACTCGCCGAGCAGATCGAGACCGCGCGGCTCGACTACCTCAAGATGACGCCCTCCCACCTGGCCGCGCTGTCCGCCGACGCCCCGGTCGAGCGCCTGCTGCCGCGCCGGGCGCTGGTGCTCGGCGGCGAGGCCTCGTCCTGGGCCTGGGCCGCCGACCTGGCCGCCCGCGGCCGGTGCGCGGTGTTCAACCACTACGGCCCGACCGAGGCGACGGTCGGCGTCACCGTCCACGAGGTCCTCCCCGGGGAGCACGGCCCGGGCAACACCCCGATCGGCACCCCGCTCGCCGGCGCGCGCTGCTACGTGCTGGACGGCGACCTGCGGCCGGTGCCGCCCGGCGTGACGGGGGAGCTGTACCTCGGCGGCGAGCGGCTGGCCCGCGGCTACCTGGGCCGCCCCGACCTGACGGCGGAACGCTTCGTCGACGACCCGTTCGCCGACGGCCGGATGTACCGCACCGGCGACCTGGCCCGGTGGCGGCCCGAAGGCGCGCTGGAGTACCTGGGGCGCGCCGACGACCAGATCAAGGTCCGCGGCTACCGGGTCGAGCCCGGCGAGATCGAGGCCGCGCTCACCGCGCTGCCCGGCGTCGCCCAGGCCTTCGTGACCGTCCGCGGCGAGGGCATCCGGCAGAACCTCGTCGCCTACCTCGGCCGCGCGGGCGACACGGCCGTCCAGGCCCCGGCCGAACTGCGGACCGAACTCGGCGCCGTCCTGCCCGACTACATGGTCCCCGCCCGGTTCGTCGTCCTCGACCGCCTCCCGCTGCTCGCCCACGGCAAAGTCGACCGCAAGGCCCTGCCCGAGCCCGAGGACGCCGCCCCGGCCGGCGGCCACGTCGAACCGGAGGACGGCACCGAGGCCCTGATCGCCACGATCTGGGCCGAGGTGCTCGACGTCGCCGGGGTCGGCGCCCTGGACGACTTCTTCGAGATCGGCGGGCACTCGCTGCTCGCCACCCAGGTCGTCGCCCGGCTGCGCCGCGCCTTCCCCGACCTGCCGACCCCGGTCGGCGTGATGGACCTCTTCCGCTTCCCGACCGTCCGGCAGCTCGCCGGGCTCGTCGCCGACCCGGACGCCGACCGGGGCCCGGCCGGGCTGCTGCACCGCCTCACCCCCGAACGCCGCCGCACCACCGGCAGCGTGGTCTGCGCGCCCTACGGCGGCGGCAGCGCGCTGATCTACAAGCCGCTCGCCGACGCCCTGCCCGACGACTGGGCCCTGCACTCCATCGCCGTCCCCGGACACGAACTCGGCGAGGAGCCGATGGGCGTCGAGGAGGTCGCCGACCGGTGCGCCCGCGAGATCATCGAGAACGTCGAGGGCCGGATCGTGCTGTACGGGCACTGCGGCGTCGGCGTCCGCCTCGCCGTGGAGATCGCCCGCCGGGTCGAGGCCGCCGGCCGGGAGATCGACGCCGTCCACCTCGGCGGCATCTTCCCCTTCGCCCGCCCCAGGGGGCGCGGCGCGGCGATCGGGGAGCGCTGGGCCGAACTCCTCGACCGGATGCGCAGCGACCAGGACATGATCAACGGCCTGGCGGCCGCCGGGATGGACACCGACGAACTGGAACCGGAGCAGCTGCGGCTGATCGTCCACAACCGCCGCACCGGCACCAAGGACGTCGAGCGCTACTTCACCCGGATGTTCGGCACGGAGGACGGACGGATCAAGGCCCCCGTCATCGCGGTCTGCGGCGAACGCGACCCGGCCACCGAGTTCTACCAGGAGCGCTTCCGCGAGTGGCACCGGCTCACCGGCACCACCGCCGTGGTGGTGCTCGACGAGGCCGGCCACTTCTACCTCAAGTACCGGGCCGCCGAACTCGCCGCCATCGTCACCGGTGTCCACCGGTCGATCGCCGCGGGGGAGGAGGACCGCCACCGCAGGACGGACGGCGCCACCTGGTGGCTGGCCGGGGTGTCCAGGGCCGGGTCCGCCGGGGACGGCCTCGTCGCCGGCGCCGGGGGACCGGGCCCGGCCGGGCCGGACGGGCCCGTCCGGCCGACCATGCGCCGATTCCTCACCGTCGCCTCCGGGCAGCAGGTGTCGATGATCGGATCGGCGCTCACCGAGTTCGCCCTGCCGGTCTGGATCTACCTGCGCACCGGCTCCCTGGCCCAGTTCGGCCTGCTGGCCGCCTGCGGCCTGGTGCCCGGCATCCTCGCCGCCCCGCTCGCCGGCGCGGTCGTCGACCGCGGCGACCGGCGCCGGACCATGATCCGCGGCGACATCGCCGCCGGCGCCACCCAGGCCCTGCTGCTCCTGCTGTACCTCACCGACAGCCTCCAGGTCTGGCACGCCTACGCGCTCATCGCCGTGCTCTCCACCGCCCTCACCTTCCAACGGCTCGCCTGGAACGCCGCCGTGCCGCAGCTCGTCCCCAAGCGCTACCTCGGCCGGGCCAACGGCGTCGTCCAGATGGCCTTCGGCCTCGCCCAGTTCCTCGTCCCGCTGTTCGCCGTCGGCCTGCTCGCCGCGATCGGACTCGGCGGCATCCTCGTCCTCGACGTGACCAGCTACGTGTTCGCCCTCGGCGTCACCCTGGCCGTACGGTTCCCCGACGTCATGGGCTCCACCCGCAGGGAGAGCATCTCCGCCGAGATCCGCGAGGGCTTCCGCAGGGCCCTCGGCAGCCGGCACTTCCGGGCGATGCTGCTGTACTTCGCCGTCCTGAACGTCTTCCTCTCCCCGCTGTTCCTGCTCACCACCCCGCTCGTGCTCTCCTTCGCAGCGCTCTCCGCGGCCGGCTGGGTGTCGACCGCGGCCGGCCTCGGCGCCGTCCTCGGCGGGATCACCCTGCTCGTCTGGGGCGGACCGCGGCACGGCAGGCTGCGCGGGGTGCTGCTCGCCACCCTCGCCGTCGCCGCCGCCTGCCTGCTCACCGGGCTGCGCCCGTCGGTCTGGACGGTCGCCCTCGGCGCGTTCGGCATGACCTTCGCACTCGCCCTGCTCAACGGCTCCTACGCGACCATCGTGCAGACCAAGGTGCCGCTGCGCTTCCACGGCCGGGTGATCGCGGTGAACACCATGGTCGCCTGGTCGACCCTGCCGGTCGGCTTCGCCCTGATCGCCCCGTTCGGCCCCGGGCTGCTCCAGCCGCTGATGGACCACGACGGCGCCCTCGCCACCACCGTGGGCCGGCTCACCGGCACCGGCGACGGCCGCGGCATCGGACTGCTCTACCTGCTGTTCGGCCTCGCCATGGCCGTCCTCGCGCTGGTCTGCCTGACCGTCCCGGTGCTGCGCCACTTCGACCGGGACGTCCCGGACGCCGAACCCGACGACCTGATCGGCCTCCAGACCATCCAGGGCCGGACCGCCGGCCCGGCGGGCACCGCAGAACCCGCAGAACCCGCAGGACTGGCAGGACCGGCAGCCGCCGCAGCCACCGCGGACGCCGCGGCACCCACCCACCCGCACCGCTCCGAGACCGAGGTGACCGTCCGGTGAGCACCACCCACCCGCTGACCGCAGAACAGCGCCGGCTCTGGTTCCTCCAGCAGCTCCACCCGGACGACGCCGGCTTCAACATGTACCTCAACCGGCGCTGGACCGGGCCGATCGACCCGCGGGCCCTGCGCACCGCCCTGAACCGGCTGACCGAGCGGCACGAGATCCTCCGCACCCGCTTCGTGTACGCCGGCCCCGACGACGCGGAGCCCGTCCAGCTGGTCCAGCCCCCGGCCGGGATCGACCTGGTCACCCTGCGACTGCCCGAGGGCGCCACCGAGTCCGACTTCACGGACGCCTGCCGCCCGTACGTCAACGCGCCGTTCGACCTCGCCGCCGCGCCGCCGCTGCGCGCCACCCTGATCAGCGCGGGCGAGCGCGAGCACGCCGTCAGCGTCGTCGTCCACCACGTCGTCGCCGACGGCTGGTCCTTCCGCACGATGTGGCGCGAACTGCTCGCCCTCTACCGCGAGGCGATCGGCGAAGCCCCCGCGAACCTTCCCGAACTCGCCCTCCAGTACGGCGACTTCGCCCGCGCCGAGCAGGCCGCGACGGGCGGCGCGGCGGGCGAGGAGGCGTTCCGGTTCTGGGCCGACCGGCTGGCCGGCACCGGAGCGCTGCGACTGCCCTTCGACCGGCCGCGACCGCGCAACCCCGCCAGGCCCGCCGGGTTCGTCACCGTCTCCCTCGACCCCGCCCTGACCACCGCCCTCGACCGGTTCGCCCGCCAGGAGCGGTGCACCCCGTTCATGGTGCTGCTCACCGGCTACCAGAGCGTGCTCGCGCGCTGGACCGGCTGCCGGGACTTCGTCGTCGGCACCCCGCTGGCGGGCCGCACCGAGGCCGCGCACGAGGCCCTGGTCGGCTACTTCAACCGCACCGCGGTGATCAGGTCCGACCTGACCGGCGACCCCGACTTCCGCACCGCGCTGAAGCGGACCAGGTCCGCCGCGCTCGCCGCCCTGAGCCGCCCCGACGCCCCGGCCGAACGGCTCGCCGCCCACCTCGGCCTGCCCCCGGACGCCGGAGCCGGGCCGCTCTACCAGGCCGTCTTCGTCCACCAGAGCCAGTACGAACTCGCGGACGGCGCCGGCGAGCCCGACCTGCCCGCGGGCGTGCGCACCACGAGCATGGACTCCGGCTTCGAGCAGGCCAAGACCGACCTGCTGCTCGACAGCTGGCGCACCGCCGACGGCGGGATCACCCTCTCCTTCTGCTACGACCGCGAGCTGTTCGACCGGGAGACCGTCGAGGCGCTCGGCGACCGGTGCCGCGAGCTGTACGCGCGGATCGTCGAGGACCCGGAACTCCCCCTGCACGGAGACTGGTTCGTCGGAGCGCGGGAGCGGGCCGAGCTGCTCGCCCTGGGCGCCGGACCCGACGCCCCGGCCGGCGTGCGGACGGTGCTGGAACGGTTCGCCGACCAGGTCGCCGAGCGGCCCGGGGCGCCGGCCCTGGAATGCGAAGGACGGACGCTGTCCTACGCCGAACTCGACCGGCGCTCCACCGAACTCGCCCGCCGGCTCGGCCCGGTGACGGGCCGGGTGGTCGCCGTCGCGATGGCGCCCTCCCTCGACCTGGTCGTCGCCCTGACCGCGGTCTGGAAGGCCGGCGCCGCCTACCTCCCGCTCGACCCGGCCCACCCCGAGGAGCGGCGCGCCCTGATGGTCCGCGAGGCCGGCGCCGTGCTCACCCTCACCGGCGCGGACCTGCCCGGGCCCGGGACCGGCGACCTCGCCCCGCCCGACCCGGCCGGCCCCGCCTACGTCCTCTACACCTCGGGCTCCACCGGCACCCCCAAGGCCGTCGCCGTCGACCACCCGGCGGTGTCCGCCCGGGTCGACTGGATGGCCGGCCCGGACGGCTACGCGCTGGGCCCCGCCGACCGGATCGTCCAGTTCGCCTCGCTCGGCTTCGACACCCACGTCGAGGAGATCTGGCCGGCGCTGGCGTCCGGGGCGTGCGTCGTGCTGCTGCCCGGCGGCGGACGGACCCTGCCCGACCTGCTCGACGGCCCGTCCGGCCGGTCCGTCACCGTGCTGGACCTGCCGACGGCCTACTGGGAGGAGCTCGTCGCCCTGGGCGGGCAGACCCGCTGGCCGCAGGCGCTGCGCCTGGTGGTCATCGGGGGCTCCGAGGTGCGCCCCGGCCCGGTCGACCGGTGGCGCCGGCGGCACGGGGACGCCGTCCGGCTGGTCAACACCTACGGGCCCACCGAGGCCACCGTGATCGTCACCGCCGCCGAACTGACGGCCGAGGACACCGCGCACCGGCCCCCGCTGGGCCGCCCGCTGCCCGGGGCCAGGCTGTACGTGCTGGACGAGCGCGGCGGGCTGCTGCCCCGGGGCGCCGAGGGCGAACTGCACATCGGGGGCATCGGCCTGGCGCGGGGCTACCTGGGCCGGCCCGACCTGACCGAGGCGGCCTTCGTGACCGACCCGTTCACCGGCGGCACGATGTACCGCACCGGCGACCGGGCGCGGTGGCGGCCGGACGGCCGGCTGGAGTACCTGGGGCGCGGGGACGGGCAGCTGAAGCTGCGCGGCTACCGGATCGAGCCCGCCGAGATCGAGTCCGCGCTGACCGCGCACCCGGGCGTCGCCCAGGCCGCCGCACTGGTCCGCGACGGCCGCAGGCTGCTGGCGTACGCCGTCCCAGGACCGGGCGCCGAGCCCGGCCGGGACGAACTGCGCGAGCACCTCGCCGTGCGGTTGCCCGCCTACATGGTCCCGGACACCGTGGTCGTGCTGGACCGGCTGCCGCTGACCCCGAACGGCAAGCTCGACCCGGCGGCGCTGCCGGACCCGGGGACGGCGGCGGGTCCCGGCTACGTCGCCCCGCGCACCGACGCCGAGCACCTGGTCACCGAGCTGTGGCAGGAGGTCCTCGGGGTGCCGAGGGTCGGGGTGTTCGACGACTTCCTCGCGTTGGGCGGGGACTCCCTGCTGGTCACCAGGGTCGCCGCGCGGATCCGGTCCGGGCTCGGCCTCGACGTCCCGATCAGGGACGTGTTCGAGAGCAGCACGCCGGCCGCGCTCGCGGGCCGGATCGAAGCGCTGCTGATCGCCGAGATCGACGCGCTCAGCGAGGACGAGGCGTCCGGGCGGCTCGTCGGCTGAACGGCCGGGGCCCGGCTCCGCGGAGGGCGGAGCCGGGCCCCGGTGCGTCCGGACTCCTTCCGGAGGCGGGGGCGGACCGCCCGGTCACACCCCGGCGGCCCCGGCCAGCGCCGCGTCGAGGTCCTCGGCGAGGGCGGTCACCGCCGCGGAGTCGAAGGCGTGCTCGTTGTAGCGCAGCCAGCACCGCAGCCCGCCGTCGGGCTGCTCGGCGACGGCCAGCTCCGGGACGTGCAGGTCGCCGCCGGGCAGCGGGTACGGCACGGTGGCGTTGCGCGGCAGCTCCCAGGCCGCGCAGGCCACCCCCGGCAGCTGGGCCGGCGCGCTCCAGCTCTCGTACCGCAGCCAGGCCGCGAACGGCGCCCGCGGGCTGAACTCCGCGAACGGGTACAGCTGGTGGTCCAGCGCGGCGGTGGCGGCGGTGCGCACCCGGTCGAGCAGCTCGGCGAAGCCGGGCGAGCCCGAGGCGTCCACCCGCACCAGCAGCGACTGCACGAAGCAGCCGACCGCCCGCTCCGCCTCCGGCCTCGTCCGGCCCGGCACCGGCGTCATCAGGACGAGGTCCGGCTGCCCGCTGCGGGCGGCCAGCAGACCGCTCCACACCGCCGCCACCGCGAGGAACGGGGTGGCCCCCAGCTCCGCCGTCCTGGCCCGCAGCGCGGCGGCCCGCTCCGGCGCCACCGTGAAGGCGTGGGCGGCGCTCAGCACCACCTCGGTGTGCCGGCGGCCGGGGAACGGGTCGACGGCGGCGGGCGCGTCCGCGAGCGCCGCGGCGAAGTGCGTCCGGGAGACCGGCCAGTGGGCGTTCGACCACTCCACCAGCTCGCGGTACTCCGGCCCCGGACGGACCGCCGGGGCCCGTCGGCCGTGGCGCAGCGCGGAGTACAGCACGCCCAGGTCGCGCAGCAGCACGCCCAGCGACCAGCCGTCGCTGACGAGGTGGTGCACCGACAGCAGGACGACGTGGTCCTCCGGCCCCCGGCTCACCACGGCCAGCCTGGTCATCGGGTCCGACCCCACGTCCGTCAGCCGGTCGCGCACCGCGACCAGCCGCGCCGACACCTCGTCGTCGCTCGCGCCGGGCGCGTCCACCAGCACCACGTCCGCGCGCGGTTCGTCGTCCAGCACCGCCCGCAGCACGCCCGGTTCGGCCCCGGGCACCGGGACGAACCCGGTCCGCAGCGCGGGGTGCCGCCGCACCGCCTCGTAGAGCGCCTCGCGCAGGACGTCCGTCCGCAGGGCCTCCGCCACCCGGAACATCACCGCCACCGAACCGACGTTGCGGTCCGGGGCCTCGGCCATCCAGCGCAGGAAGTTCTCCTGCTGGGAGGTGAGCGGAAGGTCGTGCGGCTGCGCGCGCAGCGAGCGCAGGAAGGGCGGGACCTCGGCCCCGTCCGGCTCGGCCGGCCCGGCCGGAGCGGCCTCGGCCCCCTCCAGCCAGGCCGCCTGGGCCCGCAGCGAGGGGCGCTCGAAGACCAGCGCCGTGCGGGCCGCGACGCCGAACTCGGCGGAGATCGCGGCGGCCAGCTGGACCGCCCGGAAGGAGTCCCCGCCGAGGGCGAAGAACTCCTCCTCCACCGCACGGACCTGGCGCCCCAGCACGGCCCGCCACAGGCCCGCGAGGGCGAGCTCGCGCTCCGTCTCCGGTGCTCTGCCGGTCACCTCGGCGGGTTCCTCGAACGAGGTCCGCAGCAGGTGCTTGACGACCTTGCCGCTCGGGTTGCGCGGCAGCGAGTCCAGGACCAGGACGCGCACCGGCAGTTCGGGCCTGGCGAGCCGCTCGCTCAGGAAGAGCCGCAGGCCGTCCAGGTCGATCCCGCCCGGCATCGGGACCACCGCGGCGACCGGCACCTGGCCCATCACCGGGTGCGGCACCCCGAGCGCCGCCGCGTCGGCGACCTGCGGGTGCTCGTGCAGCACCGCCTCGATCCGCAGCGTCGAAACCTTCAGCGCACCGGACTTGACGATGTCGCTCTCCCGGTCGACCAGGTGCAGGAAGCCGTCCCCGTCCAGCCGACCGAGGTCGCCCATGCGGACCCAGCCGTCGCGGAACACGGTGCCGGGGCCGGCCCCGGCGTACCCGCGCGGCGGGCCGGGCTGGCGCAGCCAGATCTCGCCGGTCCCGCCGGGCGGGACCGGCTCCCCGGCGTCGTCCAGGATCCGCAGGTCGGCCGGGTCGGTCGGGCGGCCCACCGACCCGGGCCGGCCCGGGTCCACGACCGCGGAGATCTGGGCGGGGGCGGCCTCGGCCGAGGTGTAGGTGTTGACGACCGTCGCCTTCGGCAGGGCGGCGGACAGCCCGGCGGCGACGGCGGGCGGCAGGGCGGCGGCGGTCGAGCTCACCAGCAGGACGCCGCCGAGGTCGCGCCGGGCGGCGACCCCGGAGTTCAGCAGCTCCACCGCCGTCGACGGCACCAGGAACACCGTGCCCGCGCCGTACTCCTCCACCACCCGCCCGAACTCCTCCGCGTCGAAGCGCGGGAGGCAGATCGTCGTGGGCTGCGCGACCAGGGCGTTCACCAGGACGGCCTGGGCGGCGTTGGTCCCGATCGGGAAGGCGTGCACCGCGTGCCGCGAGTGCGCGTACGGGCGGGGCCGGGGGTTGAGGAGGAGGCCTGCGGTCAGGCTCGCGTGGGCGGCCCGGACTCCCTTCGGGGTGCCGGTGGTGCCGGAGGTGCCGACGATCTGGGCCAGGTCACCGGGCCCGGCCGGGTGCGGGGGCTCGGCCCCGGCCGGTATGCCGCGCGCTTCGAGCTCCTCCGGCCGGAAGGTGGGCAGTGCGGTGCGCGGGCCGCTCCCGGCCACCGCCCAGCGCGCCCCGGTGACCTCCACCAGCCGCTCCACGTCGTCCCCGGCCAGGTCCTCGCGGATCACCAGCCCGGCCGCGCCCGCGTAGTGCGCGGCCAGGAACGCGACGGCGTAGGCGTCCCACTCCCGGTTGGCGAACAGCAGTGCCACGGTGTCCCCCGGCCGTACGCCCGCCGAGGCCAGGCCGTGCGCGGTCCGGACGGCACGCTCGCGCCACTCGCCGTAGGTGAGCGCGCCACCGCCCGGTACCAGCAGTGCGGTGCGCTCGGGGTGGACCGCGGCCCGGTGGTCCAGGAGCGCCGGGAGCGTGAGGGGAACGGGGACGGTCTGGGCGCTGATGACGACTCCCGGAAGGGGTGCGGGGGCAGCGGGGGCACGGCGGAGGACAGCCGGCCGCTGATTGGTCCAGACCGTATCGGAATCGTGAAGGGAGGCGCCAGATCCGTTTCACGGATCGTCACGTCCTGGGGCCTGGAGGCACGGAGGCGTGGAGCGCCGCCGGGCGTGCCGTGCGGCAACGGGGCGTCGGGTCGGACGGCCGGAGGCGTGGGGGAGTGACGGTCCGTTCGGCGACTGTTCGTGACGCGCGGTCCAGGCGTCCGGCGCCCGGGGCCCGGCCGGAAGTCCGGTGGGCGCTGCCGGTCGTGCCCGGCTCCGAGGGCGTCCGTCCTCCCGGTGCTGCCGGGGTTCCGCGTCGGCGTGGCCGCCTTCCGTCCGGTCACCGGCGGTGCCGCCGGGGGCGAGGGGTCTCAGGCGTTCGCGTCCGTGGAGGAGCGGACCACCAGCTGCGGCGCGAAGCGCTCGACGCTCTCCCTGCGTTCCCGTGACGGCGCCTGAAGGAGGGTCAGCGCCCGCTCCGCCATCGCGGCGAGGGGGTGGCGGATGGAGGTGATGGGCGGGTCGAGGAGTTCGAGCATCTCGGTGTCGTCGAAGCCGGTGACGGCGATCCGGCCGGGCACGGGGACGGCCGAGCGCTGGAGGGTGCTGACCAGGCCCACCGCGAGGACGTCCGCGCCGCAGACGACGGCGTCGATCAGGCCGTGCTGTTCGGCGATGCGGCGGCCCGCGGTGCGGCCGGCGTCGGTGGTGAAGCTGGGCAGCAGGACGGTGGTGGCGTCGGCGCCGCGGGCCCCGGTGAAGGCGGCGAGGCGTTCCGCACCGGAGGAGGAGGCCTGGTCGGCGGCGACCAGGGCGATCCGGTGCCGGCCGAGGCCTTCGAGGTGGTCCAGGAGCAGCCCCATCGCGGCGGTGTTGTCCAGGGTGACGGCCACGGTGCCGGAGCCGGTGGCCCAGCGGTCGAAGAGCACGACCGGGGCGCGCTGGGCGGCGGCCCGGACGGCGGGGCCCGAGGCGCCGGCGGAGACCGGGACGACGAGCAGGCCGTCGACCCGGCCGCCGAGCAGGGTCTCGATCTGCTCGGCCTCGACGGCGGGGTCGTTGGCGGCGTCGGAGACCACCAACTGCCCGCCCGCGGCGCGGACTTGCTGGGCGATGGCGTCGGCGAGCTGGACGAAGTACGGGTTGGCGAGCGAGGGCACGACCACGCCGACGGTGCCCGTGGTGCCGGTGCGCAGGGCGCGGGCGGAGTGGTTGGTGCGGTAGCCGAGGTCCTGGGCGGCCTCCTCGACGCGGCGGGCGAGCTCCGGGTCGACGTTGCGCGGGGTGCCGGCCAGGACGCGTGAGGCGGTCGCGCGGGAGACGCCGGCGGCCGCGGCCACGTCGAGGAGTCGGGGCGCTGTCACGTGGGCGGGTCCTTAGTGGTCGGATTCGGTCTCGGCTGAGCGGGCGGAATGCGCAGCACGAGGGTACTTGACGGTTTCCGGGGGCTGGGCCACAGTGTGGGAGATCGATCTCCCAAGGAGTGCGGATGCCGCTCATCACTGTCGTCGGTTCGGTCAACCGCGACCTCGTCCTGACCGTCGAGGACCTGCCGCGCCCCGGCGAGACCGTGCTCGCGCGGGGCTTCGTCGAGGGCGTCGGCGGCAAGGGCGCCAACCAGGCCGTCGCGGCGGCCCGGCTCGGGTCGCGGGTACGGCTGGTCGCCCGGGTCGGTACGGACGCCGGCCCCATCCTGCGGGCGCTCGCCGCCGAGGGCGTCGACGTCGAGGCGGTGCGCCCGGCACCGGAGAGCACCACCGGGATCGCCTCGGTGGTGGTCGACCGGGCCGGCGAGAACACCATCGTGGTCAACCCGGGCGCCAACGCCGCCCTGTCGGTCGCCGACCTGCCGGAACGGCTGGTCAGGGCGGCGGGCGAGGTGGTGCTGGTGCAGCACGAGATCCCCGCCGAGGTGGTCGCCGCCGCCGTGCTGCGGGCCGGCGGGCAGGGCGGTACGGTCGTCCTCAACCCGGCCCCGGCCAGGCCGGTCGCCCCCGAGGTGCTGTCCGCCGTCGACGTCCTCGTGCCCAACCTCGGCGAACTCGCCACCCTGCTCGGTGCGGCGCGACCCGCCGGCCCCGACGGGGCGCGCGACCTGCTGGAACGGGCCGAGCTGCCCTGCCGGGCCGTCGTGGTGACGCTCGGCGCGGACGGGGCGCTGGTCAAACAGCCGGGCCGCCCGGCCGTGCACCTGCCGGCCCCCGTCGTGGACGCCGTCGACACCGTCGGCGCCGGCGACACCTTCTGCGGTGCGCTCGCCGACTCCCTCGCCCGGGGCGCCGGCCTGCTCGCGGCCGCCGAACGCGCCGTCCGCGCGGCCTCGCTGGCCGTGACCGGCCTCGGCGCCCAGTCCTCCATGCCGTCCGCGGCGCAGCTCGACACGGACACCGCCGTGCTCGACGCCCCCGCCGTCGCCGTAGCACCCTGACGGGACCGGTCACCCCACCTCCGGTTCCCCCGCTCCACCGCTCCACACCCTGTTCCCCCTGTTCCCCCTGGTTTTCCCCCACCCTCCAGTGCCCCTGGTTCCCCCGCATCACCAGTTCAACGGAGAACAACCCATGCGCAACCTCAAGCTCGGACTGTTCGAGAACGCCCAGACCAACGCGAGCGGCACCGCCACCTGGCGCCACCCCGACAGCCGCCGGCACCTGTTCGACACCCTCGGGTACTGGCGCGAGATCGCGCAGCTCTGCGAGGACGCCAAGCTTGACTTCCTGTTCCTGGCCGACGCCTGGGGCTGGTCGGAGATCGACGGGGTGCGCCCGCCGATCGCCACCGAGGAGACCCTCGACCTGCCGCGCCTCGACCCGTTCGTGATCGCCTCGGCGCTGCTGGCGAGCACCACCGACCTGGGCCTGGTGGTCACCGGCTCGGTGCTGGTGGAGCCCCCGTACGCGTTCGCCCGCCGACTGGCCACCCTGGACCAGCTGTCCGGCGGCCGGCTCGGCTGGAACATCGTCACCACCGGCACCGCCGACACCGCGGTCAAGGCCTTCGGCATGGAGATGGTGGCGCACGACGACCGCTACAAGATGGCCGAGGACTTCCTCGACCTGGTCTACAAGTACTGGGAGGGCGCCTGGGAGGCCGACGCCCTGGAGAAGGACAAGGCCGGCCGGTTCGCCGACCCGGCCAAGGTGCACCAGGTCGAGCACGACGGCCCGTACTTCCGCTCGCAGGGCTACGGCAACACCGCCCGCTCCCCGCAGGGCACCCCGGTGCTGTTCCAGGCCGGCGCCTCCCCGGCCGGGCGGCAGGTCGGCGGCCGGCACGGCGAGTGCATGTTCGTCGGCAGCGGCTCGGTGCGGCAGCTCGCCGGGCACACCGCGGCGATCCGCGAGGAGGCCGTGCGGGCCGGGCGCGGCGCCGACGAGGTCAAGGTGATGTCGGCGTTCTCCTGCGTGGTCGGCGCCACCACCGCGGACGCCGAGCGCCGCTGGCAGCGCGTCCTGGACGCCCAGCGCCCCGAGGTCACCGTCGCCAGCTACGCCATGTTCACCGGCCTCGACCTCTCCTCGTACGCACCGGACACCCCGATGACGGAGCTCTCCACCGAGATGTCGCAGACCCAGGTCGCCCGCTTCGCCGGCAAGACCGTCGGCGACGTCCTCGCCGACTGGCACACCCACGGCGTCGGCGCCCGTCCGGTGGTCGGCACCGCCGAGGAGATCGCCGACGAGATCTGCGCCCTGGCCGAGGGCGCCGACCTGGACGGCTTCCTGCTCTCGCCGACCGTGCAGCCGGCCTCCACCACGGAGTTCGTCGAGTCGGTGCTGCCGATCCTGCGCGCCCGCGGCGTCTTCCGCGGCGAGTACGCGGCCGGCGAGTCGCTGCGCGAGCGGCTGACCGGCGCGTCCGACCGGGCCCTGCCGGCCAGCCACCCGGCCGCGCGGTACCGGCACTGACCCACCCCAGCCGCGACGACACGAGAGGACGGCGACGACCATGGTCACTCCCGCCCACCACCCGAACCCGCCCGCCGCACCCGTCGGGCCGCACCCGGCGGCACCGGGCGACCCGGAGCAGCCGCACGCGGCGGCCTCGGACGCGGACCGGCTGAACGCCGCGGTGCTGCGCCAGGCCTTCGGGGCCTACCCCACCGGCGTGGTCGCGCTCGGCGCGCTGCGCGACGGCGAGCCGGTCGGGCTCGCGGTGAGCTCCTTCGTGTCGATCTCGCTGGAGCCGCCGATGGTCGCGGTCAGCGTGGCCCGCACCTCGACCACCTGGCCGAGGCTGGGGGAGGCGCCGGTGCTGGGACTGAGCGTGCTCAGCCGCGGCCAGGGCGCGCTCTGCCGGCGGTTGGCCTCCCGCGAGGGCGACCGCTTCGACGGCACCGGGTGGCGGACGACCCCGGACGGCGCGGTGCTGATCCACGACGCGGCGCTCTGGCTGACCGCCCGGGTGTACGCGGTGTACGACGGCGGCGACCACGAGATCGTCCTGATGGAGCTGCTCACCGCCGAGCTGTTCCCCGGGGTGGAGCCGCTGGTCTTCCACACCAGCCAGTTCCGTGAGCTCACCCCCCATGGCTGACGTCCCGACGACCCCCCTGGCCGGCACCGTGGTGCACGGCGCCGGCCGGGGGACGGGGCTCGGCTTCCCCACCGCCAACATCGCCCCCGACCCCGGCACGCCCGTCCCGCCGCCCGCGATCTACAGCGGCTGGCTGGCCCGGCGCACGACCGGCACCGTGCACCGCGCGACGATCAGCATCGGCACCAACCCCACCTTCTGCGACACCTCCGAGATCCACACCGAGGTGTACTGCCACGACGCCCCGGGCGACCTGTACGGCGAACACATCGACCTGTGGTTCGTCGCCCGCATCCGGGGCACCGAGAGGTTCGCCTCGGTCGACGAGCTGCTGCTCGCCGCCCGGGAGGACGTCCGCCGCTCCGATGCCCTGCTGGACTCCGAGCGCGGACGGCGCGTCCTCGCCGGCCTCTCCTGATCCACCGGCACCACCCTCCGGAAGCCCCCCTCACCCCCCGGGGCGCCTCCGATCCACCCGCACCACCCTTCTCCCTGCCCGGCGCGCGGGCCGGCCCCACCGGGCCCGCGCGCCCTGAGCCACATGCCCGGTCGGCCCCGCTCCCCCCGCTTCGGCGGGGCCGACCGTCCTCCCCCACCTCGCTCGGCACGAACAAAGGTGTGAGTCATGAGCGCATTCCACTGGCTGAACGAGCAGTTCAGCTTCTTCGGCCTCCCCGTCTACTGGTCCGACTTCCTCGGCAACATCCTGGCGCTCGCCACCGTCTGGCTGGCCCTGCGGCGCTCGCTGGTGGCCTGGCCGGTGCAGATCCTCGGCTCGGTGCTGCTCCTGATCGCCAGCCTGAACGTGCACCTCGGCGGCAACGCCGCCCGACAGATCGTCATCATCGTGTCGGCCTCCTGGGGCTGGGCGACCTGGAAGCGCAGCCGCGAGCAGGAAGGCACCATCAACGTCCGCTGGGCGTCGTGGCAGGAACGCGTCGTGCTGGCCGCCGCGATGGTGCTGGGGACGGCCGTGTTCGGCGCGGTGCTGAAGGGGGCGGACGCCTCCTTCTACCCCGGTGCGCCGTTGTGGATGGTCCTCGCGGACGCCTGGATCTTCATCGGCTCGATCCTCGCCATGTACAGCCAGGCCCGCCGCTACGTGGAGTTCTGGTTCGTCTGGCTGGCCGTCGACCTGGTGGGCGTGCCGCTCGCGGTCCACTCCGAGCTGTACTTCTCCGGCATCGTCTACGGGATCTTCTTCGTGATGGTGCTGCTCGGCATCCGCGACTGGGCCTCCCGCAGCAAGCCGCAGGAGATCGCCTCGCCACTGGAGCCCGCCGTCCTGGTCGAGGGCCGGAGCGAGGCCGGGGACGAGACCGGGGACGAGGCCCGGCAGGGCGGCGGCCCCGCTCCCCGCGTCGGCGCCGCCGACTGACCGTCGGCCACCGCGCCACGGCACACCGAACCAGCGGGCCGGCCCACCCCCGGGGGCCGGCCCGCGCTGCGCTCGGCCGCGCCCTCACCAGCGGTGAGTTCTCCGGCGGCAAGGCCGGAGCCGCGGCCTGGCTGGAGCGCATCGGCTTCGGGGTGCGGCGGATCAGCGCCCCTCCGGAGAGCTGACCGGTACCGGCGCGGCTCAGCGGCGGTAGGGGGCCAGGACCGGGTCGGTGGGCTCGATCGCCAGATAGGTCTCCGCGGTCCTGGCCTCCAGCAACTCCCGGACCGGATCCGGCGGTTCCGGGCGGAAGCCGGTGCCGACCGGGCCTTCCGGTGCTCTCTCCGCCTCCCCGTAGGCGTCGGCCATGTCCCGCTTCGTGCGCGGGAGCAGTTCGTGCTCGCGGTCGTAGAACGTCCGGCGGGCCCGCCGGCTCCGCTCCTCCCGCCGGTCGTCCTCGTCCAGGCCTGCGAGCGGCACGTCCGGCGGGAACACCGGCTCGTCGGCCGGCACCTCCGCCTGTGCGCGGTGCAGGGCCGCGCACGCCGCGTACAGTCCGCTGGACATGCCGAGGTGCAGGCCCACGCCGGGGATGCGGCCGACCAGGAAGGTCCGGGCGCCCTCCATCCGGTCCGCCCATGCGTCCGGGACGCCGTGCCGCCGCGGGGACTCGCGCAGGTAGCGGGTACCGGTGTCGAACTCCAGGGGCAGCGTCCGGTTCGCCCCGGACCTGGCCCGGCCCTCCCGGTGCCCGGGTCCGCTGAGACGGATCATCCGCCGGTCCTGCACCGCCCCGAAGGCGAGGGCCCGGTAGACGAGGAGCTGCCGGCGTGCCACCCGAAGGAGCGCGTCCGGTGAGGAGGGGGCCTGTTCCTCGTCGTCGCCGGACGGGGGGTCGGGCAGGTGGTGGACGGTGCCGCCGCCGGGCGGGGGGACCACGACGGCGGTGTTGACCATCATGAACAGCGGGTCGTCCTCCCAGCGGTCGGCCCGCGGCAGGGAGGTCCCGCACAGGACCTGCCGGTGGGGCACGGCCATCGCGGCCGAGCCGCCGTCGAGTTGCTCCTGGCCCTCGCTCAGCCGCTGCTTTCCCAGGTGCTTGCGGCCCTTGGCCTCGATCAGCCAGGGCAGCTCCTCAGCGGGATGGTTGCCGTACAGGTCCGGCAACTTCTCGGACGCGTCGGTGAACTCCGGGACGCCGCCGCCCTCCAGGTGGACGGTCGAGGGCAGGCCGGCCATGCCGACGGTCAGCCACTGGGCCATCGTCATGCCCAGGTGGTAGCCGAAGGCGCTGTGGGCGCTCCGCTCGGTGCCGTGCCGGTACACGGCGCTCACGAACAGGCGCCGTCCCGCTCCCTTGCCGGCGGGCACCGGGAAGTCCCGCAGGGACAGGTACGCGTGGAGCGGGGAGACCCGGGCGACGAGTTCGTTGACCGCCAGCGAGGGCGTCCGGCGCAGCCACGGCGTGAGGTCCCGACCCACGCTGGTGGCCGCGTCGACCAGCTGGCGCCAGGTCGTCGTCACCAGGTACTCGCCGTCCCCCGGCAGGCCGTGGGCGTGCGGCCAGGGCTGTGCGGCCTTGGTCCGTCCTGGCTCCCGCCACCGCGTCAGGTCACCGTCGGAGCGCACGCGGACCGGGATGTCGAGGGCGTCGTCCAGCGTGAACGTGAAGTCCTCGGCGTTCGAGGGCGGGGTCATGGCCATGGGCACGAGCCTGCCACGGCCGGAACCGGGCGAGGTGATCGTCCGGTTCCGGCCGTGGCAGGAGGCGGGTGAGGCAGGTCAGGGCGCGGGGACGTGGACGGGCTCCGGGGCCGGCGCGGCCGTGCGGTGGCGGGCCGGGCGCAGGGGCCACCAGATGGCGCGGCCGAGCAGCGCGGCCACGGCGGGCACCAGGACCAGCGACAGCACGACGGCGGAGAGCAGGATGCCGAGCGTCAGCGCGAAGGCGACCTGCTCGCTGCCCGGCGTGGCGGCGAGGGTGGCGAAGGAGCCCGCCAGGACCAGGCCGGCCGTGGCGATGGCGGGCGCGGTGTGCCGGACGGCGCGGGCGACGGCGGCCCGGGTCGGCCCCGGGACCCGCATCTCCTCGCGGATCCGGTCGGTGATGAGGATGTTGTAGTCGGTGCCCAGCGCCACCACGAACAGGAAGAGCACCAGCGGGAGGGTGAAGCTGACGCCCGGTTCGCCCAGACCGTGCTGGAACAGCAGGGTGGCGGCGCCGAGGGTGGCGACGAAGCCGAGCCCGACGGAGAGCATCAGGACCAGCGGGGCGAGCAGGCTGCGCAGGAGCACCAGCAGGATCAGGGCGATCAGGGCGGCGGCGACCGGGAAGACGACCGCCAGGTCGTGGTCGACGGCGACGGAGATGTCGGCGAACACCGCCGCCGTGCCGCCGACGTGGGCCGTGGTCCCGGCGGGGGTGTGGGCGGCGACCGCGGCGCGGACCGGGCCCGAGGCCAGGTCACGGGCCCGCTGGCTCTGCGGGTCGGTGTTCAGGTAGAGGTCGATCCTGGCGGCGTGCCGGCCCCCGTCGAAGGCGGTTCCGCCGACCTTGCCGACGCCGTCGACCCCGGCGAGGGCCCGGGCGAGGCCGTCCAGCCGCTGAGGGGCGAGGGTGGAACCGTCCGTGGTGACGACGTAGACGCTCGTCGGGTCGGAGACGCCGGCCGGCAGGGCGCGGGAGATCTCGGCGGCGGTGGCCGCGGCCTGGGTCTTCCCGGTGGCGCCGCCCTGGCCGTAGTCCATCCGGATCCCGGCCATCCCGGCGGCCAGCACTCCGAGCAGGGCGACGGCGGCGAGCAGCATCGGCAGCGGCCGGCGGGCGACGAGCGCGCCGAAGTGGGCGGCGAAGCCCTCGCGCGGGCGGTGGCTCAGGGTGCGGGAGGGCCAGAACATCCCGCGGCCGCACGCGGCGAGCAGGGCCGGCATCAGGGTGAGGCTGCCCAGCAGCATCACCAGGACCGCCATGGCGATGGCCGGGCCCAGCGAACGGAACTGGCCGAAGCTCGCCACCCCGAGGGTGGCGAAGGCGGCCACGATGGTCAGCGCGGCCGAGGTGATCGCGGTGCCGACCCGGGCGGAGACCTGGGCCGCCGCCTCGCGGGCGGGCTGCTCGGGCCGCGCCCGCAGCTGCTCGCGGAACCGGAAGAGCAGGAACAGCAGGTAGTCGATCCCGATGCCGACCAGGACCACGGAGATCAGTCCGGGGGTGCCGGCGTCGAGCTTGAGACCGGTCAGCATCGCCGCGCCGGCCACCGCCCCGCCGGCCGTGCCGCCGATCATGGCGACCGCGAGCAGCGGCAGCAGGGCCGCCGCCACGCTGCGGAACACCAGCACGTTGAGCAGGACGATCAGCCCCATGACGAGGGCGCCCCCGACCTTGACCGCGGTCCCGTGGGCGTCGGCGGTGTCCACCGCGTCGGCGAGTCCTCCGGTGTAGCCGGTGCGCATCCCCGCCTCGGAGAACTGCGTCCTGGCGGAGTCCCGGAAGGCCCGGAAGACGCCCTGCACCCCTTCGTCCGAGGGGGTGCCGACCAGCTCGACGGAGAGCAGCTCGAAGCTCCGGTCGGGTGCCGTCATCGCCGGGGCGATCCGGGGGGTCTGGGAGCGGTCGGGGACGAGGAAGGCCGGCTCGTCGCTCTTCCTGGGCATGGCGACCCGGCGCCCGGCGAGCTTCGCCGCCTCGGCCTCGATCCGCTGCTGGTCGGCGGCGGTGAGGGCGGCGCCGTCGGTCCTGGCGACCAGCACCGTCACCGTGGTGGCGTCGGGCTTCAGCCCGAAGTTCTCCTCGGCGATCCGCAGCGCGGCGGCCGAGTCGTAGGAGGCGGGCAGGAAGTCCGCGCTCTGGCTCTGGGTGACGCGGGCCATCAGGGCCGGTGTCAGGCCGCTCAGGGCGACCCCCAGCACCACCCACAGGACGATGACCTTCCATGGGTTCCTGGTGGAGAACCCGGTCAGTGCGCGGATCACGTTTTTCCTCCGACGGTGGACGCGGACGTCCACGACAGCAGTCTCGGCGCCGGGGGTTCCCGGCCGGGTTCCAGACCATCACCCGGGAGGGGCCGCACACGTCCCTGCTCCGGACGATCCGTACCGGGGCCCCAGCTCCCCGGCCGGGCCGGGACCCGGGACCGTGGTCCTGGCCGGTGCCGCCGTGATCGGCCGCTGGGACCATGCCGGGGCGGGGTGGGCCGATGACACAATGGGGCCGTCGGGGCTGATCAGCGCGGGTGGACGCCCGTGCCGGGGCCGGTGAGGGACGCGCGGCGCTGGCCGGGCAGTGAGGGGAACGACCATGGGCGGGCGGCAGGGCCCCGCTGCGGGGGCGACGGGTACGGCGGGCGGGGCGGGTACGGCGGACGGTCCGCAGGGCGGCGACAACGCGCCGTGGACCCACACCGACGCCCTGGTCGCCGCCGTCGCCTGCACGCTCGACCTGCTCAACTACCTGCTCTTCAGCGAGTTGGACGGGGTGCGCAGGGTGAGCGCGCCGGGCCTGCTCCTCGTCGCGCTGTCGGCCCTGCCGCTGCTCGTCCGCCGCCGCCGCCCGCTGCCGGCGCTCGCCGCGGTCCTGGTGATCGAGGCCGGGGTCGACCTGTCCATCCCGCCGAGCGACCACTTCGGCGCCGTCCTGATCGTCGGCCTGTACTCGGTCGCCCGGGCCGGCACCGGCCCGGTGACGGCCGCGGCCGCCGCCGCGACGACGGTGCTGATGATGCTGAGCCAGAGCCACTTCGGGCTCCCCACCTGGCAGGGGCTCGTCGCCACCTCCTGCTCCGCCCTGCTGGTGACCGGCGCCGGACTCGGGGTCGCGCGCTGGCAACGGGAGGTGTCGGCCAACCGCAGGCTGCTGGCCGACCGCGCCGTGGCCGGCGAACGCCGCCGCATCGCAAGGGAGTTGCACGACATCGTGGCGCACCACATCACCACCATGCAGCTGATGGCCGGCGGTGCCAGGGCCAACCTGGCGAACCCGGAGGTGGCCAGGGACGCCCTGGTCACCCTGGAGTCCTCCGGGCGGCTGGCCCTGAGCGAGATGCGCCAGCTCCTGAACGTCCTGCGGGCCGGCGACGAGCCGGACGCCGCACCGCCGGCGCCCCAGCCCGGGGTGGAGGACCTCGACCGGCTGGTGGACGAGTCCCGCAGGGTCGGCCTGCCGACGGAGTTCAGCGTCCTCGGGCCCCGTCGCCCGCTGCCGCCGACCGTCGGCCTGACGGTGTTCCGGATCGTCCAGGAGGGCCTCACCAACACCCGCAAGTACGCGGGGCCCGCCCGCGCCCGCGTCCTCCTGACGTACCGTCCCGACCGGGTCACCGTCGAAGTGTGCGACGACGGCGGGGGCGTGCCGGCCCAGGAGCCGCCGCCGGCCGGGAGCCGGGGCGGGTACGGGCTGATCGGCATGCGCGAGCGCGTCGCCCTGCACGGCGGCACCCTGGCGGCCGGCCCCCGGCCGGACGGCGGGTTCGCCGTGCTGGCGGACCTCCCGCTGGCCTCCGACGAGACGGCCGACGCGGCCGTCCAGCACGGGACGGCCGCCCGATGAGCGCGGCGCCGGGCATCAGGGTCATGATCGCGGACGACCAGCCGCTGGTGCGGCGCGGACTGTCGCTGATCCTCTCGCCCGACCCGTCCTTCGAGGTGGTCGGCGAGGCCGAGAACGGGGAGCAGGCCGTCGCCCTCGCCCAGCGGCTGCGCCCCGACGTCGTGGTGATGGACATCCGGATGCCCGTCCTGGACGGGGTCGACGCGACCCGGGAGCTGGCCCGCACCCTGCCCGGCTGCCGGGTCCTCGCCCTCAGCACCTTCGACATGGACGAGTACGTGGTGGCCGCGCTGCGCGCCGGCGCCCACGGGTTCCTGCCCAAGGACGTCTCGCCGGAGGACCTGGGCGCGGCGATCCGCACCGTCCACGCGGGCGAGGCCGCGGTCGCCCCGCGGCTGCTCACCCGGCTGATCTCCACCTACGTCCGGGCGCCGCTGAGCGCCCCGCAGCCGCCGGCCGACGTGTGCGGGCTGACGCCCAGGGAGGTCGAGGTGTGGCGGCTGATGGCCGGCGGCCTCGACAACGTCGGGATCTCCCGCGCGCTGGACATCAGCGCCTCCACGGTGAAGAACTACATCACCAGCATCTTCGGCAAGCTCGACGTCCGGGACCGTGCCCAGGCGGTCATCGCCGCCTACGAGTCCGGCCTGGTCACCGCCCGGGCCGGAGGCGGCGACCAGGCCTGACCCGTGGGCGCGGGCCCGACTCGTAGGCGGCGCCGGGCGGGCCCGTGCCCTGACCGGACCGCCGGGTCAGCCGGCCAGGGTGTCCGCCAGCCAGGGGGTGATCACGGCCATCGCCTCGCCGAAGCGCGAGATGGCGCAGTGGCCGGTGTCCGGGATCAGTTCGACCCGGGTGTCCCGGCGGCCCTCGAACACCAGGGTGTCGTCCAGCGGGACGTGGACGTCCTCGGTGCCGTTGACCACCAGCATCGGCCCGTTGGCGTCCTGGTCCAGCAGCGGGCGCAGGTCGAAGGCCGCGAAGGCCGCCTCGCGCTCGGCCGGGCTCGGCAGGGTGTCGAAGCCCAGGGCGTTGCCGACGATGCCCTCCATGCCGAAGGCGAAGCCGCGGCCCGCGGCGAAGGAGCGCTCCACCGGGCCGCCGAGCACCACGGAGGCGTCCACCGCGCCGGTCAGTCCGTTCCGGGCGGAGTAGTAGCCGCCCATCGAGATGCCGAAGTGGCCGACCTTCCCGTTGCCGATCGTGCGGGCGAAGGAGACCAGTCCGGCGATCACCTCGGCCCCGCCGTCCGGTGTCATCGGCAGGTGGGCGGTCTCGCCGGTGCCGGCGAGGTCGAACAGCAGCAGCCGTGCGGGCAGGGTGAGCGCGAGCTGCTCCCACATGCCGTGCAGGTCGGTCTTCCAGGAGTCCACCCCGCCGCTGGCCAGCACCACCGGCGCGTCGGCGGGCAGACCGGGGACGGCCATCAGGTGGACCGGCAGGGTGGTCTCGCCGCCGCGGTACGGGACGGTGAGCGTGCGGCGCTCGAACTCCACCGGGAAGCCGGGGGCGGCGAGGAGGTACTGCTCGACCTGGCGGGCGAGCGCGGTGCGCTTGGGGCCGTCGGCCAGGGCGGGGAACTTGGCCCAGCCGTACGCCTGCGCGGCCGGCCGGTGGTGCCCGGCCGCGGCGTGCCGGGCGGCGAGGGCGGACCACTCGTACACCCAGCCGCCGGGCCGGTCGGGCCACATCCCGGTGACGGCGGCGCGGACCGCGTCCACCTCGTCGGCGGGCAGGCCGAGGGTCATCTGGGGGTAGCGCTCGACGAACAGGTCCTGCGGGTCCAGGGGCCAGGTGAAGGACATGGTGGTGCCTCCTGCTGCTTTTAAAGCCGGAACTCTTGCATTAGCGACTATGCGCCTGGGTGCCGCTTAATGCAAGAAGACCTGCGTTAGAGTGGTGGCCGAGGTGATCGACACATGACCGAGGAAGAAGCGGAGGCGGTCCGGCGCCGCCCGGGCGGCCGAGCCGCCCGCGTCCGCCAGGCCGTTCTGGCGGCCACCCTGGAGGCGCTGGCCGAGGAGGGCATCACCCGGCTCAGCATCGCCGGGGTCGCGGCCCGTGCGGGGGTCAACGAGACGACGGTGTACCGGCGTTGGGGCAGCCGGGAGAAGCTCGTGCTGGACGCCATGCTGACCGGGAGCAGCGAGGGCATCCCCGTCCCCGACACCGGAGCCGTCCGCACCGACCTGGCCGCCTTCGCCCGCGCGCTGGCCGAGTACCTGGCCACGCCGGCCGGCCGGTCCGTCGCGCAGGCGGCCTCGCTCAGCGCCGGGGACCCCGACCTCGCCGAGGCCTGGCAGGCCTTCTGGCAGTCCCGCCTCGATCAGGCCGGCGCCATCGTCGACCGGGCCGTCGACCGCGGGGAGCTCCCCGCGGGCACCGACACGGCCCTCGCGCTGGAACTGCTCTGCTCCCCGCTCCAGACCCGCGCCCTGCTCGGCCACCGCCCGATCGGGCCGGACCTGCCGGAGCGTTTGGCGGACCTGGTGCTGGACGGCCTCAGGGGGCGGGCCGAGGACTGACCCCCGGGCCTCGGGGGCCGGTGCGTCACCCGCCTGAGCGCGCGTCACCGCACGTCACGGCGCGGCGCCCGGGTGCGTGGATGCCCGGGCGTGCGGGGTGTGGGCGGGCGGCAGTAGGGTGCGGCGCTGCAAGGGCTGACCGGGTACCGGCAGCAGGGCGGCGACCGCGTGAGGACTTGGTGTGACGTACGGGGACCAGAGTTCCTACCAGCGGAACCCCTTCCACCAGGGGGAGTTCCGGCAGCAGGGCGTTCCGCTCCGGCAGCGGTTCAGGGGCGAGGAGTGGCCCACCCTGCGGGAGTTGCTGGCGCCCGCCCGGCGGGCGGTCGGCGGGTGGGCGTTGGTGCCGGCGCTGTTCTGCCTGTGGCCGTTCCTGATGTTCCTGGGGCTCTACCCGATGGCCAGGTCGGCGCGGCGGCTGGCACGGCGGGTGTTCGTCGTGCCGGGGCCGCGGGGGATCACCGACCAGGTGGTGCTGCGGGTACAGAAGGCCCGGGGGTGGCTGGCGCTCGCGGCGGGGTTCGTGGTGCTGGCCGTGTACGGGTCACCGGACGACTGGAGCGAGGCCAACGACCAGGTGCAGATGCGGCTGACGATCACTCCGGTGCTGGTGCTGGTGACGGCGCCGGTCGTGGTCGGGGTGCTGTTCAGGCTCGCCGGGCCGGCCGCGCGCCCGGCCATGCGGGCGCAGGTGCGACCGGCGGTGCTGATGGCGTTGCAGTACGTCGGCGCGTGCACGGCGGTTCCGGTGCTGCTGTGGCTGGCCGGGCAGCTGCGGGGGTCGGTGCGGGTGCTGCTGGTCGGGCAGGTCTTCGACCTGCTGGTCCTGGCGGTGCCGGTCTGGGTGGTGATGTTCGTGGTGTTCGCCTCGCCGACGGTGGTCCGTACGGCCTTCACCATGGACCGGGTGCACCCGGTGTTCCCGCCGGTGCTGACCGGCGTCCTGGTCTGGGAACTCGCCGTGATCGGGCTGGTGTTCGGCGGGCTGCCGCCCGGTCCGCTGCCCGTACAGCTGGCCGCCGTGGTCGGCGGTCCCGCGACGGTGACGGCGGTGGCCTGGTGGGAGGTGCGGCGGCTCCGCACCCACTTCGGGGTGTCCCTGCGCGGGGCGGCGACGGGCGGCGGGGCGGCGACGGGCGGGAGCGGCCGGTAGGACGTGGGGGCCCGCCGGCGGTCAGGGGCAGCGCAGGAGTGCGGGGCGGTCGCGGGTGCGGACGGCGGGGAGCCAGGCGGTGGTGGGGCCGGGGAGGTGGATGCGGTACCAGAGGGTGGAGGTGAGGTCCTCCTCGTTGATGACGGGCAGACCGGTGGGGAGTTGGCAGTCGGCGTCGAGGGTGTCGTTGTGCCAGACGCGGGTGGGCACGACGTTCCCCGCGGTGTAGGGGCGCGTCGGGTCGACGGCGAGGCCGAGGCTGCACTGGGGGTCGCGGTCGGTGCGGTCCTGGCAGCCGCGTTCGGCGTTGAAGACCCGGACGTGGGCGGGGCGTCCGGGTGGACCGGGGTCCGGCCAGAGGGCGGTGGCGGTGACGGCGGCCGTGGCGCAGGAGGCGAGGGCGAGCAGCGCGGTGCGCGGCCGTGGGCGGCGCGGCCGGCGTGGGTGGGGGCCGGGCCGGTGGGCGCGGATCCGGGCGAGCAGGCTCTCGGCGGTGTGCGGGGCGCGGGCGGCGTGGGTGGGGGCGAGGCAGTCGGCGGCGAGGGCGCGCCAGAACGGGGGGACGGCGGCGGCCAGGCGCAGCGCGGCGCGGCCCTCGGCATACTGCTGGGCGGCGGCGCAGCGGGCGGTGGGGGTGTCGCCCGGGAACGGCCGGACACCGGCGGCGAAGACCTCGTGGATCACGATGCCGAGCGCCCAGATGTCGGCGGTGGTCCGGACCTTGACGCCGTGTTCGCCGAGCGGTTCCTTCCAGCGTTCCGGCGGGAGGTAGTCGGGGGTGCCCATCGGGGCGGAGTGGCCGTGGGTGCCGGTGAGTTCGATGGCGAGGCCGAAGTCGGAGAGGCGGACCTCGCCGTCCCGGCCGATGAGGACGTTCTCCGGTTTGAGGTCGCTGTGGACCCAGCCGGAGCGGTGCAGATGGGCCAGGCCCTCGCAGATGCCGACGACGATCCGGCGGCCCCCGGCCTCGTCGACGCCGGTGGCGAGCAGGTCGCGCAGGGTGCACCTGGCCCGTTCCATGACCAGGACGATCGCGCCGTCGAGCGAGGGGTGGTCGGGGGCGGCCAGCACGAGGGTGTCGAGCAGGCGGACCAGCCGGGGGTGCGGGGCGCCGCGGGCCAACTCGGCCTCGCGCCGGGCGGCTTCGGCGACCTGGCGGGCCTGGCGGGGGGTGAGTCCGGCGGTCGGCAGCACCTTGAGGGCGACGGTGCCGTCCACGTCGTCGGTACCGGTCGTCTCGTCGGCGCCGGTGCCGCGGGCGGCGTAGACGGTCGCCCAGCCGCCCTCGCCGATGGGCCCGGTGACGGTCCACTCGCCGACCCGGTGGCCGGCCGGCAGCAGTTCCTCACCGTCCCCGGGGAAGGCCGGGTCGGCCCGGTCGTGCACCATGGGTGCCCTCCCCCTACCGTCCGGACCCGACGGGCTCGGGGCGCGGCAGCAGGGCGAGGTGCTCCTCGCGGACGATGCCGAACTTCAGGGCGAGTCCCACGACGGCCTCGCGCTTGCCGCTGCGGCGGTCCGCGCGCCCCGCGCCGTCGGGCAGGTCGATGCGGAGCTTCTCGTCGGCGAGGTAGTCGAGGTGCGAGCTGACCGCGCGGGCGGTGAGCCGGGCGCAGGCGGGGTGGCCGTGCAGCCGCGCGACCACCTGCGGGGTGGTGGGGACTGCGGCGGGGGAGTGGTCGCGCAGCCACGGTTCGCAGAGCGCGACCAGGACCAGGAAGTAGGTGGCGGTCTCGTCCAGCGAGTACGCCGTCATGGTGCGGCTCTCCCCGGAGCCGCCGCGGGCGTGGGGGTCCAGGTAGACGTGGTCGGGCGCGAACACCTGGAAGGACAGCGGGGTTTCCCGGCGGGAGGGCAGCACCACCCGGGAGAACTCGAAGGGGATCGGCGCGCCGATCCGCCGCGGTGGCACCCGCAGGTACTCGCCGGCGCCCTCCGGGTTCTCCACCAGGCAGGCGTGGGTGTTGCTGAGGTTGCTCAACTGCCAGTGGTCGTCGGTCGCGTGGATCTCGCCGGCCAGCCGGGAGACCGTCTCGTCGCCGAGGCGCAGCTCCACCGGCGTGCGGGCGGAGCCGCGGCCGAAGCGTGCCCGCTCTCCGGGGCCGAGCCGCAAGGTCACCGTGTCGTCGCCGTTCCCCTCCGGCAGGTGGACGACAATCCCGCTCACCGTTCCTCCGTCCCGCGCACCGCTCCGGTGCTGTGCACCGCTCCCCGTTTCGCGTGCCGACTGTTGCCGGACGGACGAACGGTACCTCTTCGCGCACGACTGTAAACCGTATGCCGCAGGGTACTTGACAAAGAGGGAGGGAAGGGCTCGGGCGGGTGTTCGGAGCCTCGGCGCCCCCGGGCACGGCCATGGGCCCGGGGGCGCCGGCGGGGTCAGTCGACGGCGGGTCCGGGGGTGGTGTTGAGCCAGGCCCAGTCGGACCAGGTGGCGAATCCGGTCTGCCACCGGTGGTGGACGCCGGTGGTGCTGGTGCCGAAGACTTCGATCCGGCCGTCGGCGTTGGCGGCGGCGCCGATCTCGTTGCCACCTCCGCCGAACGTCTCCCACGGGCTGTAGGGGGCGTCGATGCCGGTCTGCCAGATGTGCTGTGCGGTGCTGCCGTTGATGGCGAACACCTCGACGCGGCCGTCCGCGGTCGGGTGGCTGGTGAGCTGGGAGTCGGCGGGGCCGCCGGTGGCTTCCCAGCCGGACCAACTGGTGGGGTTGGTCTGGTACTTGTGGTAGACGCCGGCCGGTCCTGAGGCGAAGACTTCGAGGCGGCCGTCCTGGTTGTGGTCGACGGTGAGGTCGTGGCCGCCTTCGCCGAAGGTGTCCCAGGTGGACCAGGTGCCGTTGACGGCCGTCTGCCACTGGTGCTGGAAGGTGGTGCCGTTGAGGGCGAAGGCTTCGAGGCGTCCGTCGGGGGCCTTGCCGAGTTCGATCTCGCTGTTGGCGGGTCCTCCGCCGGTGGCTTCCCACTCGGACCAGCCGGCGGAGGGTGCCGTCTGGTACTTGTGGTAGATGCCGTTGGGCCCTGAGGCGAAGACTTCGAGGCGGCCGTCCTGGTTGGTGCCGGTGGCGATGTCGTGGCCGCCGGTGCCGAAGGTCTCCCAGTCGGACCAGGCGCCGGAGGGCTGGAGCTGGTAGCGGTGCTGGAAGGAGTCGCCGTTGATGGCGAACATCTCCAGGCGCCCGTCGGCGTTCGGTCCGATCGCCAACTCCGCGCCGCCGGGGCCGCCGAGGTTCTCCCACTCGGACCAGGCGCCGTTCACCGCCGTCTGCCAGGCGTGCGAGACACCGTTCGCCCCGGCGGCGAACACCTCAAGGCGTCCGTCCGCCGACCGCGCGGAGACCACCCGCCCCGACTCCGCCGGATACACCAACGGCGTCGGACGGGGGCCCGAGCCAGGCGTGCAGGGCACGGTGACGCCGCGTTCGGCGAGGTAGGGCTCCGGGTCGGTGCGCACGGACGCGTCCGGGTCGGCCCAGACCCGCAGGTGCAGGTGCGGGCCGTCGGCGGTGCCCTCGCTGCCCATCAGGGCGATCTGCTGACCGGCCGTCACGTGGTCGCCGGTGGCCACGTCCCGCTCGTACATGTGCCCGTACTCGGTGATGGTCCCGTCCTCGTGCAGGACGCGGATCCACTGGCCGTAGCCCTGCGCCGGGCCGGAGATCAGCACCTTGCCGTCGCCGACCGCGTGGATCGGGGTGCCGTGCGGGGCGGCGATGTCGATGCCGTTGTGCTCCTGGGTGTAGTGCTGGGAGATGAAGCCGGCGGAGGGACAGGAAGCCGCGAACCCGGCGGCCGCGGCCGGGGCGGCCGGCACGGTGACCGGCAGCAGCAGGGCGACCGCGGCCAGGGCCGCCCGCGAGGCGCTGCGGGGGAGGGAGAAGCGCACCGACGCTCCCCTCACGCCTTGCGCAGGCGGTCGATGATGCCGTCGATGTCGTGCTGCATCATGTCGGCGCGGATGACGTGGCCGCCCGGCCGCTCGTGGGCCTCGTACGGGATGCCGGCGCCGTCGAGCAGGGAGCGGAACTCCCGCTGCCCGGCGAGGACCTGGGGCTCGTTGACCTGGCTGAACCAGTCGACCGGGTCGGGGCTCGTCCCGGCCACCAGGAAGACCCGCTTGTTGCGGTAGCTCTCGATCCGTTCCACCGGGTTGTCGGCGCTCACCCGCGCCTGGTCGAACAGCGGCGCACCGTAGATCGTGCCGCCCGCCAGGTCCAGCGCGGCCGCGGAGAGGTTGGCCCAGTTCGCGACCAGGCTGCCGTCCCGGCGCAGGCTGGCCGGGCCCGAGTGGGCGCTCACCGAGGCGAAGTGGCCCCAGTACTTGGCGGCGTACTTCAGCGCGCCGAAGCCGCCCATCGAGAAGCCGGACACCGCGCGGCCCTCGGGCTCGGCGTAGGTGCGGAAGTTGGCGTCGATCCACGGGATCAGCTGGCCGATGTGGAAGTCCTCCCAGTTGCGCGGGCCCACGTTGGAGCTGACCGGGTTGGAGTACCAGCCCGCGTGGCCGCCGTCCGGCATCACCACGATGAGCGGCTTGCCGATGGTCCAGTCGCGGATGTGCTCGCGGTCGAAGGTGATGAAGTCCTGGTCGGTGCCGCCGCCGTGGAACAGGTACAGCACCGGGTAGGTGCGGCCGCTGCTGTGGTAGTCGTCCGGCAGCAGCACGTTCACGGCGGGGTTCCAGCCGATCGCGGCGGTGCGGAAGCGGTAGTACCACATCCGGGGGTCGCCCTCGCCGCGCTCCACGATGCTCAGGCCGAACCCGTCTCCGGCCGCCGCCGCGGGCGACGCCGACGCCAGCGCGCCCGTGGCGCCCAGCGCCAGCGCGGCGCCGAGCCCGCCGGCGGACTTCAGGATGCCCCTGCGGGTGGGGTGGTTCGCGGTCACGGTGGCCTCCAGGGCGTGTGACGGCGGCCCGTCCGGACCGCCGGATGTCCGACGGTCCGGACGCTAGCCACACCCCGCACCGCGCGGAATCCGGAACCATCCGGACTGACACCGGCGGACCGGACCCCGGAGACTGTTCCTTCGGGGAGCAGGTCACCGAGCGGGTCACCCGCCGAGCGCGCGGTCGTGCCCGAGCGCGCCGAGGCCCAGCCCGTCGAGGACCAGGGTGGCGCGGCGGTCGGCGTCCCAGGACTCCCGGCCCTGGGCCCGTTCCAGCCGCCTGCCGTAGGCGTCCAGGAGTTCCGCGTGGCCGGGCGCGGATTCCGGGGTGCGGGCGATCTCCGCGCCGAGCCGGTCCAGTTCCTCGCGGGCCTGGCGCAGCGCGTCGTCCAGGACGGCGGCGACGGTCGCGCCGGCCTCGAAGGGCGTCTCCTGGCGCAGGAAGCCGAGGTCCGCGGGGCGCGAGACGCTTCCCGCGTCGGGTTCGTCCACGCCGGCGAGCACCCGCAGCAGGGTGGACTTGCCGGCGCCGTTCTCCCCGATCAGGCCGATCCGGTGGCCTGGGGCGGCGGTCAGGCCGACGCCGTCGAGGACGCGTCGGCCGCCGAGGTCGCGCACGACGTCGTGGGCGATGAGGGCGTGCTGGAGCACGGGGGATCCTTCCGGTGCGAGGGGCGGTGGGGCGGCCCGCCGGGCACGGAGCCTCGGCGCGGGCCGTTTCGCACACCGGCGGCTCACACCGCGGGCGCCCCCGTCTCCTTCAGCGTGCCGTCCGCCAGCCGGAGCCAGCGGTTCACCCCGATCTCGGCGAGGAAGCGCTCGTCGTGACTGACCACCAGGAAGGCGCCCTGGTAGGAGTTCAGGGCGCTCTCCAGCTGGCCGGCGCTGACCAGGTCGAGGTTGTTGGTCGGCTCGTCGAGCAGCAGCAGGTGCGGGGCGGGCTCCGCGCACAGCACGCAGGCCAGGGTGGCGCGCAGCCGCTCGCCGCCGGAGAGCACGCCGACCGGCAGGTGGGCGCGGGCGCCGCGGAACAGGAAGCGGGCGAGCAGGTTCATCCGCTCCGTCTCGGGCCGCTCGGGGGCGAAGGCGGCGAAGTTCTCCGCCACGGTGCGGTCGAGGTCGAGCAGGTCGAGGCGCTGTGAGAGGTAGGCGATCCGTCCGTCGTTGCGCTTGATCTCCCCGCTGTCCGGGGTGAGTTCGCCGGTGAGCAGGCGCAGCAGGGTGCTCTTCCCGGCCCCGTTGGGCCCGGTCAGCGCGATCCGCTCGGGGCCGCGCACGCTCAGGTCGACGCCGCCGTCGGCGAACACCGGCCGGCCGGCGTGGCTGACCTGAAGCCCCTCGCCGAGGAAGAGGTTGCGTCCGGCGGGCACCTGGGTGTCGGGCAGGTCCAGGGAGAGGCGCTGCTCCTCGCGCAGGGCGCGTCCGGCCTCGTCGAGCCTGGCCCTGGCCTCGCTGACCCGGGCCGCGTGCACCTGGCCGGACCGGCCCGCGGACTCCTGGGCGCCGCGCTTCATGTTCCCGGCGAAGATGCGGGGCAGGCCGGCGCTCTTGAGGTTGCGGGCGGCGTTGCTCTGGCGGCGCTCGGCGCGTTCGCGGGCCTGCTGCATCTCCCGCTTCTCCCGCTTCAGCTCCTGCTCGGCGTTGCGGACGTTCTTCTCCGCGACCTCCTGCTCGGCCTGGACGGCCTCCTCGTACTCGGTGAAGTTGCCGCCGTAGAAGCGAAGTTCGCTGTTGCCGAGTTCGGCGATGTGCTGCATCCGGTCGAGCAGCGCGCGGTCGTGGCTGACCAGCAGCAGGCAGCCGTTGAAGTCCGCCAGCACGTCGTAGAGCTTGTGCCTGGCCTCCGCGTCGAGGTTGTTGGTGGGCTCGTCGAGCAGCAGCACGTCGGGGCGCCTGAGCAGTTGGGCGGCGAGGCCGAGGGAGACGATCTGGCCGCCGCTGAGCGTGTCCAGGCCGCGGTCCAGGGTGAGGTCGGTCAGGCCGAGACGGTCGAGCTGGGCGCGGGTGCGCTCCTCGATGTCCCAGTCGTCGCCGATGGTGGTGAAGTGCCGCTCGTCGACGTCCCCGGACTCCACGGCGTCGATGGCCCGGATGATCCCGGCGACGTCGAGGACCTCGGCGACGGTGAGGCCGGAGGTCAGGGGGAGGCTCTGGCGGAGGTGGCCGAGCCGTCCGGTGACGGTCACCGAGCCGGTGGCGGGCTTGAGTTCGCCGGAGATCAGCTTGAGCAGGGTGCTCTTGCCGGCACCGTTGGGGGCGACCAGCCCGGTCCGGCCGGCGGGCACGGTGAAGGACAGGTCGTGGAAGACCCGGGTGTCGTCGGGCCAGGCGAAGGAGACGTTGGAGCAGACGACGGCAGCGTCGGACATGGAGATGACCTCGAACGGAATGAGGGCAGGGAGACAGACCTCTGCCCTGGGCAGACGTGTGGAAAAGGGGTCGACGAAACGAACCACCTCGGCGGCGCTCCCGAAGCACCGGCCAGTGGCCGTCAGATCCGGATCTCACCCGGAGATGTCGTCGTCACCCGCCACGTCTGCCACTCCTCGATCACACGACTACAGGTCACTGCCACTGTAGCAGCCGTTGCCGGAGGCCGACGGGCCGGACGGACGGGGGCCCGGTGGCGCGGGCCGGCAACTGTCCCTCGCCGCAGCCCCTTTCGCCTCCGGGCCGGCGCACCGCGGCCTCGGCGGAGGCGGGACCCGTACCACCGGGAAGACCAAGATCATCGGTTGCCTAGACTGGCCCGATGCCCAGTTCCGAGATCAGCGTACGTACCCTGCGGAAGGCAGCGGCGGCGGCCGCTGTGGGTCTGCTCCTCGCCGCGGCCACGGCCTGCGGCCCCGGCTCGTCCGACGCGGTCTCGGCCTCCGCGCCGGCCTCCTCCGCCGCCGGGGCGGCGACTCCGGCCGCGCCGTCCTCGCCCCTGCTGCCGTCGACCCCGCCGAGCGCGTCCGCCGCGCCCGTGCCGGTCCAGCCGCCCGCTCCGCCGACGCCGACCGCCGAGGCGACGGCGCCCGCTGAGCCGACGGCGCCCGCGGAGCCGGCCCCGACCCGGGCGGCCGCCGCACCGGGCAGGCCCGCCGGAGCCGGCACCGCGGGCGGTGACTCGCCCGGGCGGCACGACGGGAGCAACTACGACAACCTCTCGCCCGAGGGGAAGGAGGCGCACGACACCGAGAACTGCGCTCGGATACCCGGGAAGAAGAAGGGCAGCTGCAACGAGCCGCACCGCAAGTGCCGGGAGGCCGGTGCCACCGCGACGTCCTCGGCGGGCGTCGCCCTCACCTGCCGGACGTACGCCAGGGACGGACGGCTGCGCTGGCTCGCCGCCGGGGAGTGACCCGGAGCCCGCGGCGCAGGGCGCCGGTGCGGCATCCGCGGACGCGTCAGGCGGGTCGGACGGGTCAGACGTCGTCCGGTGCGCCCATCCGCCGCTGGTGGTCGATCAGCCAGTCGAGTTCCGGATCGCTGACCTCGCCGTCGGCGCCGGCGATCACCATCAGGGCCTTGCCGTAGTTGGAAGGCCTCCCGCCTCCGGCCGGGGTCCGCGACCCTATGTACGTTAGAACATAACTGCCGGAGGCGATAGGTCCCGGCGAGCACGGAAGGACCCCCGCATGACCGACTCCACCGCACCCGCCCGCTGCTGCATGCCGTCCGGGGGAGGAGCGGTGGCTCCGCTCCCGGCTCCGCTCCCGTCGCCGCGCCGGTCCGCCCGCACCGAGGGGACGGTGCTGCTGCCCGGCGGCGAGTTCCTGATGGGCACCGAGGACGCCGAGGGCTTCCCCGGCGACGGGGAGGGCCCGGTGCGCCCGGTCCGGCTGGCCCCGTTCCGCATCGACGTCCACGCCGTCAGCAACGACCGGTTCGCCGCCTTCGTCGCCGACACCGGGTACCGCACCGAGGCGGAGCGCATCGGCTGGTCCTACGTCTTCGCCGCCTTCCTGCCCGGCGAGCTGCGCCGCGGTGCTCCGCGCCCCGGGCGCACCCCCTGGTGGTGCGGGGTGGAGGGCGCCGCGTGGGACCGGCCCGAGGGCCCGGGCAGCGGCGTCCGGGGCAGGGGCGACCACCCGGTGGTCCACGTGTCCTGGAACGACGCGGCCGCCTACGCGTCCTGGGCCGGCAAGCGGCTGCCCACCGAGGCGGAGTGGGAGTACGCGGCGCGCGGCGGCCTGTCGCAGGCCCGCTACCCGTGGGGCGACGAGCTGGACCCGGAGGGGGAGTACCGCTGCAACATCTGGCGCGGCACCTTCCCCACCAGGAACACCGCGGCCGACGGCCACCGCGGCACCGCCCCCGTCGACTCCTTCGAACCCAACGGCTTCGGGCTGTACAACGTGTCCGGCAACGTCTGGGAGTGGTGCGCCGACTGGTGGACCACCGACCATCCGGTGGGCCGTCCGACGGTCGGCCCGGCCGGGCCCGCCGCCGGCACCGACAGGGTCATCAGGGGCGGCTCCCACATGTGCCACAAGTCCTACTGCAACCGCTACCGGGTGGCCGCCCGTACCGCCAACAGCCCGGACAGCTCCAGCGGGCACGCGGGCTTCCGCTGTGCCGCCGACGCGTGACGAGTTCGGGGTGGGAGTCTTGACATCCGCCTACCGGCGGGTAAATCTGTCGGTCATAAGTTCCTCAGAACATAGGTGCGGCCCATGCAGCTCGACTGTGTGATCCTCGGGGGGCTGGCCCTGCGCCGCCTGTCCGGCTACGACCTGCGCCGCTGGATGGACGGACCGGGCCGGTTCATCGGGTACGGCGTCCAGCTCCCGCACATCTACCGCCGGCTGGCCAAGCTCCTGGAGCGCGGCTGGGTCGACTTCGAGGTCGACCCGCGCGAGGGCCGGCCGGACGCCAAGGTCTACCGGCTGACGGAGGAGGGGCGCACCGCGCTCCTGGAGTGGGCGAGGTCTCCCTTCGAGCCCTCGTCGCGCCCCAAGGACCCCGACTTCACCCTGCGCTTCTTCTTCGCCGGGCAGCTCGACCCCGAGATCGCCCTGGACCTCGTCACCACGGAGCTGGAGTACCGGCTCAAGCAGCACGCGGACTCCTCGGCCATGCCGATGCCCGATCGCTACGACCCGCAGATCCCCGAGCTCGACGCCGCCTGGGCCCGCGAGGTGCACACGATGGCCCATGAGCACGGCTACGCCTTCGGCGCCTCCTACATCGCCTGGCTCCAGCTCACCAAGGCCCGGCTGGAGGCGCGGCTCGGCCGCTGAGCCGCGCCCGCCGCGCCCGCCGCACCCCCCCACGGCACGAGCGCGACTGATCCCGTCCGCCGTGCGCCCTTCCCCCTGCCTGACACTCTGTCAACCCCACCGCACCCGACCGAATGTCACAGTCCGATCCTCGTCATGTCCTGACGACTGTGACGCTGTTCATGCCACCGAAAGCCGTCGGCCGACCGTCTTGTGAGGTGTCCACGCAGTCAGCACGCACCACCATCGGGGAGCCACCCATGTCCGTCCGCCACCGTCGCCCGCTGCTCGCCTCCGTCGCCCTCGTCGTCGGGGCGGGGCTCGCGCTGACCGCCTGCGGGCCCGACAGCACCGACTCGGCCGGCGGCTCGACGGCCTCCGCGGCCGCCACGGTGGCCGCCACGCCCTCGGCGGCGGGCGGCCCGGCCTCCGGTGCCCCCACCGCGGGCGCGCCGGCCACGGCAGGCGCGCCGGCCACCGGAGCGGCATCGCACAAGCCGTCCGGCGCCAGCCCGTCGGGCACCCGCTCCGACGGCGGGAGTGCCGGTTCCGCCGCCGGCCCGTGCGACGGCCAGAACCTCGCGATACAGGTGACGGTCCGTACCGGAGCACCCGGCCAGCGGGTCATCGAGGTGCACAACACCGGCAAGAGCGCGTGCAGCCTGAGCTCCACCCCGGCGGTCGACCTGGGCGCCGCCGCCTCGCCCGACCGGAGCAAGAACCTCAAGCCGGTGCTCGCCAGCGGCACCCTGCGGTACTCCGTCCCGGCCGGGCAGAAGGCCTACGCGGTGATCGACCTCGACCCGAGCGGTGCCACCACCGGTACCACCCCCGGCATCACCGAACTCAACGTGCTGGCCGACCCGGACGGCACCATGCCCCTCGCGGACACCCGGAACTTCCCGCTGGGCGGCGACGCGCGGGTGCTGAACCCCAAGATGGGCCTCTACCGGTCCAGCGTGGCCGACGCCGTCGCCTCCATGACCGCCGCCCCCAACTAGAAAGGTCCTGCCGTGACTCCGCGGTCGCCGCCGGCGAACGCGCCGTCACAACGGTGGCACTGGTGCCACCACGGAGTCGGGTGCCAGGCCCATGGCAGGCCCGCGTCGAGGTGTCCTAGTGTCGGATCATGAAGATTCCACCCGTGCCGAGGCGCTCGGCGCTTCGGATGCGGCGGGACACCGGTTTCCTGGCCGCCGGTGTCCTGCCGCACCTGGCCCTGGTGCCCGTGTGGTCCTGGGGCGCGACGGTCGTCGCCAGGACGGGGGACTGGGCTCTGGTGCTCACCGTGTCGGTCGCCCTGATCCCGCTCTGCGTACCGGTGCTGACGGCCGTTCAACGGTACCGCCACCGGGCACTCCTCGGCGTGGACATCCCCCGGCCGGCGCCCACGCCGGAACGGTGGTCGTGGGCGGCGGTCGCCCGACGGCTCTCCTCGACGCGTATCTGGCGCCGGCTCGGATACCACCTTCTCCTGGGCCCGTTGGTGGCCGCGTCGGAGCTGTCGGTGCTCGCGATGGCGGCCGCCGGCCTGGCGGGCGCCGTCAGCTGCGGCTGGGTGTGGGTGCTGCCGGCGGGGGTCCGCCAGGACTGGTTCGGTTACGCGACGCAGGTGCCGTGGTACACGGTGGCCGGCATCGCCCTCCTGTGCGCCGCGCCCTGGACGGCGGGGGCGGTGGCCCGGACGGAGTCGCGACTCGCGTCGGCGCTGCTCGGGCCCAGCCGGGCCCAGCGGCTCCAGGAGCGGGTCGAGTACCTGGCCGGGAGCCGCACCGACCTGATCGAGGCGGTCGACGCCGAGCGCCGCCGGATCGAGCGTGACCTGCACGACGGCACCCAGCAGCGGCTGGTCTCCCTCGCGGTCAACCTGGGCCTGGCCATGGCCACGCGCCCCGACCTGTCGAGTGAGGCCCGCGAGGTGATCGCGGAGGCACACCTCGAGGCGAAGGAGGCGATCGCCGAACTCAACGATCTGGTACGCGGGTTGCACCCGGCCGTCCTCGAGGACCGAGGGCTGGACGCGGCGTTGTCCGGGTTGGCCGCCCGGGTGCCGTTGCCGGTGCGCCTGCGGGTCGATCTTGAGGAGCGGGTGGTGCCCGCGGTGGAGTCGGTCGCGTACTTCGTGATCTCCGAGGCGCTGGCCAACGTGACCAAGCACGCTCGCGCCACACGTGCCGAGGTGACCGTCAGGCGGGTCGGGAAGGTGTTGCGGGTGAATGTCACCGACGACGGACTGGGCGGTGTCGACGCCTCCGCCGGTACGGGGCTGAGCGGGCTGGCCAAGCGGGTCGGCTCCGTCGACGGGACCTTCCGCGTCAGCAGCCCCGTCGGGGGACCGACGACCATCGCGGCGGAGTTGCCGTGCGAGCGGTGATCGCCGAGGACTCGGTGCTGTTGCGGATCGGTCTGGTCAAGGTGCTGGAGATGGGTGGTTTCCAGGTCGCCGCGGAAGTCGGTGACGGGGAAGCGCTGCTGGCGGCGGTGGAGGAGCACCGGCCCGGACTCGCCCTGGTCGACGTCCGGATGCCGCCCGGCTTCACCGACGAGGGGGTGCGCGCCGCGATGGTGATCCGTCGGCGGTGGCCGCGGACGGCGGTGGTGCTGCTCTCGCAGTACGTGGAGGAGCGGTACGCGGCCGACCTGCTGGCGGCCAACACCAGCGGCGTGGGCTACCTGCTCAAGCAGCGCGTCGCCGATGTGGAGGAGTTCGTGGCGGCGGTGCGGCGGGTCGCGGCCGGGGGCACGGCGCTGGATCCGCAGGTCGTCGCCCAGCTGCTGCTGCGACGGGGCAGCGACCCGCTGGACCGGCTGACCCCTCGTGAACGGGACGTCCTGGGCCTCATGGCCGAGGGGCGCTCCAACGCCGGCATCGCCGAGGCGCTGACGGTCAGCGAGAGCGCGGTGGCCAAGCACATCAACAACATCTTCGCCAAGCTCGACCTGCCGGTGATCGACACGGACCACCGCCGGGTGCTCGCCGTTCTGCGCTTCCTCGGAGCGTCCCCGGCCTGACCGGTCTCCGGCGTCGGCCGCGCCGAGCCCGGTCAGGCCTCCCGGCGTCCGCCGAGCCCGGGTCAGGCCTCCGGCGGGGCGGCGGCCGTCAGCGGGGCGAAGGTCTGCCGGAGGTCGACGACGGTGGTCGGGCCCTTCACCCAGGCGAGCGGGGCGTGGTGCACCCGGACCCCGGCCGGTGCCTGGAGCAGCGCCTCGCCGGCCTCGTTCCGCGGCCACTCCACCGATCCGGTGGCCGTCCTGGCCGGGATGAGCCAGTAGTCGCCCCGGGTGTACGCGCCGCTCGGCCGGAAGTACACCTGGACGCCGTCCTCCAGGTCGAGCCAGGCGCCTTCGCGGAGTCGCAGGGCGCCGCCGACCGGCGGTAGGGCGTCCCGGCCGCGGGGCGCCCGGTGGTCCCAGCGGCGCAGGAAGGGGTGCCGCCCGGCCTGCCGCCCGACCTCCGGCACCGGTTCGGCGGACAGCCGCACCCGGCGGCCCGGCAGGTCGGTCTCCTCCACCTGGAGCAGGTCCGCCGACTCGTCCCGGCTGACGTACGCGCTGTCCGCGACCTCGACCCAGTCGCCGACCGAGAGGCCGAGCCGGTCGTCGTCGCCCAGGGTGGTGAGGTCGACCCAGACGCCCTCGACCGAGGCGATCGGGAGGACGACCGAGCCGTTCTCCCGGGACCACTTGAAGGTGGCGCCGCCGGCCGAGCCGTCGCGCCCGGCCCCGCCGCCGGCCGGGCCGCCGTGGTGGACCTCCACCCGGTACAGCTGGTTCTCCGGGCCCCGGTAGGCGGCCTCCGGGTGGGTGAGGCACGGGTCCTCGCTCGCCCGCTCCGGCCGCCGGGCGCGCGCGGCCAGCCGGGAGGCGGGCCGCTCGTGCGGCTCGGCCCACGCGTCGAAGGCCTCCCGGACCCGCGACGCCCCGCCGTCCGGCACGCTCAACTCCGAGGCGGGCAGGGTGAGTACCTGCCAGACGACCTTGGCCCTGGCCGCCGTGTCGGGCATCGCCGCACCGAGCGCGACCTCACGGAGCTCCGGGTCCTCGACGGCGGTGACGCCGCGCTCCCAGACCTTCAGGTAGACCAGGAACGGGAACGCGCCGGGCAGCCGGTCGCCGGGGCGGTCCTGGTCCCGGTAGGCGTCCGGCTGGTCCCAGTACGTCCAGCCGGCCGGTTCCTGCCCGGCGTCGCCGTCGCCGGCCCGGTCGCCGTCGTCGGCCCGGTCATCGTCGTCGGGCGCGGCGAGGCCGGGCTCGGGCCGGTAGGCCTCGCACAGGATGCCGTCCACGTAGTACCGGCCGGCGCCGATGGTGAGGTCGTCCACGTCGTGGTTGCCCGGCACGTAGCCGATCGCGAATCCGGCCGCCGCGGCCGGCCCGCCGCGGCGGCCGATCAGGTCGGCGGCGAGCGTGCGCAGCTGGTAACGCTCGATCGCGGCCTGCTCGTTGGCGTCGGCGTCGAGCTGGACCCGGCCCTGCTGGGTCAGCACCGCGGAGTAGTGCTTGCCGGGCCGGAACGTCAGGCGCGAGAAGTCTGCGTGCACGGGTTCCCTCTCACAGTCGTCTGGTCAGGAGGATTCAGGAGGAGTCACGAGAAGGCAGGAGGGGACAGGACAGGTCGGGAGCGGCTCAGGAGACGAAGAAGACCCCCGCGTCGGTGCCGGCCGGCGTGTACTCGGCCAGCCGCGCCCGCAGGTTGTCCTCGCGCTGGGGCTGGAACAGGTCGTGGAAGGCACCCGGCTCGGAGCGGTCCTCGGCGCCGCGGGTGATCTCCGGCGCGCACCCGGCGGCCAGCCGGCCGTAGTCGGGCGTGCCGTACCGGAGGCTGCTGAACAGCGGGCGGACCCGCGCCGCCTCCGTGTCGCGCAGCCGGGCGGCCCGCGCCGGGTGCAGCTCGCCGCGCTCGACCAGGTCGGTCACCGCCGAGCGCACCAGGTCGGGCTGGCACTCGTACCGGCGCGGGGTGCGCGAGCCCGGGGGGACGTAGCAGAACCGCAGGCAGCCGAGCGAGCGGCGGGCGACCCGCAGCCGGCCGGTGAAGAGGCAGTCCTCGGCGATCGGCACCGCGTGCGCGTGCACCTCGCCGACCACCGTGGAGCGGTGGGCGTGCAGCAGCGCGTACGCGTGTTCGCAGTCGGGCCCGGAGAGCGCCGGCCGCTCGGGCCCGGTGGCGTCCAGGACGCTGTCGGTGAGGTGGATCTCCAGCGGTTCGTCCGCCACCTCGTCCCCGACGACCTGGATCGAGCCCAGGATGCCGCGCTCGATCCGGACGCAGGCCGTGGTGTGGTCCAGCACGAGGCTGGGCTCCTGCGGCGCGTGCGGTTCGCAGTGCGGCTCCAGCGACCAGCCGGGCACCAGGGTGCAGTGCCGCAGGGTGACGGAGGCGACCGGCCCGGTGACGTTGACCCCGCGCCCGGTGACCAGCAGGCCGTCCAGGACCAGCCGCCCGCCCGGGCGGACGCCCCGCACGTTGAGCGCGTCCGGCCGGTTGCTGTACCAGTCGAGCAGCCGGATCACCGGCCGGGTGCCCTCGGCGGCGCGCAGTTCGAGGCGGTCGTCGGCCTCCAGGTCGAAGTCCAGCTGCTCCTGGTAGGCGCCGCTGTGGGTGATCTCGATGACGGCCGCGCCGCCCGCGCTGCCGTCCTGCTGCTCGGCGCGCCACTGCCGGTAGGCGTCGTTGATCCGCTCGTACGGCTCGCCGGGGCCGACCCGGTAGAGCGACCGGTGCCGGGCCTGCGGGCGGTCGCGCGGGTACTCCCCGCCGCCGGTGTCGTCGCCGAACGCGTAGTGGTAGTCGACCCAGACGCCGCGGCGCGGGGCGGATCGGGCACCGAAGGCGATCCGGCCGAGCAGCGGGTCGACGGCGACCTGGCCGCGCTTGGGCCGGTACGTCCAGTCGGTCAGGTCGGCCACCGTGATCTCGGCGGGCGGGACCGGCTCCTGGGCGCCGTCGCGCCAGATCGCGAAGCTCTTGCCGGGCCCGTAGTAGTCGGCCGGGCGCTCGGCCAGCTGCCGGCGCCGGATCGGGGCCGGCACGTTGTCGATCGCCGCGAGGTGGGTGGCCGACGGCTCCGGCTCGGGCCGGGTGAACAGCGGGGCGTCGTTCCCGAGGACCGAGAACGTGAAGAGGTTCCTGGCCCGGTCGACGCAGTAGGCCGGCGCCCGGGTGACCGGGTACGGCTTCAGCCGCCACACGTACAGGGCGACACCGGCCGGGGTACGCCCGCCCTGGCGGCGGCCGGAGGCGGCCCGGCGGACGTCCACGGTGTGCGCCTGGGCGTCGAAGGGCCCGCCGAGCAGGTCCAGCGCGGCGCCGCTCCGGACGTCGGCCAGCCGGCCGCGGCCCAGCCGCTGACGGTCGGCCGGCTCCTCGTCCGGGCGCAGCAGCCGCACCGGCTGGGTGGCGCCGAGCAGCCGGGAGAGTTCCACGGCCCGGGCCGGCCAGTCGGCGACCGAGGCGGACAGCTCCTCCAGCAGGGCGAGGGTGCCCTTGCGCCGGCGGTTGGCGACGGTGTTCGCGACGTCGTGCCGCGGCGCCAGCCGGGCGGCGAGCCGGTCGCGGGCCGCCGCCCGCTCCGGGGAGGCTCCGCCGTGCAGCCCGGTGGCGAGCACCTCCTCGTAGCCGGGCAGGATCCGGTAGCCGACCAGGTCGCCGAGGTAGGCGACGGCCCAGTCGGCGGCGGTCTCCACGAACCAGTCCCGGTAGCCCTGGTCGATGCCGTCGCGGACCACGTCGACCTGCTCGGCGACGACGGCCAGCAGGGCGCGCAGCGGCTCGCCCCCGTCGGCGTCCCGCAGCCGGTGCCACCGAGGCAGCAGCTCCAGCAGTCCGTCCGGGTCCCGGCCGCTCGGGTCAGTCATGCGCGGACCTCCTTGAGGATCAACGTGTCGGGCAGATCCGGTGACAGCACGGCGAGTTGGGCCGGGCGGATGCCGCGGAACACCGTCAGCACCCGGCCGGCCGGCAGCGGCCGGGTGTCGGTGACCGCCGTGTTGAGGTGCAGCAGCTCGGCGACCGGGATGCCGTTGCGGGCGGCGATGTCGGTGAGGGACTCCCCGGCGGGGTCGCGCACCCGGTACCGCTGCTCCTCGTAGCGGGCGAGCCGGGCCCGGACCGTCGGCTGCGGCTGTGCGAGCAGGTCGGACAGGTGCTCCAGGCCCTCCGGGGTGAGGCTGCCGGGCACGCCGGTGAAGGCGTCGACGTCCGCCCGGTCCACGCCGGGGACGGCCTGGGCGACGGCGAGCACCTCGGACAGGTGGGCGCTCTGGCCGAGTTGGCGTCCGGCGTAGCCGAGGCGCTCCAGCAGGGCGCGGCGCAGCGCCGGTTCGACCAGGTCCCAGGAGTGGTCCGGGTCGACCTTCACGTTCACCGCGACGACCAGCAGGACGAGTTCGCGCAGGGCGACCAGGACCGGCAGCTTCGGGTCGCCGTAGGCGGTGAGCGCGGCGTGCAGGGTGCGGATCAGGTCGGAGTCGGCGGTGAGCGGGATGTCGTCCACCCCGGCCACGGTGACGTGGACGAGCTCCCGCCTGCCGTCCGAGAGCCGGCCGGCACTGGCGCGCCCGATGCCGGCCCGGGAGCGGGCGAAGTCCTCGTAGTCGGGCACCGAGACCAGCCGGTCCAGGGCGGTGACGGCGAGCGGGATGGTGCGCCTGGCCAGGCCCGGACCGTCCGGGCCGGCGCCGCCGGTGGCGGGCAGCGGGTTGACGACGGCGGAGACGCCGAGCGGCCGGGTGGTGAGCTGGGTGATCCGGCCGGCGCCGACGTTGCCCGCCTCGCCGATGCCGATCCGGTAGCGGGCGCGGACGTTCTCCCGGCCGGTGGGCAGGCGCGAACCGTGCACGCCGTCGCCGAAGGTGACGGTGGTACGGCCGTCGGTCGCGGTACCGGTGACGTAGACGCGTTCGTCCGCGCCGCGCCCGGCGAGGCTGTCGACCTCGGTCCAGCGCACCCCGTCGACCCGGATCTCCAGGGTGCTGCGCGCGCCCCTGGGGGTGTCGGCCGCCAGCCAGGTGAGCGGCGACTGCCACAGCGCGAAGCGCTGGCCGGGGACGCCGGCGTCGCCGCTGCCGACGGCCTCGTCGCGGGTGGCGCCCTGGGTGGCGCGGACGACGTTGCCGAGGACCTGGACGGTGTCGCGCCGGTAGCGGTGGGCGAGGGGGGCGCTGAGCGTGATCGTGGTGCGGACGGTGTCCCCGGGCAGCCGCGGGTCGACGCTCTGCCCGACGCCGGCGATCATGGCCAGTTCGGTGGCCCGGACGCCGGTGGTGGCCGGGATGTCGGTCCGCTCGCCGCCGACCGTGATCCACCGGCCAGGGGTCAGCCCGTCGTAGAGCCGGGCGAGTTCGATCCGGTCGCCGTGGACGTCCTCGGTGACGGGCTCGTCGGCGAGCCGCAGCGACTCGCCGCGGGCGTAGACGGTGGCGTCCCTGATGTCCGAGAGCTGGGTGTCCCTGTCGTCCAGCCACGGCTGTTGCAGGGACAGTTCGGTCACCTTGCCGGTGATGCCGAAGTCGGCGCGGGAGATCACCCGCACGTCGGTCACCCGGGTGACGACCTCGGCGAGGTCGCGGCTGCCCGGGATGCCGCCGTCGATCCCCTTGCGGGGGCGCTGGACGACCACCCAGCTGCCGGGCGCGATCTGGTCGTACACGGCGTCGAGGGTGAGGACGGTGCCGGAGACCGGCTGCAGCTTGGTGGTGAACACCACCTCGACCGCCGGGTCCGACTGGTCGGTGGCGGTGTAGCGGTGCACCCGGACGTTCAGCTCGCCGGACTCGCCGGTCCTCTCCTGGCCCGGGTCGAGCCGGTAGTCGAGCGCGGGGCCCGGGCCGCCGTCGACCGTCACGTGGACGCGGCCGTCGGCCTGCGGGCGGGACACCAGGACCGTGCGTTCGGGCAGCTCGGCGAGGAACCGGGCGCTGACGCCGGGCTCCTGGCCGGGAGCGGGCACGGCGGCGGCGTGCGGGTCCGGCGGCGGTGGCGCCAGCGGCACCGGCGGCTCGGTGGTGACCACCTTGACCTGGCCGGGCCCGAGCGGGAAGGTGTGGTCCCACGGCAGCGAGAAGCCGCTGTGCACCAGGCTGCCGGCCTCGACGTACGTGAAGTCGGCGGTCCTCGGGACGGTGCCGGCGGCGTCGAAGGTGACCCGGACGCCGATCAGCGTGCTGCCGGCGAGCGGCCAGTCCACGTAGCGGTCGATCCGGCCGTCCGTGCCGTAGACCGGCTTGAGCGGCGCGGTGGCGCCGAACGGGGTGGCGACCACCCGCATCGCCTGGATCTCGTGCACGGCCAGCGGCGCCGTCAGGTCGATCCGCCGCCAGGCGGGGTAGAGGCCGTCGCGCAGCCGGGGGTCGAGTGCGGACAGCAGCTGCGCGCCGAGGTCCGAGCCCGCCGCGAAGAGCCGCTGCGGGTCGCGGGCGAGGTCCCGGGCGCTGAGCGGGGGCCGGGTGGGGGCGGTGCGCAGCGCCGCCAGCAGCGAGCCGAGCCCGCGGACGGCCGGGTCGGCGGCTCCGGAGCCGGGCGGTCCCGGCTCGTCGGGGGCCTGCGGCGGCTCCAGCTGGTGGGCGCGGCCGCGCAGGCCGGCCAGCTCCTCGCCGAGGCGGCCGAACCAGTCGGCCACCGGCTGCCGGGCCCCGGCCAGCTCGGCGGCCTCGGCCGCCCGGGCGATCACCGGGACGAGCCGGTAGGCGAACCCGGCCGGGGTGCCCAGCGGACCGGACGGCCGGTCCAGGTCGGCGCGCAGCGGGGCCAGCACCTGGTCGTCGAAGTCCCGGATGATCCGGCTGCGCCCGGGCCTGGGGTTCGGGGCGCCCTCGGAGACCGTGATCCAGTCCGTCAGCTCGGCGCGCAGGTCCCTGAGGGTGCGCAGGTCCCGGGGCAGCCCGATCACCGTGACGTCGTTCTCGCGGTCGAGCCGCACCTCGGGCACCAGCCGCAGCACCCGGTGGACCGGGTCGGCGGCCTTGTCGGCGCTGAAGACGAACAGCAGCCGGTCGCCGGGCCTGAGGTTGTTGGCGGTGCCCGCGGCGAACAGCTCGGCCCGGCCGCCGGGGTTCAGCTGACCGGGCGTCAGTTGGTACGGGCGGCGGCGCAGCACGGCCAGTTCGTTCCAGGCCGAGCGGGCGGCGAGGTCCTCGGCGGTCTCGAAGGACTGCGGGTCCTCGCCGGGGCCGGGGACGCTCTGGCTGCGGGCGCCGCGCGCGATGGTCACGGTCGGGTCCTCGGCGGCCCGCGGGTCGTGGTCGAGCGTGTAGGCGAGGTAGGTGTCGGCGGCCACGCCGGGCCGGGGCCGGTGCCCGACCAGCCGGCCGAGCAGGACGAGCGAGCTCTCCTCGGTGGCGGTGCGCAGGTAGCCCTCGTTGGCGATCCGCTCGGAGTAGAAGGTGAGCACGTCGGCGAGCACGGCCCAGGAGTCCAGCAGCGCGATCGCCGGGTCGTCCGGGGTGCGGACCGTCAGGTCGCGCAGCGCCGGGTAGGCGGGGCCGGACAGCCGGGCGAGCAGGCTCGCGAGGAACTCCCCGTAGTGGCCGACGCGGTAGCCGACGCTGTCCAGCCCGGGCGGGTTGAACAGCGGGGCCGGGGTCGCGGTGGCGGTGCCCGCGCAGCCGCAGGTGCACTGGCCGTTCATCGGCCACCTCCGATCACGATCGACAGCCGGCCGTTCTCCGGCCGGTCGGGGTCGTTGTCACAGCAGGCGATCTCCAGCGCGCCGAGCCGCAGCAGCCCGTCGACGGGTTCGCCGTCGTCCCGCCCGAACTGCCTTCGCAGCCGGGTCACTTGGGCGCTGACCACACCCGGCACGGCGGCGGCCGCGGCCACCAGCCGGGAGACCCGCACCGGGTCGCCGAAGCCCAGCGCGTCCGGGTGGAAGAAGCCGGGGCGGCCGTCGGGGAGGGCGCGGCTGCCCAGCACCCGCCGCAACTCGGCGAGGACATGGCCGCGTTGGTGGCCGGCGGCGGCGCAGATCAGCAGTCCGAGGTCGAGCGGCACCAGCAGGGCGGGACGGACGACCAGGTCGTGGCCGATCCGGCGGTACGCCTCCAGGCCGTGTCCGACCGCCTCCAGCAGGGCGGTGTCCGCGGTGGCCTGCCCGTACGGTTCGACGGCGACGTGGACCTCCTGGCCGCTGCCGGTCCAGCGGAGTTCGGCTGCGGCCCGCCGGACGCCCGGCAGGGTGGCGGCCAGCTCCGCGTAGTCGGCGGCCGTGACGGCGCGCAGCCGGGTGCGGCTCAGGGCGAGCGGGGCCAGCTGCCGGACCCGGTCGAGCGGTTCGGGCTCGACGCCGCCGGTCGCGGGCAGCGGGTTGCGGACCCGGAGCACCGCGTCCCGCGGCCGGGTCCGCGGGTGGGGAGGCCGGTCCCGGCAGACCACCAGGTGGTTGACGGCCTCCGCGCCCACGTTCCCGGCCGTGCCGTTGCCGACGCGGTAGGCGACCCGCAGCTCCGTGCCGGGCCGGGGCGGCAGGCCGTGGCGGCCGTCGCCGAAGCGCAGCGCGAGCCCGCCGTCGTCCTCGGGCTCGCCCACGAAGTGCCGGTCCCGCGGGCCGTCGGCGAGCAGGTCCCGGCGGGGCGTCCACTCCTGGCCCTCGGCGGTGGCGAGGACCGCGGGCAGGGCGGAACGCGGGTCCTGGACGGTGATCCCGCTCGCCGGGCCGGCCAGCGCGGGGGAGTCGGGGTCGAGCCCGGCGGCGTACCGGGCGCCCCAGCTCTGGGCGACCTCCCAGACGGTGGGCTGCCGGAGCACCCCGCCGGAGCGGGCCCGCGCGGTGAGCACCTCCAGGCGGCGCAGCTTGGCGGCGAGCAGGCGGGTGCGGCGGGCCAGCAGCTCGCGCAGCGCGGCGGCGGGCCGCTCGGCGAGGCGCAGCTCGTGCACCACCTGGGCGCCGAACAGCAGGGTCAGTTCGGCGAGTTCGGCGCGGGAGAGGTCGTGGCCGCGGCTCGCCCGGTGCCACAGTTCCTCCAGCCGCTGCCGGACCAGTCCGGGAACGCCGGCGAGCAGGGCGGCCTGCCGGGCGCAGACGTGCGCCCGGTCCGGGTAGGCGGCCGCCTGGGTGACCGGCGCGTGGCGCAGCGGCGGGCGGAAGGGCTGCGGCAGGACGGGGTAGCGGGTCTGGTCGAGCAGCGTCTCCAGCGCCTCCGCCTGGGCGTCGGCGGTGGGCGGCTCGACCACCGCGCCCGGGCCGTCCCCGCCCTCCGCGCCCGCGTTCTCCGCGTCCTCCCGGTTGGCGCCGGGCGCGAGCCGGATGCTCAGCCCGGCCCGCCGGACGGCCGCCTCGCCGACCAGCGCGTCCAGCTCGCGGACCTGCCCGGGGCCGAGCCGGCGGCCGGTCCTCGCCTGGTCGAGCAGCGCGTGGATCGCCTCCGCCGCGGGGCTGCCCTCGGCGCGGTCCGCGCAGCCGCAGCCGTCCGGCCCGCAGGGCGCCACGCGGACCGGCTCCGGCGGCACCGCGAAGGTCTCCGGGGCCGCGCCGCAGAACGTCAGGGAGCGGCCGTGGTCGACCAGGGCGACGTTGCCGCGGGCGACGCTCACGTCGGCGATCGGGCCGCAGTCGCTCCCGCCGTGCGCGGACAGGCAGACCGGGAAGGAGAGCGCGTCCTCCGCCGCCCAGGCGACCTCGACCACGGGCTGCTCGTACAGCTCGTCGACCAGGGGGGTGACCGAGGTGAGCCGGACGGCCTGGCGGTGCGCCGGGTCGGCGTCGGCGGCGGCGCCGGTGCGCGGGCCGAGCACCTCCTCGATGACCAGCAGGTCGCCGGGGCGCAGCGCCAGGTGCCGGCCGCGGTCGCGGTCCTGCGGCCGGTCGGCCCGGTGCCAGTCGTCGCGCAGGGTGGCGCCGGTCGCGCCCCGGGGCAGGACGCAGTCCTGGTCGCCCCAGGTCCAGAACCGGATGGTGTTGTGCGCGGGGCGCAGCACCAGGTCCGCCCCGCCGAGCGGCTCGAACACCTCGACGGCGGCGGTGGTGGTGAGCGCGTCCAGCTCCTCGTCCGGGATCACCGTGGACAGGTCCGGGCGTTCCTGCGGGCCGAGCCGGCTGACGTCGACGGCGGCGAAGCGGAAGGTGCCGTGCCGCAGGGTGAGCGGGCGGTCGGCCGTCAGCGCGACGAACGTGCGGGCGTTGCAGCCGTCGTGCACGGGGTAGTCGACCAGCCGGGCGTGCCGGCGCACCGACACCCGGCGGCGGGCGGTGTCGAGGTACGCCTCGGTGGCCACCGCGTCCTGCTGGTAGGAGAGCTGGTCGGCCGTGTAGGCGAGCAGCTCGACCAGGGTGACGCCGAGGTCGGGCAGGTGCCGCTCGGTCCAGCCCGGGGTGGTGAGGCTCATCCGGTCCAGCACCAGCCGGCGCAGGCTCTCGTAGTCGCGGGCGGTGTAGTCGATCACCGGGGCCGGCCGGACGGCGGGCGGGCAGCTCTCCTCGGCGCGGCAGTCGTAGGGGGAGGGGCAGTCGGCGCCGAAGGAGAAGCCGGTGCTCGCGTACCTCGGGTCGAAGCCCGGGTACGGGCGGCTGCCCGGCCGGCCGTAGGCGTCCGCCTCGACGACGGTCAGCCGGTAGCGGGAGGTGTCGCCGGCCCGGTCGAGGGTGACGTGCATCCGGTCGTCCAGCTCCGGGTCGTCGGCGCGCTCGATGTCGACCGCGAGGGCGCGCAGGCCGGTGATCCGCCGGCCGCCGTCGACGCGGATGTTCTCCGGGCCCAGCTCGTCCGGCGCCCGGCCGAGGAAGGTCACGCTCAGGGTGCGCCCGTCGTCGTCCGGCTCGGCGCCGTCCAGGCCCAGCAGGCGGGCCGCGCGGACGTCGGCGCGGCGGAGTTCCGTCCCGCACCGGGCCGTCGCCTCGTCGGACTGCCCCGTTACTTCGGATCGGCCCGTCACGTCGGACTGCCCGGTCACGTCGGACTGCCCGGTCACTTCGGATCGGCCGGTCATGCCGCCACCCCGCCCTCGAACACGTCCTGCCGCTGCGCACCGGTCCGGCGCACGACGTACGCCAGCTCGACCCGCACCACGTTGTCCTCGCTCTCCACGTCGAGCGAGACGACCTCGATCACGTCGCCGAGCCACCGTTGCAGCGCCGCCTGCACGGACAGTTGCAGGGTGGCCGCCAGCTCCGGGCTGTTCGGGGCGAAGACCAGGTCGAGCAGTCCGCAGCCGAAGTCCGGGTGCATGACCCGCTCGCCGGGGCTGGTGAACAGCAACTGCTCGATCAGGTCCCGTACGTGGTCGTCGTACGCCGCCTCGGCGGTGCGCCCGCGGCTGTCGATCCGGAACGGGAACGCGAGGTCCGTCCTGGCCGGGGGTGCGGTGCTCATGTCCCCACCGCCCGCTGTTGGACGACGGTCACGACCGGCGGCCCCTGCGGGATCTGCTCGGCGCTCTGGCACAGTCCGACGGCGGACCGCGGCAGCGCGGGGGAGCCGTTCACCCGGATCCGGGCGGACGGCACCACCCAGCGGATCGTGACGCAGGGCTGCGGCTTGCCGGCCACCGTGAACGGGCAGCCGGTCACGGTGTACGGGTCGGCGGTGCCGGTGACGGCCTGGCCGGCGACCAGCACCCGGGCCTGGGCGGGCCGGGCCGTCGCCTGGGCGCCGTGCGGGCAGGTCACCGTCGCATTGACGTGCAGCAGATTTCCGGGCACGAGAATCCCCCCGTCAGGTCACGCTCAGGGCGTCCTGGTTGATGGAAACGGTGGCGCCGACGAGCGAGATCTCGGCGCCCTGGCCGTTGCTGATCCGGATGCCCGTGTCGTTGATCACGATCGAGGCTCCGCCCGGTGTGCGGAGGGTGATCCCGGTGGTCGGATCGTCGGACAGGACGATCACCCGCCGCCCGGAGGTCTCCAGCACCGTGTTCGGCACGCCCGGCGGGCCGGTCGTCGCCTCCACCGGGACCTCCGAGGCGGAGCCGTACCAGCAGCCCGTCCAGACCGGGTAGCTCTGGTCGCCCTGCTCGAACTCCAGCCACACCCCCGCCCCGACCGGCGGGACCGCGTAGTGCCCCATGCCGGGGCCGGCCACCGGGAAGCACGGCATCGCCCAGGTCGACGTGACCTCGCCCAGCACGTCGGGCACCTGGGCCTGGATGCGGCCGATCCCGAGCGGGTCGACGTTGTTCACCACCGTTCCCCGGAACTTGCCGAGGTAGCGGGTCGGTTCGGCCATGCCGGCAACTCCTGACTGTGGTACCTCGATGGTGTGGCGCCGCGGGACTGTGCCGCCACGACGGTGTGGCGCTACGGGACGACGGTCGGCTGGAGGGCGATCAGGCCCTCGCGGGTCAGCGTGAAGTTCTGGGTGTACGAGCCGCGCTGGAGGTTGTGGGTGACGCTCTTGACGAAGTACAGGCCGTCGTAGGTGAGCCCGGCGCCGCGGACGCCGACCAGCTCGCGCGGCCGCAGGACGTGGCCGTACCGGACGACGTCGAGCTGCCCGGAGCCCGAGACGGCGTCCGCCGACTGCATCGCCTTGGCGATGGTCTCGGCGACGGCCTGGGCGGTGTCCTTCTTGGCGGTGTCCGCGATGACCTTCTTCTTCAGCGCCGGCGCGGGCCTGAGCGCGAGCGGCGGGCGCAGGATGCTGACCTCCGGCACCGGCAGGACGGCGGACACCCTGGTCGCCGGGAGCTGGATGCGGGCCTCCGGCTCCTCGCGGGCGGTCCCGTCGAAGGCGAAGGTCAGCTGGTCGACGTTGGACAGCGCGTCCATGTTCACGTTCAGCGCGTGCTGCGGGACGCCGAGCCGGTTCTCCGGCCCCCAGTAGGCGCGGCTCGTCCCGGGGACCGGCCCCGGATCGAGGTAGAACACGTAACCGTTGGCCTTGGCCAGCTCGTTGACGTATCCGAGGTCGGTGCCCTTCTGGAAGTCGATCCGCCGGGTGGGCATCGGCGTCTGCGGCACCAGCTCCGGGATGACCAGCGGCACGATGCCGTACTGCCCGTACGTGCCGATGATCGCGGCGACCCGGGCCGCCGGGGACATCGCGGGGAACGGCACCCCGGCCCGCTCCTCCAGGTCCATCAGCACCGTCAGGTCCTCGCCGGTGACGGTCAGCGTGGACTGGCCGGGCTGGTTGCTGATGCCGACCTCCTGGCGGATGATCACACCGTCCATCAGCACGGTCGGGGTGCCCGTGACGGTCACCATCAGCACGACCCTGATCTTCGGGTCGAAGAAGCCGCCCGGCAGCAGCGCGGTGTTGATCGGCCCGCGCTTCGACAGGTCGAAGGCGAGCTGGAAGCCGCTGCGCTGCCCGGACGCCACCGTGACCTGCGCCGACAGCAGGGCGTCGGTCACCGGCTGCGGCACCGGCACCGGGATCTGCGGACCCATCAGCAGACTCAGGTGGACCGACCCGATCGGCCCGCCGCCCGTGACGGCCGGGGCGTCAGGCATTCCCCACCCCCGGCACCCCGCCGGGCAGCGCGACGACGATCCGCCGGCCCGGCGTCGCGGTCAGCTCCCGGGGGTCGAGCACCGGGTTGGCGTCGGCGATCCGCCACCACTGGTCGGCGCTGCCGAGATAGCGGTAGGCGAGCAGGTCGGGGCGGTCGCCGGCACTGACGGTGTGCTCGGCGAGCGGGGTCAGACCGTCCGTGCCCGGCATCAACCGCCGTCGCAGGTAGGGGACCTGGCGTCCGTCCGGTGCCGTGTGCAACGCCACCGGGACGCCGTGGTACCGGCTGGTCGGCGGGTACGGCGAGGGCGCGGGCAGCGCGTCCAGCGGGTGGTCGGCGGTCACCGGAATCCTCCTCCCAGGCCGAGCGCACTCAGCCGGCCGTCGGCCGCGGAACCGACCAGGCGCTCCTTCTGCGCCAGGTGCGCCAGGTACAGCTCGGCCCCACGGTGGCCGGTCGGCAGATCGCTGACGGTCAGGACGCGCAGGCCGATCCCGACGGTGGCCCTGATCGGGTTCAGGTCGATGTCGAACGCCTCCTCGGTGATGGTGAGTTCGGTCAGCCGCACCGGCAGGATCCGCTTGCTGCCCCAGGTGAACAGGGTGAGCGGGGCCTCGACCGGGGTGATCTCCAGGGTGCCGACGGCGGCCAGCCCCTGGTTGGTCCTGAGCCGGGCGCTGGCCGGCTGCACCAGCAACTCCAGCGTGGCCAGCTGCGGATGGATCCCGTTCGGCGCCGGCAGCTCCAACTGGTCGGTCGCGTCCAGCTCCGCGGTGAACTTCCACGTCTCCACCGCCGGACCCTTCAGCCGCAACGCCTCCGTCCGGTCCCCGGTCCCGTCGGCCCCCGCGGCCTGCGGGGCGAGCGAGCGCTCCAGACTGTCGGGGTTGAACTGCAACACGACGACCCGCTGCGGCGTCCCGCGCAGCGCATCGACGATCACCAGCCCGGCCCTGATGGGCCTGGGGGTGTCCGTGTACCCGGTCATGACCCATCACCTCCCCCTCGGACGCGATAGGCCTCAAGGACGAGCCCTGCCCGCTCGCGAATCTCGGTGACGGGATCCTGTGCTGCCAGATTCTGTAGCAGCGGGATGTACTCGGCCCACGGTGAATACGTGCTGGCCCACAGTGACATGTCCCGCACCTGGGAATCCGGATGGGTCAGCCCGCTTTTGACCCGCCGAAATGTCTCGTCGTGAAAGCCATCCGGAGATCCGAGCGCGAGTCGAATGATTGACAGGCCGAGTTCAATGGGATTCGGTGCGTTGTCGACACACCAGAGCAACTCGGTGTGGTCCCACGGGAAGAGCTCCTCGGAAATCATCTCCCCGACTGGTTCCACGCTCTCGCGGGTCGGGCCGTGTACGATGAGATAGCAATTCTTCGACATGCCGTCCTCGACATAATCGAGGACGCTTTCATCACCCAGATCCCAGGAGACGGTGTACGGGCTTCCGCCTTCGCGCCGGGCCTCCACTTCCGCTCTCCTCGGCCAGCCGTGGAGGCCGGCAAACTCGTCCACCTCGTCCTCCGCCGGGTACGAGCGCAACACGATTCTGGTTGTCTTGAATTTCGAGTTCCGCATCGATCAGTCCATTCCGTTCCGAAGCGCCGTGTAGCGCGGGTCGATATTGTACATCCGGTGAATTCGATCTCGGATCTGCTGCATGAGTTGCTTTCGCTTCTCCTGTCCGGTGGCATAGGAATCCACGACGATTTCCTTGCCCAGGCTTCGGACCCACGCCTCGACGACATCGACTTCCCGATCGCGTAGCCGTTCCGCGAAAGACGTCCGGTCCGCTCCCTGGAAGATGGACGCGCGCAACTCCCTGGCCCCTGCCTGTGAATCCTTGGGCGCCATCGGGTGGAGTCGTGCCGCGTCCGCGAGGGTGACATGGCCACGTGCCGCCATGTCCAGGAGCATGGCACCGGTCGACATGGTTCCGACGTTCCGCAGGCCCTCCTGCTGGATCATCAGCGAAGTCAACTCTGCGGTGAAGCGCCGGTTCGGCCCGTCCGGCATTCTTCCACCGAGCATTCCGACCGCCTGTTGGGCGATCACCTGCTGCTTCAGGGCGCCGCGTCGTCCCTGCCACGAGTCGAACAGATTTGCAATCTCCTTATATGACAGACCCATGCTGTCCCTGCGGGACGGAGCTCTTTTTCGCTCACCTCGCCACGGCTGTTTCTCTTCCGAACGGTAAGGAATGCTGAAAAGGATCCCTCGGTTCCTCGTGGCTCGCCCCCACCATTGCTGCCAGTCGACGTCGAGGGCGGCTCCGGACTGATCCCGATAGCGTTGGATGTCCACCTGCCACATGGTTGTTCCCGGGCGCCCGCGGAGATACTCCTGTACCTCCGCGCCGGAGCGGTTGCCGAGTTCGTGTACTTCGTAGCCCCTGCCGGCGGATGTCGGTATGGAGGTGGGGCCGGGTATCGAATCCTGGCTGACTCCGGCGGTACGTGCCCACTGCGGCGCTCGCACGACCTCTGCGCCGACTTTGCGGACGAACGCCAGCAGATCATCGATCGGGAAAGCCACGCCGTGCAGGAAGACGATGTCGGGATTGAGCCAGGCACGGAAGCGGATACTCCGCTCTCCGAGCCACTCCAGGCCGGAAAGTCGGTACCAGGTCCGCATCGCCGCGAGTACGGCTCGAATGGTGATGTCAGAGGCGCCGCGGTGGAGCAGTCCCTGCAGTTTCGGAGTGATCTTTGCAACGATCAGAGAGAGCCGCTGCTCCTTGGCCGCCCGCGAGTTCTCGTGGGCGCGGCGCTGGGCGCGCTGCTGTTGGCGCTTCTGGTGCCACGCGCGGAGGCGGTCGCGCTGTTTGCGGTAGGCGTCGCGGATGCGGTGGGCGCCGTTGGTGAGGGCGCGGCCGAGTTTGCTGTTGAGGAGTTTGCGGCCGAGGGTGCGGGCCGCGACCCGGACGCGGTTGAGTGCCGCCTTGACCGTCTGGCGGGAGGTGTTGAGGGCGCGGCCGACGGGGGAGGTGGGGCGGCGGGGCCGGGTGGACTTCGGGTGGGTGACCTGGCGGCGCTGGCGGCCGGGGGCGGTCTCCTGGTGGTGCTCCGCGCGGCGGACGGTGTGCCGGGCCGGGCCGGTACGGGCGGGTCGGCCGTGGGCGGGGGAGGGCCGACGGCGCAGCGACTGGCCGGCCCGGCGCAGGCCGGCCCGGGCCTTGTTGACCGCCCGTCCGGCCGCCTCGCGGGTGCCCCGGCCGGCCCTGGCCAGGCCCTTGAGGATCTTCTGGGCTATCCCCCTGAGCTTGGTGCCGACCGCCTTGCCGGCCCCCTTGAGCTTGCTGAGCAGGAAGTTGGAGATGAAGTCCAGCAGCGCGACCACGCCCGCCGCGACCGCTTCGGCGAACAGGCAGGCGGCCGATCCGGACTTGACCGCCTTGAGGAAGGCGACGAACTTCCCGATCGCCGCGATGATCTTGCTGATGGTGTTCCAGGCGGCCGTCAGGCCCTGAATGATCGCCATGATCGCGCCCGCCGCCGGCACGATCATCGACACCAGCTTCTCGACGACGATCGAGACGATCATCCCGGGCAGCGCCGCCACGATCGCCTGCCAGGCCATCCGGCCGATCTGGGCCATCGAGACGCAGCCCTTGACCAGCACGTTCACCAGGGTGGAGGTCAGGCCGACGACCGACTCCACCTTCTCGTCGAACCAGGTCCGCACCGCGCTCTTGATCGCACCCCACAGGTAGTGCTGGATGCCGTCGACCGCGGCGGTGCCGAGCTTCTTCAGCCACCCGCCGGGGTCCGGCGCGATGTCGCCGATCAGGGCCGCGAACTCGCCGAACACCGCGATCGCCTTCCGCACGAAGTCGATCGCGTCCATCACCGCCGTGCGGACCGCCTCGATCGCGGCCTTGAGCCCCGTCTCCAGCGCGTCCAGCAGGGCGTTCAGCCCGGCCGCCAGCGCGTTGAGCAGCTTGTTGACGGCGTTCCTGAGCCGGTCCGCCCACGCGTTGACCTTGGCGACGGCCTTGTCGCGCCACTCCTCGATCTTCCTGCGGAACCTGTCCCGCAGTTCGGGGAACGCCGCCAGCAGGACGTCGCAGATCCTGATCAGCGCGTCCGCGAGCTTGTCGATCAGCTCGACGGCGAACTTCCTGGCCTGGTCGATCGCCCAGTCCGCGAACTTCCGGAAGCCGTCGATGATGTCGTTGATCAGGCCGCGGAAGTAGTCGAAGACCTTGGTGACCGCCTCGACCAGGGCGTCGAAGGCCGCCTTGACCTTGGACTTGACCCAGCCCCACCAGCCCTCGGACTCCTCCTTCTTGCGGTCCTTCTCCTTCCGCGCCTTCTCCTCGGCCTCCTTCCGCTTGTCCTGGATCTTCTGGTTGTCCTGCTGCCGGCGGTCCTGGACGTCCTTGTCGGCCTCGGTGCGCTTCTTGTCGATCGCGCCGGTCCTGTCCTTGTGCTCGGCGTCGGCGTCCCGGTCCGCGCCGGAGATCTGCTGGTCCTGCTCGGTGCGCCACTGTTCGCGTTCGGCGGTGACCTTCTCCGCGGCCTCGCCCCGCTCGCCGGCCTGGGACTGGGCGTTGTCGGCCACCGCCTGGTCGACCTCGGCCTGGTTCTGTCGGCGGGCGTCGGCTTCGCCCTGCTTCCGCGTGGCCTGTTCGGAGGCCAGCCGGCCCTGGCCCCGGCCGACCGCGGCCTGGATCTGCGGGCCGCGCTCCTGCCGGGTCACGATGCCGATGCCCGGCTTGGTGTCGACCGCGCTCCCGGCGCCGGCGCCCCCGCGCCTGCGGCTGCCGCCGGGGACGGAGGCGGTGAGGGTCTCCTTCGGCACGTCCGGGTAGATCCGGTCCTCGCCCATCGGCTTGGCGGCGTCCTCCCGGCCGACGCCGAGGATCCTGGCGGAGCCGTCCTTGAGCTTCGCCGCCTGCCGGTCGGTCCGTGCCGGATCGCTCTCGCCGGTCAGTTCGACCGTGGGCGCCCGGCCGACGGTGGTGTTCAGCGCCGGGTCGGTGGAGGGCACACCGTCGACCGCGCCCTGGACCTGCTGCACCTCCTGCGCCGAGACCTGGTTGCCCGCGTCGTCGGCGACGTGGGGTGCGGCGACCCGGTCGCCGGGGTTGCGGCCCTCGACCTTCTTCCGCTCGGCCTCCTGCTGCTCGCCGTCCGGGCCGGCAGGACCGACCCGCTCCAGCCGCTCCGTCACCGCCTCGGCCGGCGGCGCGGCCTCGGGCGTGCCGGACTGGGTCTGCGGCGCCCCGGACGGGCGCTGGGCGGCCGGCGGGGACGCCTGAAGGGCGGCGTGCTGCTCGGCGACCGTACGGTCCACCGAACCGTCCACGCCGTCCAGCGTGGCGGCCAGCTGATCGGGCGGCAGGCTCGCGGCGGTGGCGAGCGCGCTCTGCGGGTCCTGGGCGGAGACGTCGGGCGGGGCGGGCTTCTCCTCCTCCTTGGCCGGGGCCGGGCCCGCGCCGCCGGCGGCTCCGGCCGCGCAGCCGCCACCGCCACCGGGGGCACCGTCCGGCTCCGCCTCGGTGGTGGGCTGCTGCGGGCCCGCGCAGGCGCCGCCGCCGGCCTCCAGGGAGGCGTCCTGGGCGGGCCCGCCGGCGAGCGCGGACGGTGCGTCGGCCTGCTCGGCCGCCGGACCGGCGGCGCCCGGCATGGTGTCGGGCGCGGTCTCGGGCGCGCTGTCCCGGACGCCGGCGGGCCCGCCCGGGCCCTCGCCGCCGACCGGCCCCGCCGCGCCGGGGGCCGCGCCGCGCTCCGGGACGGGCTCCGGGACGGCGGGCTCGGGTGACGCCGCGGGCTCGGCCTCCCGCGCCGTCCCGGCGGGCGCCGCCGCGGCCTCCGGCTCCCGCTGCTCCGGCTCAGCCTCCGGTTGCGGCTCCGGGGCCACGGGTTCGACGGCCCGGGCCTGGGCCGGATCGGGGCCGACCTCCTGCTCGACCGGCCGCTCCGGCTGGAGGTCGCGGCCACCGCGGTCCTCGGCCTCCCCGGCCCCCGCCGCGGGGGCCGGGGAGGGGGCGGCCCCGGGCTGGGCCGGCTCGGGTGGTGCCGCCGGCTCCTCGTCGGTCTCCGGCCGGCTCTCGCGTTCCTCCTGGACCTGCTCGGCCTTGGTCGCGGGCGGCTCGGGGAAGGCCGGTGCCTCGGCGTTCGCCGCGGGTGCGCCGTCCGCCGACAGCGGGATCCGGTCGACGGTCGGGACGGCGGACACGTCGAGGTCCGACGAGGGCAGGAAGTCCCCGGGCCCCAGCTCCGGATCGGTGGCGCCGGTCGACTGCGCCTGCCGCTCCTGGTCCGCGCCCGGGGTGTCGTGGACCTCGGCGTCCGCGCCGGGCTCCACGCCCAACGGCCGTTCCTCGTCCCGGGTTTCGCCCTGCGGGTGGTCGCCCTCCAGCAGCCCGTGCCGGGCGAGCGGGCTGTCCGGCGCCTGGGCGATCGCGTCCAGGCGCTCGGGCTTGACGGGTGCGGGCTGCGGCGGAGGTCCTGCGGCGGGCTCCTGCGGCGTCGTCCCGGCCGAGGGCTGGGCGGCGGTGTCCGGCTGCCCGGCCCCGGGCGCGCCGGTCACGGGGACGGCCACCGGCGGGGCGGCGGCCGCCTCCGCCGCGACGGGAGCCTCCGGCGTCGTCTCGGGGACGGACGCGGGCTGCTCCTGACCGGCCGCGGGCCGCCCGGCTGTCGGCGCGCCCTGAGGTGCCGGGCCCGCCTCGCCCTCAGCGGGCGGTGCCGGCTGCTCGTCCTGTTGCTTCGGGCTTTCCTCGGTGTCCTCCGCTTCGCCGTCCCGGCCCTTGCGGTGCCTGCGCCGCCCCTTCGGGCCGTCCGGCCGGTCCGCCTCCTGATCCGCCTCCTGGGCCGGTCGCCGGTCCCGCTCGGGTCCGGGGTCGTCGTCCTGCTCGCGCTCGTCCTCGGCCCGCTCGGCGGCGCCGGTGACCGGCTCGGGCGTCTGCGCGCCGTCCCCGTCGGCCGGGCGGTGTTCGGCGGCCTCGACCAGCTCCAGCACCCGGGTGTAGTCCGAGGAGGGCAGCCCGTCCTCCAGCCGGGCGAGCACGGACTCCTGCAACTCGGGTGCGAAGCGGGCGAGTTGCAGGCGCACCCGGCCGGAGGAGTCGGTCGGGTCGCCGCGCAGCGAGCGCAGGATGCCGGCCGCCAGCCGGTCGACCAGCGTCGCCGGATCGAGCCGCTCGGTGCGGAACCGGTCGGCGTCGACGGTCGCGTAGCGGAGCCAGCCCGGGGTGGCTCCCGGGGTCGCCGCCGTCGGCCGGTCGGCGCGCGCGCCGTGCTCCGCCTCCCGTTCGATCGCGTCCTGCGGCAGGCTGACCGCGCCCAGGTCGCGGCCGGCCCGCAGCGCGCCGAGCGGGTTCGGGGCCTGGACGGTGTGCAGCAGCTCGTGGGTGAGCAGCCGCCGGCCGTCCTCGGCGGCCGGCCGGTACCTGCCCTCGCCGAAGAAGAGGTCGGGGCCGACGGCGACGGCGTCCGCGCCGATCAGCTCGGTCAGCGCGGCGGAGTCCCGGTCGGTGTGCACCCGGACCCGGCTGAGGTCGTGCCCGAGCCTGGCCTCCAGCTCCCGGCGCACGCCCGGGTCGAGCGGCTGGCCGGCGCCGGAGACGATCTCCTTCGGTTCGGGCGTCCTGGCCTTCGGCGTCCGGGTCTTCCGCCGGGCCGAGCCCTGCCTGCTGTCCGGTGCGGAATCCTTCGCGGCGGCGGCGAGTCGCGTCATGTCCGCCCCCGTCCCGGCGGCCGGCCGCCGCCGGACAGTCCGGTGTGCACGGCGCGGGCGAGCGCCTCACCGAGCCGCTGCGGCGAGGTGCCCGGCGGCAGCGGGGGCAGCCCGGAGAGCAGGTCGAGGGTGCGGTCGCCGCCGGCCGCGAGCGGCACGCCGCGCGCCTTGACCAGGCGGGTCAGTTCGCGCCGGAACGCCGCCGCCAGCCGGTCGTGGTCGAGGTGCGCGAAGCCGTCGAGGACCAGCTCGCCGATCTCGACCTCGATCCGTCGGGTACCCCCGGGCCTGGTACCCCCGGGCCAGGCGCCGCTGTGCCCGGGGTCGCTCCGCCCGGGGTCGCTCTGCTTTGCCCCGAGCCCCTCGGTCAGATCCATCCGCCGACCTCCGAGGGCGTCAGCGAGCGCTCCAGCTTCAGGTACTCGGTGCGCGCGGCGGCCAGCAGGTGCCGCATCTCCACTGGGCAGCCCTCGTCCGCGGCCAGGAAGGCGCCGGACAGCGCGATGTTGCGGATCGAGCCGCCGGCCACGGTGAGCTGGGCGAGCCGCTCCGGATCGAGGCCCCGGCTGGGGGTCTGTTCGGGGATGACCCGCCGCCAGATCTCGGCGCGCTCCGGCACCCCGGGGAACGGGAAGTCGACCACGAACCTGATCCGCCGCATGAACGCCGGGTCCAGCGCCTTCTTCATGTTGGTGGTGAGCACGGCCAGGCCCCGGTAGGCCTCCATCCGCATCAGCAGGTAGCTGACCTCCAGGTTGGCGTAGCGGTCATGGCTGTCCTTGATCTCGCTGCGCTTGCCGAACAGCGCGTCGGCCTCGTCGAACAGCAGTAGCGCGCCGCCGCGTTCGGCCGCGTCGAAGACCCGCCGGAGGTTCTTCTCGGTCTCGCCGATGTACTTGCTGACGACCTGGGAGAGGTCGATGACGAACAGGTCCACGCCGAGCCGCCCGGCGACGACCTCGGCCGCCAGCGTCTTCCCGGTGCCCGACCCGCCGGCGAACAGCGCGGTGACGCCGAGGCCGCGGCGCAGCACCGACTCGAACCCCCACTCCTGGTAGACCGTGCCGCGCCGGCGGACGTGGGCGACGATCTCGCGCAGCGTCGCGCGCTGGCGCTCCTCCAGGACCAGGTCCTCCCAGTCGGCGCGCGGCTCGACCCGCCGGCCCAGCTCGTCCAGGGACATCCGGGCCTCCACCAGCCCGGCGTGCCAGGCCAGTGGGCTGATGTCCGCGCCGTTGTCCCCGCCGTCCTCGGCCGCCCGCCGGGCCGTCGCCGCCGCCGACCGGATCACATGGCCGGGCAGCGAGAACTGCGCGGCCAGTGCGCGGAGTTCGCCCTCGGCGATGCCCGGCGCACCGTCCAGCGCCGCGGCCCAGATCGCCAGCTGCTCCTCGGGGCCGAGCGGGGGCACGGTCAGCCGGGCGCGGTCCGAGGTACCGGCCGGCGGGGGCTCGTCGCCGGACACGACCAGTGGCACCGCCAGGCTCGCGAGGAAGGCCTCCGTGCCGTTCGGGGCCTGCGGGCGCTCCCGGCCGGGCTCCCCGCCCTCCACCAGCAGCGCGGCCGGGATCAGGATCGCCTCCCGCTGCCAGAGCCGGGCGAGCCGCTCGCGCTCGGCGGGTTCGGTGGGCAGGTCCTCCCGGTGGGCGGCGTAGAGGCCGAGCCCGGCGCGGTGGGCCGCCGCCGCCGCGATCTCCCAGCGGGTACGGCGGTCGGCGCCGGTCAGTTCGGTGTGCGGCGGGCCGGTCAGCCCGGTCGTGGTCCATCCGTGCGCCAGCTCGGCCGCGCAGCGCTCGTGCGGGCCCGGCAGCTCGCCGGGCGGCCGGACCGGGGTGAGCAGGCCGTGCAGCCGTACGTCCAGGTACGGCACGCCGACCAGGAAGTGCAGCACCCGCTCGTCGATCCGCAGCCGGGAGGCGGTGAGCGCCGTCTCGTCGTCCGGTTCGACCAGCCGGAAGCGGCGCAGCGGGCCCACCGGGGTGAGCGCGCTCCAGTGCGGCTGGTCCAGGGCGGCGAGGGCGAGCGAGAACGTCGGGTACGTGTGCCCGGGGTCGCCGCACGCCGCGGCGCACCGGGCGGCGGTGGTGGGGTCGATCGCGGGGGCGGCGGCCAGCACGAGGACGTCGCGCTCGAACGGGGTGAGCCCGAAGGAGGCGGTGAGCGCGTCCAGGGCGGTGGCGGGCTGCCGGCGCCCGCCCCGGCGGCCGGCGGGAGCGGGCGGCGCGGGTTCACCGGGCGGCGTGGGTTGACCGGACGGTGCGGATTCACCGGTCGGTGCTGGCCCGCCGGACGGCGGCCGGTCGGTGCGGCCGGCCGCGTGGGCGTCGAGCCGTTCGAGCACGGCGGTGACGGCGGCCGACAGCGACCGCCGGTGCGGCTCGTCCGCCGGGCCGTCGCGGCCCTGCCTTCGGCGCGTGCTCATCCCGTCCCCCGTCCCCCGTCCTGCGGTCAGTGCGTCAGGTCCACGACGGGGCCGGTGAAGGACCCGTCGGCGGACACCGTCAACTCGCTGGGTACGCCGTCCACCTGGACCCGGGCCAGGTACGCCGTCGGGCGGACGCCGACGACCGGCACCCGGACCTCGAACGGGTCGGGGCGCGGCCGCGGCGGTGCGGGCGCGCGGAACTGGTGGCTCGCCCCGGGCCGCCCGGCGGGCGGGTCCAACTCGTCCAGCAGCAGCAGGACCTGCTGGTCGTCCAGGACCGGAAGGTCCAGCCGGACGTCCAGCCGGGCCGAGACCCCGGCCGGTCCGTCGTCGCGGTCCGCGGTGCCGACCGGCGCGACGATCCGCGGCTGCCGGGCGAAGGTCTGGGCGTTGGACTCCACGGCGAGGTGCTCGGCGGCGGGCCGGCCGTCCAGGGCGAGTCCGTGCAGCACCTGCACCCGGTGCACGCCGGGCGGCAGGTCCTCCGGTACGGCGACCACGAGGCGGTCGTCCCGGACTCCGGCGGGGCCGACCGGCACCCGCCGTCCGCCCAGCCGGGCCACGACCAGGTCCGCCCGCAGCCCGGAGCCGTGAACCACCAGCTCCCGGTCCTTGGTCACCGGCCCCTCCTCGGGGGCGCCCCGCGACCCGGCCGGCCGGGAGCGCACCCGCTCGACGACCGGCCCGCGGGACGGCACGGCCCGTACGGTGCGGCGCAGCACCGGCTTGCCGGCCACCGGATCGGTCTTGCCCTCCACGAAGACGGCGGTGGCCTGGTAGGACACGGACAGCGCGTACGGCGTTTGGAGCAGCGTGCTCCACAGCTTGGACATCTCGTCGACGTCCATGGTCGTGGGCGTGAAGCGCACCCGCTGCGGCGCGGCGGCCAGGTCCGTCCCGGTCAGGTACGGCTGGTCGGCCGCCTCCTCGATCAACTGCCGGGACAGCACCGGCTGTTCGGTCAGCGCCCGGACCACGCAGCCGAGCAGCCGCTGGCCGACCAGCTGGGACTCCTCGCCGTAGCAGCTGATCAGGTAGTGCAGGTCGAGGGCGGCGGCCGGCCGGGTCAGCACGGTGCCGTCCGTCGCGCGGGTGGGCGCGTCGCGGTTGCGCAGCGAGGCGTTGGGCGTGACCTGGTAGAGGAAGACGGTGATGGCCGGGTCGGCCGGCGGCTCGGTCGGCGGCTTGCGGGTGCCGACCTCGACCGCGAACGGGATGTCGGGCGAGAGCGCGCGGCTGATGAGCAGCCGCAGCGCCTCGCTGACGGTCGCGATCGCGAGGTGGTTGCTCATGGGTCCTCCCGTCCGGTCATGAGGGCTCCCGGCCGAGGTACTCGTCCAGGTCGAGGGCGGGGGCCCGGCGGGCCGCCGCGGGCCTGCGCGGGGCGGCCGGGGTGCGCTCGGCGGCCTTGACCTCGACCCGTCCGATCAGGACCCGGACCGCCTGTTCGACGGGCCGCTGCCGGCCGCGGGCGGCGTTCCCTGAGGCGCGGCCCGGGGCGGCCGCCACGGCGGCCCGCCGTCCGGAGGCCGGTGAGAGGGCGGGCCGTACCGGCGTCGGCGGTGCCGTGGTGGGCAGCCCGGGCGCGGGCGCCCGGGGCGGTACGGCGACGGACGGGCCGGCTGCCGGGCGGGCGGCCGCGGCCCGTACCACCGGCTCGGCGGCCGGTGCGGCGGGGGCGTTCGGCGGCGTGACCAGCAGCGGCGGGCGCGGCAGCGGGAGGACGGGCGCGGCGGCCGCCGGCCGGTCGTCGCCGGCCGCCGCCCGGGGCGCTCCCCCGGCCGGTGCCGGGCGCGGCGCCGCCGTCGGCCGGGGGAGCGGTGCGGAGACCGGCGGCCCGACGGTACGGCCCGGTACGGCCGGCTCCTCGTGGACGGCCGGCAGCGCCGGGCCGAGCGTGTCGAGCCGTTCGAACGGCCCGGGCAGGCGCGGGCGCACGCGCACCTCGGCCCCGGCCGGGGCCCGGCCCGGGGCGCCCTTCGCCACCAGGCGGTCGAAGTGGTCAGGCATCTGCACACAGCTCCAGGTAGTAGCGGCGCCGCAGCGGGCTCAGCGCCAGGATCTCCGTCTCGCTCCAGCCGTAGGCGGTGGCCAGCAGGTGGACGTCGAGCAGGGTCGCCCGGGCCCAGTCGTCCAGCTCCTCCCAGAGGTAGGAGGCGATGTCCAGCTCGGCCAGGGCCGGCTCGCCGCACCCGGGGCAGCTGAGGTTCAGCCGGACGTCCGCGCAGGGGTCGGCGGCCGCGGCGGCCTCGGCCAGGCGCCGCTGGACCGGCTCGGGGAGCTGCCGGGCGGCCACCGGCTCCCCGTCGTGCTCGGCGGTCAGGACGCACCGCTCCAGCAGTACGGCCCTGGCCAGGCCCCCGGGGGCCTGTTCGGCGGCGGCCAGGTCGCCGGGGGTGGGCAGCCGGAAGCGGACCCGCCAGCCGTCCAGCTCCACCCGCAGTGCCTCGGTGACCGACTGCGGCCCGGTGACCGACTGCGGTGCGGTGGCCGGCTGCGGTGCGGACACCGGCCGTGGCGCGGACGCCGTCGGTGGCCCGGTCGCCGGCCGCGCGGCACCGAGCAGCTGCCCGGCCTCGAACGCGAACTCCATCTCCTCCGCGCACCCCGGGCAGCCGACCCGCACGTCGAGCTTCTCGCCGAACAACTCGACGCGCAGGCCGAACAGTTCGGCGTCCCGCTCGCCGAGCGGCACGGCCAGCAGCTCCGCCGCCCCGACGCCGGGACGGGCGACGGTGTGCAGCAGCAGGGCCCGTCCGGCGCGGCCGGCCGCCAGACCGGCCTCCCAGGTGGCCAACAGGGCGGCCTGTCCGGCGAGTTCCATCGTCCGCCGCTCAGGCCGGCTGCTGGAAGGACGGCTCTTCCGGTTCGGGCGTCTCCTCGTCCCGCTCCCAGCCCTCCACCTCCAGCTTGAGGCTCTGGATCGCCACCGCGTTGGCGTTGGCGTCCAGTTCGCCGAGCACCTGGTACTCGCTCGGCCAGGCGCGGTACAGCTTGTGGGCGACCGCCACCTGGCCGGACTCGTTGAGCACCTGGATCACCAGGTCCTTGCGGAAGTCCCGCAGCGAGACCTCCGCCCCGCGGCCCGCGCCGACCATCCAGACCTTGTTGGCCCAGCGGTCGAACTCCGGGTCGTGGGTGACGCCGCGCTCCAGGGTGACCGCCTCGAAGTCGGTGCGGCCCGGCGACTTGCGCGGCGAGCTCGGATCGCCGCCGCTGCGGTGCTTCACCACCTCGGTGGTGCGCTTCAGCGGGCTGATCTTGCTGATTCCGGCGACGACCCGGCCGTCCCAGACGACCAGGAATTTGAAATTCTTGTACGGATCGAACCGGTGGGGATTGACGGTGAACTCGACCATGGAGATCCTAAACCTCGAACTGTCCGGCGAGTTGCTCGATCTTGACGATCACGAATTCCGCGGGCTTGAGCGGTGCGAATCCGACCACGACGTTCACCACGCCGCGATTGACGTCGTCCTGCGTGGTGGTGTCCCGGTCGCACTTGACGAAGTAGGCGGAACGCGCGGACGTGCCCTGGAACGCGCCCTGTTGGAACAGCGAGTGCAGGAACGCGCCCACGTTCAGCCGGATCTGCGCCCACAGCCGCTCGTCGTTGGGCTCGAACACGACCCACTTGGTGCCGCGGTAGAGGCTCTCCTCCAGCATCAGCGCGAGGCGCCGCACCGGGACGTACTTCCACTGCGAGCCGAGCACGTCGGCGCCGGCCATGGTCCGGGCGCCCCACACCACCGGGCCCACCACGGGGAACGTCCGCAGGCAGTTCACCGCGAGCGGGTTCAGCAGGCCGTTCTCCCGGTCCGTCAGCGGGACGGTCAGCGCACGCACCCCGGGCAGCCCGGCCTCGGTGCCCGCCGGCGCCTTCCAGACGCCCCGCCGGCCGTCGGTGCGCGCCATCACCCCGGCGACGGTGCCCGACGGGGGGAAGCCGCGCAGTCGGCCGGTGAGCGGGTCGACCAGCTCCAGGTGCGGGAAGTACAGCGCCGCGTGGTCGCTGCGCACCGAGTCGAAGGCGGACAGGCCCGCCCTGGCGGCGTCCAGCGTCGTCCACGCCTGCGGCGGGTCGACGATCAGGAACATCCGCTTCTCCGCGCAGAGCGCCTGGGCGGCCGAGACGACCGTGACGGCGTCGTCGATCGAGGCGTAGCCGGCCAGCTCGGGCAGCACCAGCAGGTTGACGTCCTGCACGTCGCGCAGTGCCTGGATGCCCGTCTTGCCCGCCTCGCTGCCGATCAGGTCGGTCAGGCCGGGGGCTCCGCCGTCCTGGCCGCCGGCGAGCGCGTGGACCGGCGGGCTGACCGAGCCCTCCAGCCCGAGGTTGTTGGCGGCCTCGCCGAGGAAGCGGACCACGTCGGCCGGCTCGGAGGAGCCGGCCACGACCTGGAGCTGCCGGCCGAACACACCCACCCGGGTGCCCGCGAAGGCCCGCCGGCCAGGGGCGTCGGGCAGTGCGCGCAGCTTGCGCTCCAGCAGCAGGGCCAGCTCGGCGACGGTGGCCGGCGCGGCGCCGTCCGCGGCGGGGTCGTGGATCCTGACGGTCCGCGAGACGTCGCCGATCTTGACCTGGATCTCGTGGGTGAGGTCCGGCAGGGTCGCCGCGAACGGCTTGGAGACGGTGCCCACCGGGTCCGGCCGGCTCTCCGCCAGGACCTTCACCCGGACCACCGCCGAGCCGCTGTTCACCACCGTCTCGGCGAACCGGGGAGCGGTGTCCCGGACCGACAGGTCCGCGAAGGACTCCCGGACGGCGCCCGAGGTGTCGAAGACCTGGAGGTTGAAGGTCTCGGCCGGGGTCGGCGTCCGGTAGTCCACGGCGACCCGCAGCGCCGCGCCCCAGGCCCCCGGCTCGACGGCCGTGACCTCCAGTGCCGGGGTGGCGGTGGAGGTCTGCGTCGAGCCGATCGTGACGCCCGCGGCGGCGCCGGTGCCGGCCGCCGCGACCCGGACCACGACGCCGAGCGAGCCCCCGTTGAGGAAGAACTGCTGGACGGCGTAGCTGACCGGGCTCTGGCTCGCGAGCCCGCCGAAACGGCGTTCGAAGTCCGCGAAACTGGTGATGGTGACGGGCTGGTCGAGCGGACCGCGCCGGGTGGCCCCGACGAAGGCGGTCACCGAGGTGCTGACCGCGGTGATGGTACGGACGCCACTGGGAAGCTCTTCGATGTAGACGCCCGGATAGGTCGGTGTCGTCGGCAAATTCCCCCTCCGTTCACTTCGTGCATCAAGAGACCCGGAGAAATGAATCGGATCGCGGACGGGCCGCGAGGTCCTGATGCATTGGTGGCAGGCTCAGTCTCATATTCGGGTTGACTATTCGTCAAGACCCGAACTGGGAAAGCCAATTGTATTACTGTGATAATTATGTGGGGGGGTGTGGGCGTGGGAAATCCGCACCCCCTGGCGGTGCCGGGTGGGGCCGGTCAGCCGCCTTCGGGAAGGTTGCGGTAGTCGGGCCGGGCCGTCGGGGGGACTGCCGGCGTCGGCTCGGGCGTCGGCGTCGGCTCGGGCTGGGGAGTGGGCGCGGGCGTCGCGGGCTCGGGCGCGGACGGCGGAGTCGTCGCCGGAGCGGTCGGAGCGGTCGGAGCAGGTGCGGCCGGGGCGCTCGGAGCAGGTGCGGCCGGGGCGCTCGGAGCAGGTGCGGCCGGGGCGGCCGGCGGCTCGTAGGACGGTGGCCGGGCGGCCCCCAGGAACCAGCCCCAGGTCGCCCCGTACCGGTGCTCCAGGAACCGGAACGCCGCGTAGTAGACCGTGCCGAAGCCGGTGACCAGGGCGGAGGTGACGGAGGCGTTGTCCAGGTGGAGGCCGAGTCGCGCGGCCTGCACCACCAGGAACGCGACGATGTAGGGCACACAGGTGCGCCACAGGGACAGGGCGAGTTGGTACATCGGTCCTCCTCAGTCGGCGTCAGCCGACGACCGTGAAGCCGTGCGCCTGGCCGAGCCGGGTCAGCGAGTCGATGCCGGGGACGCCGTCGGCCTGCTGCCCGCTGTACCCGTACCCGCGTTGCAGGGCGGAGTAGGCGGCGATGGTGCTGGTGCCGAACGAGCCGTCGGCCCACTGCCGGTCGAGCAGCCCCTCGGCGACGAGCGCCCGCTCCACCGTGTACACGTCGTCCGCGTGGGTGGTGGCGCCCTGGGGCGCGTCCGGGTCCTGCCGGGCCGCCGCGACCACGTTCGACTTGGACACCTCGGCCAGCGGGACGGCCCCGCCGAGCAGCCGGCGCAGCGTCGCCTCGCCGGGCACGCCGTCCGCGTCCCCGCCGGAGTAGCCCAGACTGCGCTGGTAGTCGGCGTAGTTGAGGGTGTCGGCGTCGGTCCAGTCCGGGCCGGGGCCCTCGCCGTAGTGCGAGCCGAAGCCCGCCGCCACCAGCGCCTCGCCGACGGCGGTGACGTGCGGGCCGTGCGCGCCGTAGCCGTACGACAGGCCGCCGATGCCGTTCTGGTACCGGGCCGGGGTCGGGTCGGGCTGCGGCGCGGGCTGCTGGGGCGGGGTGACCACCGTCCCGGACGGGCGCGGCGCACCCGAGGTCACCCAGGCGTACAGGCCCGGCCCGGGGCAGTCGGTCGAGTAGCCGTCGCGGTGCCCCTTGATCTCCGGGCCCGCCGGGCCCTGTCGCGCGCAGTACTCGATCGCGTCCCGCAGCCCGTTGAGCAGCTCCGGGGTCGGCTCGGTCGACCCGGAGCACCCGAGCAGTCCGCACACCGCGTAGTGCGCCTCGTTGAGCGGGACGTCGCCGTTGGCGCTGTTGCGCCGGTTCAGGCCGCGGCCCTCGAACACGTGGCCGTGCTCGCAGACCACGAAGCTGTAGCCGATGTCCGACCAGCCGTCGTCGTCCATGTGCGAGGCCTGGAGCCGCCGTACGTAGGCCGGGCAGGTGTCGTGGGTGTCGAAGGTGTACGCCGTGCCGAGGTAGTGCACCTTCACTCCGGCGCGCGGACCGGCGTACGGGATCGAACCGTTGGGTTCGCGCCAGGGCCGCGCGCCCCACTGGTCCCGGTTCACCAGTTGCAGGCCCGGCCAGTCGGGCGACTGCGGCGAGGGGGCCGGCGCCGGCGCGGGCGGCTCGGGGGCGGGGGCCCGGGTGAGGCCGGCCCACGCCTTCAACTCGTCCAGCGAGCCGTTGAACACGTCCGCGTCGAGCGGGTCGTCGCTGTACTGGTGGAAGCGCCAGGAGGCCTGGATGCGCGGCGAGCCCGCGGACACGTAGTCCGCGATCCACAGGAAGTCGCCCGCGTTGTCGTCGGTCCTGAACCAGTAGTCCCGGTTGGTGTAGAGCCCGACCAGGCGGTCCGGGTAGCGCTGCTTGACCGCCGCCAGCCAGCGGTTCTTCGCCGCGGTCGCGTCCCCGTCGCCGACCGACTGCCCGTACGGTTCGAAGTCCAGCACCAGCAGCTCACCCGCGGGAACCCCGCCCACGACCCGGCAGAAGTGCTCCACCTCGCCGTCGACGGGGTTCTCCGCGTGCAGGAAGTGGTAGTGCCCGACCACCAGCCCCCGCCCCCGGGCGTCCGCGAGCTTGCCGGCGTACCCCGACTGGCCGGTGTGGCCGCCTTCGCTGGCCTTGATGAAGACGAACTCCGCGTCTCCCGGAATGCCCGACTGGAAGTCGGAGACGTCATAACCCTTCGCGTATGCCATCAGGAAGCTCCCCCTTTGCGCCGATGGCAGCCACGGCCGGCCGGCCCCGACCCGGGGCACGGGCGCCGGCCAGGAGCGTCATGCTCATTCCACGGTACAGCTGACTGAACATCAACTCCCTTGTTTTTTGCGCAGGTTGTGTGTTCTTGCGACCATCTCGCGGTGTCCTGTCCCGCGGCCTTATGCCACGGGCAATCCCGCTCGGGCGGATGCGGCGGCTCCGACGTCACTCCAGGCCTCCCGCTCACCGCCCGTCACCCCGCCGGTCACCCCACCGGACGCGCGGGGCCGTCGGCGGACGGCGGCCGAGGCCGGAGAGCCGTGGCCCTGGCGGGACATCTGCCGGGCCATCCCCCGTCCGCCGGTCAGCGCCGCCGGTTCGTGCTCCGGGCCTCAGCCGGCATCCGCCCCGCCCGCCGGCCCCCGGGGCACGTGAGGGCCCCTCAAGGCCGCCGCCGGGTAGGGTAATTCCGGCAGGATTTCACCTCTTGCGCCGTCACCGCGCGGACTGACAGGCTCTTCGCCGTGATCGGTGACAGAGCGTTCGTGACAGCGGAGGCGGTCGCCCCGCCCCGGTGGTCGCCGACTCTCACGCCGGTGCCGTTCCCGGGCCCGCGACACCTCGGCCCGGCCGGGTCCGATCCGGCCGGGTTCGTCGAGGCCGCTCTCGCCACCGCACCCGGTCACCCCGTCCCGCCGTCCGGGCCGCTGCCCGGTACGGCCGGCTTCGCCCTCGTGCTCGCACCGTTCGCACGCCTGGCCGGGCAGCGGCTGCTCGCCGCGCTCGGCCCGGCGGTCGGCCGGTCGGCCGGACTGCCCGGGATCGCTGAGGAGTTCACCGCCGCCACGGCCACCGCGCTGGGCGATCTGGCGGCCCGCGCGCTGGTGCTGGAGCTCCGGGGGGCCCGGGAGGAGGGACGGCTGTCGGGCGCGACCCCGCAGGACAGGTTCCGCGACTTCGTCGCCACCACCGGCACCCGGTCCGGCCTGGCCCGGTTGTGCGCCGGGTACCCGCTGCTGGCCCTGCTGGTCGGCCGTACCTGTGTGAACGCCGTCGAGGCCATGGCGGAGCTGCTCACCCGGTACACCGCCGACCGCCCGGACCTGGTCGCCCGGCTGCTGGCCGGACGGGACCCGGGGCCGCTGGTCGCCGTGGACCGGACCACCGGCGACGCGCACCGGCGCGGCCGCCGGGTCGCCGTCCTGCGCTTCGCCGACGGCAGCCGGGTGGTCTACAAGCCCCGCCCGCTCGCGGCCGACCGTCACTTCGGCGACCTGGTCGACTGGTTCAACGCCCGCCCCGGGACACCCGGGTTGCGCACACCCGCGCTGCTGACCCGCCCCGGCCACGGCTGGTCGGAGTTCGTCGAGGCCCGCCCCTGCACCTCCCGGGCCGAGCTGGACCGGTTCTACCGGCGCCAGGGCGCGCTGCTCGCCCTCGCCCACCTCCTCGACCTCACCGACCTGCACTTCGAGAACCTGATCGCCTGCGCCGACCACCCGGTGCCGGTGGACGTCGAGACGCTCTTCCACCCGCCCAGGCCCGCGGACCCGGCCGCCGACGACCCGGCGGGCCGCGCGCTGGAGGCCTCCGTCCAGCGGACCGGCCTGCTGCCGCACCTGGTGCTCGGGGACGAGGCCGCGCTCGACCTCTCCGGCCTCGGCGGCGGCACCGACCACCACGCGCCGCTGGAGACGGTCGGCTGGGAGGGCGCCGGCACCGACGGGATGCGGCTGGTCCGCCGGCCCGGCACGGTCGGCGGCGGCGCCAACCGCCCCCGGCTGGGCGGCGCCGACGCCGAGCCCGCCGCCCACGCCGAGGCACTGGTGGCGGGCTTCCGCGCGGGCTACCGCGCGATCCTGGCGGGCCGGCGGGAGCTGACCGGGCTGCTGCGCCGCTTCGCCGACGACGAGGTCAGGGTGGTCACCCGGGCCACCCAGGTCTACGCGACGGTCCTCGCCGAGGCCACCCACCCCGACGTGCTGCGGGAGCCGGGCGAGCGGGAGGGACTGCTGCGGCTGCTCGGTACGGACGCCGTGGACGACCAGGGCTGGCCGGGACTGCTCGACCACGAGGTCGCCGAACTGTGGGACGGCGACGTGCCGGTGTTCACCGCCCGCCCCGGCCGCGTCGACCTGTGGAGCGGCACCGGCACCCGCATCCCCGGGGCCCTCGACCGGCCGGGACTGGCCCGGGTGACGGACCGCCTCGCGGCGATGGACGAGGCCGGCCTCGCCGGGCAGGAGCGGATTGTCCGGGCGTCGCTGGCCTGCCGTGCCGCGGAAGCGGCCCACCCCGCGGCCGTGCCGGGCCCGGGTGCCGACGTGCCCGGCCCGCACCTCGGCGAACCGCCCGCCCCCGAACTGCTGCTCGCCGCCGCCCGGGAACTCGGCGACCTGCTGGTCGGGCAGGCCCACCGGGCGCGGGGACGGGCGAACTGGCTGGGCACGGAACTGCTCGGCGAGCGGTACCGCAGGCTCGGGCCCTGCGGTGCCGACCTGGGGCACGGATACCCGGGGATCGCCCTGTTCCTCGCCCAGCTGGCCGCCGTCACCGGCGATGACCGCTACGCCGGGACGGCGCTCGACGCGCTGCGCCCGGTGCCGGAGCTGCTCGACCGCCTCGCCGCGCTCCCGGACGAGGACCTCGGCGCGGTCGGTTCGGGCGGCTTCACCGGGCTCGGCGGCATCCTGCACGCCCTCACCCTGACGGCGGCCGCCCTGGACGACGCCGGGTTGCGCGCCCTGACCGGTCCGGCGGCCGCGCTGACCGTCCGGGCCGCCGGGGCCGAGCGGCCGACCGGTGTGCTCGACGGTACGGCGGGTGGCCTGGCCGCGCTGCTGGCCGCGCACCGGGTGCGCCCGTCGGCCGAACTCTGGCGCGGCGCGGGTGCCTGCGCCGACCGGCTCGCCGCCGCGCCCGTCCCGGCGGCGCCGGGCTTCGCCACCGGCGCCGCCGGGGTCGGCTGGGCGCTGCTCGGCTTCGCCGCCGCCGGCGGAGGCGAGCGGTACCGCCGGGCGGGGCTGGCCGCGCTGCGGTCGGCGGTGGCCGCGCTGCCGTCCGCCGGAGCGGACCTCTCCTGGTGCGCGGGTCTGTCCGGGGTGGCGCTGGCGGTCGCCGACCGGGCCGAGGCGATGGCGGACCCGGGGCCGGCCGAGGCCGTCGCCGAGGCCCTCGGGCGGCTCGCGGGCGCCGGACCGCTGCCCGACCCCGGCCTGTGCCACGGCGAGTGGGGCGCGCTGGAGCTGCTGCACCTGACGCCCGGCCGTCCGGCCCCGCGGGACCGGGCCGCCGGTGCGGTCCGGAGCGGCCCGCGCCGCGCGGCCTCCGGCGGGATCGCGTCGCCCGGACTGCTCACCGGCCTGGCCGGCCTCGGCCACGGCCTGCTGCGGCTCGGCTTCGCCGACCGCGTCCCGTCGGTGCTGCTGATGCGGGCACCGGCCCCTGAACCACCGTCGGTCTCCGAACCATCACGGGGCCTCGAAACCCCGCAGGCCCGACCCGTGTCCGGAGGTGCGGTCACCTCCGGGACCATCTGACGTCGCCCCCGAGACCATCCTCAGCGGAAGGACACCGTTCATGAACACCACCGACCTCGCGCCGCACGCACAGCAGCCCGTCGGCGGGAACAGAGCCACCGCCGACCACCCGGCGGGTGAGATCCGGCTGCGCGGCGGCGGTGCGCTCGGCCGCCGGTCCCGGCTGCTGCACGCGCCCTCGGCGTTCCGTACCACCGTCGGGTGGACCACCATCGTCGTCCCGGTCGCTGACGAGCGCCCCTGACCGTCCAGTCGGGCGGACCGGCCGGAACAGGCCGGTGTTCCCGAGGAAGCAAGATTATCTTCCTACGGAGATCACTACTCAGCACAAGTTCGGCACAGTAGCCTGCAAATGTGCGCAACACATCCCCGACGACCATCGGCCGCGAGAGCGAACTCGGGCTGATCCAGCGTGTCCTGAGTGATCTTCAGCACAATGCGGGTCACGCGGTCTTCCTGGCGGGGGAGGCGGGGATCGGCAAGTCCCGGCTGGCGGGGGACTGCGCCGGCCGGGCCGAGTCACTGGGCCTGCCGGTGCTGCGCGGACGCGGCAGCCCGACCAGTGCCGGGATCGCGTACCGCCCGCTCATCGAGGCTTTGAACTCCCGCTTCCGGGTCATCGGTGTCCCCGACGACCCGGAGCTGGAACCCTACCGTCCCGCCCTGGGCCGGGTGATCCCGGAGTGGCGGCACACCGCCGTGCCCGGCTACCCGGAGAGCGCGGTCGAGCTGGCCGAGGCGATGCTGCGGCTGCTCACCGTGCTCGGCCGGGACGGCGGCTGCCTGCTCGTCCTGGAGGACCTGCACGAGGCCGACTCGGACACCATCGCCGTGGTGGACTACCTGGTCGACAACCTGGCGGGACTGCCGATCCTCCTGGTCGCCACGCTGCGGCCCGAGCCGGGAGCCGCCCTTGAGCTGGCCCGGGGCGGCGAGCGGCGCCGGGTCGCCTCGCTGGCCGCCCTGGAGCCGCTCGGCACGCGCCAGATCGGCGCGCTCGCCGCCGGCTGCCTGGAGCTGCGCTCCGAGCAGGTGCCCGCCGCCGTCGTCGACCGGCTGAGCACCTTCAGCAACGGAAACCCCTACCTCGTCGAGGAACTGCTCACCGAGATGGTCAGCTCCGGGGCGCTGCGCCAGGACGACGGCGGCTGGCGGGTCGCCGGCGACCTGGCGGCCGCCGTCCCGGCCAGCGTGGTCAGCGGCCTGCGGCACCGGCTGGAGCAGCTCGATCCGCAGGTGCGCGACCTGCTGCTGCTCGCCGCCACCCTGGGCACCGGCTTCTCGCTCGGCACGCTCGAACTGATCACCGGCCACAGCATGCGGCTGCTGCTCGACCACCTGGCCGAGGCGGCCGCCTCGGGCTTCGTCGTCCCCGACTTCACCGCCGTCGACCAGTACGCCTTCCGGCACGCGCTCACCGCGGAGGCGCTGCTCGCCGGGCTGCCGCCGGCCGAGCGGGCGGTGCTGGCCCGGCGGGCGGCCGAGGCGATCCTGGCGGCCGACCCGGCACTCTGGGACGGGCGCTGCCAGCTGGTGGCGCGCCTGCGGGAACTGGGCGGCGACGGGCCGGGCGCGGCGCTGCTGTACGCCGAGGCGGGCCGCCGGGCGCTCGCCGCGGGCGCCTCGGCCACCGCCGTGCAACTGCTGGAGCGGGCCCACGAGCTGGCCGCGGCGGCCGACCGCACCGACATCGTCGAGTCGCTGGTCTACGCGCTGGCCGAGGCCGGGCAGCTGGACCGGGTGCTCGCGCTGGCCGAGTCGCTGCCGGACGCGGGGGCCGGCGCGCTGGACATCGAACGCCGCGTCGCCCTGCACACCAGGCTCGCCTGGGTGGCGGTGATCGCCGAGCGCGCCGCCGACACCGTGGCGCAGCTCGCCGCCGCCCGTGCGCAGCTCGGCGGCGCCGGCGATCCCCGGCAGAACGCCGCCCTCGCCGTGGTCGAGGGCCACCTGGCGCTGCTGCCCGGCCACGGCGGGGCGAGGGCGGAGGCCGAGCGGCTGGCCCGCGAGGCGGCCGAGGTCGCCGAGCGCGAGAAGCTCCCCGTGGTGGCCTGCCAGGCCTGGCAGCTGCTCGCCCTGCTGGCCCGTGAGCACGGCTTCGACGACGCGGACGCGTGCCTGGAGCGGATGCTCGCCGTCGCGGAGGAGCACGCCCTGCCGGTCTGGCGGGTGGAGGCGCTGCTGCGGCTCGGCGGGAACGCCTTCCTGCGCACCGGTGACGCGCGCCGGATCCGGGAGGCCAGGGACGCCGCCCGCGACCTGGGCGCCCTCGTCCTCGCCCAGAACGCGGAAGGCCTGCTGGCCATGGACGCCCTGCAACGCGCCGACTTCACGGCCGCCCGGGAGATCATCGACCGCTGCCTGGAGCCGAGCGCCCGGATGCGCAACCTCGGCATCCACCGCTACCTGCTGCTGGTGGCGGCAGCCGTCGCCGCCCACCAGGGCCGGCGGCGGCAGATGGAGCGGGAACTGCTCCGCTTCGAGCGGGCCGACGACTCCGCCTCCTTCCTCACGCCGGTCCTGCACGGCCTGTGCCGGGCCTTCTGCGCCCTGCTGGAGGAGAACCGCGCCCAGGCGCTGGAGGAGCTGGCCGCCTCGGCCGCCTGGGAGGACCGGCACCCCAGCGTGTTCTACATCAGCGGACGGCACGGCCTCGGCCCGCTGCTCGCCGTCATCGCGGACACCGCCGATCGTTCGGTGTACGCGACGGTCCTGGCGGCCCCGGCCGCGGCTCTGGCGTGGAACCGGCAGTTCCTGGTGCTCGCCGAGGCCGTCCTGCTCGGGCGCGAGGGCCGCGGCCGGGAGGCCGTGGGCCTGGTGGAGCTGGCGTCGCAGGAGTTCCGGGGCTTCCCGACCGCCCGTCACCTCGGGCTGCGCCTGGTCGCCGAGGCGGCCCTCGCCGACGGCTGGGGTGACCCGGTCACCTGGCTGCGGACCGCGGAGGAGCACTTCCACCAGGCCGGCGTCCGCTCGGTGGCCGGTGCCTGCCGGTCGCTGATCCGGCAGGCGGGCGTGGTGGTCGCCCAGCGGCGCACCGGGCGGGAGCTGATCCCGGAGGGGCTGCGGAGGGTCGGGGTGACGCCGCGTGAGTACGACGTGTTCGCCCTGCTCGTGGAGCGCCCGGGGAACCAGGACATCGCCCAGCGGCTGTCGATCTCGCCCCGCACGGTGGAGAAGCACATCTCCAGCCTGCTCCAGAAGACCGGCTGCGCGGACCGTGCGGAGCTGTGCGGCCTCGCCCGGGCGCTGTGCGGGGACTGACCGGCCCGCGGCACACTCCCCTCGCGGCGTCACGGCGCACGCCCCTGGCGCAGTCACGGCCCCTACGCCTCGGGGCTGAGGAAGTCCGGGACGTCCGTGCCGAGGCCCTGTTCCCGCGCCCTGCGGCGGACCAGGTCGGCGACGGCGAGGTCGAGGACGCCCAGCCCGGCGTCCAGGTTGCCGGGGAAGGAGGAGATCCACTTGATGCCGGCGACCGGCTCCTCGTCCCCGGAGCCCCCGGAGCCCCCGGAGCCCCCGGGGCCCCCGGCGTTCCCGAGGTAGCCGGGCAGGGCGATGATCCGGTCGCGGGCCGCTTCGGGGAACCGCAGGAAGAGCGAGTGGGGGAGCACCGTCCGGCCGGCCGCGTGCAGCCGGTACGCCCGGCTGACCGCCGCGACGACCTGGTGCTCGGCACCGTCCAGGACCTGCCGGACCTCACGGGCTGTCAGGATCAGCATGGTGTCACCTCGGCCACCGGGCCGTTCTCCTTCCAGAGGCGGGCGACGTCGCCGAAGTGCGACGCGACCCAGTCGTCGTTGTAGATCGTGTCGAGGTAGCGTTCGCCCCGGTCGGGGAGGATCACCGCGCAGGTCGCGCCGGCCGGGATCCGGGCGCTCATCCGCCGGACCGCGGCGATCACCGCGCCCGCCGAACCGCCGGCCAGGATCGCCTCGCGGTGCGCCAGCCGTCGGCAGTTGACCACGCAGTCGAGATCGCTGACGTGCACCACCTCGTCCGCGAGGCCGTCCTGGTGCAGGGCCGGGCGGACGGCCGCGCCGTGCCCGGGGATGAGCCGGGGCGCGGGGCTGCGGCCGAAGATGACGCTGCCCTCGGCGTCGACGGCCACGATGGTCACCGGGAGGCGGTGCTCCCGCGCGTACTCGGCGCAGCCGCGCAGCGTTCCGCACGAGCTGGTCGCGCAGAACAGGTAGTCGAGGCCGTCGGGCACGGCCTCGCAGATCTCGCGCATGGTCGCGTGGTGCGAGCGCGGGTTCAGCGGGTTGGAGTACTGGTCGGGGCAGTAGGCGTGCTCGGTCGTGGCGAGGATCTCGCGCACCCGCCGGATCCGCACCGGCAGGTACTCGCCGGTGACCGGGTCGGTCCTGGTGACCACCTCGACCTCGGCGCCCAGCGCCCGCATGACGGCGATGTTCTGGCGGTTGGCACGGGGGTCCACCACGCAGATGAAGCGGATCCCGAAGTACCCGCAGACCTGGGCGAGTCCGATGCCCAGGTTGCCCGAGCTGGACTCGACGACGACCGACCGGCCGGGGACCAGTCGGCCCGAGCGGATGCCCTCGGACAGCAGCTCCAGCGCGGAGCGGTCCTTGATGGAGCCGCCCGGGTTGTGCGCCTCCAGCTTGGCGAACAGGCGGAAGTGGCTGGTCGGGTCGATCCTGGTCAGCTCGACCAGCGGCGTCCGGCCCACGGTCCGGAGCACGCCGGCCGGCACCTGGTCAGACCCGCGCACGGGAGCCCCCGGTGACACCGCTGTCCGTACGGCGGCACGGGCTCAGCGGCAGCCGCCCGGTCCGCCCGGTCCCGGGGTGCGCCGGGCACTCCCCGCCGGCGCGCCGGCGGGCATGCCGCCGGTCGGGGGCGACGAGCCGGTACGGGCAGGTGTCGGTGGCTTCCTCGGCCATCACGGCCCTCCTAGCCTCGGGGTTTGACACTGCGACGGGGTGAGCCTGCCGGGCGCCGGGGAACGGCGGCAAGAGACAAACGGGCAGCAGGAGCAGCACGCGCGCCCTGCCGCCGGGGCCCCGGGTCAGGCGGTCGGAGCGGACTCGGCGGCGGCGCCCGAGAGCGAGGGGGCGGAGCGCACCGAGGGGCTGAGAGCGGCGGTCGCGGCGAGCAGGACCATCCAGGCGGCCAGCACCCCCACGGTGGAGTCCGCGCCGATCCGGGAGAGCAGCTGGCCGCCGATCAGCGAGCCGAGCGGGACGGCGCCGTAGGCGACCAGGCCGACGGCGCCGAGCACCCGGCCCTGGATGGCGTCCGGCGTGACGGCGAGCTGGTAGGCGGACGTCACCACGTTCCACACCGGGCCGACGAAGCACATCAGGCCGTACACCGCGCCGAGCAGGTACGGGCCGTGGACCACCAGGAGCAGCGGAACCAGCAGTGCCCAGACCCAGTTGGCGCCGACCACCACGGCCCGCATCGACAGCCGGCGCTCCAGCCCGGGCGCCACCAGGGAGCCGAGCACCCCGCCGACCGCTCCCAGGCCGAACATCAGGCCGATCGAGGCCGACGAGGCGCCCTGGCCGCGCGCCATCATGATGACCGTCAGGAAGACCGCCTGGAACAGCAGGTTGCTGCCCGCGATCAGGAAGGTCGTGGTGCGGATGAACGGATGGCGCCACAGCCAGCGGACGCCCTCCGTGAGCTCGCGGTGCAGCGGGCCGCCGCGGGGGCTCCGCTCGGCCTGGAACCGCGTGCGGATCAGCAGCAGGGAGACCAGCGACCACAGGTAGCTGGCGGCGTCGAAGAGGAACGGCGCCGCCCGGCCGAGGCCGAACAGGAGGCCGCCCAGCGGCTTGCCGAGCATCGTGGCGCCGCGGGCCCGCGCCTCGTTGCGGGAGAGCGCGGTGGCGAGCTGGGACGGGTGCACCACGTTGGGGACGGCCGCCGAGGCGGCGATCTGGAAGAACACCGTCAGCGTGCCCTCGACGAAGCCGACCGCGAGGATGTGCGGCAGCGACAGCCGGTCCAGCAGCAGCGCCGCCGCGACGCTGCCGATGGCCAGGAAGCGCAGCACGTCGCACCAGATCATCGTCTGCCTGCGGTTCCAGCGGTCGACCAGCGCTCCCGCCGGGAGCTGGAACAGCAGGTGCGGCAGCAGCGCGAGGAAGCCGGTGAACCCGGCGTCGGCCGGGGAGCCGGTCAGCGCGAGGACCAGCAGCGGATAGGCCACGCCGGAGACGTTGGAGCCCAGCCCGGAGACCGCCGCTCCCTGCCAGAGCAGCAGGAAGTCCCGGTTGCGCGCCAACGGCGGGACCTTCTCGGGGACTTCCTCGCGCACGGTGTCGGTCATGGGTCGATGCTGGGAGGTCGGCCGCCCCGGGCCCAGAGAAGGACCGGCAGTCACGCGCGCAGTCCGCCGCCGCAACCTCGGCCGTGCTGACCCTGCCGCCCGCTTCCCGCAGTCGGCAGGCTGACGCCCGGCCGGCAAGGACCCGAGGGACAGGCCCTGCACCGTCACCGGACCCCGTCGCACGCACAGGAAGGCGAAGGATGAGCACGAGCCCGAGCTCCCGCACGGAGCTGCTGCAGCGACGCCTGCGCGGCTTGACGAAGAAGCGGCAGGATGGGATCGCCCCGGTGCCCCGGGACGGCGCACTCCCGCTGTCGTTCGCGCAGCACCGGATGTGGGTGCTCGACCGGCTCAGGCCCGGCGGCACCGAGTACCTGATGCCGCTGCTGCTGCGGCTGCCAGGACCGGTGGACCGGGTGGCGCTGCGGCGGGCGCTGGACGCACTGGTCGCCCGGCACGAGGTGCTGCGCACCCGCTACCCGGCCGTGGACGACGAGCCGGTGCTGGTGATCGACGCCCCGGGGCCGATCGCCCTGACCACCGTCGACCTGGGGTCCGCCGAGCCGGAGCGGTGGGAGCAGCCGGAGCCGGCGGAGCGGCGGCTCGCCGAGCTGGTGGCCGAGGACGGCCGGCGGCCGTTCGACCTGGCCGCCGAGCACCCCGTCCGGGCGCTGCTCGCCCGGCTCGCCGGCGATGAGTGCGCACTGTTGCTGACCATCCATCACATCGCCTCGGACGGCTGGTCGGAGGACGTCCTGCTCGGCGAACTCGGGCAGCTCTACGAGGCGTACGCGGCCGGCCGGCCGAGCCCGCTCGACCCGCCCGCCGTACAGTACGCGGACTTCGCCGCCTGGCAGCGCGCCCACCTGTCCGGCGACCGGCTGGCCGGTCAACTCGCCTACTGGCGCGGCGCCCTGGCCGACCTCACGCCGCTCGATCTGCCGACCGACCGGCCCCGCGGTCCGGTCCGGGACGCCGCCGGCGCCATCGAGACGTTCACCGTACCGGCCGAACTGGCCGATCCCCTGGTGGAGTTGGGCCGCGCCCAGGGCGCCACCCCGTTCATGGTGTTCCTGGCCGCCTTCCAGCTGCTGCTCGGCCGCGGCTGCGGGCAGAGCGACGTCGTGGTCGGCACCCCGGTCGCGGGCCGGGAGCAGGCCGACACCCAGCCCATGGTGGGCCTGTTCGCCAACACCGTCGCACTGCGCACCGACCTCTCCGGCGACCCGTCCTTCCTCGACCTGCTCGGCCGCGTCCGGGAGACCGCGCTCGGCGCGTTCACCCACCAGGAGACCCCGTTCGAGCGGCTGGTCGACGAGCTGGCGCCCGAGCGCGACCCCTCCCGCAACCCGATCTTCCAGGTGGTCTTCCAGCTCGCCGCGCACACCCAGGCCGAGCCGGGCGCGCTGCGCGCCGAGCAGCGGCCGGTCGACTGGCACACCGCCAAGTTCGACCTCACCCTCGCGCTCACCACCACCGCCGACGGCTCCGTCACCGGCGAACTGGAGTACGCCACCGCGCTGTTCGACCGGGCGACGATCGAGCGGACCATCGGGCACTACCTGCGGCTGCTGGCCGGCATCGCCGCCGAGCCAGGACGGCCGGTCGGCCGGCTCGACCTGCTGCCCGCCGCCGAACGCGAACTCCTCGCCTCCTGGGGCGGATCCGGCCGCAGCTACCCCGCCGAGGAGACCCTGCCCGAGGTCTTCCGGCAGTGGGCCGAGCGCACCCCCGACGCCCTCGCCGCCACCTGCGACGGCGTCTCGCTGACGTACGCGGAACTGAACGCCGGGGCCAACCGCCTCGCCCACCGGCTGCGCGCGCTCGGCGCCGGCCCGGAGAGCCTGGTCGGCGTGCGCTGCGACCGCGGGCTCGACCTCGTGGTGGCCCTGCTCGGCGTGCTCAAGTCCGGCGCGGGCTACCTCCCGCTGGACCCGGGCCAGCCGGCCGACCGGCTCGCCTACATCCTCGCCGACGCCGGGGTGACCGCCCTGGTCACCGACCGGAGCACGGGCGAGGAGACGGTCACCACCCTGCTGCTCGACGAGACCGGCCAGGACTGGCCCGACACCGACCCGGCCCCGCGGGCGGATCCCGGCAACACCGCCTACGTCATCTACACCTCCGGCTCCACCGGAGCCCCCAAGGGCGTCCCGGTCACCCACGCCAACGTGCTGCGCCTGCTGCGCTCCTGCCAGGAGGACTTCGGCTTCGGCCCCGAGGACGTGTGGACGCTGTTCCACTCCTACGCCTTCGACTTCTCGGTCTGGGAGCTGTGGGGCGCGCTGCTGAACGGCGGCCGGGCCGTGGTGGTGCCGTTCGCCGTCTCGCGCTCGCCGCAGGACTTCCTCGACCTGCTGGTCACCGAGCGCGTCACCGTGCTCAACCAGACCCCCTCCGCCTTCCGCGGCCTCCAGGAGGCCGTCGCGCTGGCCGGCCTCGGGCCGGAGGCGCTCTCGCTGCGGACCGTCGTCTTCGGCGGCGAGGCGCTGGACGTGGCCGAACTGGCGCCCTGGTTCGACCGGTTCGGCGACCGGCGGCCCGTCCTGGTCAACATGTACGGCATCACCGAGACCACCGTCCACGTCACCTACCGCCCGGTGCGGGCCGAGGAGACCGGCGGTGCCAGGCGCAGCCCGATCGGCCGCCCGCTCGGCGACCTGCGGCTCCACCTCCTCGACGCGGACCTCAACCCGGTGCCGATCGGCGTCCGGGGCCAGCTCCACGTCTCGGGCCCAGGACTCGCCCGCGGCTACCTGCACCGCCCGGCGCTGACCGCCGAGCGCTTCCTGCCCGACCCGTACGCCACCACCCCGGGCGCCAGGATGTACCGCACCGGCGACCTCGCCCGCTACGGCGCCGACGGCGAACTGGAGTTCACCGGCCGGGCCGACGCCCAGCTGAAGATCCGCGGCCACCGGATCGAACCCGGCGAGATCGAGGCGGCCATCGGCGCGCTCCCCGGGGTGGAGACCAGCCTGGTGATCGCGCACCGCCGCCCCGACGAGCGGGAGGCCCGGCTGGTCGCGTACGTCGTGCCCGGGGCGGGCCGCACCCTCGACGTGGCGGAGCTGCGCGCCGCCCTCGGCCGCACGCTGCCCGGCTACATGGTGCCGGCGATCCTCGTCCCGCTGGACGCCTTCCCGATGACGGCCAACGGCAAGATCGACCGCCGCGCCCTGCCCGCCCCCGAAGCCCACCGCGGCCTCGGCGGCCCCGAACACGTCGCCCCGCGGACCGGCACGGAGCAGACCGTCGCCGAGACCTGGGCCGAGGTGCTGCGACTGCCCCGGGTCGGCGCCCTCGACAACTTCTTCCACCTGGGCGGCGACTCGATCCGGGCGATCAAGGTCGTCGGCGCGCTGCGGCGGCGCGGGATCGACCTGACGGTGCAGAACCTGCTCGTCCACCAGAGCGTCGAGGGCCTGGCCCGGTTCGCCGACCTCGCCAGGCCCGGCGGACCCGCCAGCGTGGAGGAGCAGCGGGTGGCGCCGTTCGCGCTGCTCCCGGACGCCGACCGCGCCGCCCTTCCGCCCGGCCTGGTGGACGCCTACCCGCTCGCCATGGTGCAGGCCGCGATGGTCTACCAGATGCTCGCGGACCGGGACGAGAGCCCCTACCACAACATCACGCTCTTCCCGTTCGTCGACGACGCGCCGTTCGCGCTGCCCGCGCTGCGGGAGGCCGCCGCCCTGCTCGTCCGGCGGCACGAGATCCTGCGCACCGCCTTCGACCTCACCGGCTACTCCGAGCCGCTCCAGCTCGTCCACGCCGACGCGACCCTGGAGGTCGGCTACGACGACCTGCGCGGGCTCGACGAGGAGCGGGTCAGCGCCGAGCTGGCGGAGTTCACCGCCCGGACCCGCCGGACGCCCTTCGACGTCGGCCGGGCGCCGATGCTGCGCTTCCACGTCCACCAGACCGCCGACGACCGCTGGACGTTCTCCTTCATCGAGTGCCACGCGATCCTCGACGGCTGGAGCCACCACTCGCTGATCGACGAGGTGATGCGCGACTACCGGGCGATCCGCGCCGGGCAGGCCCCGGCCGCCGCCGGGCAGCGGCACACCGTCCGCTACGCCGACCACATCGCGCTGGAGCGGCGCTCCCTCGCCAGTGCCGAGGACCGGACGTTCTGGCAGCAGGGGGTGGCCGGCTTCGAGCGCGTCGTGCTGCCGCCGTCCTGGGCCGCCGATCCGGCGGCCGGCGAGCAGCCGTACCAGGTCGCCGTTCCGTTCCGCGACCTGGAGCCCGGCCTGCGCGCTCTGGCCGCCGCCGCCGGGGTGCCGCTCAAGAGCGTGCTGTTCGCCGCGCACCTGAAGGCGATGGCCACGATCAGCGGCAGCCACCGCTTCCACAGCGGACTGGTCTTCAACGGCCGCCTGGAGACGGAGGGCGGCGAGCTGGTGCGCGGCATGCACCTGAACACCGTGCCGCTCGGCGTCGAACTGACCGGCGGCACGTGGCGCGAGCTGGTGGGGCGGGTCTTCGCCGCCGAGGTGGCGGCCTGGCCGCACCGCCGCTTCCCGCTGCCCGAGATGCAGCGCGCCTGGGGCGACGGCACCCCGCTGATCGAGGTGTCCTTCACCTACCTGGACTTCCACGTGCTGGACGACCGGCAGATCGAGTCCGACAAGGTCGTCGACGTCAGCCCCAACGAGTTCGCGCTGGACGCCTCGACCTTCCCCGGCGTGTTCGTCCTCTACGGCCGCCCCGAGCGGATCAGCCGTGCCAACGGGCAGCGGCTGGCCGGGCTGTACCGGCGGATCCTGGAGGCGATGGCCGCCGACCCGCAGGGCGACGCCGGGGCCGACGCCCTCGCCGCCGAGGAGCGTGAACTGCTGGACCGCTACGCGACCGGGCCCCGGACGGCGGTCCCGGACGCCTGCGTGCACGAGCTGTTCGAGCGGCAGGCCGCCCGCACCCCGGACGCCGTCGCGCTGCACCGCGCCGACGGCGGCACCGTCGACTACGCCGGACTCAACGCCCGGGCCAACCGGATCGCCCGGCGGCTGCGCGGGCTCGGCGTCGGCCCCGAGTCCAAGGTCGGCGTGCTGCTGCGCCGGGGCCCCGACCTGGTCGCGGCGCTGCTCGGGGTGCTCAAGGCCGGTGCCGCCTACCTGCCGCTCGACCCGGCCCACCCCGCCCGGCGGCTGACCGGGGTGCTCACCGAGACCGGCGCCGCGGCCGTCCTCACCCAGGAGGAGCTGGCCGGCCTGGTCGCCGGCCACCCCGCCGGGACGGTGCTGCTCGACCGCGACGCGGAACTCGACGCGCTGGACCCGGGCGACCTCGGCCCGGTCGCCACGCCCGGCAACCTGGCCTACATCGTCTACACCTCGGGCTCCACCGGCACCCCCAAGGGCGTGATGATCGAGCACCGCTCCCTGGTCAACTACGCCTCCTGGGCGGCGGCCGAGTTCCCGGACGTGCGCGGCACCGGCTCCCCGCTGTACTCCGCGATGACCTTCGACCTGCCGGTCACCTCGCTCTTCCCCGCCCTGCTGTCCGGCCGGCCGGTCACCCTCACCGAGGACGACGGCACCCCCGGCCTGGACGGCCTGGTGGCCGCCCTGGAACGCGGCGGATTCGGCCTGGTCAAGCTGACCCCGACGCACCTGGCGCTGCTCAACCAGACCCTGGCGCCCGCCGCGCTCGCCGCCGCCACCGACCGGCTGGTGGTGGGCGGCGAGGAACTCACCCGCGAGGCGCTCAGCGCCTGGACCGAACACGCCCCGGCCACGGCGGTGGTCAACCACTACGGCCCGACCGAGGCCACCGTCGGCTGCTGCATCCTGAAGTCCACGGCCGACCGGCTTCCCGCGGGCCCGGTGCCGATCGGCCGGCCGGTGGCCAACACCGTGATGCGGATCCTCGACCGCGATCTGAGGCTCGTCCCGGCCGGCGTCACGGGCGAGCTGTACATCGGCGGCGCCCAGCTGGCCCGCGGCTACGCCGAGCGGCCCGGGCTGACCGCCGACCGCTTCGTCCCCGACCCGTACGCGGCGGTGCCGGGCGCCCGGCTCTACCGCACCGGCGACCTGGCCCGCCACCGGGAGGACGGCCTGCTGGAGTTCGGCGGCCGGGCCGACAACCAGGTGAAGATCCGCGGCTACCGGGTCGAGCCCGGCGAGGTGGAGGGCGTGCTCCGCCGCCACCCGGCGGTCCGTGAGACCACCGTCCGGGTGCGCACCGCGCCCGGCGGCGACCGCAGCCTGGTCGCCTACGTGGTGCCGCGCGACGGCACGGTCACCGGGGCCGCCGAGCTGCGGGACTGGCTGCTCGGCCACCTGCCCGAGTACCTCGTCCCGTCCGGCTTCGTCCTGCTGGACGCCCTGCCGCTCACCCCGAGCGGCAAGGTCGACCCGGGCGCCCTGCCCGAGCCCGACGCCGACAGCCTCCCCGCCACCCCGTACCTGGCGCCGCGCACCGCGGTCGAGGGCCTGCTGGCGGCGGCCCTCGCCGAGGTGCTCGGCCTGCCCAGGATCGGCGTGGACGACTCCTTCACCGACCTCGGCCTGCATTCGCTGATCGCGATGCGGGTGATCGTCAGGCTCCGCGAGGAGCACGGGACGGCGGTCGCCTTCCGGGACTTCTACCAGCACCGCACGGTCGCCGAGCTGGCCCGGGCGATCGACCCCGCCGTCGCCGCCGACCTCGCGCCCGCCCGCGCCGCCGACCCGGCGCACGCCGCGGACGGCCTCGCGGACTCCGTGCTGTGGCTGCGGCGCGAGGGTGACCGGGCACCGCTGTTCTGCGTCTACCCGGGCGGCGCCCAGTGGTACGTCCACCTCGCCGAACACCTCGCCGAGGACCGGCAGGTGGTCGGCCTGGAGTGGCCGGGGCTGCACCGCGACGTCGCCTCCCCGCAGAGCATCGGCAGCGTCGCCGAGCAGTTCCTCGGACGGATCCGGGCCATCCGGCCCACCGGCCCGTACCACCTGCTGGGCTGGTGCGGCGCCGGACCGGTCACCAGCGAACTGGCGCACCGGCTGCACCGCGACGGCGAACAGGTCACCTTCGCCCTGCTCGACCCCGCCCTGGACAGCCACACCCGCAGGAACCTGTGGGAGGAGGTGGCGATGTTCGCCCGCGGCGAGAGCCTGCTCGGCGAACTCGACCTGGCGGTGGGGGAGGAGGAGATCGCCCTCCTCCAGGGGGAGTTCCTCAAGGTGCTGGACTACGTCATCGACGAGGGCGCCCGGCTGGCGCCCCGGCCCGGTGACACCTTCTGGGCGGGCCGGCTCAAGGTCTGGCGCGAGCTGGCCCAGGCCACCCTCGGCTACCGGCACCGGCCCTACCCGGGGCGGATGCACCTGCTGGCCGGCGACGAACTCGCGGGCGGCGGGCACGACGTGGCCTCCGGCCAGCCCTTCAGGGACTACCTGGCGCGCTGGACCGAGCTGACCCCCGGCGGCCTGGAGCTGCACCGGGTCGGCGGCGACCACCTCGGTGTGCTGCGTCCGCCGCACGTCGCGGGGCTCGCCGAGGTGCTCGACCGGCTGATGGCGGAGACGGACTGACGGTCGCAGGGAAGGGGGGGGGCCCCCCCCCCCCCCCCGGGGGGGCCCCCCCCCCCCCCCCCCCCGGCGGGGCCCCCCCCCGCGGGCCCCCCCCGGGGGGGGGGGGGGGGGGGCCCGCCGCCGGGGCCCACCCGGGCGGGGTC
>NZ_JBIVUM010000012.1:0-11109 GCF_044757205.1 Kitasatospora sp. NPDC091335 | reverse complement strand
CCGGGGCCGCCCCCCCCCCGCGGCCCCCCCGCCGGCCCCCCCCCCCCGCGGGGCGGCCCCGGCGCCCGGGGGGGGCGGGGGCGGGGGGCGGGGCCCCCCCCCCCCCCGCGCCCCCCCCCCCCCCCTTCCGCGCGCCCGCGGCCGGACACGCCGAAGGGGCCGCCTCCCGGTGGATTCCGGGAGGCGGCCCCTTCGCCGGGATCACTCCGGGCCGTCTCCCGCCGGGCCGCCGTCCTCCAGGCCGCCGTTCCCGGGGCCGCTGTCCTCCGGGCCGCCGACGCACCACTCCAGCACCGCGCGGGCGCTGTGGTACTTGTTCTCGGCCTGCTCGAAGGCGATCGAGGCGGGCCCGTCGAGCACCTCGGCGGTCACCTCGTCGCCGCGGTGCGCGGGCAGGTCGTGCATGAACAGCGCGCCGGGGCTGGCGTCCATGACGGCCTTGTCCACCCGGAACGGCTCGAAGGCGAGCCGCCAGTCGGGGTCGGCCTTCGTGGTGCCCGTGGTCTGCCAGCGGGTGCTGTAGACCACGTCGACCTCGGGCAGGTCGGCCATGTCGTGCCGCTGCTCCACCAGCGCGCCGCTGCCCGCCGCGTACTCGGCGGCCCGGTCGAGGTAGCGCCGCTCGACCCCGTAGCCGTCCGGGGTGCGCAGGTACAGCGCCGTCCCCGGGTAGCGGGACAGCGCCAGCGTCAGCGCCGAGGCGGTGTTGTTGCCCTCGCCGGCGTAGAGCACCCGCAGGCCCTCGATCCGCCCGAACCGGCCGAGCAGCGTGGTGAGGTCGGTGAGCGCCTGGGTGGGGTGCTCGGCGGCGCTCATCGCGTTGACGACGGCCATCCGCTCCTGGGCGGCGAAGGCCCGCAGCTCGGCCTCGCTGCCCGCGGTCCTGGCCACCAGCACGTCGAGCATCCGGGACAGCACGGCGGCGGTGTCCTCGACCGTCTCCCCGGTGTTCTCCTGGAGGTCGTCGGGGCCGTAGGTGATCAACCGGCCGCCCAGCCGCAGCGCTCCGGCCGAGAAGGCGGTACGGGTGCGGGTGGAGGTCCTGCGGAACAGGACGCCCACCACCGTGTCGCGCGGCAGGCGGGCGTCCTCGCGCCGGCCGGCGGCGAAGTCGGCGCCCCGCTGCACGATGCGGTGCATCTCCTCGAAGCCGAGGTCGTCGATCGAGATCAGGTGGCGGCGTGGCGGACGGGACATGGCCTTCTCCTTCCGTGACGGGACGGGATGTCAGATCGTTTGCAGGCCCTGCCGCAGTACGTCGAGGCCCCGGTCGAGCAGCGCGGGGTCGACGGTCAGCGGCGGCAGCAGCTTGACCACCTCGTCCGCACGGCCGCACAGTTCGACGATCAGCCCCTGCTCGAAGGCGTACCGCTGGAGCCGCTTGGCGCGCTCGGGGCCGCCGGCGGCCCCGAGGTCGATGCCGAGCGCCATCCCGAGCCCGCGCGTCACCAGGCCCTGCCCCAGCCCGTCCAGTTCGCCGCGGAACCGGTCCAGGCGGGCGGTCCCGGCGGCGAGCCCGGTGTGGAAGGAGTCCTGCCGCCACAGCTCGCAGGCCGCGGTGGCGGCGACGAAGGCCAGCTGGTTGCCGCGGAACGTCCCGGTGTGCTCACCAGGCTCCCAGGCGTCCAGCTCCCGTCTGAAGAGCACCAGCGACAGCGGAAGCCCGTAGCCGCTGAGCGACTTGGACAGCGTCACCACGTCCGGGGTGATCCCGGCGTGCTCGAAGCAGAAGAACCGGCCCGAGCGGCCGCAGCCCGCCTGGATCTCGTCGAGGATCAGCAGGATGCCGTGCCGCTCGGTGAGTTCGCGCAGGGCGCGCAGCCACCCGGCGCTCGCCGGGTAGACCCCGCCCTCCATCTGCATCGGCTCCAGGATCACCGCGGCCGGCAGGTCGACGCCCGAGGAGGAGTCGGCGAGCAGCCGTTCCAGGTACCCGATCGAGTCGAACGGGCCCTGCGGGCCGTCCTCGTAGGGGATGAACGTGACGTCCTGCCCGCTGACCCCGCCCGCCCGGCGGGCCCGGCGGCTGCCGGTCACCGCGAGCGAACCGCGCGACATGCCGTGGTACGCGCCGGTGAACGCGACCAGGCCGGTGCGGCCGGTCTGCTTGCGGGCGAGCTTGAGCGCGGCCTCCACGGCGTCGGTGCCGGTCGGGCCGGTGAACTGCGCCTTGTAGTCCAGCCCGCGGGGCCGCAGCACGGTGTCGGCGAAGGCGGCCAGGAACTCCCGCTTGGCCACGGTGTACATGTCCAGGCCGTGCGTGATGCCGTCGGCGGCGAGGTACTCGGCCACCCGGGCCTTGATGGCGTCGTTGTTGTGCCCGTAGTTGAGCGTCCCGGCGCCGCAGAAGAAGTCGATGAACGTACGGCCGTCCTCGGTGTGCAGCTCGGCGCCCTTGGCCCGCTCGAAGACGGCCGGGAACGTGCGGCAGTACAGCCGGACCTCCGACTCCAGCTCCTCGAAGACCTTGAACTCGTGCTCCGGCAAAGGCTCCTGGCCAGTGTTCCGGGTGTCCTGGGTGATGTCCATCAGGTCCTCTCGGCAGCGATCGAACCCGCGGTGGAGTGCTCGTGGCGCCGCCCACGGGTGGAGTGAGGGTTCGCCATGCCCGCCGGACGGACATCGGCAGGAGCAGCGTGTCGCCGGAGCACGGCCCGGTACCAGGGAACGAGCGGCAGCCCTCGGCGCCGGTGTCACTGCGCGTTTGTCCCGGTGCGGGGCCCGGTCCGGGTTCCGGGACCGGGACCCGCACCGGCCGGCGGGTCAGATCAGCCCGGTCCGCACGGCGTGGGCCACCGCGTGGGCCCTGTTGTGCACCTGGAGCTGGCCCATCAGCTCGTAGATCACGTTCTTGACGGTGTGCTTGGAGCAGCGCAGCGTCCGGGCGATGGCCTCGTTGCCGTGGCCGTCCGCCATCAGCCGCAGCACCTCGGTCTGGCGGCCGGTCAGCGGCGAGGTGCCCGGGTGCCCTCCGGGGCCGGGCGGCTCCGGCGACCCGTCGAGCAGGCAGGCCAGCACCGGGTGGGACAGCCGGCCCTCGCCGCGGTGGGCCGAGTGGACGGCCGCGGCCAGCCGGGCCGGTGTCGCCTCGGCGGACAGCAGGATGGCCCGCGCGCCCGCCCGCAGCGCCCGCAGCGCGCTGTGCCGGGACAGCACGTCGGCCACCACCACCAGCAGCCGCTCACCACCGCCTGGCAACGCGGGGCGGCAGGCCTCGATCGCGCGCTCCGCGGTGTCGCCGACGGCCACCAGCACGTCCCGCGAGGACGGGTCCGGCGCGTGGTCGGGCCGGAGCCCCGCGACGGTCAGCTTGGCCTCCACCGCCGCCCGCGCCACCGCGTCGCTCGACCGCACCCGCACCCTGGGCCCCGCGGTGGGGAGGACGGCCGCCGGCGCGGCTGTCGTCGCCGCGATCACAGCAGACCCGCCCGCAGGGCGAAGGCCACCGCGTGGGCGCGGTTGCGGAGCCGGAACCGCCGGGTGACGTCGTGCACCACGGTGGTCACGGTGCGGGAGGAGTAGCACAGCTCCCGCGCGATCTCCTCGGTCTCCCGGCCGTCGGCGACCAGCCGCAGGACGGCCTGCTCCCGCTCCGACAGCTCCCACCCCGCCGGCGCCGCCGGCCCGCCCGCACCCGCCCGGCGGGTGCCACCCGCCTCCCGGTGCTCCAGGAGCCCGTCCAGCAGGTCGGGCGGCAGCGTGCAGTCGCCGGCGGCGGCCGCCACGACCGTCCACGCCAGCCGCTCGGCGGTCGCCTCGGAGCGGCGCAGCAGCCCCCGGGTGCCCGCCGTGAACGCCTGGACCGCGTCGCCGGCCGCCAGCTCCGTGGCGACCAGGACGACCTCCCGGCGCTGGTCCGCCTCCCGTGCCGCCCGCACCGTCTCCATCACCTGCGGGGTCACCCGGTCCACCATGATGACCGCGACCTGCGCCTGTTCCCCGGGCAGCGCCACCGCGATGTCGCCGTGACACTGCAAGCTGATCCGCGCACCGGCCTCCAGCACCGGGTCCTGCGCGACGACGCTGACTCTCACCGGATCGCCCATCGGCTCCTCCTCGGGATGTGGCCCCGTGCCCCCGACAGGAAGAGATCATGGACCGGTGGGCGCCCGGCGGCATCGGGTGACGGCCCCCAGATTTCCCGACCCGCCCGCGGGCCGGGCCGGCACCGGCCGCCGCCGACCTGCGCCGCCGCCCGTCCACGGCCCCCGCCGTCCGCCCGGCACTTGGCTGCCGGGCGGACGGCGGGGGCCGTACGGCCGTGGGGCGTGCCACCGCGCCCCCATCAGGGCCCGGGGAGAAACATGGGGGCGATGCCCCCATGAAGGGCGCCGGTGCTACGCCTCCTCGGCGAGCAGTGCCGCGACCTCCTCGTCGGAGAGCCCGGCGATCTCGTCCTCGACCGCCCGTTCGACGGCCTCCGCCTGGAGGGCGATGGTCGGCGCCTCGAAGAGCAGGCGCAGCGGCAGCTCGACCGCGAACGCCAGGCGCAGCCGGGCCAGCACCCGGGTGGCGAGCAGCGAGTGCCCGCCGAGGTCGAAGAAGCCGTCGTGCACGCCGATCCGGTCGAGGCCCAGGACCTCGCCCCAGGTCCGCGCGATCAGCTCCTCCGCGGGGGTGCGGGGCGCGAGGTAGTCGCGCTCCAGCTGCGGGCGGCCCGCCTCGGGGGCCGGAAGGGCCTTGCGGTCCACCTTCTTGCTGCTGGTGAGCGGCAGTTCGGGAAGTTCCACCCAGAGCGAGGGGATCATGTACTCGGGGAGCTGGTCGCCGAGGAAGGCGCGCAGGGCCGCGATGTCGGGGGCCGTGCCGTCCCGGGGGACGAGATAGGCCACCAGTCGGCGGTCGCCGGGCCGCAGGTCCCTGGCCACCACGGCGACCGCCCGGATCCCGGGGTGCTGGGCGAGCACCGCCTCGATCTCGCCGAGTTCGATCCGGAACCCCCGGATCTTGACCTGCTGGTCGATCCGGCCGAGGAACTCGATGACCCCGTCGGCCGCGTAGCGGACCAGGTCGCCGGTGCGGTACAGGCGGCCGGGCGCGGGCGAGAACGGGTCGGGGACGAAGCGCTCGGCGGTCAGCGCGGGCCTGCGGTGGTAGCCGCGGGCGACCCTGACCCCGCCGAGGTACAGCTCGCCGGGCACCCCGACCGGCACCGGGTTCAGGTCGGGATCGAGGACGTACGCCGTGGTGCCGGGCACCGGACGGCCGATCGGCAGCGTGGACTCCCCGCGGGCGCCCGGCAGTTCGCCGCTGACGGGGTGCAGGACGCAGGTGACGGTGGCCTCGGTCGGGCCGTAGTTGCACAGGAAGCGGGCGGGCAGGCCGGTGGCGGCCCAGTGCCGGGCGTCGTCCACCGTGACCACGTCGCTGCCGACGTTCATCAGCCGCAGCCGGTCCAGCCGGCGGTCGTCCGGCCCGAGGCCGGCGAGCAGTTCGCGGTAGTAGGCCGGGGTGATCTCCATGATCGTGACCCGGTGCTCGGCCAGCCGGTCCGCGAGTTCGGCCGGGCTCCAGAACAGCGGATCGCTCACCACCACGGTGGCACCGGCCAGCAGGGTGGCCGCGATCTGGTCCATGGCCACGTCGAAGGTGAGCGCCGACAGCAGCACGACGCGGTCGTCCGCGCCGATGTCGTAGGCCTCGGCGATGACCTCGCAGTGGTGGGCGTACGAGCCGTGCTGGATCAGCACACCCTTGGGCTGTCCGGTGGACCCGGACGTGTAGATGACGTACGCGAGCTGCTCCGGATCGACGGTCACCGCCGGGGCCGTCGTCGGACGTTGTGCCAGCTCCGCGCGGTCGCCGTCCAGGCTGATCACCCGCGCCCGCCCGGCGGCCAGGCGGTCGGCGAACCGGCTGTGCGTCAGCACCGTCCCGGCCCCGGCGTCCGCCAGCATGAAGGCGAGCCGCTCGGCGGGGTGTTCGGGGTCGAACGGCACGTAGCAGCCGCCGGCCTTCAGGACGGCGAGCAGGGCGACCACGACATCGGGCCCGCGCTCCAGGCAGACCCCGACCACGCTCTCCTGGCCGACCCCGGAGGCCCGCAGGTGGTGCGCCAACTGGTTGGCCCTGGCGTCGAGTTCGGCATAGGTCAGACTGATCTCCGACCGGCCGGCGAAGACCACGGCGAGCGCGTCGGGCCGGGCGGCGGCCCGCGCCGAGAAGAGCTCGGGCACACAGCGCCCCGGCTGCCCGGCCGCGGTGCCGCGCCAGTCGGTGAGCAGCTGCCGCCGCTCCGGCTCCGTCAGCATCTCCAGCTCGCCGATCCGGGCGTCCGGCGTGTCGACGGCGCTGCGCAGCAGTCGCAGGTAGTGCTGGGCCATCCGCTGCACGGTGGACCGGTCGAAGAGCGCCGTGGCGTACTCGAAGGAGCAGGCGAGGGTGCCGTCCGGCCGCTCCTCGAAGGAGACGGTGAGGTCGAACTTGGCGACCCGCCAGTCGGCCTGGAGCTCCTCGACCTCGACGCCGTCGATCTCCAGCGGGCTCTGCCGGGTGTGCAGCAGCTCGAACATCACCTGGAAGAGCGGGTTGCGGGACGGGTCGCGGTCGGGGCGCAGCTCGTCGACCAGCCGCTCGAACGGCAGGTCCTGGTGGGCGTAGGCCTGTACGGCGTCGGCCCGCACCCGGTCGAGCAGCCCGGCGAAGGTCGGTGCCCCCGACAGGTCGGCCCGCAGCACCACGGTGTTGACGAACAGGCCGGCCAGGTCCTCCGTCTCGGCGCGGGTGCGGCCGGCCACCGGGGTGCCGACCGCGAGGTCCGACTGCCCGCTGTAGCGCGCCAGCAGCACGTGGAACGCGGTGAGCAGGACCATGAACGGGGTCGCCGAACGGGCCCGGGCGACGGCCGCCACCGCCGCGCCGAGATCGGCGGGCACGTCGACGCCGAGCAGCTCGCCGCGCGGGTCGCGCACCGCGGGGCGCGGCCGGTCGGTGGGCAGCTCCAGCGGCTGGAGACCGGCCAGCCGCTCCTTCCAGTAGGACAGTTGCGCCGAGACCACCGGCTCGTCCAGCCGGTCGCGCTGCCAGGCGGCGAAGTCGGCGTACTGCACGGCGGGCGCGGCGCCCGGCAGCGGCAGGCCGTGCGTGAGGCACTGGTAGTACCGCCCGATCTCGCCGGTCACCAGCTCCGTCGACCAGGCGTCGGTGGCGATGTGGTGGAACGTCAGGACGAGGTGCCACTCCTCGGCCGCGGTCCGCAGCAGCGCGGCCCGCAACGGCGGCTCGCGGTCGAGCGCGAACGGCCGGCCGGTCTCCCGGGCGAGCAGCTCGCGCAGCTCCCGCCCGGTCGAGCCGCGTACGTCCAGCGCGGCCAGGCCGAGCGGGCGCGCGGGGTCGATCACCTGCACGGGCACCCCGTCCGCCTCGGTGTACCGGGTGCGCAGCACCTCGTGCCGGGCCACCACGTGGTCCAGGGCCAGGCCGAGCGCCCGCTCGTCCAGCCGGCCGGTGAGCCGCAGCACGGTCGGCACCAGGTACTCGGCGCTGCCGGGCTCCAGCCGGTCGAGGAACCAGAGCCGCTGCTGCGCCGAGGAGAGCGGCAGCGGGCCGGTCCTGGGGGCGGGGGTGACGGGCGGCAGCTCGACGCCCCGGTAGCCGGCCTCGATCAGCTCGGCCAGCCGGGCCGGGGTGCGCAGGGCGAAGACCTGGGCGAGCGGCAGCTCGACGCCCAGCGCGTCGCGCAGCCGGAAGGCGACCCGGGTGGCGAGCAGCGAGTGCCCGCCGAGCGCGAAGAAGTCGTCCCCGGCGCCGACCCGCTCCAGCCCCAGGACCTCGGCGAAGACCGCGGCCAGGGTCTGTTCGACGGGGGAGCGCGGTGCGACGTACGCGCCCGCGGCCTCGGTCCGTCCGGTGTCGGGCGCGGGCAGGGCCGCGCGGTCGACCTTGCCGCTCGCGGTCAGCGGGAGCGCGTCCAGCAGGACGAAGGCGGAGGGGATCATCGCCTCCGGCAGCCGGCCCGCCAGGTGCGACCGCAGCCGCTGCGCGTCGAGCACCGCCGCGGCCGCGGGCACCACGTGGGCGATCAGCCGGTGGTCCCCGTCGTCGCGGCGCTGCACGCCGACCACGGCCGCGGCGACGCCCGGGTGGGCGCACAGGACGCCCTCCACCTCGCCGGGTTCGATCCGCACCCCGCGGACCTTCAGCTGGCCGTCGATCCGGCCCAGGTACTCGATCCGGCCGTCGGCGCACCACCGTGCCCGGTCCCCGGTCCGGTAGAGCCGCTCGCCGGGCTGCCGCGGGAAGGGGCTGGGGGCGAACCGCTCGGCGGTCAGCCCGGGGCGGCCCAGGTAGCCGCGGGCCAGTCCGACGCCGACCACGCACAGCTCCCCGGGGACGCCGACCGGGGCGAGGTTGTCGTCCCGGTCGAGGACCAGGATCCGCAGGTTGTCCAGCGGCCGGCCGATGGAGACGATCCGGGCCGCGTCGTCGGCCCGGTAGCGCCAGGCGGTCACGTCGATCGAGCACTCGGTGGGCCCGTAGGTGTTGTACAGCTCCACCTTCACCCGGCTGAGCAGCCGGTCGCAGAGGCGGGCCGGCAGCGGCTCGCCGGCGCAGAACACCAGGCGCAGGCTGGTGCACCGGTCCAGGCCCGGCTGGTCGACCAGGGTGCTCAGGACCGACGGCACGAGCTGTAGCACGGTGACGTCGTGCTCGGCCACCGCCCGGAGCATCTCGGCCGGGTCGCGGTGGGCGCCGTCGGGCGCCAGCACGATCGTGGCGCCGCACACCAGCGGGGCCAGGAACTCCCACATCGCCGCGTCGAAGCCGATCGTGGTCTTCTGGAGGACCCGGTCGCCGGCCGCGAGGCCGTGCCGGTCGACGGTCCACAGCACCCGGTTGCGGATTCCCTCGTGGGGCACCAGCACGCCCTTGGGCAGGCCGGTCGATCCCGAGGTGTAGACGGCGTACGCGGCGCAGGCCGGGTCGACCGGCGGCAGCGCGGCGGGGTCGTAGCCGGCCAGGAAGGCCGGGTCCCCGCCGTCGAGGACGACGTGGGCCGGGAACTCCGGCAGGTCGTGCGAGGGGTCGGCGATCAGCAGGGCGGCCGCGCTGTCCCGGAGCAGGTGCTCGCGGCGGGCCGCCGGGTGCTCGGGGTCGACCGGGACGTAGACCGCGCCCGCCTTGAGGACCGCCAGCAGCGCGGTGACCAGGTCCGGGCCGCGGCGCAGGGCCACCGCCACCGGGACCTCGGGGCCGGCGCCGAGGCCGACCAGGTGGCGGGCCAGCCGGTTGGCGCGCCGGTCGAGCCGGCGGTACGTCAGCTCCTCGGCGCCGAAGACCACGGCGGTGGCCTCGGGGGTGAGCGCGGCCTGGTCGGCGAAGAGCTCGTGCAGGCAGCGGTCGGGGCGCGGCACCACCGGGCCGAGGCCGGCCTCGTCGAGGCGGTGGCGCTCGGGGGCGTCCAGCAGGTCGAAGCGGCTGAGCGGGCGCTCGGGATCGGCGGCCAGGCCCGCCAGCAGCCGGCCGTAGTGGTCCGCCAGCCGCTCCACGCTCTCCTGGTCGAACAGCGCGGTGGCGTACTCGAATCCGCAGCGCAGCGCGCCGTCGGGCAGTTCCTCGACCGACAGCATCAGGTCGAACTTGGCGACCGACGAGTCCACCGGGTACGGCTCGACCCGCAGGCCGTCCAGGGCGAACGGGTCGGGGGAGGCGTGCCGCAGCTCGAAGGCGACCTGGAAGAGCGGGTTGCGGGAGGTGTCCCGGTCGGGCGCGAGTTCGTCCACCAGGTGCTCGAACGGGAGGTCCTGGTGGGCGTAGGCGGCGAGCGCGCCGTCCCGGACCCGGCGGAGGAGGTCGGGGAAGGCCGGGTCGCCGGAGAGGTCGGCCCGCAGCACCAGGGTGTTGACGAAGAGCCCGACCAGGTCCTGGACCTCGGCCTGACCGCGACCGGAGACCGGGGTGCCCACCACGATGTCGGTCTGGCCGCTGTGGCGGGAGAGCAGCGTCTGGAAGGCGGCGAGCAGCACCATGAACGGGGTGGCGCCGTGCCGTCGCCCGACCCCGACCACCGCCCGCGCCACGTCGGCCGGAACGGTGCTGAAGTGGTCCCGGCCGCGCGGGTCCCGGGTGGCCGGGCGCGGCCGGTCGGTGGGGAGGTCCAGGGTGGCGGCGCCGGCCAGCCGCTCGCGCCAGAAGGCGAGTTGGCCGGCCTGGGCGGGGCCGTCGGCCCAACCGCGCTGCCAGCCGGCGAAGTCCGCGTACCGCAGCGCCGGCGCGGTGAGCGGGGTGGGCGCGCCGGCTCGGAACGCCGCGTACAGCGCGCCGAGTTCCCGTCCGATCACCTCGATGGACCGAGCGTCGGAGGCGATGTGATGGAGCGTCAACAGGAAGAGGTGGTCCTCGGCGCCGATCCGGGCGAGCGTCGCGCGCACCGGGATCCCTCGCGAGAGGTCGAACGGGCGGCGCAGGTCGGCCGCCACCGTCTCGCGCAGCGCCCGGTCCCGTTCGGCCGGGCCGCCCGGCTCCTCGGCCAGGTCGAGCCACGCCACCGGCACTTCGCCCGGCGGATCGGTCAACTGCGTCAGCTCGCCCGCCCGTTCGACGTACCGGGTGCGCAGGATCTCGTGCCTGGCCACCAGTGCGTCCAGCGCCGCCCGCAGCGCGGGCACGTCCAGCGGCCCGCGCAGCCGCAGCGGCAGCGGCACCAGGTAGTCGGTGGCACCGGGCACCAGCCGGTCGAGGAACCACATCCGCTGCTGGGCGAAGGAGAGCGGCGCCGGCTGCCCGGGCGGCAGCGGGAGGACGGCGGGCCGGGCGCGGCCCGGGTCCGCCTCGATCAGCTCGGCCAGCCCGGCCACCGTCCGGGCGGCGAACACCTCGCTCAGCGGCAGCTCGGCCCCGAGCTCCTCGCGCAGCCGGAACGCGACCCGGGCGGCCAGCAGTGAGTGCCCGCCCAGCTCGAAGAAGTCGTCGTGCACCCCGATCCGCGACACGTCGAGGAACTCCGCCCAGACTCCCGCGACGGCGCCTTCCAGCGCGGTGCGCGGAGCCAGGTACTCGCGCTCCGAGGACGGCTGGTCGGGTGTGGGGAGGTTGTTGCGGTCGATTTTGCCGTTGGGGGTGAGGGGGAGGGTGGGGAGGGTGTGGTAGTGGGTGGGGAGCATGTGGGTG
>NZ_JBIVUM010000011.1:0-280033 GCF_044757205.1 Kitasatospora sp. NPDC091335 | reverse complement strand
GCCGGACAGAACAACCCGAAGACAGCCCAGCAGGGCGTCAGTCAGTGGGAGAGCCACGACCACCGGAACCTGAGTATCAGCATCAATGTCAGTGGTTCCCGGAACGCCCATGCCCGCCGTGCCCTCCGCGTCCTCCGCCGCGCCCGTCGCAACCCCCGTGCCCGCTGTGTCCGCTGTGCCCACTGTGCCCGCCGGGCTCTCCGTGTCCTCGGCGCTCGCCGCCGACTACCGGCGGATGCTGGAGCTCTGCCCGGTGCTGGAGCTGCGCCTGCTGGACGCCGCCGAGCCCGATCCGTGCGCCGCCGACGACTGGTACTCCGGAGCCGAACTCGCCGCCGACGGGCGGCCGCGGGCCGCCGTCCTGGCCGGGGCGGAGGCCCGTATCGCCGCCGAGCACGGCCGCGCCCCGCGACCGCACGTCACCGCCTCCCGGCTGCTCCACCACTACGTCTGGTCGGCCTGCCTGCTGATCGCCGGTCCCTGGCACCTCGCCCGTCGGGTCCCCGTCCTCGGCCCCGCCGACCTCTGGCTGCACGCCCCCACCGGTGCACTCGCCCTGCGCCCGCGCGGGTCGGTCACCCTGCCCGGCGACGACGAACTGCGCGCCGAGCTGCGGGCCGCCGTGGTCGGGCACCTCGGACCGGTGCTCGCCGCTTTCGCCGGACCGACCCGGCGCCGTGACCGCGCGCTCTGGGGCATGGTGACGGACGACCTGGCCTCCGCCCTCTGGTACCTCGGCCGGATGCTGGGCGAGGAGGAGGCCTCCGTCGCCGCCGCCGAGGCCGTACTGCCCGGCGGCACCCTGCCGCTCCCCGGCGGCGCCGGCTTCCGTCGCCTGCACACCCCCGACGGGCGCGCCCACCACACCCGCACCCGGCTAGGCTGCTGCCTCCACTACGCTGTCGGGCCCGCGGCCGTCGCCTGCCTGACCTGCCCGCGCACCTCCGACGAGGAGCGACTGCGGCGGCTCTGACGGTCCGTCCACAGGCCCGTCGCGCAGCGTGGTTCGATGTCAGTGGCATCGGCTATGGTCGCCGGCATGATCGATTCCACCACGCGGGTCCGGATCGCCCGCCCCTCGCGCGACCTCGCGGCGGCCGAGCGCTTCTACGTCGGCGGCCTCGGCCTCGACGTGCTGTGGCGCAGCGCCGAGAGGGTGTCCGGAAAGCACGACCTGCTGATGGTCGGCCCGTCCGGGGGCGGCTGGCACTTCGAGCTCACGCGCGACCCGGAGCGGCCGCTGGATCCCACCCCGACGGTGGACGACCTGTTCGTCGTCTACCTCGGGGCCCCGGTGGACGACGCCCTGGTCGCCCGGCTGGAGGAGGCGGGCGGCACCCGGGCCGAGTCCCACAACCCGTACTGGGACGAGTACGGCGTGACGATATCCGACCCGGACGGCTACCGGCTGGTGCTCTGCTCCCGCAGCTGGGAGGCCTGAACCCCCGCCGCCAGAGGGGCCTGACCGGTCGTCCCCGTCCCGCTCCCGTCGTGCGGTGCGGGCTCGGGCGTCCGTCCTGCGGCCCCGCCGCGCAGGACGGCCACGCCCCGGTCCAGGTCCACGCCGAGGTGCGGCAGCGCTCCGGCCTGCGCGTCGTCCCGCAGGACCAGCTGCTCGTGCTTCTGCTCGACCTGCACCTGCTTGCCCGGGCTGAACAGCGCGTGCAGCTCCTCCAGCCCGCCGGCGCCCATCCCCACACCCGGTCCGCGCTGCCGAGGCCGCGAGGAGGACTCGTCCAGGACCTGCCACGCCGCGAGCAGCACCAGCCCCAGCACCACCACGACCGCCGCCGCCACACCCACGATCAACCCCATGCCCGCTCAACGCGGCGGTACGGCCCGGGCGTTCCCTCGTGGGCGCACTGCGGGGAACGGCGCCCGGTCGGGCGGGCGGTGCCGGGCGGCGGTGAACTGTGGTGTCCGGCCGCGGGCCCAGCGGATACGCTGCCGGACGGACCGAAAGGAGTGCTCCTCATGCCCGTGCGCGGAACCCTCGTGGACATCCCGACGGCGGACGGCACCGCCGACGCCTACCTCGCCCACCCCGACGACGGCCGGGCCCACCCGGCCGTCATCCTCTACACGGACGCCTTCGGGCTCCGGCCGCATCTGGAGCGGATGGCCGACCGGCTCGCGGAAGCCGGGTACACCGTGCTCGTCCCGAACGCCTTCTACCGGAGCGGCCGCGCGCCGGTCGTCGAACTGCCGGAGCTCGTCGACCTGGAGCAGGACAGCGGGCTCTTCGCCAGAATCGGCCCGCTGCTCGCCACCCTCACCCCGGAGGCGACCACTCGCGACGCCGACGCCTACCTGCGCTGGCTCGCCGACTCCCCGCTGGTCCAGGACGGCCCGGTCGGCCTGACCGGCTACTGCCGCGGGGCACTGCTGGCTCTGCGTACGGCCGCCAGCCATCCGGACCGGATCGCCGTCGCCGCCGGGTTCCACGGCGGCAGCCTCGCCACCGACACCCCGGACAGCCCGCACCTGGGCGCCGAACGGATCACCGCCGAGCTGTACTTCGGCCACGCCGACCAGGACCCCGCGCTGCCGCCCGAGCAGATCGACCGGCTCGCCGCGGCCCTGACCGCGGCCGGCGTCCGGTACCGCGCGGAGGTCTACGCCGGTGCCCCGCACGGCTACACCCAGGCCGACACCACCCGCTACGACGCGGCGGCCGACGAGCGGCACTGGGCGGCGCTGCTCGGGGTGCTGCGGCAGGCCCTGCCGGTCTGAGAACCGACTCCCGGCCGGCCGTCCGGCCGTCCGGCCATCCGGCAAATCCGGTCGGCTGATGGCAGTCTGTTCGGAACCGGGCCCGGGAGAGCGGGGCCGGACGGGGATCCAGGGGGGATCACGCATGAGTACCAGGCAGAGCAGGCGGGGCGCACCGGCCGGACCTGATCTGCGGGGAGTCCAGGAGGTCATGGCCCGGGCGCTGGGCGAGCACCTGCCCGGCGGTGTGCGGACCGGTGAACTGGACCGCGGCGGACGGGCGTTGCGCTGGGTGGAGGCCGGCCGGGGTGGCGTCGCACCGGTGGTGCTGATCGCGGGCTGCGGCACCACGGCGCTCATCTGGTCCGCCGTACTGCCCGAACTCGCCCGGCACGGAAGGGTCGTGGCGTACGACCGGGCCGGGTTGGGCGCCAGCGATCCCGAGTCCGGCCCCGGGCGCGGTGCCGGCCCGACGCCGGACGGCCAGGTCGCCGACCTGGCCGCCCTGGTGCGACACCTGGACGCGGGACCGGCGCTCCTGGTCGGGCACAGCTGGGGTGCCCAGCCGGCCCAACTCCTCGCCTGGCAGCGGCCGGACCTGGTGGCCGGGCTGGTGCTGGTGGATCCGGCACACGAGGAGTTCCAGCCGCAGTCCATCCGGGTCGCCGAGGCCGTGCTGAACCGGCTGTGGCTGTACCGGGCCGGGTCGGCGCCGGCAGCACCAGGACCGGCGGAGCCGCTCGACCTGGCGGAGGCGGCCGTGATCGCGCACCCGCACCAGCGGTGGGCCGTCCTCGCCGAACAGCGGATGACGGCCCTCGCCGGGCCCGGGATCCGGCGCCGCCGATCCCTCGCGCGGCCGCCCGAGATGCCGCTGGCGGTCCTGAGCGCGACCGAGGGGCTGCCCCGGACGATGCGCGTCCGGTGGACCGCCGTGCAGGCGTGCGTCGCGAGGAACGCCGTCCGGGGAACGCACGGCACGGTCCACGGCGCCGGTCACGCCATCCAGGTGGACCGGCCCCGGGCGGTCGTCGCGGCCGTCCGAGAAGTTTCGGAGCATGCCCGATACTTCCTCGACGTCTGACAATTCGTGCCCAATTCCTTTTCGGACCTGGACTGCTGAGGTCGCGACACGCTCTGGCACACTGTGTGCCGATGACCCGTCGGGGCGGGTCGCGACACACGGGGGAGCAGGGGTATGAGCGGCGCGGGCACCGTGCTCGGCGGGCGGTACGAGCTGGTCGAGAAGATCGGCGGCGGCGCGATGGGCTCGGTATGGAAGGCCGAGGACACCGTGCTGGCGCGGCAGGTCGCGGTCAAGATCATGCGCTCGGAGCTGCTGGAGGACGACACCTCCGCCCAGCGCTTCCGCCGTGAGGCCCAGCTGGTCGCCGCGATCGACCACCCCGGCGTCGTACACGTCCACGACTACGGGGAGAGCGGCGGGGACGGCGAGGAGCGCTGCGCCTACATCGTCATGGAGCTGATCGACGGCAGTCCGCTGGACCGGGTGCTCAGGGACACCGGCCCGATGACCGTCGAGCGCACCCTCGACCTGGCGGCCGGCGCCCTGGACGCGCTGCACGCCGCCCACCAGCGGGAGATCGTGCACCGGGACGTCAAGCCGTCCAACCTGATGGTGCGCACCGACGGCCGGGTGGCCATCACCGACTTCGGCATCGCCCGGGCGGTCGCCAGCACCAAGCTCACCGCCCCGTTCGCGATCATCGGCACCGCGCTCTACATGTCCCCCGAACAGGCCGAGGGCGCGAGCCTCGGGCCGGCCACCGACCTCTACTCGATCGGCGTGGTCTGCTACGAACTGCTGGTCGGCGAACCGCCCTACTCCGGCGACGGTCCGCTCCAGATCGCGCTCAAGCACGTCAACCAGCCCGTGCCGGAGCTGCCGGACACCTTCCCGGCTCCGGTGCGGGCACTGGTCGCCCGGGCGCTCGCCAAGAAGCCCGAGGAACGGTACGCGGACGCCGCCGAGATGGCCGCGGCGGCCCGCGCCGCGCTCGCCGCGTCCGCGGCGGAGGACGCCGGGAGAGACGGGCCGACGGCCGGGAAGGCCGGCGCGGCCGACAGCCGGACGATCCCGCTCCGGGCCGGTGCGGGTGAGGCGGCCGCGGGCGCCGCGGCCGTGGTGGCGGCGGCCGAGGACACGGCGGCGGGTCCTGCCGAGGGCGGCGAGGCCGCGGGGGCGTCCGCCGAGGGCGGGGCCGTGGTGGTGCCCGCCACGGGTGGTGCCCCGGCCCCGGACGAGGTCGCGAAGGTGGAGGTGGAGCCGCAGGCGCGGACCGAGCCCGGCCGTCGGCGGCCACGGCGTACCCTGCTGGTGCCCATCGTCATCCCCGTCGTCATCTCGATGGGCACGGCGACCGTCCTGCTGATCGACCGCGGATCCGGCGGCTCCGACGGGGTCCTGCCACCCGCCGCCCAGCCGACCGTGGTGGTCACCGCGCCCGTGAACCCGGGCGCCGCCACCTCGGCGCCCGCGACCACCACCCCACCCGCTGCCCCGACCCCGACCGACACGCCGTCGGCCACCCCCGGCCCCGACCAGCCGACGCCCGGCACCGCCCAGAGCCAGTCACAGGCGCCGGTCCCGGCGGCCGGCCAGGGCAGTGGCGGTGGAAGTGGCGGAAGCGCCGGCTCCGGCGGTTCCGGTGGCTCCGGCGGCAACAAGACCGGTGGCGCGGGCACCGCCGCCGCCGGGTCGTCGGGCGGACAGGCGAACCAGCCCGGTGGCGGCAACCCGCCCAACCCGCCCGCCAACCAGAACCCGCAGCCCCCCGCCCAGACCACCACCGGCGGCGGCACCACCAGCGCCCCGCAGAGCCCGGGCCGGCCCGCCTCCTGCGGCGGCAGCAGCTGGAGCACCATCGTCAGTGTGAAGGACGGCCGCACCATCGGGATGCGCGACGACAACCTGAACGGCGACAACCCGATCGTGGTCGGGGGGCACGCGCAGTACGGCTGGGTGCGTTCCACCAACCCCGGTTCCTGGATCCTCTTCAACGCCTGCAACAACGGCGGCCCGACGATGGTCCAGACGATGGACGGGAAGGTCGTCCTGAACGGCGGGTTCAGCTTCCTCACCAACTGGACGGTCCACACCGGGAGTTCGTCCGACTCGTACACGCTCGGCGACTACCAGAACCAGAGCTGCATGACCAACAACGGCCCCGGCAGCGCGGTCAGCATGGTCGCCTGCACCCCTGGCAACACCGCCCAGGAGTGGCGGCTCCAGTGACCGGCCCGCGGCGGCGGGCGCGCGGGGGGACCGGCTAGCAGGCGCCTCCCGGGTGAACAAGAGGGCGCGGGTGGCGAAACCTCGCCACCCGGGTGTCAAGGAACCGTATGGAGTCTTCTACACACATGTAAAAGTCGATCGACGGCCGGCCGGCACCGGGCGCCGATCCGGCACCGGGCGGACGGATGCCCGTAGGCGCAGGCGGTCGGTCGTCGCTCGGGCCTGAACCCCCGGTGGGATGTGGTGGATTGCCCCGGTTCGCCCGCCGATTGGAAGCTCTTTACCCGGTGGCGGGACCTGGCCAACTTCTGAAGCAGACCTGTCAATCAACCTGCTCGATTGCCATGCTTCTGGTCATCCCCCGGCGGTAGCCCCCACCCCCACCCCTTGGTGGCGAGCCGCTCGACCGCGCGGGGTTCCCGCACGTCAGTGCCCGTTCCTCCCCACAGGTGCCGACCCGGCCCCCGGAACGAGGTACGACCGCGCCCGGACGCGGTTTCCCGGAAGGACTCGTACGTGAACCGTAAGCTCGCGGCCGTCGCCGTACTCTCGGCCACCGCCCTGTTGACCGGTGTGATCCAGGTGAGCACCGCCGCCCAAGCCGCCCCCGCCGACTCGTCGCAGGCCCGGGTCGCCCAGGCCGCCCAGCAGCACGCCGCCGTGCTCAAGCTGGCGGCCGGTCAGGCCGGTCCGCTCGCCAAGGCGCTCGCGCTCGGCGACCAGGAGAAGCTGGTCGCCAAGGACGCCGCGGTGGACCGGGACGGCACCCGCCACCTGCGCTTCGAGCGCACCTACGCCGGTCTGCCGGTGATCGGCGGCGACCTGGTCGTCCACCAGAAGGCCGACGGCTCGGTGAAGTCGGTCGACAAGGCGGTCGCCGCCCGGATCGCGCTGCCGGGCCTGACCCCGAGGATCGCCGCCGACCGGGCGGCCGCGCAGGCCGCCGGGACGGTCAGGGCCACCCTCGGGGCGACCACCGACGCCGACGCGTCGCCACTGACCGAGGTCGGCCAGGCCGACCGGGCCGAACTCGTGGTCTGGGTCACCGACGGCAACCCGCGGCTGGCGTACCGCACCACGGTCGAGGGCCGGCGCGCCGACGGTACCCCGAGCCGCCAGATCCTGGTCACCGACGCCGCCGACGGCCGGGTCCTGGCCTCGCACGAGACGATCGAGACCGCCGCCGGCACCGGCAACGGCGTCTTCGTCGGCCAGGTCCCGCTGACCACGACCCAGAGCGGCTCGACCTACGCGCTCAAGGACGCGAGCCGCGGCAACCAGTCCACCAGCGACCTGAACAACGGCACCGACGGAACCGGCTCGCTGTTCGCCAACACCAGCGACAGGTTCGGCGACGGAACCGTCAACAGCCGCGAATCCGCCGCCGTGGACGCCCAGTTCGGGGCCGCGACCACCTGGGACTTCTACCACAGCACCTTCGGTCGCAGCGGTATCCGCAACGACGGCGTCGGTGCCCTGAGCCGGGTGCACTACGGCTCCAACTACGTCAACGCGTTCTGGGACGACAGCTGCTTCTGCATGTCGTACGGCGACGGCAGCAACAACACCGCGCCGCTCACCGAGATCGACGTGGCCGGCCACGAGATGAGCCACGGCGTCACCGCGGCGACCGCCAACCTCAACTACGCGGGCGAGTCCGGCGGTCTCAACGAGGCCACCTCGGACATCATGGGCACGATGGTCGAGTGGTACGCCAACCTGCCCTCCAACCCGCCGAACTACTGGATCGGCGAGCTGATCAACCTGCGCGGCGACGGCAGCCCGCTGCGCTACATGGACCAGCCGAGCAGGGACGGCGGCTCGGCGGACTACTGGGACGCGAACGTCGGCAACCTGGACGTGCACTACTCGTCCGGGGTGGCGAACCACTTCTTCTACCTGCTCTCCGAGGGCAGCGGGGCGAAGAGCATCAACGGGTTCGACTACAACAGCCCGACCTACGACAACTCCACGCTCGCGGGCATCGGCCGGGACAAGGCCGCGCAGATCTGGTACCGCGCGCTGACCACCTACTTCACCTCCACCACCGACTACGCGGGTGCGCGTGCGGGCACCCTCAGTGCGGCGGCCGACCTGTACGGCTCGGGTGGCGCGGAGTACAACGCGGTCGCCGCCGCCTGGACGGCCGTCAACGTCAACTGATCTGCTGATCAGGCGGGTTCGGAAATGAGCGGGCCCTGAGCTGAGACGGGCCGGGCAGGGCCATCACAGCAGGGGTGACGGTGAGCGGACCACCGTCGCCCCTGCTGCTCGCTGCCTGACTGCCCGTCAGGTGGGTGAACTGTACCGCTCCCGAGCCGCGAGTGCGTCATCGGCAGGGAAAGCGACCAGTACGCCCGGCGGGTAGCACGTCCGACAGGCCGCCGAACACCCAGAAAACTCCACCATCCACCGGCAGTCGACAACCCTCCTGAGCGGCAGCGTACTTGGTTCTCGGGAGATCCCTCCGGTCCGTAGCGTCCTCGGCATGACGCCACTGAAGCCACTGACACGATCCACGCAGAGCGCCGTCCGGCGGCGCGGCCTGCTGGTCTACCTGGTGCTCGCCTACCTCGGGATGTGGGCGGCCATGGCTCCGCTGCTCGCCGACGGCTACCAGCGGGCCGACGCCCGGGAGGGGGTCGGCGTACGGGAGCAACTCTGCATCGGGGCCGCGATGTTCGCTCCGGCGCTGGCGGCGCTGTTCGTGGTCCGCTTCGTCGAGCGCGCGGGAGGGGGTGGAGGGGTGCGGGAGGCGCTCGCGCTGCGCCTTCCCCGGACTCGTGCGGTCCGGGCCTGCCTGCTGCCGCTCGGGGTGCTCGGCGCGCTGACGGCGGCGGTGTTGGTGCTCGGTGCGCTGGTGGGCAGCTACCCGTTCGCCGGTTTCGGCTCGCTGGACCCGGGGCGGATCGGATCGTGGGCGGTCCAGGGTGCGATCGGCATGGCGCTCTCGTTGCCGCTGTTCTTCGGCGAGGAGATCGGCTGGCAGGGCTTCCTCTTCCCCCGGCTGCTGAGGCTCGGCCGGGGTGCGGACGGCGTGAACGGCGGTACGGGCGGTGCTGCGGGTGACGGTGCGGATGGTGGTACGGCGCGGCTGGTCCTGGCGTACCTGCTCACCGGGACGGCCTTCGCGCTCTGGCACCTGCCGACCCTGCTGATGGGAGGGCAGTACCCGGGACGGCCCTGGTACCTGGCGGTGCCGGCGCTGACGGTGAGCTGTGTGCTCGTCCTGCCGGTCTTCACCTGGCTGAGGCTGCGCTCGGGGTCCGTGGTCCCCGCGGTGCTGGCGCACACCTTCACGAGCAGCATGAGCGTGTCGATGGTCCGGGAGTTCGCCGACCCGGGTGCCGAACTTGACCCGCTCACCATGTCGCTGGCCGGCTGGCCGGGGTGGATCGTCCTCGGTGGGTTCGTCGCCTTCCTCGCCTCCACCGGGCGCCTGCGGCCGGGCCGGTACGGCGGGGGCACGGGATGACCCGAGCCGGCGGGTGACGGGTGACGGCTTTCAGATGACAGATTTCATCATCTGTCATCTGTCATCTGTTATCTGTTAGTTGTTGGTTGTCAGCTGGCGCCTGCCGCCCGTCATCCGTCATTCGCCCGTCGGCGCCAGGTCCTTGCGGATCTCGTCCAGGACCAGCCCGGCCCCCGTGTAGCCGATGCCGAGCATCCACACGTTGTCGTCCACCCGGAACACCCGACCACTGCGAACGGCGTCGAGGTTCTTCCAGAGCGCCCCGTCGGTGATCTTCCCCTGGTCGGACTTGGCCGCGTCCCCGTACACCGAGTAGAAGATGACGTCGGCCGCCGCCTGGTCCACCTGCTCGGGGCTGATCTCCATCGAGAAGCCGGGCTTGTCCTGGTTGGCGGGTCTGCCGAGCCCGAGGTCCTTGAACAGCGAGCCGACGAAGGTGTCGTTCAGGTAGAGCCTGGTCGGCGCGCCCGCCAGGAAGCGGGCCATCTCGACCCGGGTGGCCGCCGCCTTGGCCGGCCCGCCGAGCGCGGTGACCAGGTCCCGCAGCTTCGTCCGGTAGGCCGCGTCCGCCGCCTCGGCCTCGGCCTGGCGGCCCAGTGCCTCGGCGTGCAGCCGGACGTTCTCCTTCCAGGCCGGTCCGGTGGTCTTGGAGAGCACGGTCGGAGCGATCTTCGACAGCTCGTCATACCGCTTGTCGTCGCGGACCTGGTTGCTCAGGATGAGGTCGGGCCGCAGCGCCGCGATCGTCTCCAGGCTGGGCTGGCCGATGGCCCCGACCGGCTTCGTCCCGGCCAGCCGCTCGGCGGGCAGGTACGCGGGGAAGGCCGCGCCGGCGGTCACGGTGGTGGCGCCGACCGGGCTGAGACCGAGGGTGACCACCGAGTCCAGCGCGTCGGTGTCCAGGGTCACCACCCGGCTCGCCCGCGCCGGTACGGTGCTCTCGCCGCGCGCGTGGCGGACCGTCCGGGTGCCGCCGGTGCCGCCGGAGCCACCTGCCGAGCCGGACGAACCTGCCGAACCGGAGCCCGTCCCGGGGGAGCCGGACCCGCACGCGGCGAGCGCGAGCCCGGGGACGAGTCCGGCGGCGAGGCCGAGGGCGGCACGGCGGCTGAGCGGTCGGGGCATCGGAGGCACCTCCAACGTACGGGTAGGGCGCGGGAATCCCTGCCCGCCCGGCCACCCGGTTACGCCTCGGAGCCGTTCTCCCGTCGCTGGCGCAGCAGTTCGTCGTACTCGGCGCGCACCCGCCGGTCCATCGCGAGGGTGAACTGGGCGTCCGCGACCGTACGGGCCAGCGGCCGCACCCGCAGGATGCGCTCGGTGAGCCTGGCCGCCTCGCCGGCCGGGAGCGGGGTGTCGGTGGCCAGTGCGCTGAGCAGGTGCTCGCTGACCACCTCGATGAAGACCTCGGCGATGGCGTCCACGTGTTCCCGGGTGCGCCGGCTCGCCTCCAGCACCGCCGAGAGCGGCACGCCCTCCGCCACCAGTTCGGTGGTGGCGTCCATCAGCCGGCGGCTGACGTGGACGATGCCGTCCTCCTCGACGCTGATGTAGCCCTGGGCGATCGACTCGGCGGTGTTCTCCTCGGTCAGCTGGTCGCCGAAGGCGGCCTTCAGCTCGTCCCAGTCCAGGCGCACCGGGGTCTCGTCCGACCACGGCGCGACGATTGCCGCCTCCAGCCCGATCAGGTCGGCGACGTCCCGCCCGCTCTCCCCGGCGCCGATCAGCTCGGCGATGCCGCCCAGGGTGTGGCCGCGTTCGAGCAGTTCGCCGATCATCCGCAGCCGGGCCAGGTGCTCCTCGCCGTACCAGGCGATGCGCCCCTCCTTGCGGGGCGGCTGGAGCAGTTTGCGTTCGCGGTAGAAACGCAGGGTGCGAGTGGTGATGCCGGCGGCCTCGGCCAGTTCCTCCACCCGGTACTCGCGTTTTCTGTCGTCCGCAGCAGCTCTGACCTTGTCCACGGCGTTCAGCATAGGACCGTCGGCTCCGAAGCCGCTCCGGGCTCGGAAGGCCCTCCGCGGCGGTCGGCCCGTCGATCGGAGGGCTCGCCGATCGGAGGGCTTGCCGCATCGGAAGGGCTCGCCGAACCGGAGCCGTCGCGCTTCTTCCATCCGGTGTCAGCAAGGGCTACCCTGCCAATCGTGCCAGTGATTACTGGCGCGATTGGCAGGGTCCCGGAGGTGAGCCCCCGGGAGGCTCCGGGGCGGACGGTCCCGGAAGAGCGCGAAGATCACCGCCCCACCCTCAGGAGGTTGCCGCATGGCATCCAGTAGCAAGCGCCCCAGCTCCGGCGCGTCCGCAGCGACCGATACCACCGCCGCCCAGGAGTCCGTCCAGCACGTCCGGGTGGCGGTGATCGGCTCCGGCTTCGGCGGCCTCGGCGCCGCGGTCCGGCTGCGCCGCGCCGGGATCACCGACTTCGTGGTCCTGGAGCGAGCGGACTCCGTCGGCGGCACCTGGCGCGACAACAGCTACCCCGGCTGCGCCTGCGACGTGCCCTCGCACCTCTACTCCTTCTCCTTCGCCCCCAACCCCGACTGGCCGCGCAGCTTCTCCGGTCAGTCGGACATCCGCGCCTACCTGGAGAAGGTGGCCACGGTCTTCGGCCTCCGTCCGCATCTGCGCTTCAACGCCGAAGTGCTGGAGGCGCGTTGGGACAGCGAGCAGACCCGCTGGCAGATCACCACGGCGGCCGGCCGGTGGACCGCCGACGCGATCGTCTCCGCCGCCGGACCGCTCGCCGACCCGCAGATCCCCGACCTGCCCGGGCTGAGCGGCTTCCCCGGCAAGGTGTTCCACTCCTCCCGCTGGGACCACGACTTCGACCTGACCGGCAAGCGCGTCGCGATGGTCGGCACCGGCGCCTCCGCCGCCCAGATCGTCCCGTCGATCCAGCCGAAGGTCGGCAAGCTGACGGTCTTCCAGCGCACCCCGGCCTGGGTCCTGCCGCGCCGCGACCGCGAGATCACCCAGCTGGAGAAGTGGCTGCACGGCCGCCTCCCGGTCACCGCGAAGATCCGCCGGGGCACCCTCTTCGCCCTCCGCGAGCTCCAGGTGGACGCGTTCGTGCGCCGCCCGGGACTCCTGCGCATGGTCCAGCAGCTCGCCGAGCGCCACATCGCCCAGGGCGTCCCCGACCCGGCGCTGCGCGCCAAGCTCACCCCGGACTACCGGATCGGCTGCAAGCGCATCCTGCTCAGCAACACCTACTACCCGGCACTCGCGGCGGCCAACACCGAGGTCGTCTCCTCCGGCCTGCGTGAGCTGCGCGGCTCCACGCTGGTCGCGGCCGACGGCAGCGAGCACGAGGTGGACGCCATCGTCTTCGGCACCGGCTTCCACGTCACCGACATGCCCATCGGTGCCCGGGTGTTCGGCGCCAACGGCACCAGCCTGGCGGAGGAGTGGAAGGACGGCATGGAGGCGCTGCGCGGCTCGACCGTGCACGGCTTCCCGAGCCTCTTCTTCGTGATCGGGCCCAACACCGGCCTCGGCAACAGCTCGATGATCCTGATGATCGAGTCCCAACTGAACTACATGATCGACGCGTTGACCACGCTCGGCTCGATCGGTGCCACCGCGATGCAGCCGACCGCACGCGCCCAGCGGCAGTGGAACCTCGAACTCCAGCACCGGATGGACCGCACCGTCTGGACCACCGGCGGCTGCCGCAGCTGGTACCTCGATCCGAGCGGCAAGAACACCGTGCTCTGGCCGGGGTCCACCACCTCGTTCCGCAGGGCCACCCGCAAGGTGGACCTCGGCGAGTACGAGCTGATCATGCGCGCCGCGCCGGCCGCCGCCCGCACCGTCCAGGAGGTCTCCGCGTGAGTGGCGTTCACCTGCCTGAGAAGTACGAACCGCCGGCCCCGGTGGAGGAGTTGAGCATCCGCTCGGCGGACGGCATCCGGCTGCACGCCGAGGTGCACGGTCAGCCCGGCGCGCCCACCGTGGTGCTCGCGCACGGCTGGACCTGCTCGACCGCCTTCTGGGCCCCGGTGATCCGCGAACTCTCCGACCGTTACCGGGTGGTGGCCTACGACCAGCGCGGTCACGGGCACAGCGAGATCCCGCCGAGCCGGGCCCGCTACTCGACCCGGGCGCTGGCCGAGGACCTGTCCGCCGTGCTCGCCCGGACCGTACCGGCGGGGGAGCGGGCCGTACTGGCCGGGCACAGCATGGGCGGGATGACCATCATGGCGGCCGGTGACCGTCCCGAAGTCGCCGAGCGAACCGCCGCGACCGTCCTGATCTCCACCGGGCCCGGCGAGCTGGTGGCCGAACTCACCGTCCTGCCACCGGCCGTGCGCCCGCGGGGCCTGCGGCGTTTCCTGCACCGTCAGCTGCTGCGCTCCCGGATGCCCCTCGGCCCGGTCTCACCGGTCAGCCGGGCGGCGCTCAAGTACGCGACCATGGGGCCGGCTTCGCCCGCCGGCCAGGTCGAGACGACGGCCCGGATCGTGCAGGCCTGCCCGACCGCCGTCCGCGCCAACTGGGCCGCGGTGCTCGACCGGCTGGACGTCCACGCGGGACTCGCCCGGCTCACCGCGCCCACGTCGGTGGTGGTCGGCACCGAAGACCGGCTGACCCCGCCGGTACACGCCCACCGGATCGTCGCCGGACTCCGGGATCCGCAGGGGCTGTTGCTGCTGCCGGGGGTCGGCCACATGTCGCCGCTGGAGCGCCCGGCGGAGGTCGCGGCCGAGATCCACCGGATGGCCTCCGGGTACCTGGCCGCCGCGTCCGGCGAGGCCGCTGCCCCGGCTTCCGCCCCCGCCTCCGCTTCCGATTCTGCTTCCGCCGACGAGAGGACCGCCGTCGCATGAACGCCATCCCGCCGTTGTCCGCACAGGTCGTCGTCGTCACCGGGGCCGCGCGCGGCGTCGGTGCGTCGCTGGCCCGCAAGCTCGCCCGGCGCGGGGCCCAGGTGGCCTTGCTGGGGCTGGAGCCCGAGGAGCTGAAGGCCGTCGCGACGCAGTGCGGCCCGTCCGCGACCAGTTGGGAGGTGGACGTCACCGACCTCGACGCGCTCAGCGACACCGCCCGGCTGATCAAGGAGCACTACGGGCGGATCGACACCGTCGTCGCCAACGCCGGGATCGCCCTCGGTGGACCGCTGGCCGACAGCGACCACCGGGCGTTCAGCCGGGTCATCGAGGTCAACCTGCTGGGCAGCGTGGCCACCGCGCGGGCCTTCCTCCCGGCGCTCGCCGAGAGCCGCGGGTACCTGCTCCAGATCGCCTCGCTCGCCGCGCTGACGCCCGCGCCGCTGATGAGCGCGTACTGCGCCAGCAAGTCCGGAGTGGAGGCCTTCGCCCACTCGATCCGTGCCGAGGTGGCCTACCAGGGGGTCAAGGTCGGTGTCGGGTACCTCAGTTGGACCGACACGGACATGGTGCGCGGGGCTGACCAGGACGCCGTGCTGAAGCAGATGCGCTCCCGGCTGCCGTGGCCGGCGAACAAGACGTATCCGCTGGAGCCGGCCGTGGACCGGATCGTCGCCGGGATCGCCCGTCGGTCCGCCCACGTCTACGCGCAGGCCTGGCTGCGCGGGATGCAGCCGGTCCGCTGGCTGCTGCCGAGCCTGATCGCGGTGGTCGGCTCCCGTGACGTCGCCCGGCTCGCCCCCCAGCTCGCCGCCACCGCCGCGAGCCGCCTGCGCGCGGTCGGCGCCGGAGGTGCGGCCGACACGGCGGTCCGGGGGAGCCGGAACGGGGCGGGCGAGTGACGGCCGTCGCCTGACAGACGAAGCCCGGCGGAAGCACAGATATCAGGCGACGGATAACAGATGACAGCTGACAGATTTCGAAATCTGTCAGCTGTCATCTGTCCGTCGTCCCCCCGGCGACGCGCCCCCACCCGCCCCCGCGATCCGCGCCAGCGTCTCCAGCGCCCGAGCGAGCACCGGCAGCGGCGGCGAGGCCAGCCCGACCCGGACGGCGGACGGTGAGCGCCGGGGGTCGACGGCGAAGGCCGCCGCGGGCGTGACCGAGATCCCGGCGCGCGCCGCCTCCGCGACGAAGATCTCCGCCCGCAGGCCCGTCGGCAGCTCCCACCACAGGGAGTACGAGCGCGGGTCGGATCGCAGCCGCTGCCCCGCCAGCACCTCGCGCGCCAGCAGTTGCCGGGCCGCCGCGTCGGCCCGCTTCGCCGCCTCGACGGAGGCCAGTGTGCCGTCCCCGATCCAGCGCACCGCCGCCTCCAGCGCGAAGCCGCTCGTCGTCCACCCGCCCGAGCGCAGCGACCCCGCCACCGCCTCGCGCAGCTCCGCGGGGACGACCGCGAACCCCGTGGTCAGACCGGGGGCGAGCCGCTTGGAGAGGCTGTCCACGAGCACGGTCCGCTCCGGCGCGAGCACGGCCAGCGGCGCCAGCTCGGGCCGCAGGAAGGACCAGACGGCGTCCTCGACCACCGGCAGGCCGAGCCGCCGCAGCACCTCCACGAGCGCCACCGCCCGCTCCTGCGGCAGACTCGCCCCGAGCGGGTTCTGGAGGCGCGGCTGGACGTACAGCGCGCGCAGCGGCGCGGTCCTGTGGGCGGCCGCCACGGCGTCCGGCAGCAGCCCGTGCTCGTCGACGGCCAGCGGCACCAGCACGATGCCCAGTCGCTCCGCCACCGCCCTGACCACCGGATAGGTCAGCTCCTCCACGCCCAGCCGCTGCCCGGGCGGTACCAGTGCGGACAGCGCCCCGGCGATGGCCTGCCGCCCGTTGCCGGCGAACAGCAGTTCCTCCGCCCCGACCTCCCGGAAGCCGGTCGACACCAGCCCCGCGAACGCCCGCCGGGCAGATCCCGTCCCGGCCACGCCGACCGGCCGCAGTGCGTCGCCGAGCGCGTCCGGCCGAAGCAGCGGCGCCAGCCCGCCCGCCAGCAGCTCCGCCTGCCCTGGGACGGTGGGGTAGCTGAGCTCCAGGTCCACCGGGGAGGCGGCCGGTTCCGCGAGCGCCACGCGGCCGCCGTCCGCCGCGCGCCCGGCCCGGACGAAGGTGCCGCGTCCGACCTCGCCGACGGTCAGTCCGCGTCGGGCGAGTTCCTGGTAGACGCGTCCGGCCGTCGAGGCGGCGATGCCCCGGCTGCGGGCGAACGCGCGCTGGGTGGGCAGCTGATGGCCCGGCCGCAGCCGCCCGTCCGCGATGTCGGCGGCGATCCGGTCGGCGATCAGGCGGTAGTCGTCCATCGGCGGTCGGCCCTCCCGTGGTCCTTCGTAGAGCGTGGATGGCATGCATGGAGTGCACGGGGTGGGCGGCCCGGACGGCGTCAAGGGCCAGGGGCCCCGCCACTCCGCCACATTGCACCGAGTGCAAAGTCATCATTGCATTGAGGGGATTGCCCGCCCTAGCCTCCTCGCATGGACACGTTGACATCCGCCGTGGACGGCCACGCCGTGCTCGGGATCGCCGCCGTGGCACTGGGCATGGTGCTGTCGCCGGGGCCCAACATGATCTACCTGGTCTCGCGCTCGATCGCGCAGGGCCGCCGCGCCGGGCTGGTCTCGCTGACCGGGGTCGCGACCGGCTTCCTGGTCTACCTGGTCGCGGTGACGGCGGGGGTGGCCGCGGTGTTCTCGGTGGTGCCGGCCCTCTACACCGCGATCAAGCTGGCCGGCGCCGGGTACCTGCTCTGGCTGGCCTGGCAGGCGGTCAAGCCGGGCGGTACGGCGGTCTTCGCCCCGCGGCAGCTGCCGCCGGACCCGCCGCGCCGGCTGTTCGCGATGGGCTTCCTGACCTGCCTGCTCAACCCCAAGATCGCCATCATGTACATCTCGCTGCTGCCCCAGTTCGTGGCGCCGGAGCGCGGTCACGTCGCCGCGCAGAGCCTGGTGCTGGGCCTGACCCAGATCGCGATCGCGGTCACCGTCAACGGCCTGATCGCGGTGAGCGCGGGCGGCATCGCGGCCTTCCTCAACCGCCGCCCCGGCTGGCTGCGGATCCAGCGCTACGCGATGGGCACCGTCCTGGCCGGCCTCGCCGTGCACATCGCCGCCGACCGCGCCAAGGCCGTCGCGGTCTGAGGCCGCGGCGGTCGGGACGATCAGTCAGCAGGGCAGGCCACCCGCAGCAGCTCGTACCCGGCCTGGATGAATCGCCCGTCCAGCGCCGGTGGGGTGCTGGCCAGTGCCGCCACCGCCGTCGAGCCCTTGGACGAGAACCCCACGAAGGTGGTGAACGCCCGGGTGCCGCCGGAGTGGAAGTAGAGGTCCCGGCCGCCCGAGTGGCGGTGCATCCAGACCAGGCCGAGCCGGTCCGTCGAGCGTGGCAGCCGCAGCCGCAACCGCTGGACCTCCCGCAGGGCGGTTCCCAACTCTCCTGCGCCGCCGTCGACATGAGCCCGCAGGTAGCGCAGCAGATCGGCCCCGGAGGAGCGTACGGCACCCGCCCCCGGAAGTCCGGGGATGCTCCAGGGCGGTAGCTCCCGTCCGTGCCGGTATCCGACGGCCTGGCCGGGAGCGTCCGCGGCGCAGGTCGTGGAACGCAGCCCGAGCGGTCGGCAGACCCGTTCGGCGAGCAGGTCCCCGTACGGCAGCCCGCCCGCTTCGGCGAGCGTCCGCCCGAGCAGTCCGACCCCGTAGTTGGAGTATCCGTACCGGCTGCCGGGCCTGCTGCGTACGGTCGTTCGGGCGAGGCCGGTTCTCAAGTCGTCCTCACCGAACGCGGCGTAGGGGTTGCTGAACCAGGCGGGAACGGCCCCCACGCGCATTCCGGGGGGAAGCCGGGGCAGGCCCGAGGTGTGGGTGGCCAGGTGCAGCAGGCGGATCGGTTCGGGCGAACGGACGGCCGCCGGGCGCCAGCAGCGCGGCAGGCGGCTCTCCACCGGGTCGTCCAGGGCGAGTTCACCGCGTACGGCCATCGTGGCCAGCAGCAGAGCGGTGAACGTCTTGCTCACCGAACCGAGTTCGAAGACGGTGTCCGGCGTGCACGGCGGCGCGCCCGCCCCGCGCCTGAGCCGCCCGAAGCACCGGATCTCCTCGTGGTCCCCGCGTGCGACGGCCACCGTCACGGCGGTGGCGTTGGGCTCGGCCGCCCGCACCACCGCCGTGACGGCCTGGTCGACGAGGTCGTTCACGCGACCGCCGCGGGGCTGCCGCCGAGCGCCCGGGAGAGCATGACCGTCGCGGCCACGACCGCGACCACCGCGGTGTGCTCGTGCGCGCGGATGGCCGACTCCGGGTCGTCCTCGATCGGTTCGGTGTCCCGGGGCACCAGCCCGTCGGCCCGTTGCGCCGCGGCCAGGGCCTCCCAGCCGGACCGTCCGGTGGCCGGTTCCCCGATGCACGCGTCGACGATCAGCAGCTCGCCGACCAGGTCCCACTGGCCGATCTCCAGCCAGATGTCGAGCCAGACCGGCAGCCAGTCGTTCAGGTAGTCCCGCATCGGCTCGGGCAGATCCCCGGGCCGGGCGCCCCAGTCGGTGAGGTGGAAGACGGTGTGGGTGGCCTGGTAGGCGGTCGTCCAGGCGACGGTCCAGGGTTCGGGGAGCGCGCCGAGCCAGGTGCCGGCGGCGAGCGCGGGCCAGTCCGGCCGGGGGCTGAGCCCGATGATCCGCCGGGCGTTCGCCATGGCGAGCATCCGGCTGCCCGGGATCTCGACGGCGTGCACGGCCCGCAGCTTGCCGAGCGATTCGAGCAGTTCCTCCAGCGCGGCGTGCCGGTAGCCGATCCGGGCGAAGTGCGCGTACGTCTCCAGCGGATCGGTGACGGTGACGTGCCGCAGTTGCCGCTCGTACAGCAGATCGCCCTCGCGCAGCTGGCTCCAGGCGACGTCGAGCATCTCGCGTGCGATGCGGACGTCCCGCGGCCCGGCGACGCCGTTGCGCAGGACCAGGGAGGAGGCCATCGCGGCCTCGCAGAGCGGCTTGTAGACGTCGTTCGGTTCGGAGAGGTCGATGATGGTGCTGTCCTCGAGCCTGCCGTAGCCGCCCTTGTAGCAGGCGTGCAGCCAGGACAGCGCACGGCTGCCGAGCTGTTGGGCGGTGGCGAGCACCTGGGTGTCGGTCATGCCGTCCCCTCCAGCAGCCGCTCGGCGATGGCGAGGTCCAGCCGGTTACGGGCGCCGACGCCGATCAGTCGGATCCGGTCCAGGGCCGGCTCGATCTCGATCCGCGGCGGTCGGCCCTCGGCGTCCGCCCAGGCGAGCCAGCGGGCGAGCCGTGCGGCGGTGGTGAAGTCCTGCCGGAGCATGGAGCGGACGGTGCCGCGAGCGAGGCCCAGGGTGTCGGCCCTGGCGGCGTCGTGCACCGGTCCGTCCAGTCCGGGCAGTGCGAGTGCGGACAGCTGTGCCATCCGCACCGACCAGGACTGCCAGCCCAGGTCGGCCGGTCCCGGCAGCGGAGCGGGAGAGGGCGGGGCAGCGGACGGCGACGCGGTCGACGCCCCCCCGTACGGTGTACGGGCGAGCACCCGGTCGGCCGCCCAGTCCTGCCAGGCGATCACCAGCGCGCCCTCGGCGGTGGCCGCGGGTGCGGGAAGGGCCCGCCGGGCCTCGGCGAGCAGTGCGGCGGTGGGGTCGTCGGGCTCGGTCCCGGCGAGCAGTTGCGGGGCGAGGAGGTCGGCTCCGAGCACGCGCACCGCGGCCAGCAGCGGGCGGGGTACGGCTGTGTCCGGATCCGCGAGTGCGGCTGCATCCTCGCCGTCCCGGAGGACGGCGAGGATCCGGCCCGCCACCCGTTCGACCGCCGCGGCGTACTCGTCACGGAGAGGGGTCTCGGCGAATGGCATGGTGGTGAGGTCCTCCTTCAGGAGGTTCGGCGTGGGCGCGGGGCCCGGTGCGGCCGGGGGTCCGGCTACCGGGTCGGCTTCTCCTTCGGTCCCTTCGGGGAGAGGAGGATCAGGCCGAGCAGGAGCAGGAGTCCTGCCGCCTCGGGCGAGTACGTGGGCGCGTCGGACACGACGGCCTCGTCCTCCACCATCAGGCTCGCGAGTGTCTCGGCTTCGAGCGTCGCGCTGTGTGACGTCGAAGCGGATTCGGTCCGGAACTGAGTAAGCATCAGATATGCCTCCTCAAGTGGAATTTCACCGCCCGGTCGGACGATGCCCCTTCTCGACATTACGAGCACCTGGGGGGACCTGCATCCGCAGGCCGCTGAGCTGCGACGTCGCCCTGGGTGCGGGTGCCGGTGCACTGGGTGGGTACGGTCGGGGGCATGACTACCGCCTTGATCACCGGCGCGACCGCCGGCATCGGAGCCGCCTTCGCCCACCGGCTCGCCCGCAGCGGCTACCAGCTCGTCCTGGTGGCCAGGGACACCGGGCGCCTGGAGCGCGCCGCCGTCGACCTGAACAACAGGTACGGGATCGAGGCGGAGGTGCTGACCGCCGACCTCGCGACCGACGAGGGCATCGCCGCCGTGGAGGCCAGGCTCGCCGACTCCGCCCGCCCGGTGGACCTCCTGGTCAACAACGCGGGCTTCGGCAACAAGGGGGCCTTCGGGACCGTCCCGCTCCAGGACGAACTGGACATGCTGAAGGTGCACATCGAGGCGATCCTGCGGCTGACCACGGCCGCCCTGCCGGGCATGCGGGAGCGCGGCCGCGGCGCGATCGTCAACGTCGCCTCGGTGGCCGCCTTCCTGCCGCGCGGCACGTACGGCGCGAGCAAGGCCTGGGTGGTCAGCTTCACCCAGGGCGTGATGCGCGACCTCGGCGGTACGGGCGTGCGGATGATGGCGCTGTGCCCGGGCTTCACCCGGACCGAGTTCCACCAGCGGGCCGGTATGGGCACCGGCAACATCCCGTCCTGGTCCTGGCTGTCCGCGGAGCGGGTGGTGAACGAGGCGATGCGCGACCTGGCCCGCGGCCGGTCGGTGTCCGTGCCGGGCAAGCGGTACAAGGCGGCCGTGGCGATCGCCCGGGTGCTGCCGTCCGGCAAGCTCGGCGGGCTCTCCTCCAAGGCGGCGCGCAGCTACCGGACCGACTGAGGCCGGGGCGTCGGGACGGGGGTGCCGGGAGGCGGGGCGGCGTCGGGGTCGGGGTCGCAGGGTGACGGCCGGGGCGGCAGAGTGGCGGCCGGGGCGGCAGAGTGGCGGCCGGGGCGGCCGGGTTCGGTGTGGCAGAGGAATAGAGTAACCCTCACTATTAGCTTGTCTAACTATGAGCTATCCTCGCTATGCTGACCCGCGTCCCGCCGTCCGCTCCACCGTCCCACCCAGGGAGGCCCGTCCTTGAGGCCCACCGCCATCGACTGGACCCCGCCCGACCGCGCCGAGGGCGATCCCCGCCCGCCCGCCGAGTGGCGGCGCATCCTCGCGCTCTTCCACCCGTACCGGGGCCGCCTGACCACCGTCGGGCTGCTGGTCGCCGCCTCCGCGGTGGTCTCGGTCGTCTCGCCGTTCCTGCTCAAGGCCGTCCTGGACACCGCCATCCCGCAGGGCCGCACCGGGCTGCTCAGCCTGCTCGCGCTCGGGATGATCCTGACCGCCGTGGTGAACAGCATCTTCAACGTGCTGCAGACGCTGATCTCCACCACCGTCGGCCAGCGCGTGATGCACGACCTGCGTACCGCCGTCTACGGCCACCTCCAGCGGCAGTCGCTGGCCTTCTTCACCCGCACCCGCACCGGCGAGGTGCAGTCCAGGATCGCCAACGACATCGGCGGCATGCAGTCCACGGTGACCTCCACCGCGACCAGCCTGGTCTCCAACCTGACCGCGGTGGTCGCCTCCGTCGTCGCCATGGTCGCGCTCGACTGGCGGCTGACGGTCGTCTCGCTGCTGCTGCTCCCGCTGTTCGTCTGGATCAGCCGGCGGGTCGGCCAGGAGCGCAAGAAGATCACCACCGAGCGGCAGAAGCAGCTGGCCGCGATGAGCTCGGCGGTCCAGGAGTCGCTCTCGGTCAGCGGCATCCTGCTCGGCCGCACGATGGGCCGCTCCGGCTCGCTCGCCGGCGAGTTCACCGGGCAGTCCGAGCGGCTCGCCGACCTGGAGGTGCGGGCCAGCATGGCCGGGCGCTGGCGGATGAACACCATCCAGATCGTGATGGCCGCGATGCCCGCGGTGATCTACTGGGCGGCCGGCCTGACCTCCGCCGCCGGAGCGCCGATCGTCTCGGTCGGCACCCTGGTCGCCTTCGTCACCCTCCAGCAGGGCCTCTTCCGCCCGACCGTCAGCCTGCTCTCCACCGGAGTGGACGTGCAGACCTCGCTCGCGCTCTTCCAGCGCATCTTCGAGTACCTCGACCTGCCGGTGGAGATCGACGAACCGGCCGACCCGGTCACCCTGACCGGGATCCGCGGCGAGGTCGGCTTCGAGTCCGTCGACTTCCGCTACGACCCCGGGCAGGAGCGCCCGACCCTGGCCGGCGTCGACCTCAAGGTCCCGGCCGGGAGTTCACTGGCCGTGGTCGGCGAGACCGGCTCGGGCAAGACCACCCTCAGCTACCTCGTCCCGCGGCTGTACGACGTCACCGGCGGACGGGTCACCCTGGACGGGGTGGACGTGCGCGAACTGTCCTTCGACACCCTGGCCCGCGCGGTCGGCGTGGTCTCCCAGGAGACCTACCTCTTCCACGCCTCGGTCGCCGAGAACCTGCGCTTCGCCAAGCCCGGCGCCGACGACGCCGAACTGGTCGAGGCCGCCAGGGCCGCGCAGATCCACGACACCATCGCCGCCCTGCCGGACGGCTACGACACCCTGGTCGGCGAGCGCGGCTACCGCTTCTCCGGCGGTGAGAAGCAGCGCCTGGCACTCGCCAGGACGATCCTGCGCAACCCGCCGGTGCTGATCCTCGACGAAGCCACCAGCGCGCTCGACAACCGCACCGAACGCGCCGTCCAGCAGGCCGTGGACACCCTGGCCGCCGGCCGCACCACCATCACCATCGCGCACCGGCTCTCCACCGTCCGCGCCGCCGACCAGATCGCCGTCCTGGACCGCGGCGAGGTGGTCGAACTCGGCACCCACGAGGAGCTGGTGGCGCTGGACGGCCGGTACGCGGCGCTGCTGCGCCGGGAGGTACCGGAGGCCGCCGGGCAGCCGGAACCGGCGGCACTCGGGCGCGTCTGACGGACCGCGGACGCCGACTACGGACGCGACTACGGACGCGACTACGGACGTCGACTACGGACATCGGCTGCGGCCGTCGGCCCCGGCCGACGCGTACGCGGCCGGCCCGGGGTCAGGCCGCCTTCGGGGCCTCGTTGTAGCTCTCCGCGACCTCCTGGCCGGAGAGCCGCTGGATGGCCGCCATCACCTCGTCGGTCACCTGCCGACGGGCCTTCAGCGAGCGGGCCTGCCCGTGCAGCCCGTCGAAGTGCAGCGGCTCGCCGAAGCGGACCGTCACCTTCTTCAGCCGCGGCAGCCGCTTGCCCACCGGCAGGATCTGCTCCGGACCCTCCAGCGCCACCGGCACCACCGGCACACCGGCGGTCAGCGCCAGCCAGGCGACGCCCGTCTTGCCCCGGTAGAGCCGGCCGTCCAGCGAACGGGTGCCCTCGGGGTAGATGCCGAAGGCCTTTCCGTCCTCCAGGATCTCCAGCGCCGACTCCAGCGAGGCCTGGGCGGAACGGTAGGTGCCGCGCTCGACCGGCACCGCGCCGATCGCCTCGAAGAAGCCCTTGGAGAGCCGGCCCTTGAGCCCGGTGCCGGTGAAGTACTCGGCCTTGGCGAGGAAGTGGACCCGGCGCGGGGCGGTCAGCGGGATCACCACGCTGTCGATGAAGGACAGGTGGTTGCTGGCCAGGATCACCCCGCCCTTGCGCGGGACGTTCTCGATCCCCTCGATGACCGGCCGCCAGATCCCCCGCGAGACCGGTTTCAGCACCAACTTGGTGGCGAGGTCGAGCACGATTCCCTCCCTGGACGAACGACCGCCCGGGAGGAGCCCGGGCCTGCAATCAGATCCGCAGACTACGACACCCACCCCCGCGCCCGTCCACTCCCGGCGGCCGTGGCGCGCGCCACGGCCGGGTAGGGTACGGCCGTCCGAACCGAGCGACACCCCGCAGTACCCAGGAGGGCACGATGGAGACCACCGAGGCGATCAAGGCCTTTTTCGACCGCTTCGACAAGGACGGCGACGGCAGGATCACCCCGGCCGAGTACGCCCTGGCGGCCAACGAGATGGGCGACCACGACGTCACCCTCTCGATGGCCGAGGCGCTGATCCACGGCATGGACACCGACCACGACGGCGTCCTGACCTTCGAGGAGTTCCTGGCCGCCCGCCGGCGCTGAGTCCGCGCCGACGGGGCCGGTCGCCGTACCGCCGGCACCGGCCCCGTCCGGAGGCCCTGCTTCACTTCTCCGCCGGGCTGCTACGTCACAGGGCTGCTGCGTCGCGGGGCTGTTACGTCGCGGGGAAGACCCGGCGCACCACCCGCTCCGCCGCCCCGCCGTCGTCCCAGACGCAGAACTTCGCCCGGAAGCGGGACCGTGCCGCCGGTTCCGGATCGCCCGCCAGGAGCGCCCGCGCCAGCCCGTCCGGGTCCACCGTGACCGCGCCCGGCGGTTCCTCGAACAGGTCGAAGTAGACGCCGCGCTCGCGCTGGTACTCCTCCCAGTCCGGGGCGAAGATCACCACCGGCCGGTCCAGCACCGCGTAGTCGAACATCATCGACGAGTAGTCCGTCACCAGCACGTCCGCCGCGAGGTAGAGGTCCTCGACCGTCGGGTGCGCGGAGACGTCCACGATCCGCGCCGATTCCGTACCGGCCGCCGCCAGGTCGCCAGGGCCGTCGGTGTGGAAGTAGTGGGTGCGCACCAGCAGCGTGAACTCTGGGCCCAGTTGCCGGGCCAGTGCCGCCACGTCCAGCAGCGGCACGTAGCCGCCCTTGCTGCCGCGGTGGGTCGGCGCGTACAGCACCGCCCGGGTGCCGGGCCGCAGTCCGAGCCGTTCGCGCATCTCCCGGACCTCGTCCGAAGCGGCCTTCGCCAGCCGGTCGTTGCGAGGGTAGCCGGTGTCCAGCATCTCGTACCGGCCGGGGAAGGCGCGGGCGAAGTGCTTGCTGGTGTGCGGGTTGGGGGAGACCAGGAAGTCCCAGCGGTCGACGGCCGCCTGGAGCTGCTCGAAGTCCATTCCCTCGGCCGCCGCCGGGTGGTCGCGCAGGTCCATGCCCATCGCCTTGAGCGGGGTGCCGTGCTGGGTCTGGACGTGCACCGTGCCCGGCCGCTTCGACATCGTGCGGGGGAAGTTGACGTTGTTGACGAAGTACTTGGCGGTCGCCATCGCCTTCAGGTAGGCGGGGGTGTTGACGATCACGTACGGCACGCCGGGCGGCAGCGTGGCCGCCTGGGCGCGGTTCTCCACCACCCACACACCCCGGACCCGCGGGGCGAGTTCCTTCGCCTTCTCGTAGATCGCCGCCGGGCTGCACGCGTAACCGCGGTGCCAGTACGCGGCGTAGACCGCGAGGTTCTCGTCCAGCGGCAGCCGGCGGAACGCGTTGTACGCGGTGAACCGGGCGCCGCTGCGCATCCCCTTCTTCACCGCGGGCGCCACCGCCCGCGCCCCGCGCTTGAGTTCGCGCGGCAGCCGGCCGGTGCGGCGCAGCTCCGCGTAGGCGATCCGGGCGCCGCGCGCGGCCAGCCGGTACTGCACGCCGCGCACCCCGCCGGGGAAGCGGTAGTCGGCCGGGCGGTGGCGGTCGAAGTGCCGGGCGATCTTCTGGAAGAAGTCCCTGCGCAGGTCGGCGGGGACCAGCCCGGGGGTGTCGTAGACGTTCAGCGCCTGGCGGACGGTCCGGTCGAAGACCAGGGTGCGCAGCGCGTCGGGGACGGGCCGGCCGGGGCGGTCCTGTCGGTCGCCGTCGCCGTTGCCGGACCGGTCCATGAAGGCGAAGATCGCGTCGTACTGGGCGAACACGTCGGCGTGCTTGGGGGAGGCGGTGGCGGTGATCGCGCCGTCCCGGCCGCGCCGGTAGAAGTAGCAGGGGCGGTCGAGGTAGCGCAGCCGCCCGGCGGCCAGCAGTGCCGGGTAGGTGACCGAGATGTCCTCGTAGTAGCCGCGGCCGAAGGCGACGCCGAGGCCGTCCAGGAACTCGCGGCGGAACACCTTGTTCCACACCGACATCACGGTCTGGAACAGCGCCGGGTGCTCGGCCAGCGTGCAGCCCTCGACCAGCGGGGAGTCGGTCAGCACGTGACGCCAGGGGTTGGGCTCGGTCCCGCCGTCCGGGTAGACGTGGGTGAAGCCGGTGATCAGCACGTCGACGGGGGTCTCCCGGCGGCGCTCCCGCTCCAGTTCGTCGAGCAGGGCACCGACCGTCTGCTCGGGCACCCAGTCGTCGCTGTCCACGAACCAGACGTACTCGCCGCGGGCCTGTGGCAGGGCGGCGGTGCGGGCGCCGCCGAGGCCCTGGTTCTCGGTGAGGTGGAGCACCCGCAGCCGGGGGTCGCGGGCGGCGTAGGCGTCCAGGATCGCGCCGGAGCCGTCGGGGGAGAGGTCGTCGACCGCGATCACCTCGAAGCGGGTCTCCGCGGCGGGGGTGTCGCCGAGGATCGAGTCGAGGCAGCGCGGGAGATACCGCTCCACGCCGTGGACCGGGAGCACGATGCTGAGGAGGAGGGACACGCTGGCCGAGTTTACCGATCCACCGGGTGCGACCTGCGCGGACGTCCGGTGCGGACCCCGGGGGCCTCGTGGCGGGGCGCGAAGGCCCTTCGGGGTGGGCGGGTTCGCGGCGGGCCCGGAACCGCCGGTGCCGGGCCCCTCACGGGGCGGCACCGGCAGCCGGGTGGCGGTCCGGCCGACCCTCTACGGCCGACCGCCTGTCCGGGTACCGCGCGAGCCTGGCCGCCGCAGCGTCGAGGCGGCCGGGCAGTGGCTCGCGGGAACCGGAGTCCTTCATCACTCGAACACACGCTTGAGTGGGGTACGGGCACTGGCGTGTGCATCAGATATTGCTTGGAGGTTCGCCGGGAGTCAATCCCTCGATTGTGTTCACTTCCTGAAGTCGGACGTGTTCGCGCTGTCGCGAGTGCCCTGCCCAGCCCTGCCCGGGTCCGCGCAGCTTCGGCGGACGCCCCGTTGATCGTCCCGGTGATCGCTCCGGCGGCCGTTCCGGCGGCCGTTCTGGCGGTCGTTTTGTCGATGTGACGGCTGTCCCCATATAGGGGAGGCGGGCGAGGTGCGCACTGGACGTCGCCGGGGTGTTGCCGCGCGCCGGGCGCGTGCCGCGTGGACGGGTGCCGCACCCGCGCCCGCCCGCCCTGGTGACGTACGGCTGGTCGTGCACCATCATTGATGCCTAGTCGTGACCGGCCTGGTGGCCCCTGGTGCTTCGTCAGTTGACGCCGCACGATACGGTGGCACAACACCAGGGACGGTTGCGCGAAGGCCGTCCTTCACGGATAGTCTTCGCCTCACGGCCCTGGCGCCTCGTAGGGGTGGGAAAACTGATGGAACACATGCAAGTGCGGACTCGGCCTCGCGTGCCGGCGGTCCAGTGCGGTGTCGGCACGACCGGCCGCCGGATCGACCGACACCTGGCCGTGCTCGGCGCGCCCGCACTCCCGGCGGTGGACACCGCCGAGGCGCTCGGGTTGATAAGGGAGCTCACGCCGCGCGGCGCCGAGGCCCCGACGACCCGTCGCCGCCACACCAGGATCTCGCTGCTGACGCCGCTGCGTCGGCTGCGGCGGAGCCTCTTCGGCGGGCGCGGCTAGTCCGGCCGGCGCGGCACGGGTCCCTCCCCGCCGCTCTGGTCGGTTCCGACCCGGTGGACCATCCGGTCCGCCGGGTCTTCGTTGTGCCCGGGCGCCGGCGGGGCGATGCCCCGAGCCGCTCCGGGCGGCGCCGGGCGGGTGTGCCCGCCGCTCGGGGTGCTGTGGTCTGAACCTTTCACCCTATTCGAGTTCGCCCCCTCGGCAGGCCGAGTCGGCGAGGGAGTACGCCCGACCCCCTGGCCTGGGACAGGATGGCGCCATGGCGGACAACAACCACTCCACCCGGACCACCTCCGACCCGGCCACCACCTTCCAGAGCAGCAGTTTCGAGATCACCACCGGCAGCCGTGAGGTCGCGCTCGACATCACCGACCGCTGCGCCGCGTTCCTCGACGAACGGGCCGCGGGGCGCGACGGCCTGCTCAACATCTTCGTCCCGCACGCCACCGCGGGGATCGCGGTGCTGGAGACCGGCTCCGGCAGTGACGACGACTTCCTCGCCACCCTGCGCGACCTGCTCCCTCCCGATGACCGCTGGCGCCACCGGCACGGCAGCCCGGGGCACGGCAGAGACCACGTGGTGCCCGGACTGGTCGCCCCGCACGCCACCCTGCCGGTGCTCGGCGGCCAACTGGCGCTCGGCGTCTGGCAGTCGGTGGTGCTGGTCGACACCAACGGGGACAACCCGCGCCGGACCGTCCGGCTGTCCTTCCTCGGCTGAAGGCTGAAGGCTGAAGGTTGAGGGCTGACAACTGAGAGCTGGGGGCTTACGGCTGACAACTGAAGCCGGGGTCGAGGGCCGGACCCGGCGCTCGGAGCGCGGACGGCACCCCCCGACGGCGGGCAGCCCGGCGGGCGGAGTCAGCGGACGTGTGCGGCGACCGCGGCGAGGTAGCGCTCGATCGCCAGGTGCTGGCACAGCAGTGCCACCGGCCGGCCCAGCCGGGCGTACCAGGCGGACAGCCGGGAGAACGCGGTGACCTCGAACCAGACCTCGCCGTCGGCGTCCATCGACACCAGGAAGGCCTCCTCGCCGCACTCCGGGTGCCCGGGGAGGGTTCCGTAACCGAACCCGATCCGGCCCGGCTCGTCCACCGTCCACACCACCCGGCAGGGGATCACCAGCCGGGGCCACCTGCTCCCCGGAAGGTTCAGCCGCAGCAGCACCGTGTCGCCCTCCCGGGCCCGTCCTGCCGGGTGCACGGCGAAGCCGGTGCCCACCTGGCTGCCCCAGTCGAGCACGTACCGTCCGGCCCGCTCCAGCACTTCGGGACCGTGCCCCAGGTGGACCCGCCGCCGCAGGTGGGCGTAGCCGGCCGGCAGCCGTCCGCCCCCGCCCCGGGTGGCGCCCACCTCGGGGTACGACGGGGTGGTGGCGTGGGCGGCGAGCAGGCGTCGGTGCAGGTCGGTGGCCATGCCGGTCACGCTAGCCGCCGGGTGGGAGCGGTGTGGCGGCGGGGCGGGGCGGGCAGGGTTCGGCGGGCGGGCGGGCGGACGGGTGTCGGCGAACGGAGTTCAGGCGACGGCTTTCGGGCGGCAGCCGACAGGTAACGGATGTCAGACGACAGATATCAGATGACAGCTTTCAGCAAACGTTTTCTGAAATCTGTTCGCCGTCAGCCGTCAGCCGTCAGCCGTCAGCCGTCCGCCCGAGCCGGGCCGGGTGTTGCGGCAGGACGGGCATGCGGAGTAGGAAGGCGGCATGAGCGACACCGGCACCGGCACGAACGAGCAAGCGGGCGTCTGCGAACTCGCGCCCGACAGCGGGGCGGAGGCGGCGCTGCGGCACGCCCCGGAGGCGGCCGGTCCGCGTGCCGACTGCGTCCTGTGCGGCGAGCCGACCGAACTGCCCGCCGACCGGCCGGGCAGCACCCTCTGCCCGGTGTGTGCCTGGCAGCAGGCGCAGCGGATCGCCTGCTCCGGCTGATCCCCGGGCCGAACCCGGACTCACCTCGGGCCGGTCACCGGCCCGTGGTCCCCGAGCCGGCCCGACTCGATCCGGCGATCCGGCCCGATCCGGCGGACCGGCCCTACGCGTCCTCCCGGCCGGCCGGCGCCAGGGTCGATCCGTGCCTGCCCTTGCGGACCAGCAGCTGGGCGGGGATGCGGCTGCGCAGGTCCACGACGTGGCTGACGATGCCGACCGCGCGGTCCCGCTCGCGCAGGCCGTCCAGGACGTCCATGACCTCCTCCAGGGACTGCTCGTCGAGAGTGCCGAAGCCCTCGTCGATGAAGAGGGTGTCCAGCGGCATGCCGCCCGCCTCGTCGGTCACCACGTCGGCCAGGCCCAGGGCGAGGGAGAGCGAGGCGAAGAAGCTCTCGCCGCCGGAGAGGGTCGCGGTGTCCCGCTCGGTGCCCGTCCAGGCGTCGACCACCCGCAGCGCCAGCCCCGAGCGCTTGGTGCCGGTGCCCCGGTCGTCGCTGTGCACCAGGGTGTAGCGCCCGCCCGACATCCGGACCAGCCGGTCGCTGGCCGCCGCCGCGACCTGCTCCAGCCGGGCCGCCAGGACGTACGACTCCAGGCGCATCCGAAGCCGGTTCTCGGCGGAGGTGCCGGCCGCGAGCGCGGCGAGCCGGTTGAGCCGCCCGTACCGGTCCAGAGTCGGGGCCAGTTCGGCGGCGAGCCCGGCCAGCTGCCGCCCGATCGCGGCCAGCGCCTCGCAGCGCTCGCGGGCCGCCGCGTGGTTGGCGTGCGCCCGGCCGAGCCGGTCGGTGGCGGCGCCGAGCGCGGCCATGGCAGCGGACAGGTCCACCGGCGGACGGCCCGCGGCCTCGACCAGCTCCGGCAGCGCCAGTTCCCGGCGGACGGCGGCGGTCCCGGTGCGGTGCCGCTCCAGCCGGGCCTCCAGCCGCTCGCGCTCCTCGCGCGGCAGCAGCACCGCCAGGGCCGCACCGGCGTCCGGGAAGCCCGCCGCGGCGGCGGCCTTGCCCAGTTCCACCTCGGCCTCGCCGAGCCGGGCCGCCGCCTCCGCGTGGGCCCTGGCGGCGACGGCCGCGGCGGCGACCGCCTCGGTGAGCCGGGTGAGGGCCGCGGCGCGCTCGGCCACCGAGGCCGCCTCGCCCCGGGCGGCCGTCACCCGGGCGGCGAGTGTCTGCTGCTCGGTGCCGAGTGCCAGCAGCCGGTCGGACAGGACGGCGGTGCGCTCCTTCGCCCCGTGCAGTTCGTCGACCCGCCGGGCGCGGTCCTGGGACAGCCGGGCGATCTCCTGCTCGACCCGGCCGAGCGCCTCCGCGGCGTGCCGCGCCTCGCGGTGCGCGCGCTCCAGCTCGGCGAGGCCCTGGGCGAGTGCCTCCGCACCGTCCGGCCCGGCAGCGCCGGCGGCGGTGGCCTCGCGCATCCGCAGAGCGGTGAGCGCCTGGTCGGCCTCCGTCCAGACCTGCTCGGCGGTGGCCTGCGTCCGACGCGCCCGCTCCTCGTCCTCGGCGCCGACCCGGCTGCCCGGCGCGGCCTCGGCGGGCGCCGGGTGGTCGGGTGAGCCGCAGACCCGGCAGGCCTCGCCCGAGCGCAGCTGCTCGGCCAGTTCGGCGGCCATGCCGCTCAGCCGGCGGTCCCGCAGGTCCAGGCTGTGCTCGCGGGCGTCCAGCGCGGCGGTGCGCAGCGCCACCACCCTGGGCTCGGTCGCGGCGATCTCGGCGCGCAGGCCGTCGCGCTGCCGGGCCGCCCTCAGGCGGGTGGCCAACTCGGCGAGCTGCCCGTCCAGTTGCTCGACCCGGGCGGTCGCGTCCCGGGCCTCGGTGTGCTGCTGCTCCAGTCGGCCCGACTCGCCCTCGAACTCGGCCAGCCAGTCCTCGGCCTCCTCGGCCAGCTCCTCGGCGGTGCGCCGGTCATCCGTCAGGGTGCGCTGCTCGTGGGCGAGTTCGGCGCAGCGGCGTTCCTCCTCCCGGGCCGTCTCCAGCCGGACCACCTCGGCCCGCAGCCGCAGCTCGGCCCCGGCCAGCGCGGCGGCGTCGGCCCCGGCGAGGTCACGGCCCTCGCCGCCGGATCCGGCCAGTTCCTCGCGGTGCCGGCGCTCGGTCTGCTGCGCGCGCCGGAGCGACTCGGCCGCGCTCTCCCGCAGCCGCAGCGCGGACTCCACCCCGACGGCCTCCTGCGCGGCGGCCAGCCGCTGCCGGTCGGCGGCCGCGGCGGACTCGAAGCCGGCCAGCCGCTCGGCCCGCTCCACCGCCTCGCGGTGCCGGTGCTGGCGCCCGGCCAGCTCCTCCGCGGTCGCCCGGTGCTCCTGGGCGGCGCGCTGGGCCGACTCGGCGCCCGTCAGGGCGGCCTCGGCGACGGCGAGCTGCTCGGCCGCGCCACTGCGCAGCACCGCCGCCCAGCCGAGCACCCCGGCGGTCGGAGCCGCGGTCGGACCGCCGGCCTCGTCCTCGGCCGGCACCCAGCCCTCGGCGGGCTCGGCGCCGGGACCGGCCGCCTGCTCGGCCTTGCTGGCGAGGTCCCGCAGGCGGCGTCGGCCGGCCTGGACGGCGGCCTCCTGACCGCGGCGCTGCTCGGCCAGCCAGGCCTCCACGTGCTGGAAGCGTTCGGTGTCGAACAGCCGCCGCAGCAGCTTGCCGCGCTCCTCGGAGTCGGCCCTGAGGAAGCGGGCGAAGTCGCCCTGCGGCAGCAGCACCACCTGGCAGAACTGCTCCCGGTTCATGCCGACCAGCCGGTGGATCTCCTCCCCGGCCTCCTGGTGCGACTTGCTGAGCCCGCGCCAGCCGGGCGTGCCGTCGCCCGTGTCGGGGACCCACTCGCGCAGCAGGGTCTGCGCCCGCTCGACGGTGGTGCCGGTGCCGACCTTCTTCGGGCGGCGCTGCTCCGGCAGCCGGGTGATCCGCAGCCGCCGTCCGCCGAGGGTCAGCTCCAGCTCGACCGAGGTCAGCAGTTTGGGATCGGCGTGGTCGCTGCGCAGCCGGTTGGCCCGGCGCGCGCCCGGCGTCTCGCCGTAGAGGGCGAAGCAGACCGCGTCCAGCACGCTGCTCTTGCCCGCGCCCGTCGCGCCGCGCAGCAGGAACAGCCCACCGGCGGCGAGCGCGTCGAAGTCCACCGTCTCGCTGCCGGCGAACGGGCCGAAGGCGGTGACGGTGAGCCGGTGCAGCCTCATCGGGGCAGGTCCGCCTTCCGGTCGGTGGTCTCCCGGACGCGCTCGAAGCCCTCGCGCAGCCAGCCGAGCTCGTCCGCCGCCGGCTCGGCACCGGGACGGACGTGCCGCAGGAAGCCCTCGGCGATCTCCAGGTCGGCGCGGCCGCTGACCCGGGCCGCGTACGACCGGGCGGGCTCGGCATCGCCGCGATCGGGGTCGAAGAGCAGCTGGAGGGTGTGCGGGAAGCGGCGGCGCAGCCGCTCCATCGGCTCGCTCGGCCGGGCCGCGTCGGTGATCGTGGCCTGCACCCAGGACTGCTCGTGCTCGGCGTACTTCTCGTCGGTGAGCAGCGCGTCGAGGGTGTCGCGCAGGGTGGCGAGCCGGCGGGGCTCGGGGCAGGGCACGCGTTCGGCCGCCACCGAGCCGTCGGCGGCGAGGTCGACCAGCCACATGGTCTTGCGCTGGTTCACCTCGGAGAAGGAGTAGGCGAGCGGGGAGCCGCTGTAGCGCAGGTGCGGGGCGAGCGTCTGGCAGCCGTGCAGGTGGCCGAGCGCGGCGTAGTGCACCCCGTCGAAGACCGAGGCGGGCACGGAGGCGACCCCGCCGACCGCGATGTCCCGCTCGCTGTCGCTCGGCGCGCCGCCGGTGACGAAGGCGTGGGCCAGTACCACCGCCCTCGTCCCCGCCGGGCGCTCCGCGAGGTCGGCCCGGACCTGGTCCATCGCGGCCCCGAGCACCGCCGCGTGCCCGCCCTTCGCCAGCCCGAAGCGCTCGCGCACCAGCGTCGGTTCCAGGTACGGCAGCCCGTACACCGCCACCGGGCCGTGCCCGTCCGCCAGCAGGACGGGCTCGGCGCACTCGCCGGGGTCGGTGCGCAGGTGGATGCCGGCCCGCCCGATCAGCCCGGCCCCGACCCCGAGGCGGCGGGCCGAGTCGTGGTTGCCGCTGATGAAGACCGTCGGCACGCCGAGGTCCGCCAGCCGGTGCAGCACGTCGTCGAACAGCGCGACCGCTTCCAGCCCGGGCAGCGCCCGGTCGTACACGTCCCCGGCGACCAGCACGGCGTCCACGCCCTCGGACCGGACCACTGCCACCAGGTGGTCCAGGAAGGCGCGCTGGGCGTCGTGCAGGCTCTCCCGGTGGAACGAACGCCCGAGATGCCAGTCGGAGGTATGCAGCAGTCGCATGGTTCCCGACCCTAACCCGCGCTACTGACAATCCCGCCCGGCCCTGTGGAACCACGGGCACCAGGGGCTCCCTGAAGGGGGATCGTGACTCCGTTCGTGGCGGGTGCCATCGGTGCGCCGCCGGTCGGCCGGGAGGCTGTCAGGGGTGGCTCGGACGGGAGGCAGCCAGGGCGGCGCCGAGCTGTTCGATTACCAGGGGTGCATTGTCAGTGGCTCTGTGTATGTTCCTCGACGTCGGCCGACCGCCGGCCGGGGCGGACGGCATGGTCCCGGTACGGGGCGGCCGGCGCGAGGAAGCGACCGGAGGAGGAGCCATGGCTGTTGTGCGGGAGTGGGTGTGCGAGGCGCTGTGCGTGGCGGCGGGGCGGCCGTCGCGGGGGCACCGGCGGGTGCTGGTGCGGGCCGGGCGGAGGCCGGGTGGAGGTGTCGGCGGGGAGTCGGCCGGTGGGCCCGGCGGGGCGGTGCCGCCGGGCGGCGGGCGGCCGTCTGGTGCGCGTGCCGGAGGGGGCGGGTCCTGGGCCCGGCACGGCGGGCGGGTCCGGGGTGCGCCGCCGCCCCAGCCGGTGGCGGTGGCCCTGGCCGTCGACGCCGGGGACTTCGCCGGGCTGGCGCGGTACGGGCTGTTCGGCGGGCTCGGGCACGAGGCCTACCTGCGGCGGGCGGAGGAGCAGCTGACGGCCCTGCACCGGCAGGGGCTGGAGGTGCACCTGCGGGTCCTGGAGACGGGCGACTTCGAGGACTACTGCGAGGCGCTCGGCCTCGATCCCCGGGCACCCGCGGCCCGGGTCGCCTACGCGGGCGATCCGGAGCTGGCCGGGGAGCCGTTCGTCTACGCGGGCGAGCGGCTGGCCGAACTGCTCCCGGTGCTGCTGGACGACCACCGGGCGCGGGTGCGGATGTCCGTGGCCTGCGCGGCCCTGCTGGACGCCGTCGGAGTGGACGGGGCCGGGCAGCACCGGATGGCGACGGTGATGCGGTACGTGACGTCCGTCTACCTGGCGCTGGCCGAGGGCGCGGGGGAGGGGTGCCACCTGCTGACGCTGCGCTGCCACGGTCCGGAGGACGGGGAGGAGCTCACCTCGGCGGTGGACGTCTGTGTCGAGGAGGGGCGGCTCCACCCCGCAGGGCGGGACGCCGAGGCGTTCTGCGTCACGCTGGCGGCGGGTGTGGCCTCCGGCGGTGAGGGGGCCTTGCTGCTGCACGGTGACCCGTCGGCGGGCGTGCCGGCCGACGGCCACGTCGACAGCGGGGCCGCCGGGCAGGCCGGTGGCCGCACCGCCCCGGCCGCCGGTGCCGGGCCGCGGCCGCCGGTGCGCGGCTGGGCGCTGAGCGGCGGGCGGCTGCGCCCGATGACCGCGCACCAGGTGTTCGACGAGCTGGCCGACGACGCCGCGCGGGGGCTGCCCTTCCCGCCCGGAGTGGACCCGCGGCCGGGCTTCCCGCTGCCAGGACTCCCGGCCGCCGGGGAAGGGGGTGGGCCGCTGGGGTGAGGGGGTGATCAGGGCGTTCACCCCCTCCGCGTCCACCATGCGGCGCTGGGGACTGTTCATCGACCGCGTGTTCGGGGAAGATTCGGAGAAGATCAACAGCAGGAGCGCGCGGTACCCCACGTCGCCGCTCCGGCCGCTCCGCTCCGTACCGCGCCATGCAGGTCCTCCCCGCGCACCGCCGGTCCGGCGAAGCCCGACAGCGAGAGGGGGACGGATGAGCGAGCGGAGCGAGCTCGGCGCCAGGGGGTACGGCCGGGCGGGTGCCCCCGCCGAGCGCCGCGGGGCGGGAGCATGAGCCCGATCGAGTACAGCGAGGAGATCGCCGAACTGCTCGGGAAGGTGCGGCGGCGCCCCACGGCGGGCTGGCCGTGGCGCCCGGGCGAGCTGGTGCCGGACGGGCTGCCGACGAAGCAGTCCTGGGGGTGGCTGTTCGCTCCGGACGGGCGGGTGCTGACGCTGGTCAACCCCAGGGACGGGATCTGCTCGCTGCCCGGTGGCTCGCTGGAGCCGGAGGACGGCGGCGACCCGGCGGCCGCCCTGGCCAGGGAGGCCGCCGAGGAGGCGCAGGCCGTGATCGGCCGGCCGTACTACCTCGGCTACCTCTACGACCGGGTCGGCTCGGCCAACGGCGGGCACGAGTGCGCGCGGGTCCGGATGGCGGCGGCGCTGCGGGCGGTCGGTCCGAGCGTGCCCGACCCGGCCTCGGGCCGGCACTACCGGCGGCTGCTGGTCGCGCCGGGCCTCGCCGTCGAGCTGCTCGGCTGGGGCCTGCCCGGGCTGCGCCAGGCCCGGGTCGCGGTCGCCACCGCCGTCCGGTGGCTCGGTGTGCCCGAGGCCGCGAACGAGGCGATCGAGGAACTGCCGGTCGAGGGCTGCACGGTTTCCCAGGGCGCCGTGTACCGGGGTGCCCTGCACCCCGGTGGCGGCCACCCCGGCGTCCGGGGCTGACCGCGCCACGATGTCCGGTGCTGACCGCACTCCGATGCCCGGCACCGACCGCGCGGCCCACTCGGGTTGAGCCACCCCGGTGGCCGGAGCCGACCGTGTCCCGACGTTCGGGACCGACCGCGCGCTGGGGCTCAGGGCTGGTCGCCCCGGCTTCCGGGGCAGACCGCGCGCTGCTCCGTACGTCCGAACGGCGCCCGGCATGCCGTCCTGAAGGCCGTTCACATCTGTCACCCGGGTCCGATCGGCCACACCGGTGAATTCCGTCCGGTGCCGTCGACGCGGTCGATGACCTTTTCGGCCCACCTTCTGACGCCCCCTGAGGCATGTCATCCGCCCCCCCTGTGTCGGCCGGCACCCTCGTCGAATCCGAACCGGCGATGGACGGGCGGCGACCCCCCGCTTGTCCTGCGCGGAATTTCCGCAAGTTGCCGGTCTACGCGCGCTGCACTACGCGCGTCACCCCGCACCCGCTCTGACCAGCGCGAAATGACGGATTGTCGGCGGCAGTTCATCTCTGAGCTGTCAGACGTCCCGTCAATATCCTTGGCATGACCGCTTCCGGGTTTGGCTACTGCCTGGTATCACTTCTGTGACCCACGCCACGCCACCCCACTGGAGCCGTGATGATCCGCTCTGCCCGTGCCCTGTCGATCGCCGCCGTTGCGGCAGGCCTCACCATGACGACGCTCTTCGCCGCGTCGTCCGCGAACGCGGCCGGCGTCAACTACGTCGCCCTCGGCGACTCGTACTCCTCCGGTGTCGGTGCCGGCAGCTACCTGAGCGACAGTGGCAGCTGCAAGCGCAGCACCAACGCGTACGCGTACCTCTGGAAGAACGCGCACGCGCCGTCCTCCTTCAAGTTCGTCGCCTGTTCGGGCGCCAAGACCGGCGACATCCTGAACAGCCAGATCTCCGCGGTGGACGCCAGCACCACGCTGGTCAGTATCTCGATCGGCGGCAACGACGCCGGCTTCGCCGACACCATGCAGACCTGTGTCCTGGGCACGGACACCGACTGCGTCAACGCCGTTAACACGGCCAAGAACTACGCCACCGGCACTCTGCCCGGCCAGCTGGACAAGGTGTACTCGGCGATCAAGTCCAAGGCCCCCAACGCCCACGTCGTGGTGATGGGCTACCCGCACATCTACAAGGTCGGCGGCAGCTGTATCTTCGGCATCGGTGACACCAAGCGTGCCGCCATCAACGGTGCCGCGGACGCCCTGGACGGCGTCATCGCCAAGCGTGCCGCCAACGCCGGCTTCGCCTTCGGCGACGTCCGCAACGTCTTCAACGAGCACGAGATCTGCGGCTCGCTGACCACCTGGCTGAACAGCACCACCCTGCCGGTCGACGAGAGCTACCACCCGAAGGCGGCCGGCCACTCCGGCGGCTACCTCCCGGTGTTCTCGGCGTCCTGACGGGCAGTCGCAATGGCCGCCGTCCCTTCCCCCGGCCGTGCGGGGGAGGGGACGGCGGCGGTGCGGTCTCAGCCGCCGCTCGGCGCGGGCCCGGTCGGTGGGAAGGGGATGCCTGCGAGGACCGGCAGCAGTTCGGCCTCCTCGAAGTCGAGGTGCGCCTCCAGCTCGGCGGACATCCGGTCCAACTCCGCCCGGAGCCGTTCCGGTTCGGTGACCGCGATGCCGGCCAGCAGCGCCACCAGCTCCTCCTTGATCCGGCCGATGGCCAGGTGTTGCTCACCGAGCCGTGCCAGGACGCCGGCCAGTTCCGGGTGGCTGCGGGCGAGGGCGGGGAAGATCGCGGTGTCCTCGCCGGTGTGGTGGTGCGTCAGCCCGTCACAGAAGGCCAGACAGTGCCGGCGCAGCTGGAGCCCGAGCGCGGCCGGCCGGCCCGGGACGTGGGCGTGCGCCTCCTCCCGTACGTGGCGCAGCTGCGCGCGGAGCCAGGTGTGCACCTCCAGCAGCTTGTCGGCGAGGCTGCGGACCACCGGGGCCGGGCCCTCGGGGGCCGGGGCGCCGGAGGTCAGCCCCGCGGAGGCAAGGCCGCCGGAGGTCGGGTCGGGCGGATCGGGCCGTTCGAGGACCACGACCGGCAACTCCCGTTCGGTCTGCGCCTGGTAGTCGCCGTAGCCAGGGGCCTTCCGGACGACGGCGGCGAACAGCCGTTCCCGGCGGGCACCTTCGGCGGGGACGGCGACCGATTCGAAGGCCTCGGTGCCGAGTTCGACCCGGACCACGGGGTGGGCCAGCAGGTTGCGGTACCACTGGGGGTGCTCCGGCGCCCCGGCGGCCGAGGCGACGACCAGGAGCAGCCCCTCCGCCCGGACGTACCCGAGCGGCACGGTGTGCGGCCGCCCGGAACGGGCCCCGGTGGTGGTGAGCAACAGCAGGTCGCCGCCCTCGAACGGGCCGCCGACCCGTCCGTCGTTGGCGCGGAACTCCTCGATGACGTTCAGATTGAAGGACATGGGCATGCGTGGGTGATGGATCTCCGGAGAGGAAAGGGGTGTCGCGGCCACACGTGATGCGGGTGCGGGTGATGCCACGGGGGTGCGCGACCGGCGGTGCTCGCCGTGGACGGACCCCGTGGACGCACCCTGCGGAGGTGCCCCGTGGAGGTGCCTCGTGGAGGTGTCCCGCACACGCGGGCACCGCGGTGACCGCCTGGCGTCAGATCAGGGCAGCGGAGAGAGTGCTCATCGCGCTTCGTCCCTTCGGAAGGGTGCTCGCTCGGCTGTCGGCCGGCCCACCACTCTGTGGCCGACGCCGCGCTGCACGCCCCCATTAGAGCCAGGCCGTGGACGGGCTGTCAACGAGCGTGATCACCACCCGAGGGGAGCCGGAGCCGCCGTGGAACGTGTGGTGGACCTCGACGACGCCGCCGCGCGGATCACCGCCCGGTCCCCGCGCTGGTGCGCGGCCCGGCTGACGGTGGGGCCGCTCACCTGGCGCGACGGCCTCGCCCCCTGGCCCCAGCCGCTGGAGACGGACCGCACCCGGGTCGGCGATCCGGACTCCGTCGGCCTGTGGCTGTCCGACCCGCTGACCGGTGGCGAACTGCACGTGGTGCTCTTCCGCGGAGGCTGGGCGGACGTGGACTACCTGGCCGCCGGCCGGGAGGAGAAGCCCGCCACGGCGGAGGAGCACGAGGTGGGCGGCACCATCCCGGCCCAGGGCATCACCTCCGCCGCCGACTTCGAGGCGCGCCTGATCGGCTGGATGGGAGACGTCTTCGGCGGTTGAGGGGTCGACCGATGTGCCCCGGTGCGCCCCGGCGAGGCCCGGGAAGCCCGGCGGGGCTCGTTCCCGGGCGACCCGCCCTCCCGTGCCGGACGGCGCCGCGCCGCCGCTCCTCCCGGAGACGGCGGCGCGGCGGGTCCGGAGGACCGTCCGTCAGCGCAGGTAGTCGACCAGCCCGGCCGGCTTGAGCCCGGCGGCGTCGGCCGCCGCCAGGGCGCGCTGGAGGTCGGAGGCGAGGGTGTCCGTCCAGTGCATCAGCACGACGTCGCCCGGCTGCAACAGGCCCGGGTGCCAGATGTTGCCGGCGCCCCAGCTGAAGTCGGCGTCGGCGGTGAGCACGGTGCGGATGCCGCAGTTGGCGGCGGCTTGCAGGGTGTCGGCGTTCCAGGTGAAGTACGGCGGACGGAAGAACGTCGGCGCGGTGCCGAAGAGGCGGGTCAGGGAGTCCCTGGCGTCGCAGATCTCGACCTGCTGCCGCTCCAGCGGGAGTTGGCTGAGGTCGGCGTGGGAGACGCTGTGGTTCTGGACCGAGGAGCCGGGCACGGCGGTGACCCGCTTGAAGAAGGCCGGGTCGGTGGCGGCCGGCATCGGCAGCGGGAAGGCGGTGATCGGCAGCCGGTGGTCGGCGATGAACTGCTCCGCCTCGGGGGTGCGCTGCCAGCCGTCGTCCACGGTGAGGAAGACGACCTTGTCGGTGGTCGGGACGGAACCCGCCGCCACCGCGGGGGCGGGCGCGGGGCCGTCCACCCGGACGTCGTCCACCGAGAACGGGCCCTGCTGGTACCAGCCGTGCACGTACAGCCGGATGCTGCGCGCGTTCGGTCCCGTGGTGAACCGGGTGGTCAGCCGCTGCCAGCCGCCGCGGGTGGTTTCCGTCCAGGCCGGGGCGACGTCCTTGCCGGTGCCGGTGGCGCCCAGGTAGACGAAGTTGCCGCGCACCCAGGCGGAGGCCGTGTAGGTGGTGCCGGGCTGGACGGCCACGGTCTGCGCGCACTCGCCGGTGGAGTCGGCGTTCGCCGGGGTGACGGTGAGCGCGGAGCCGCCGGCGTGCGGGGCGGTGGTGGTGACGGCCGCCTCGGCCGGGCCGCCGGTGCAGCTCCAGCCGGGGATGCTGCCCCAGTCGGCGAGTTCGGGGGCGGGCAGCTCGAAGCCGGGGTTGGTCGCGAGGTTGACCGTCGGGGCGCTCCCGGCGCCCGCGCCGCCGGCCGGGGGAGTGTCGGCGGAGGCCGCCGGTGCGGCGAGGCCGCCGAGCAGCGCGGCCGCGGTGGCCAGCGCGGACAGGCCTCTGGACAGGCGGGTGGACAGGCCCGTGGGCAGGCCGAGGGGAAGGCGCGTGGACATCGACACGTGAGGACTCCAGCAGGTGGGGGTACGCCCGTGGGGAGGGCGTGAGTGGAATCGGTGCGCGGAACTCTGGATCGTCGCAACAATGGACTAGACCAATGGGGCCGTCAAGGGAACGGTGGATGAACCCCGTGGTCATCGAAGCCGCGACACAAGGGACAAGACGGTACGTCAAGGACCGTTCGGGCAGGCCCGGTTCAGGGCAGGTACAGCTCCTCGATGTCCGCCGCGTAGTACTCCGCGATCGCCGCCCGCCGCAGCTTGAGGGAGGGGGTCAGCAGCCCCTGCTCCTGGCTGAACTCCCGCGGCAGCAGCCGGAAGGCACGGATCGACTCGGCCCGCGACACCGCGGTGTTCGCCGCCGCCACCGCGCGCTGGACCTCCACGTGCAGTTCCTCGTCCGCGAGTACCGTCCACGGATCGGCCTGCTCCCGCCCGTGGGTCTTCAGCCAGTGCGCCAGTGCCGCCGGGTCGAGCGTGATCAGCGCGGCCACGTACGGACGGTCGTCGCCCACCACCAGACACTGGGAGACCAGCACGTTCGCCTCGACCCGCTCCTCCAGGGCCGTCGGCGCCAGGTTCTTGCCGCTGCTGGTGACGATCAGGTCCTTCTTGCGGCCGGTGATGGTCAGATAGCCGTCGTCGTCCAGCCGGCCCAGGTCGCCGGTCGCGAACCAGCCGTCGACCAGGGACTCGGCCGTGCACCGCGGATGGTTGAGGTAGCCGCCGAAGACCGAGCCGCCGCTCACCCACACCTCGCCGTCGTCGGCGATCGCCACCGAGGCGCCCGGCACCGGCTGTCCGACCGTGCCGAGCTTCTGCCGTCCGGCCGGGTTGGCGGTGATCGCGGCGGTGGTCTCGGTCAGCCCGTAGCCCTCGTACAGCCGGAGGCCGGCGCCGGTGAAGAACAGGCCCAGTTCGCGCCGCAGCGTGGAGCCGCCGCACATCACGCTGCGTACCCGGCCGCCGAGCACCGCCCGCAGCTTCGGGTAGACGGTCCGCTCGTACGCGAGGTGGCGCAGCCGCAGGGCCGCGCCGGGTCCGGGGCCGCGCCCGAAGGCCTTCTGCTCCCGCGCGGCGGCCCACTCGACGGCCACCTGGCGGGCCTGCTCGAAGAGTTCGCCGCGGCCGGCGTCGTCGGCGGCCCGCCGGGCCTGCTGGAAGATCTTCTCGAAGACGTACGGGACGGCGTGCAGGAAGCTCGGACGGAAGGACGCGAGCGCGGGCAGCAGCGCGTCCGTGGAGACCTCGGGGATGTGCCCGATCCGGAAGCCGCCGCGGATCGCCGCGATCTGCACGGCCCGCCCGTAGACGTGGGCGAGCGGCAGGAACAGCAGGGTGGCCGGCTGGTCGCCGCCGGTGTCGCGCAGGACGTCCCCCCAGCCGGCGAGCAGGGCGTCGGCTTCGGCGGCCAGGTTGGCGTGGGTGATCAGGCAGCCCTTGGGCCGGCCGGTGGTGCCCGAGGTGTAGACGACGGTGGCGATGTTCTGGGCGGCGACGCCGAGGCGCTGGCGGTGCACCAGGGCGTCGGGCACGCCGCGGCCGTCCTCGGTGATCGCGGCGACGCAGTCGCGGTCCAGTTGCCAGATGCCGGCGAGGTCGGGCAGCGCGTCGCAGACCGCGCCGACCGTCATCGCGGCGTCCTCGTCCTCGACCAGGCAGGCCACCGCCTGGGTCTCGGCGAGGATCCAGCGCACCTGCTCGGCGGCGGCGGTCGGGTAGACCGGGACGGTGATCGCGCCGATCGACCAGAGTGCGTAGTCGAACAGCGTCCACTCGTAGCGGGTGCGGGACATCAGGGCGACCCGGTCGCCGTAGCGGACACCGTGAGTGAGCAGTCCCTTGGCCAGGGCGAGCACCTGGTTCCTGAACTCCCTGGCGGTGACGTCCTGCCACCGGCCGTCCTCGGCCCGCCAGGACAGCTGGACCAGTTCGGGAGCGCGTTCGGCGGTGTCGTACAGGGAGTCGGCGAGTCCTCCGGCGGCCTCGGGCACGGCCGGGGCGGGGGTGGTGAACTCGCGCACGGTCCTCCCCAGTTCGACGCCGGTAGTACGAGGTGGGCCGAAACTATCGGATCGCTCCGTCGCTGCCCAGGGGGTGTGGCGGCGACACGACGAGATCGGCACGGGTCCTGGTCGGCGGTGCCGTGGCCGGGGAGGCGTGGGGGAGACGCGGAGGGGGAACCGCGGAGGCGGACGGGGCCTCCCGGTGGTCGGGCATTCCGGGTGTCCGAGGATGATTCGGGCGCGAAGCGGAGGCGGGGACGACCGGTTCCCGGTGTGTGCGGGGTGAGACCGCGAAGTGGACTGGTTCGCCCCTCGAACGAGTGGTCAGGGCGTAGTAGAGTCTCGCAGACCTGTGGCCGGGGGCCCCTCCATCGACTCTTTCCTCATCACTCTCCGTGTTGCTCCCGCGCCGCCGCCCCGAACCGCAACGTCCCGCCCCGTACCTCCCCGCCACCCGCTCCCGACGCCGCCCGTTCACCACTGCCACCGCTTCCACCGCTCCCCGTCCGCGCCTGGCACTTCCCGACCGAGGACTCCATGCGTCTGCGCAGCAGCTCGATCCGCGCGAAGATCATCGCGCTGCTCCTGGTGCCCATCGTCGCCCTCACCGCCCTGTGGGTGTACGCGACGATCGCCACCACCGGGGATGTCTGGAACCAGCTCGGGATCAGCCGTACGTACAAGGAGTTCGCGGGCCCGGTCGACCAGTACACCACCGACCTGCAGAACGAGCGCCGCGCCGCCGTCCAGCGGCTGGCCGACCCGCGCTCGCCGGTCCACCGGGACGCCTACGAGCGCGCCAAGGCCGCCACCGACCACAGCCTGGACGTGCTGCGGCAGAAGAAGGACACCTCCGGCGGCAAGCTCTCCGCCGCCCAGCGTGGACGCTTCGTGCAGATCATCGCCGCCGCCGACCAGATCGGCCCGCTGCGCGCCCAGGTCGGCCGCTCCGCGCTGAACTGGGAGTTCGCGCTGGACCAGTACAGCGACCTGGTCAAGCCGGTGTTCGGCTTCCGGTCCGCCTACGTCGCCCGGCAGAGCGGCCAACTCCCGCGCCAGGGAACGATCCTGATCGAGCTGGTGCGCGCCCGCGAGTACCTGGCCCAGGAGGACGCGGCGATGGAGGGCCTGCGCACCGGCACCGCCAAGCCCACCGCCGAGCAGTACCAGGTCGCGCTGGACGCCCTGCACAACCAGCAGGCGCTGTACACCGTCTACATCGCCGAACTCGAACCCGCCGACCAGTCCGACTACGTCGCCCTGCGCGGCGGCGAGGCCTGGGGCGCGCTGGCCCGCGCCGAGGCGGACTTCGTCGGCGCCGGCGGCCCCGACCGGGTGGTCCAGGCGCTCAACAGCGACTCCTGGCGGGAGACCGCCGACCGGGCGCTCGGCGACCTCGCCTCGATCAACAGCCGGATCGCCGCCGGGCTGGACGAGCGGGCACGGTCCGGCGCGATCGGGCTGCTGTGGCGCGGTGGCATCGCCGGCGCGGTCGGCCTGGTCGCCGTCGTGCTCTCGGTGATGATCTCGTTCCGGATCGGCCGCGGCCTGGCCCGCCAGCTGATCGGCCTGCGCAACGCGGCCGACGAGCTGGCCGGCACCCGGCTGCCGTCCGTGATGCTCCGGCTGCGCCGCGGCGAGCCGGTGGACGTGGCCGCCGAGGCGCCCGAGCTGCACTTCGGGGACACCGAGATCGGCCAGGTCGGCCAGGCCTTCAACGCCGTGCAGCGGGCCGCCGTCGAGGCCGCCGTCGAGCAGGCCGAACTGCGCCGCGGGGTCTCGGCGGTCTTCGTCAACCTGGCCCGGCGCAGCCAGGTGCTGCTGCACCGCCAGCTCACCCTGCTCGACACCATGGAACGCCGCACCGAGGACCCGGCGGAGCTGGAGGACCTCTTCAAGGTCGACCACCTCACCACCCGCATGCGCCGGCACGCCGAGGGCCTGATCATCCTGGCCGGCGGGTCGCCCGGGCGGGCCTGGCGCAAGCCGGTCCGGATGGTGGACGTGGTCCGGGCGGCGGTCGGCGAGGTCGAAGACTACGCCCGGGTGATCGTCCGGCCGTTCCCGGGCACCGGGCTGCTCGGCAGCGCCGTCGCGGACGTCACTCACCTGGTCGCCGAACTCGTCGAGAACGCCGCGGTGTACTCCCCGCCGACCACCCAGGTCACCGTCCAGGGCGAGGTGGTGGCACACGGCTTCGCGCTGGAGATCGACGACCGCGGCCTCGGGCTGAGCGAGCAGCTGCTCGCCGAGATCAACGAACGCCTCGCCGTGGAGCAGGAGTTCGACCTCGCCGACACCGACCGGCTGGGCCTGTTCGTGGTCAGCCGGCTGGCCCGGCGGCACGGCATCCGGGTGCACCTGCGGCCGTCCCCGTACGGCGGGACGACGGCCGTGGTGCTGATCCCGCGCGAGCTGCTCGCCGAGGCGCCGGACGGGCGGCCGGACCCGCCCGCCGCCGGACAGCGGTCGGGGGCGGGCGGGCGGCGCGGGCAGCGGGACCTGGTCGCCGTGCCCGGGCCGGGCGGCGCGGGGCCCTCGGGTGCCCGGGTCGGCCATGCCGCCACCTCGGGTGCCGGGGCCGCCGAACCGGCCGGCGCGGCGTACGGAAGCCGTACGGGCGGCGGCGAGGACGGCGGGTACCGCGGGACGACGAGCGGGCCGCGGCCCTCCGCGCCGGAGTCCGGGCGCACGGTGGGCGGACTGCCGCGCCGGGCCTCGCGGGTGAAGGGCGGGCCGGTGCTGGTCCCCGCGCCCGTGGCGGACGCCGAGGACGCGCCGGGGACGGGGCGGCACCGGCGGGAGGACGTCGTGGTGGCCGCCGCCGAGGCGGCGGTCGCGGCCGCCGGTGTTTCCGGTGTTTCGGGTGTTTCCGGGGCGTCGGAGGTGTCGGGGGCCGCCGCGCGGAGCGACTCGGCGGTGGTTCCGTCCGTGGACACCGCGCCCAGGACGGCGGGCGGGCTGCCCCGTCGGGTGCGGCAGGCGAACCTGGCTCCGCAGCTCAGGGAGCAGCTCACGGAACAGCTGAAGGAACGGTTCCGCACCGAAGGCGGGGGCGGAGGCGGAGCCGGGGGAGAGCCGGCCGGACCCGTCCGGGACGATCGGGGCACCCACGACGGCGGGGAGAGCAGGGACGTCCGGGAACGCTCGCCGGAGGAGGCCCGGGCCACCTTCGCCTCGTTCCAGCGCGGCTTCACCCGGGGGCGCGGTGCCACGGCCCCCGCGGACCGTACGGGTGTCCCCGCGGAGCGCTCGGGTGCTCCGTTGACGGATCGTCCCGGCACACCGGACGATCGTGCCGGACGGGGGAACGGACGGCCCTCGGCCGTACCGGCCTGGCAGCCGCCCGACCGGTCCCGGCGGGCGATCAGCCCGGCACCCGCCCCGGCGGCGCTGCCCGCGCCGCAGGACACCGGCCGGGCACCGCTCGTCCGTCGGCTGCCACCCGGGCAGCCGGTGCGCCGGAGCCAGGACACCGGTGCGCCCGTGCCACCCGTCGTACCCGAACCACCAGCACCACATGCACCACCCGCACCACCCGCACCACCCGCTCCAGCGGAAGGAACTGATTCATGACCACGTCGATGCAGTCGTCAGGGGACCTCAACTGGCTCCTGGACGACCTGGTGGGGCGCATCGCCGCCCTGCGGCACGCGGTGATCCTCTCCAACGACGGCCTGGCCACCGGCGCCTCCCGTGACCTCGACCGCGAGGACGCCGAGCACCTGGCCGCCGTCGCCGCCGGGTTCCACAGCCTGGCGAAGGGCGCCGGCGGGCACTTCAAGGTCGGTGGCGTCCGGCAGACCATGGTGGAGCTGGACGAGGCGTTCCTGTTCATCACGGCCGCCGGCGACGGCAGCTGCCTGGCCGTGCTGAGCGAGGCCGAGGCGGACATCGGCCAGATCGCCTACGAGATGGCGCTGCTGGTCAAGCGGGTCGGCGAGCACATGGCCGCCGAGCCGCGCACCGAAACCGCCCCGCCGGTGAGATGAGCGGTTCGATGGCGGATCCGAAGGCGGATGTGCCGGCCGGCCCGGAGCCGCCGGACGGTCCCCAGGTGCCGGTGGGCCTGGCCGTGCCCAGCGGCACGGCCGGGCCGTCCGGTGTCGGCGGGGCGTCCGGTGCCCAGGTGGTGTCCGGGGCCGGTGGGCCCGACGGGTCCGCCGGGTTCCCCGGGGCCGGGCCCCCTGACGGTCCGGGGGCGTCGGCGCAGGACGGGCAGGCGGCTCCGGACGATCCCGAGGTCGACCTGTTCCGACCGCGCACCCCGGTCGACGACCGCTGGTTCGACGACGAGGCGGGCCCGGTGGTCCGGCTCTACTCGATGACCCGCGGCCGCACCCGGCCGGTCGAGGAGGGGCTGTTCGACCTGATCTCGCTGGTCACCGCCGTCGAACCCGGGCCGGACGCGGGGGCCGTGCCCGCGCACGTCCTCGACCCGGAGCACCAGACGCTGCTCACCCTGTGCCGCCGGGAGCCGCTCTCCGTCGCCGAACTCGGCTCGTACACCGACCTGCCGGTCAGCGTGGTGCGGGTGCTGCTCGGCGACCTCTACGACGCCGACCTGATCAGCGTCACCCGACCCGTTCCGCTCGCCGAGCTGCCGGACGAGCGCCTGCTGCGAGACGTGATCAATGGACTCCGTGCGCTCTGACCCCCAGCTCCGTCCGGACGGTACTGAGACCCGTCACGACGACACAGGGCCCCGCCTCGGCGGCGCCGCGCCCCGCCCCGGTGGCGCCGGGCCGCACCGGCCGAACGCCGACGAACCGCGCTGGCGCGGCGGTCCGGCCGTCGCGGTGAAGATCCTGGTCGCGGGCGGCTTCGGTGCGGGCAAGACCACCCTGGTCGGCTCGGTCAGCGAGATCCGGCCGCTGCGCACCGAGGAGGAGCTCAGCGAGCTGGGCCGTCCGGTGGACGACACCTCGGGCGTGGAGACCAAGCGCACGACCACCGTCGCGATGGACTTCGGCCGGATCGACCTGCGGCCGGGCCTCGCGCTCTACCTTTTCGGCACCCCGGGGCAGGACCGGTTCTGGTTCGTCTGGGACGAGCTGGCCCGTGGCGCGCTCGGCGCCCTGGTGCTCGCGGACACCCGGCGGCTGGCCGACTGCTTCCCCTCGGTCGACTTCTTCGAGCAGCGCGGCATCCCGTTCGTGGTGGCGGTGAACTGCTTCGAGGGCAGCGAGCGGTTCACGCCGGACGAGGTGCGTGACGCGCTCGACCTCGACCCGGACATCCCGGTGCTGTTGTGCGACGCGCGGCTGCGGCAGGACGGCAAGGACCTGCTCGTCGCGCTGGTCGAGCACGCCGCCGCCCGCCGGCACCGCGCCCCGCTCGGAGCCTGAGGGCTGGGCGCGCCGGCCGCGGGCGGGTCGGCGGATGAGGACCGGGCGCCGTCCGAGGGCGGTGCTTCGAGGCCGTGCCGACCTGCCCGTTCCGCCGGTCGTCTCATTCGGCCGTCCGAATCCCGGACGCTCGTTGCTCCGAAGGTTGCCTAGACCGGCCCGGCCGTGGAAGGCTCTGTGGACGAAGGCCGCCCGGCCATGCCGTCGGGAGCGCCGGAAACGCTCTGTTCACAAGGGCGTTGCCGACCCGCGGACGGCCTTCGGTGAACCGGCGAGGCATCGCCGGCGGGTACCGGCAGCGGTGCGCCGCCGCGGGGAGAACGAAGGGGGAGGGCAGCAGGATGACCGTCGGCCGACGACGCATCACCACCGGCGTGTCCGGCTCCCTCGTGCCCGGTTCCACCGTCCCCGGTGCCGTCGGCCCGGCGCTCACCATCCGCCGCTACATCGACCACGCGCTGGTCTGTAGCGCGTGTTGTCGCTGACCGGCCTGCCCTTCCCGGTACGTCCCCCCGGCAGCTTCGGCCCACCCGGCCCGCCGCCCGACGTACCGCCGACACCCGTCGACCAGGCCGTAGCGGACCGCCCGTCCGGCGTGCCCGCGGCCGACCAACCGGACCCGCCCAGCGGAGAGATCACCAGTGAACATCGTCTGCCCCAGCACCGTTCCCGGCATCGAAGGCCGTACCCGAACCACCGGTGCGGCCACCGCGATGCGCGCGGGCGGACTGACCGGGCGGTGGAACCGGTGCGGGAACCGCGCCGTGGACAGCCGGCAGGGTCGCTTCGACCTTGAGCCGTTCTGGCCGTCCCGGCAGCCGCACCTGTTCGATCAGACGTGTCCCGGCTCGCCCAGCGCGTCCCGGCTCTCCGCCCACTGATCCGGTTCGGTCCGGTCCAGCCCAGGCAGTACGCCCGGTCGACGCGCAGACGACTCCACCCCGTCCGTCACGCGCGAAATGAGCGGCACACCATGTCTTCTTCTTCCACGGCCACCCTGCCCCTGCCCACCGCGACCCCGCACCTGCGCGCGGTCCGCTCCGTCCCGCCGGTCTCGGCTGTTCCGCCGGTCTCCGCCGTCCCCTCCACCGCGCCGGTCGGTCCCGGCGCGCCCGGGACCGCGGGGCCGTCCGTCGCTCCGGCGTCGGTGTCCGACCGATGGCCGGGGGCGGCGGCCCGGCCACCCCAGAACGGCCTCGCCCAGATCGGTCCGGCCCAGGCCGGTTCGCCTCATTCCGGTCCTTCCCGTCCGGTGCTGCCCGCCCCGCAGCCGGGCTCCGCCGGCCCGCAGGTGCCCCAGGCGCTGCTCGCCGCGCTGCCGGAGGGCGCGGCCGTCGTCGCGACCCTGCCGCAGGGCGTGCTGCCGCAGGGTCTGCTCGCCCAGTACGGTACGCAGTTCGGCGGTGTGAACGGCAGTCCGATGGTCGGGTACCTGGTGCTGGTACCGGCCGAGGGCCAGGCGGCGGGGGTCCCGGGCCTGCCGGGGCTTCAGGTCGGCGTCGCGGCCGGGGCCGCCGGGGCTCCCGGCGGGTACCCCGCGTCCGGCGGGCCTGGTGCCCAGGCGGTGGCGGGCGTCCGTCCGGTCCGCCCGGCCGGGCGGGGTATCGCCGTCGACACCGAGCGGCGCAACGCCTACGTCGACGGGCGGCTGCTCGACCTCACCTATCTGGAGTTCGAGCTGCTGGCCCACCTCACCGAGCACCCGCAGCGGGTGCACACCCGGGACCACCTGGTCTCCGCGGTCTGGGGCTACGGCCACGTCGGGGACGGGCGGACGGTCGACGTGCACGTCGCCAGGCTGCGCCGCAAGCTCGGACCGGCCTACCGGGACACCATCGTGACGGTCCGCCGGGTCGGCTACAAGTACACCCCGGCCACGGTCTGACGGCAGACCGTCGCCGGTCGGACGAAGCAGCGGACCGCCCTTTCCCTCCCCGGGCGGGCGGACCGCTGCTTCTTTCTTTTTCTTGACGAATCGTCAGATACGTTGCTCCGGCGGCAGTAGGAGGACGGCGAGGGCGTCGGCGCAGGTGCGGGCGTGGCCGAGGAACCAGTCCAGCCGGTCGTCGGTGAGGTGTGCCGGCGTCGAGCGGGCCGCCAGGGCGAACCTGGCCTGCCCGGCACCGTCCAGGACGGGTACGGCCACGGTGCGCACCCCGGCGGCCGACTCGCCGTCGTTGAGCGCGTAACCGGCCGCCCTGACCTTCTCCAACTCCTCCTTCAGGAGCGCGGGTTCGGTGATGGTGCGGTCGGTGAAGGACGGCAGCGGGCCGAGCGCGGGCAGTGTCGTCTCGCCCGGGCGGGGCCAGGCCAGCAGGACCTTGCCCAGCGCCGTGGAGTGCAGCGGGCGGCGCAGGCCCAGCCCCGTGTCCGGCCGGACCGAGCCGCCGACCAGGATCACCGCGTGCCCGCCGCTGCGGATCGCCAGGTCGGCGGTCGCCTTCGTGCGCCGGGAGAGCAGCTCCAGTTCCGGTCCGGCGAGGTGCAGCCCGCGCTGGTGGAAGGTGAGTTGGCCGAGTTCGGCGACGGCCGGGCCGAGCCGGTAGCGGGCGGTCCGCTCGTTCTGCTCCAGGAATCCGGCGCTGACCAGCGTGCGGGCCAGCCGGTGCGCGGTGGAGACCGACAGGCCCATCCGGCGGGCCAGGTCCGAGGCGCTCAGGTCGGGGCCGTTGTCGTGGAAGCAGTGCAGCAGTCCGAGCGCGCGCTGGACGGCCTGCGCACCGGCCGGCGGACTCTGGACGGCGGTGGCGGCCTCGGCCATGGCACCTCGCGTTTCGGTTCGGAACTCCCGCCGGGTGGCCGGGGGCGGTCTCAGCGTAGGGCAGCCGGTGCTGCGGGAATGTGTCGACGATGTTGCAATGGAATGGCATTGATGAACAACTGATCCCACCATGTGGCAATGGCTTGCCTTCGGCTCGCCTGCCGTGGAACGCTCCTGGCATCGCGCCGGACAGCCAGTCGGCCCAGGCGGCGCATGCCACGACTCTACGGAAGGAGAAGCACCGTGACGTCCCACCGGTGTCTCCCCTCCTGTACGTGTCGTCGCTGACCGACGCCTCCCGCGCCGCCTGTCCAGTCCCCGCATCGTTGCGTACAACTCCCTTGTGCGCCAGGCCTGATGGCCATCGTGCGGTCATCGATCCCAAGCCGCCTCCGGCCGTCGCCGGAGCCCCCGAAGAGGACCAACTCCGTTGTCCAGTCGCACCCGAGACGATTCCACGCTTCCCGACACCCTCTGGTTCACCCGCTGCCCGGTGCCCACCGCAACCGGGATCGCCGCCGACCAGGGATGGCTCGCCCGCGAGTTCGCCGGCGACGGCATCGCGGTCCGCTCGCTCCAGGACGCTCCGCCCGAGGTGGCCGCGGACCACCACTACACCCACGCGCTGACCGGCCTGTTCCGGGAGGGCGGCAACGTCCCGGCGCTGTGGGCCCGTTCGCGCGGTGAGGCGACCCGGCTGATCGGGCTCACCTGGATCGAGGAGCGCCAGGTGGTGCTGGTCCGGGCCGGCAGCGGTGTCACCGAGCCGGGGCAGCTGCGCGGGCTGCGGCTGGCGATCCCGCATCATGACATCGGCATCGACTTCTGGCGGGCGATGGCGCTGGCCGGCTTCCGCGGCGCCCTCGGACTCGCGGGCCTCACCCTGGCGGACGCCGAGCTGGTGGACGTCCCCGGTGTCCCGGGCGGCGGCCAGTGGTCCGCCGAGCTGGCCGCGCTGCGGGACGGCCGGGTGGACGCGGTGTACGTGAAGGGGGCGCTCGCCGTCGAGGCGGCCCGTCGGATCGGCGCTGAGGTGGCCGTCGGGCTGGACGCGGCGCCGGACCGCCGGACCCGGGTCAACAACGGGACGCCCCGGCCGGTCACCGTTCACCAGCGGCTGCTGGACGAGCAGCCCGAGCTGGTCGTCCGCTTCCTCGCCGTGCTGCTGGAGGCGGCGGACTGGGCGGCGGAACGCCCGGAGGAGGTGGTCCGGATCCTGCGGGCCGAGACCGGCGCCGGAGCCGAGGGCGTCGCCGGAGCCTACGCGCCGGGCAGCCACCGCACCCTGCATCTGGACCTGTCGACGGAGCGGCTGGAGCTGCTGGCGTTGCAGGAACGATTCCTTGGCGAGCAGGGGTTCCTGACCTCGCCGGTGGACGTCCGGGCGTGGGCCGACCCGGAGCCGCTCCGCGCGGCCCGTGAGCTGCTGCGGGCCCGGCGAGCGCATGCGGGCCTCGACGCCGTTCGGATCACAGACTTCCGATGACCGCCTTCGGACAACAGATTTCAGACGACAGATTTTGAAAGTTGTCAGCTGTCATCTGTCGGCTGCCATCTGTCACTCACTTGGAGACCCCGTGAAGACCCCCCGCCTCGCCCTCGCCGCCACCGCGCTGCTCGCCTCCACCGCCCTGGCCGCCTGCGGCTCGTCCGCCGACGGGGCCAAGGCCTCCGCCGGTGGCGGGGCCGACGGCAAGGCCGACGTGGTGCTCCGCCTGCCCGACCCCGGTAACAACGGCTTCCTCGCCCGCGGCAAGAAGGACGGATCGCTGGACCGGGCCCTGGCCGCCGTCCACACCAGGGTCGCCTGGACCGGCAGCGCCGGCCCCTTCGCCCCCGCCGCCCAGGCCCTCTCCGCCGACCAGCTGGACGTCGCCCAGGGCTCGATCACCTCGGCCGTCGCCGCGCTGGCCCAGAAGCCCGGCTTCAAGCTGTTCGCCCGGACCGCGCCCGACGGTGTCGGCGAGGGGATCCTGGTGAAGAACGACTCGCCGATCAAGACCGTCCAGGACCTGGTCGGCAGGAAGGTCGCCGTCTCCCAGGGCGGCACCAGCGAGTACCTGCTGCTGAAGGCACTGGCGAAGAACGGCGTTCCGGCCGACAAGGTGGAGCGGGTCTACCTGCGCGCCGACCAGACCTCCGGCGTCTTCAACTCCGGCCAGGTGGACGCCTGGGCGACCTGGAACACCTTCTCGACCCCCGCCATCGCCAACGCGGGCGCGCACTTCCTGGTCAACGGTCAGGAGGTGGGCTCCGACAACTACGCCGTCTGGGCCGTGCGCAACGGCTTCGCCGACAAGCACCCCGAGGTGGTCAAGGCCTTCTACGCCTACCTGCGCGAGAACGGCGAGAAGGAGAAGGCCGACCCGGCCGCCTACCTCAACGTCTTCACCGACGCCGGCCCGACGGCCGTCACCCCCGCGGAGAAGGACATCGCGGTGAACGTCAGCAAGCAGGGCACCCCGGCCGACGCGATCTCCGACGCCGACACCGCCCGCTTCGGGACGGTCGCCCAGTTCTTCGCCGACCAGAAGGTCACCAAGCAGCTGGTGGACGTCAAGCCGTACCTGATCGACATCGACAAGCTCGCGGACGGCGCCAAGTGACCACCGCAGCCGCGAAGTCCACGCCCGACGACACTCGGGCCGCGCTCGACGCCGGCCTGGTCGCCCCGCAGAGCAGGCGGCACCGGCCCCGCCCCCGGGCACTCGCCGTGACCCTGCGCACCATCGGTCCGCTCGCCCTGCTCGGCGGCTGGGCACTCGCCTCCGCCACCGGCGCGCTCACCCAGGACGTGCTCGCCTCGCCCACCCAGGTCGCCCAGGCCGTGGGGGAGTTGTGGGGGAACGGCCAGCTGACCGACGCCCTGTCCGTCTCCCTCACCCGTGCCGGGCTCGGCCTGTTCTTCGGCGCGACCACCGGACTGGTGCTCGGCGTGATCACCGGATTCACCCGCCTCGGCGAGGAGTTGCTCGACTCGGCGATCCAGATCCTGCGCACCGTCCCGTTCCTGGCCCTGGTCCCGCTGTTCATGGTGTGGTTCGGCATCACCGAGACCGCCAAGGTCGCCCTGATCGGGGTCGCCACCAGCTTCCCGATGTACGTCTCCGCCTCCGGTGGAGTCCGCAGCACCGACCGCAAGCTGGTCGAGGCGATGCGCAGCTTCGGCCTCGGCCGCTGGGCGATCGTACGCACGGTCGTGCTGCCCGGCGCGCTGCCCTCGCTGCTGTCCGGGCTGAGGCTGTCGATGACGCTCAGCGTGATCGCCCTGATCGCGGCCGAGGAGATCAACTCCACCGAAGGGATCGGGTACTTGATGGCTCAGGCGCAGAACTACTCACGCACCGACGTGCTCGCCGTCTGCATCCTGATCTACGGTCTGCTCGGCCTCGCGGCCGACGGTATCGTCCGGCTCCTGGAGCGTGTGCTGATGCCGTGGCGCCAGGCCGTCCAGGGAGCGGCCCGATGACCGCCGACGTCTCCACCACCGCCACGCTCTCCTCCGCTGCCTCCGTTCGCTCCTCCTCCTCTTCCGCCTCCTCGGCGTCCGCTGAGGCGGCGCCGGCCGTCCACCTGCGCGGTCTGCGCCGGGTGTTCGGCACCCGGGCCGTGCTCGACGGAGTCGACCTCTCCATCGCCCGCGGCGAGTTCGTCGCCATGCTGGGCGCCAGCGGCACCGGCAAGACCACGCTGCTGCGCATCCTCGGCGCACTCGACCGGGCCGACGAGGGCACCGTGCTCGTCCCGCCGGTCCGTACCGTGGTGTTCCAGGAGCCCCGGCTGGTGCCGTCCAAGCGGGTGCTGGCCAACGTCACCGTCGGCCTGCCGCGCGGTGCCGCGACCCGGGAGACCGGGTTGAAGGCGCTCGCCGAGGTCGGCCTGGACCGTCACGCGCAGGCCTGGCCGGCCACCCTCTCGGGCGGTGAGGCGCAGCGCGTCGCGCTCGCCAGGGCGCTCGTCCGGGAGCCTCAACTCCTGCTGCTCGACGAACCGTTCGCCGCCCTGGACGCACTCACCCGGCTGCGCATGCAGGACCTCGTCGGCGACCTGGTGCGCCGCCACCGTCCGGCGGTACTGCTGGTCACCCACGACGTGGACGAGGCCGTCCGGCTCGCCGACCGGGTCGTGGTGCTGCGCGACGGCCTGCTCGCCCGGGACGAGACCGTCGCCGTCGAGCACCCGCGCGACCCGGCCGATCCCGCCTTCGCCGACCTGCGGCGCCGACTGCTCGCCGACCTCGGCGTCCACTGACGTCCCGTCCGTGGGCCCCTGAATCTCCTGAATCCCCTGTTTTCTCCTGACTTCCGACAAACCGCGACCGCACCACCGGAGTTGACCAGATGACCGTCACCCTCGGCGTCCACGCCAGCAACCCCTCGCTCTACTACCTCGCCCGGCTCCCGTACCTGGACGAGGAGCTGGCCCCGCTCGGCGAGACCGGCGCCTTCCACCACTACACCGACGGCACCCGCACCGGCACGCTGCTCGCCGAGGGCGTCATCGACTTCGGTGGCACCGGTTCCACCCCGCCGATCACCGCCCAGGCGGCCGGCCACGACCTGGTCTACGCGGCGGTCTCCGCGCCCCGTCCGGACCACGGCGCCCTGCTGGTGTCCGCCGCCGGTCCGGTCCGGACGGTCGCGGACCTCAAGGGCGGCACCGTCGTCCTCGCCGTCGGCTCCTGGCAGACCCACCTGCTCGCCAAGGCCCTGCACGCCCAGGGGCTCTCGTACGGTGACGACGTCACCCCGGCGCGCCCGGCGGCGGGCGAGGACCAGGCCGGGCGGCTGCGCGACGGCGAGATCGCCAGCTGGATCGCCCAGGGCGCCGAACTCGCCGCCGCCCGCCGTGGCGGGGAGTTCCGCGAGCTGATCCGCACCGGCGACGTCATCACCGACCGCTCGGTGTTCTTCACCCGCCGGGACTTCGCGACCGGGCGCCCCGAGGTGGTCGCCGCGATCGCCACCGCGCTGCGCCGGGCGGACGCCTGGGCGGCCGCCAACCCGGCGGAGGCCGCCGCGATCGCGGCCGAGGAACTGGGCGGCGCGGCCGTCGACTGGGAGTCCGCGCTGGCCGCCCTGCCCTGGCAACTGGAGCCCGCCACCACCGAGTTCATCGCCGAGCAGCAGGAGGCCGCGGACATCTTCCACGGCGTGGGCTTCATCGACCGCACGCTGACCGTCGCCGACGCCCACCTCCCGGCCCTGGAGGCCCCGGTGGCCGCCGCCCTCGCCAAGGCGGTCTGACCGTGGCCTCCGAAGTCCTCTGGTACATCATCCCGCGCGAGGGCCACTACCCCTGGGAGCCGGCCGGGCGTCGCCCGGTGGACCTCCGCTACCTCCAGCAACTGGCGGGCAGCGTCGAGAGGCTGGGATACACCGGCGCCCTGCTCGCGACGGACCGGTACGACGTCTGGGCCCTCGGCAGCGCGCTCGCGGCCGGCACCACCCCGGCGTTCAAGCCACTGTTGGCCGTCCACCCGGGGCTCGTCTCGCCCACGCTGCTGGCCAAGATGGCGCTCAGCTTCGACCACCTGCACGGCGGCCGGCTGCGCTTCAACGTGGTGAACGGTTCGACCGCGCAGCTGCGCGAGTACGGCCTGGACGTCGAGCACGACGACCGCTACCGGCTCAGCGGCGAGTACTGGTCGATCGTCAAGCGCCTCACGGCGGGTGAAGTCTTCGACCACAAGGGCGAGTTCTACGACCTGAGGAACGCCGGTGGGAGCCTGCGCGAGCTGCCCCCGGTGCAGCCGGGCGGCATCCCGCTCTGGTTCGGCGGCAGCTCGGCGGCCGGCATCGAGATGGCGGCCGAGCATGTGGACGTCTACCTGACCTGGGGCGAGCCGCCGCACCTGCTCAAGGAGAAGCTGGACCTGGTCCGCGAGCGGGCCGCCGCCCACGGCCGGACCCTGCGGATCGGGCTGCGGCTGCACCTGATCGTCCGCGACACCGAGGACGAGGCCTGGGCCGCCGCCGACCGGCTGCTGGACGTCACCAGCGAGGCCACGTACGCGCGTCAGCTGGGTGAGGCGAAGGGGGAGGACGGGGTCGGCTGGCAGCGGCAGTTCCGTCAGCACGGCGGCAAGGTGCCGGCGCGGGCCCGGGAACTGGAGACCTACCCCAACCTCTGGCCGGGGATGAGCCTGTTCCGTCCAGGCCCAGGAACGGCGGTGGTCGGCTCGACGGCCCAGGTGATCGAGCGGTTGCAGGAGTTCGAGGCGCTGGGCGTCGACACCTTCATCCTCTCGGGCAACCCGCTGCTGGAAGAAGCCCACCGGGTTGCAGAAACGGTTCTGCCTGCTCTGGGCATCAAACGGCCCTGACGGGTCGGCGGGCGGAGGGGCATCGGCTGACGGCTGTCAGACGACAGGTAACAGATGACAGATGACAGCTGACAGATTTCGAAATCTGTCAGCTGTCATCTGTCGGTTGTCAGCGGTCAACCGTCCGCCGGAGCCTCCGGACCCGTCTGCCCAGCCCCGCCCCGCTCAGCGGCTCAGCCGGTCGATCTCCGCCAGCTCCGCCGCCGTCAGCGGGCCGCCCGCCAGCGCGTCGAGGTTCTGGTCCAGCTGGGCGACGCTGCTCGCGCCGATGATCACCGAGACCACCCGCGGGTCCCGCAGCACCCAGCACAGCGCCAGCTGCGCCAGCGTCTGCCCACGCCCCTCGGCGACCTTGTTCAGCGCCCGCAGCTGCTCCAGCTTCGGCCCGGTGAGCGCCTCCTCGGTGAGGAACTTCCCGACCGACATCCGAGAGCCTACCGGCACCTCTCCGGTCAGGTAGCGGTCGGTCAGCAGTCCCTGGGCCAGCGGAGAGTAGGCGATCAGACTGGTCTGGGTGTCGCCCACCGCCTCCAGCACGCCGCCGTCCTCCACGTACCGGTTGAGGATCGAGTACGCCGACTGGTTCATCAGCACCGGCGTCCCCAGCTCGCGCAGGATCGCCACCGCCTCCCGGTGCTGCTCCGCCGGGTAGTTGGAGATGGCGGCGTACAGCGCCTTGCCCGAGCGCACCGCGCTGTCCAGCGCCCCCATCGTCTCCTCGATCGGGGTCTCCGGGTCGTACCGGTGCGAGTAGAAGACGTCGACGTAGTCCAGCCCCATCCGGTCCAGCGACTGGTCGAGGCTGGCCAGCAGGTACTTGCGGCTGCCGCCGTCGCCGTACGGGCCGGGCCACATGTCCCAGCCGGCCTTGGTGGCGATGAACAGCTCGTCCCGGTACGGCCGGAAGTCCTGGGCGAACAGGTAGCCGAAGTTGCGCTCGGCGCTGCCGTACGGCGGGCCGTAGTTGTTCGCGAGGTCGAAGTGGGTGACCCCCCGGTCGAAGGCCCGGCGCAGCACCGCCCGCTGCACCTCCAGCGGCTGGGCGTCACCGAAGTTGTGCCAGAGCCCGAGCGAGACGGCGGGCAGCCGGACGCCGCTGCGGCCGGCCTTCCGGTAGGTCATCGAGTCATAACGGTCGTCCGCGGCGAGGTAGCTCATGCCGGACATCCTGCCAGCCACCGGGGTCGGATCACGCCTTGCCCCGCTCCCGGCCGGTGCCTATGCTCACGGAGGATCGTGTGCGCGCGAGGCGAGGGGGAGACGTGATGGCTGTCCGGACCGTGACCGCCGCCGCAGGAGCCCGCCGCTGTTGTCGCCGCCACCGCAGCACCGAGCGCTGACACCGCCCGAGCGGCCTGCCACCTGCCTGTCTGCCTGCCCGGTTCGCCGTCCGGCTCCACGCCGACCCGGCGCCGCCAGGCACCCCGAGGCCCCGCTCGCCCGACCCGTCAGCGAATCCGCCGGTGCTGCCCGCGAGAGCGCGGCGCCGAGATCCCGCATCACCCGCCTGCGCTCCCCGCGGCTCACCGGACCCCCGGGCTTCCATCCGGCCCAGCCCGGTCCGTCCCCGGTCCGTCCCCAGCCCGTCCTCAGTCCGAGCCCGTCCCGAGCGCCAAGGAGACCGCCGTGCGGTTCACCGTCTCGTCCCTCGTCGTCAACGCCCCGGACCCGGTCACCGGCGTCCGGTACACCCCGCAGCAGAAGCTGCACAACGTCATCGACCAGGCGGTCCTCTCCGAGCAGCTCGGTTACGACGGCTACGGCGTGGGGGAACGGCACGGCGAGCCGTTCCTCTCGCCGGCGCCGCCCGTGCTGCTGAGCGCCATCGCCGCCCGCACCTCCACCATCCGGCTGTTCACCACGGTGACGGTGCTCAGCATCCTGGACCCGGTCCGGGTCGCCGAGGACTACGCGATGCTCGACCAACTCTCCGGCGGTCGGCTTGAGTTGATCGTCGGCAAGGGCAACGACCCGCGCCACTTCGGGCTGTTCGGCCTGCCCGAGGAGCGCCAGTGGGAGGCGCTCGCCGAGAACTACGAGCTGCTGCGCAGGCTCTGGCGCGAGGAGAAGGTGACCTGGGAGGGTTCGACCCGCCCGCCGCTCCGGGACGCCACCGTCTCGCCGCGCCCGCTCCAGGATCCGATCCCGGTGTGGCACGGCAGTGCGACCAGCACGCAGTCCACCGACCTCGCCGCCCGCCACGGCGACCCGCTCTTCTCCGCCAACTCCTTCCACCCGCTGGAGAAGTACCGGGCGCTGGTCGATCACTACCGCGAGCGCTGGGAGCACTACGGCCACGACCCGAAGCGGGCCCGGGTGGGTGCGAGCTTCGGCGGACTGTACGTCGCGAAGCGCTCGCAGGACGCCGTCGAGGGGTTCCGCCCGTACTGGAACGCACTGTTCGAATCGGCCTCCGGCCGGCACAACAACTCGCCGTTCACGTCGCTGGAGGACGCGCTGGAGCGCGGTTCGGCACTGGTCGGCAGTCCGCAGCAGGTGATCGACAAGATCCACCGGTACCACGAGGCCTTCGGCAACGAGGTGGTGGGCATCGGGGTGGACGCGCTCACCGAGGGGGTGCAGCGCGAGCAGCTGGAGCTGTTCGCGAGCGAGGTGGCCCCGGAGGTCCGTCGCGCGCTGCCGTAGCCGCCCCGGTCCGCTGCCCGCCCGCGCAGTGCGCCGTGCGACCCCCTACGCGGCGTGACGCCGGGCACCGTCCGTGACGTGACGCGCGCCACCGGTCGCGCCGGAGTGCCGTTCGGTGGTGCGGGGGATGACGAACGGTCGAGGGGCCGTGGCCGCCGGGGGGCGGCGCACGGCCCTCGACCGTTCCGACGATGAGCGATCCCCGGGGGCCCACGCGGTCTCCGGCGGATCGGGCGCGGCAGACGGGTCCGGGGCTGGCCTTCTGTACCTACTGGTATGTACAGTGATCCGCATGAGCACCCAGGACCGCCTCATCGAGAGCACTCAGGACCTCCTCTGGGAGCGCGGCTACGTCGGCACCAGCCCCAAGGCCATCCAGCAGCGCTCCGGTGTCGGCCAGGGCAGCATGTACCACCACTTCACCGGCAAGCCCGACCTCGCCGCCGCCGCCCTGCGCCGCAGCGCCGAGCAGATGCGGGGCGTCGCCGAGGCCGACCTCGGCGCCCCCGGCACGGCCTACGACCGGATCGCCGCGTACCTGCGCCGCGACCGCGACGTCCTGCGCGGCTGCCGGATCGGCCGGATGGCCCAGGACCCGGACGTGGTCGCCGACCCGCACCTGCGCGCGCCCGTCGAGGAGACCTTCGACTGGCTCCGCGGCCGGATCGCCGAACTGGTCGCCGAAGGCCGGGCGGGCGGCGAGTTCGCCCCCGGTCTCGACCCGGCGGACACCGCAGCGGCCGTGGTCGCCGTCGTCCAGGGCGGATACGTCCTGGCCCGGGCGGCGGACAGTGCCGAGCCCTTCGACCAGGCCGTCCGCGGTGCCCTCGGCCTGCTGGCCGCACACCGTACGGCCTGACCCGCGCCGCCTGCCCCGCTTACCCTGCCGGTCCTGCCTGTCCCGTTGGTCCCGCTGAATCCGACGGTCCTGAAGGTCCCGCCGGTCCCGAGGGCCCCGCCGAACGAACCCGAGGAAGCCGAGGAACCCCGCCGTGCACGCGATGCAGTACGAGATCACCCTCCCCGCCGACTACGACATGGGCGTCATCCGCAGGCGCGTCGCCGAGAAGGGTCACCTGCTCGACGCGTTTCCCGGCCTCGGCCTCAAGGCCTATCTGGTCCGCGAGCGCGGCCGGCAGGGCTCGCCCGTGAACCAGTACGCGCCGTTCTACCTCTGGCGCACCGCCGAGGGCATGAACGGCTTCCTCTGGGGCCCGGGCTTCCGCGGCCTGAGCGCCGACTTCGGGCGCCCGGCCGTCCGGCACTGGCTCGGCGCGGGCCTGGCCCACGGTGCGTCGGCAGCGGAACGCGGGGTGGCCGGGCCGCCGACCTCCGCCACCCGCGAGACCGTACGGCTGCCGGAATCCGCCGACCCGGCCGAGGCCGTCGAGCGGGCGCTCGCCGAACTGCCCGCGCACCCGGCCCTGCACACCGCCGCCGTGGCCGTCGACCCGAGCCGCTGGGAACTGCTCCGCTTCGCCCTCTGGCACGGCCCGGCGCCTGAGGACGCGCCCGGCGTCCGCTACCAGGTGCTGCACCTGTCCAGCCCCGACCTCGACCGGCTGCCGGCCGGCCGCCACTGGTGAAAGGACCCACCGTCCCGATGTCCCCCGCACCCGCTCGCGCCGCGACGCCAGCCTGTACCGGCGCCGGCCTCGCCCAGGCCCCGCTCGACCGCGAGGCCGGGCACGCCCTGCTCGCCGACCTCGCAGGTCCGGGCGCCGCTGCCACCCTCGGCGGCCTGGACGCCCTCGCCCCCGGCTTCCCCGACTGGATCGTCACCAGCCTCTTCGGCGGCACCTACCAGCGTCCCGGCCTCGCCCTGCGCGACCGCCAGGTCGCCAACCTGGCCGCCCTCACGGCCCTCGGCGGTGTCGAGCCGCAGCTCGCCGACCACGTCCGCTACAGCCGGCGGATCGGCCTGACGGAGGCGGAGATCACCGAGGTGATGGTCCACCTCGCCCCGTACGTGGGCCTTCCCAAGGCACTCGCCGGCCTGCGGGTCGCCACCGCGACCTTCGCCGAGGTGACCGAGGCAGCTGAGTCCACCGAGTCCACCGAGGCCACCGAGGCCACCGAGGCCGAGGCATGAGCCGTACCGTCCGTACCGTGCTCGGCGACCTGGACCCCGCCGGGCTCGGCGTCACCGACTCCCACGACCACCTCTTCATCCGCAGCCCGCTGCTGCCCGGTCAGGAACTGGACGACCCGGGCGCCGCCGGGGAGGTCCTGCGCGCCTACGCCGCCGCAGGTGGCCGCACCCTCGTCCAGTGGACCCCGTCCGGTCTGGGCCGTGGTGCGGCCTTCCTCGCCGCACTGTCCCGGGCGACCGGCGTGCACGTCGTCGCCGCCACCGGCGCGCACCAGGCGGTCCACTACGCGCCGGGCTGCTTCCCCGAACCCGCTGAACCCGGCGTCAGTGCGGCCGAGCGCCCTGGTCCGTACGCCGACCTCGCGGAACGTTTCGTCGCCGAGCTCACCAAGGCCCTGCCCGGCGCCCCGGAGGGGGTCAGGGCCGGGCTGATCAAGATCGCGGACGATGTGGGGCCCACCACCCGGCACACCCGGTGGACGACGGCCGCTGCCGCCGAGGCCCATCACGCCACCGGAGCCCCGATCGCCGTCCACCTCGAAGCCGACGGCGCCCCGCACCGGGTGCTGAACCGGCTGCTGGACCGGCACGGCGTCCGGCCCGACCGGATCATCCTCGGCCACCTCACCCGGCTCCCCGACCGGGGGCTGCACCGCGCCCTGGCCGCCGAGGGCGTCCACCTCGCCCTGGACAGCCCCTCCCGGGCCGGCCACCCCGCCGACCACCAGGCCTTCGAGGTGGTCGCGGACCTGGTCGAGGCCGGTCACGCCGGCCGACTGCTGCTCGGCGCCGACACCACCACCCGTACCGCCCGCGCGGCCGACGGGCCGGTCCGGCTGCTCACCGACCTCGCCCCGCGCCTCGCCCGTGCCTTCGGCCCCGAACTGCCCGAACTGCTCCTCACCACCAACCCGGCCGCCGCCTTCGCCGCCGACTGGCGCACACCGTAGGGCTCCGCGGTCCCGGACACCTCGCCGGGCACCCCTCCGGACAGCTCTCCGGGCCGCGACGCCTTCGGGCTGCCGGAACAAGGGGTGACGGATCACGGGCGCGGGAACGGGCTGACGGCCACCGGGTGCGCCCTCTACGGTGCCTGACATGGTGACGCTGACGCTCCGCCCGCTCACGACCGTCGACTGGCCGCTCTGGCGCGACCTCCGCCTCGCCGCCCTGACCGACGCGCCGGACGCCTTCAAGGCCGGCCTCGCGGACTGGCGGCACGACGGCGAGGCCCGCTGGCGCGACCGGCTCCGTCTCCCGGGCGCCCACGGGATCGCCGCCCTCCTGGACGACGACCCGGTCGGCCTGGTCGGTGGCCTCCCCGGATCGCCGGACGGAGTACGGGAGTTGCGCTCGCTGTGGGTCGCTCCGCGGGCGCGCGGCCGGGGCGTCGCGGACCGCCTCATCGAGGAGGTCGAACGCTGGGCCCTTGCCACCGGCGGCACCACGCTGCGCCTCGCCGTGCTCCCCGGCAACGCGGCAGCGCTCGCCCTGTACCGCCGCCACGGGTTCGCCCCGCTCGCTGAGCCCGGCGAGCTGCTCGCCGACGGGGTCACCTGCGAACTCCTCCTGGCGAAGCCCCTGCGGTGACTGCCACGGTCACCGTGGGAGGGCCTGTGGGATGGGCGGGCCGGGAACGCACGAGGGCGGGGCGTGTGCCGTACGGGGGACGGCACACGCCCCGCCCTCCACCGGACCGACGGGTCACATGTGGGTGCCGCCGTCGATGCGGAGCTCGGTGCCGGTGACGAAGGCGCCGTCGTCGGAGGCGAGCATGGCGATCACGCCGGCCACCGTCTCCGGGCCGGCGAAGCCCTGGCCGAGGGCGGGGGAGAGCTTGGCCAGCAGACCGAAGTCGGCGTCGGCGGGGAGACCCGGGTCGTTGGTCATGCCGCTGTCGATGCTGCCCGGCGCGACGCAGACCGCGCGCAGGCCCTGCTTCGAGTACTCCGAGGCGATGGCGTGGGTGAAGGACTGGATGCCGCCCTTGGTCGCGGCGTACGCGGCCATGTAGGGGTGGGCGAAACTCGCGGAGGTGGAGCTGAAGTTGACCACCGCGCCCCGGCCGCCGGCGAGCAGCGCGGGGAGCGCCTCGCGGGTCATCAGGAAGGTGCCGGTCAGGTTCACCGCGAGGAGCTTGTTCCAGAACTCCAGGCTGGTCTCGTGGGTGTGCGAGGAGCGGAGGATGCCGGCCGCGTTGACCAGCACGTCCAGGCCGCCCAGGCCGGCGATCGCCTCGGCGACACCCGCGACGACGGCCGGCTCGTCCGAGATGTCCAGTACCCGGATGGTCAGGCGGTCCGCGGTGCCCTCGGTGGTGGCGCGGTCCAGGGTCTTCTTCAGGCCGTCCTCGTTGACGTCGACGGCGACGACCTTCCCGCCCTCGGCGAGGATCCGGTGCACGGTGGCCTGGCCGATGCCCGAGCCGCCGCCGGTGATCAGGACGTTCCGTCCGCTGAAGCGCTCCATGGTGGTTCTCCGTTCGTTCGTGGTCTCTCGACCTCGAATGACACGGTACGTCTTTGTGGCACGTTGTGCCAACAAGTCTGATAGTGCCTCTTCGGCGCGTCGTGCCGCAATGGCATCCGCCCGCGTAGGCTGGCCCCCGTGACCGGACGCCCGACCCTGACCCAGCGCCGCCGCGAGACCACCCGGCTGGAAATCGCCCGCACCGCCGCCGCGCTCTTCGCCGAGCGGGGCGCGGAGGCGACCACCGCCGAGGAGATCGCCCTCGCCGCCGGCATCTCGCTGCGCACCTTCTACCGGTACTTCTCCGTGAAGGAGGATGCCGTCGCCCCACTGCTCGCGGCGGGTGGGCAGGAGTGGGTGGAGCTGTTCGTGGCGAGCCCCGCCGACCTGCCGCTGCGCGAGGCGCTGGAGCGTGCGGCGGTCGCGTCGCTGACCCCGGCGGACGAGTCGCGGGCCGAGATGATGCGGTGGGCCCGGGGCCTGCTGCGCGATCCGAAGCTGGGCGCCACCTGGCAGCGCGTGCATGCCGACTCGGAGGAGCGGCTGCGGGCCGCCCTTGCCGAGCGCTGCCCGGACGGCACCGATCCGCTGGAGATCCGACTGGCGGCCGCCGCCGCGACCGCGGCGATCCGGGTCGCCCTGGAACAGTGGGCCTCCTCCGACGCGCTCCTCACCGGTCCGGGCTCTCCGCAGGATCTGGGCGGGCGCTGCATGCGCGAGCTCACGGTGGGGCTGGGGCTCTGGGGGTGGGTGGGCTGAGTCCGGCCCGGTTGCGGTTGGCTGGCTGCGGTTGGTGCGGGCAGGGTGCGGCCTGCTGCACGGCGGAGGCCCATGACGAGTGACAACTTTCAGATGACAGATTTCGAAATCTGTCATCTGAAAGTTGTCATCCGTTCTCCCCGCTCCCCGTAACCTCCCAGCCGCGGTCAGCCTTCTCCCAGCTGGCGCTAGGGTTGGTCCTCGCGTCCCGGCGGGGGAACCGGGGTGACCTCCTCGGATGTCTCCAGCGGCGGGAACCGGAGTTCGAGGCGTGGGAGCAAGCAGGACATGGGTCTGACGAGCCACAAGGTGCTGGCACTGACCGCACTGATCGCGGTCGTGATGATGGTCGGCACGGTCTGGTTGTGGCCCAGACTCGCGAGGAAGAGCTGGCGGGCGGTGCTCGGCCGGATCGGCGCGCTGCTCGCCACCCAGCTCACGGTGCTCGCCGCACTCGGCCTGGTCGCGAACAACTACTTCGCGTTCTACAGCAGTTGGGACGACCTGCTGGGCACCGGCGACACCGGCCCCGTGGTGATCCACAACAAGGCGGACGCCTCCGGACGGCTGATGGTGGAGACGCTGGGCCAGGCCGCGGTCAAGGGCGGCGGCGCGATGGGCCGGGAGCCCGGCCAGTCCGGCGAGATCCGCAAGATCCGGATCGACGGCGCGGTCAGCCGGCTGTCCACCGAGGGCTACGTCTACCTGCCCCCGCAGTACTTCCAGCCGGAGTACGCCGGGAAGCAGTTCCCGGCCGTGATCGTCAGCACCGGATTCCCAGGAATCGCCGAGAACCTGATCACCCGCTTCAACTACCCGGGCGCCGCGCTCAAGCTGCTCCAGGAGGGCCGGATGCAGCCGACCGTCATGGTCCTGGTGCGTCCCTCGCCCGCGATGCCGCAGGACACCGAGTGCGAGGACATCCCGAACGGTCCGCAGTCCGACACCTACTTCACCAAGGACGTGCCCTCGGCGATCCAGGCCAGCTTCCGGGTCTCCGCCGACCCGCAGGCCTGGGCCTTCATGGGCAACTCGACCGGCGGCTACTGCGCGCTCAAGCTCGCCATGCGCCACCCGGACGTCTTCCCGACCGCCGTCGCGCTGTCCGCCTACTACGAAGCCGCTGACGACCCGACCACCGGCGACCTGTTCGGCGGCAGCAAGCAGCGCCGGGACGAGGCCGACCTGATGTGGCGGCTGAAGAACCTGCCGCAACCGAAGGTGTCCGTGCTGCTGGCCGGCACCAAGAAGGGCGACGGCAGCTACCGGCAGCAGACCGAGGCCTTCGTCGACGCGGTGCGGAGCCCGATGAAGGTCTCGTACAGCATGCTGGAGAACGGCGGCCACAACTTCGAGACCTGGAGCGCCCTGCTGCCCTCCTCGCTGGAGTGGCTGTCCCAGCACCTCAAGGTGCCGAACCAGACCGCCTGACCGACGCCGCCCGAACCCAGCCGAACCCGGCCGGACGCAACCGGCTTCCCCGGACCGACCGAACCCCCGGAGCCGCAGCTCCGGGGGTTCGACGGTCTTCGGGAGCCGTACGGCCCCCGCCCGGCGGTCCCGCCGCCCGGGTCACCTGCTCAGGCGACCCGCTCAGGCCACTCGCTCAGGCCACCCGCTCCAGCGTCCCGGTGTGCAGCTCGCCGACCCGGCCGCCCTCGCCCTCGAAGGTCCAGAAGGCCCGCACCGTCAGCCTGCCGAGGTCCATCACGTGGCTGACGGTGATCCCGCTCTGCTCCGTCCAGCTGACGAAGTAGACCTCCGGCGCGACCTCGGCGACGTGCAGCCGTACGTCCTCCCACTGGCCCGCGGACTCGCCGAGGCCCTCCCAGCGCAGCCGCGTGCCGTCGGCCGAGTAGGTGTTGCGGAAGGCCGCGCCGTTGTCGGCCCGGAAGAGGTAGGTGCGGCCGGCGAAGGCGGGCAGGGGCGCGGTCATGGCGGGGCTGGTCCTCGTTTCTGCTCGGTCGGGTCCGTGACGTCGTGGCGAGCACCCGGTCGGGCTCGCCGCTCTTGTGCACGGCGGAACATGTCAGACCTCCAATTTATCCGACCGGGTGCACTCCGTCAGACGCTCGCCACGGTACGGTCCGCCACCGCGCGGCCGGCGGGGTGTGCCGCCGGCACATGGGCAGCGCCGCGCGCCGGTCCTACCGTCCGGCCATGAGACGTACCCCCACACGCCCCGCTCCGACGAGTCGCGTCCCCACCGCCCTCGCCGCCGTGCTGCTGACCCTGGCCGCAGCCCTTCTCGGTGCCCCCGCCACCGCGCAGGCGGGCACGCCCCAGGGCACGACCCAAGGCGCAACGCAGGCCACGGCCACCGCCCCCCTCACCCTGGAAGCGACCTTCCCCACCCCCGGCAACGGCTGGGCCAAGGTCGAGCGCTACCTCGACACCACCTCGGGCTTCCGCACCGAGCAGTTCCCGTCCGACGGCCGCGGTGACCAGGACGGCGCCCGCCGGACCTACTTCGGCACCGGCCGGCCCTCCTCCGCCCGCTTCCTGCTCTACTCCGCCGCCGGCTGGGACACCGGCAGCCGGGCCACTCCCGTCCTGCTGGTCCACGGCGCCAACGACAACGCCGACCGGGCCTGGGCGAACCCGGGGGAGAGCGGCGTCTGCGGTGCCGCGAGCTGCCCCTCCACCGGGCTCGCCCAGTACCTGGCCGGCACCGGCCGCCGGGTCTTCGCGATCGGCTTCGCCCACAAGCACGGCGACAACCTGCTCCAGGCGCAGGCCGTGGGCGACGCCGTCGCACTGATCCGGGACCGGCTCGGCGTGCCCCAGGTCGACGTGGTGGCCTGGAGCAAGGGCGAGGTCGCCGCGAGGGCGTACGTGTCCTCCGTGAAACCCTCCTGGGGGAGGGCGTACGCGGGCGACGTGCGCCGTCTGGTCACCCTCGGCGGCCCGCACGGCGGGCTCGACTACGTGTACGCGCACGGCTGGGACTTCGACCTGGCCACCTGGCCGGCCTGCGGCGGCACCGCCAACGCGCCGTCCCCGCACCTCTACATGACCTGCTACGGCACGTACACCGCGCAGCCCTGCCTCGGTGTGCTGCCGAGCGGCGGGTACGACTGCTACCCGGGGCAGCGCCAGCTGCTCGCCCGCTGGGACGGCACCTACGGAGTGGACTCCACCGCGCAGGACTGGTGGACCACCTACTACGGGGGCCAGGGCCTCTACACCTCGGGCCAGGGCATCCAGGCGGCGATCGACGCGGGCTCCCTGATCGCCCCGCTCCGGCAGGCAGGTGTCCCGGCCTCGGTGCGCACCTACCTGCTGGCGGGCGGGTCGGCCGACCTCCCGGGGGTGCTCAACGAGAACCGCGGGCCGAGCGACGGCCTGGTGTTCACCGCGAGCGCCCTGGACACCACCGGTATCGCGACGGTAGGCGGCACCCGGCTGCTCGGCGGCCTCAACCACCTGGAGCTCGCCTGGGCACCGGACGCGGCGAGCCAGGTCGACGCCTGGCTGGGCTGACCAGGGCCGGTGGACCGGCGGACCGTGCACAGCCGGGCACCCACCGCCGGGCACCCACAGCCGGTGGGCGTTCACCAGTGAGCACCCACCGGCGGGGCCGCGGATCAGGACCCGGCAGCCGTCCGGACCACCGTGATGTCGAACGGCTGCCGGTTGTTGCCCGTGTTCGGGTCGTCCGCGCTGCGCACCTCGACCGAGCCGCCGCTCAGCGTGCCCACCGGAAGCTCCGGGTCGAGCCTGACCGGGACCAGGGCGGTCGCGCTGCGCCCTTCCCGCAGCCCGGGCCCGAACACGCACCGCACCACGCGGCCGTTGCCGGCCACCCGGCAGTCGGACGGGAAGAACGGGCCCTCGGCGGTGACCCCTTCCGGCAGGGTGACCACGACCGTGAACGGGGAGGCGGTGGTGTCCGGGCCCCCGTTGCCGACGAAGGCGTGGACGGTGGTGGTGCCGCCGGGCGTGGCCGCGTCGGGGTCGATCCGGACCGCCTCCAGATCGGAGCGGGACGGCCGCGCCCCGGCGGGCGCGGGCAGCGTGGAGGTCCCGGCCGTCCCGGAGCCCCCGGGCCTGGACGGCGCGGGCAGGGTGGAGGCCTCGGGCGTGGACGGCGCGGGCAGTGTCGAGGCCTGGGCCGTCCCGGAGCCGTCAGGCGTGGACGGCGCGGGCAGGACGGACGCCACCGGCGCGCCCGGCGCGACGACCTCCACCGCGGGCCGGGGCTCGGGCCGGTGCAGCGCCCAGGACGGGTCGGTGGCCAGCACCGTCACCGCGCACCCCGCCGCGACGGCCGCCGCCAGCCCGGCGCCGCCGAACCGCCGGCCTCTCGCGCCGTGCCGCACGCCACCGCGCCGCACTCCACCGCCGCGCGCCCCGTCGTCGCTCACGCCACCGCGCACGTCCCGGTGCTGCTGCTCCATCCCCGCTCACCCTGCCTCGCGTTCCGGCCGCCCGCGCCGTCGCGGGCCGCGTCCGCACCAGGGTGGCGGAGCCGCCGCCGGGGTCCGGGCGCAACCCGCCCGTCGTCCGCCCGAACGGATGACGCGGCACGCCGCCCCGACCGGTCCGTCCGGCAACGGAGGTTGACGCGGCCTCAGGGCGCGAGGACCTGCCCCAGCCTGGTGGCGATCCGGTGCATCACCGGCACCAGCGAGGAGGCGCCGGCCTGCTCCTCCAGGGCCCGGATGCGGGCCTCGGGGCCGGAGACCGAGAGCGCGGTGGGCGTCGGCGCGCCGGGGACGGCGAGTGCGATGCAGCGGACGCCGATCTCCTGCTCCTGGTCGTCGACCACGTAGCCGCGCTCGCGCGCCTCGGCGAGCTGACGCATCAGCTCCTGCGGGTCGGTGAGCGTGTACTCGGTGTGCGCGGGCAGCGGGTCGGGGCCGAGGACGGCGCGCGCCTCGTCCTCGGGCAGTTGGGCGAGCAGCGCCTTGCCGACGCCGGTGCAGTGCGGCTGCACCCGTCGGCCGACCTCGGTGAACATCCGCATCGAGCGGCGCGACTGCACCTGGCCGACGTACACCACCTCGCCGCCCTCCAGCACCGCCAGGTTGGCGGTCTCGCCGGTGGCCTCCATGAGTTCGGCCAGGTACGGGCGGGCCCAGCTGCCGAGCAGCCGGCCGGCCGTCTCGCCGAGTCGGATCAGCCGGGGGCCGAGGGTGTAGCGGCGGGCGGTGTCCTGGCGGACATAGCCCTGCTGGACGAGGGTACGAACCAGCCGGTGGATGGTCGGCATCGGGAGGCCGGACGTGGTGGCGAGTTCGCTGAGCGTGGCCACGCCGCCGGAGTCGGCCAGCGCCTCCAGGAGTTGGAAGGCGCGTTCGACGGACTGCACGCCGCCGCCCGCGCGGTCGGCGCCTGTCGTCGATGCTGGGTCGGGGGTCGCAACCACCGGCATTTCCTTCACTGTCGGGGAGGAGCAGAGTCCCGGCGACCTCTTCAACAAACCGTTGAAATTCTGTATCGCGGAAACTAGTCTCCACCTTACAGAATCGAGCCCGCCGGCCCGGCGGGTTCCGATCGCGGAAGTCCCCGAGGAAGTTCCCGCCGGAGCTCCCTTCGCCAGACTCGACCGTCTTAGGAGTGTCCTGCTCATGGCCGCAGATCAGGAGCCCTCTCCCAGCCTCGGGCTGGGGGCGCCCCCGTACGCCTCCTCCGCCGTTCCGGTCGTCACCGTCGCCGGTCCTCACGTCCACCGGGCGGAGGAGGTGCTCACTCCGGAGGCGGTCGCCTTCGTCGCCGGGCTCCACCGCGCCTTCGAGGGGCGCAGGCGGGAACTACTGGCCAGGCGGAGGAGCCGGCGCGCCGAGATCGCCGCCGCCGGCACGCTGGACTTCCTCCCCGAGACCGCCGGGATCCGGGCCGGCGACTGGAAGGTCGCCGAGGCACCGCGCGCCCTCCAGGACCGCAGGGTCGAGATCACCGGCCCGACCGACCGCAAGATGGTCGTCAACGCGCTCAACTCCGGGGCGCGGATCTGGCTCGCCGACTTCGAGGACGCCACCTCCCCGACCTGGGAGAACGTGGTCGGCGGCCAGGTCAACCTGATCGACGCCTTCGAAGGCCGGATCGACTTCACCAGCGCGGCCGGCAAGGCCTACACCCTCAAGCCCGCCGCCGAACTCGCCACCGTCGTGGTCCGCCCGCGCGGCTGGCACCTGGACGAGAACCACCTGCTGGTCGACGGCGCTCCGGTGGCCGGCGCGTTCGTCGACTTCGGCCTCTACTTCTTCCACAACGCCGCCCGGCTGCTGGCCAAGGGCGCCGAGGACCCCAACTCCGGGCCGTACTTCTACCTGCCGAAGACCGAGAGCCACCTCGAAGCCCGGCTGTGGAACGACGTGTTCACCCACGCCCAGGCCGAACTCGGCATCCCGCACGGCACCGTCAGGGCGACCGTGCTGATCGAGACCATCACCGCCGCGTTCGAGATGGACGAGATCCTCCACGAGCTGCGCGACCACGCCGCCGGACTCAACGCCGGGCGCTGGGACTACCTGTTCTCGATCGTCAAGAACTTCCGTGACGCCGGCGAGCACTACATCCTCCCCGACCGCAACAGCGTCACCATGGCCTCGCCGTTCATGGCCGCCTACACCCGGCTGCTGGTGCGGACCTGCCACCGGCGCGGCGCCCACGCGATCGGCGGCATGGCCGCGTTCATCCCGAGCCGTCGCGACCCTGAGGTCAACGCCGCCGCGCTGGAGAAGGTCAAGGCGGACAAGGACCGTGAGGCGGGCCACGGCTTCGACGGCTCCTGGGTCGCCCACCCGGACCTGGTGCCGGTCGCCCGGGCCTCCTTCGACGCGGTGCTCGGCGAGCGGCTCCACCAGAAGGACGACCCGGGCCCGGCCGGGCCGGTGACCGCCGCCCAGCTGCTCGACGTCGCCGGCGCCGGCGGCAGTTGCACCCGCGCGGGGCTGCACAACGCCGTCCAGGTCGGCATCCGGTACATCGAGGCGTGGCTGCGCGGTATCGGGGCCGTCGGCATCTTCGACATGATGGAGGACGCCGCCACCGCCGAGATCTCCCGCTCGCAGATCTGGCAGTGGATCCACAACGGGGTCGTGCTGTCCGACACCGGCGAGAAGGCCACCGCCGGGCTGGTCCGCACCCTGGTCGCCGCGGAGCTGGCCGGACTCGGCGCCGAACTGGGGGAGGACGCCTACGGCGCGGGCCGCTGGCGCGAGGCCGCCCGGCTCTTCGAACAGGTCGCCCTGGCCGATGAGTTCGTGGACTTCCTGACCCTGCCCGCGCTTCCCCTGCTGGGCTGAGCCCGGCCGGCCGGCCGGAGCCACCGCTGCCGTCTTCCGGCCCCGGGCCTGCTGGCCGACCCCGGCGCGGACACCGCCATCGACGGCGAGCTGTACGACATCCCGTTGGAGCGGCTGCGGGACGTCATCCTGCCGGGCGAACCGCGGGAGCTGGAACTGGGCGTGATCACGCTGGAGGACGGCTCCGCCTGCCTGTCCATGCTGCTCTGCCGGGGCGAAGTGGAACGCGGGGTCCATCGGGAGATCACTCACCACGGCGGCTGGCGGGCGTACCTGGCGACGCTGGGGCGTACGGCCTGACGGGGGCCGGAGAACAGATTTCAGCGAACAGATGATGAAAGTTGTCATCTGTTCGCTGAAGTCCGTCCGCTGAAACCTGTCAGCCGACGGTCCGCACACCCGCCGGGGTGGGCGTCAGACCGGACGGGCCGCCAGCTCGCGGGCCGCGCGGGCGCAGTCGCGGGCGATCCGGTCCTCGTCGACGGTGGTCAGCCGCCCCTCCTCGACCACCGCGATGCCGTTGACGAGCAGCACCGACAGCGGCGGCAGCGACCCGAAGGTGAGCGCGGCGACCGGGTCGGCGATGGAGGAGTGCATGATCCCGTCGATCTTCCACAGCGCCAGGTCGGCGAGCTTGCCGGCCTCGATCGAGCCGATCTCGTTTTGCCGGCCGAGCACCCGGGCACCGCCCATGGTGCCCAGTCGCAGCACCTGCCGGCCGGTCAGGGCGGTGGGGGAGCCGTGCAGCCGGTTGATCAGCAGCGCGTTGCGCAGCTCCGTCCCCAGCTCGCCGGATTCGTTGGAGGCGGCGCCGTCCACACCGAGGCCGACCGGCACACCGGCCCGGAGCATGTCGGGTACCCGGGCGATGCCGGCGGCCAGCCGGGCGTTGGAGGACGGGCAGTGGGCCACGCCGGTGCCGGTCCCGGCGAACTTGGCGATGTCGGAGTCGCTCATGTGCACGCAGTGCGCCATCCAGACGTCCTCGCCGAGCCAGCCCACCGACTCGAAGTAGTCCGTCGGGCCCATGCCGAACAGCTCCTTGCAGAACTGTTCCTCCTCGGCGCTCTCCGAGCCGTGGGTGTGCAGCCGGACACCCTTGCGGCGGGCGAGTTCGGCGGACCGGCGGAGCAGGTCGGTGGAGACCGAGAAGGGCGAACAGGGCGCGATCGCGACCTGCAGCATCGAGCCGAAGGAGGAGTCGTGGTGGCGGTCCACGGCGGCCTCGGAGGCGGCCAGGATGTCGTCCGGCTCCTCGACCGCGTGGTCCGGCGGGAGCCCGCCGTCCTTCTGCGAACGGTCCATCGAGCCGCGCAGCGCGGTGAAGCGCAGACCGAGTTCCCGGACGGCCTCGACGGAGGCGCCGAGGACGTCGCCGCCGTCCCTCGGGAAGACGTAGTGGTGGTCGGAGGCGGTGGTGCAGCCGGACTTGAGCAGGGCGGCGGCGGAGCCCAGACTCGCGGCGTGGACGAGCTTCGCGTCGATCCGCGCCCAGGTCGGGTAGAGGGCGACCAGCCAGTCGAACAGGATGTCGTCCTGGGCCAGGCCGCGGGTGAGCCACTGGTAGAAGTGGTGGTGGGTGTTGACCAGGCCGGGGGTGACCAGGTGGCCCTCACCGTCGATCCGGCGCACCACGTTGTCCAGCCACGCGGGGGCGGGGCCGTCCCCCACCGCCTCGACGGTGTTGCCGAGCACGACCACGTGGCCGCGGGCGTACTCGGTGTCGTTCGCGTCCACGGTGGCGATCGCGGCGTTCTCGATCACGATCCGCCGGTCGGCGGGCGGGGGCTGGACTGCCATGGTGTGACTCCTCTGGGGAGGGCCGGGAGAGGGGCGCGCACCGGATATGGCGCGCCCCTTCTCGGGCCGGTCAGGACGGTGTCGCCGTCGGCACCGTCGCGCCGGGGGCCTGGTCGGACCCGGGCCGGCGGGTGGTTCCGACGTGGTGGAAGAGCAGGTTGAGCAGGACGGCCAGTACGCAGCCGGCCGAGATCCCCGAGTGCAGCAGGGTCCGGGCGGCCTCCGGGAAGGCGTCGTAGAACGTCGGTACGGCGATCGGTACGATGCCGACCCCGAGCGAGACCGACACCAGGATGGTGTTCGAGCCCGACTCCATGCCGGCCTCCGCGAGGGTGCGGATGCCGCCGGCCGCGACAGTGCCGAAGAGCACGATCCCGGCGCCGCCGAGGACGGGCTGCGGAACCAGTGAGACGACCGAGCCGAGCACGGGGAACAGGCCCAGCAGGACCAGGATTCCTCCGCCGGCCGCGACCACGAAGCGGCTGCGGATCCTCGTCAGCGCCACCAGCCCGATGTTCTGGGCGAAGGCGCTGGCGGCGAAGCCGTTGAAGACGGGGCTGAGCGCGGTGGCCAGACCGTCGGCCCGCAGGCCGGCGGCGAGGGTGGGTTCGTCGGCCTCGCGGTCGACGATCCTGCCGAGGGCGAGCATGTCGGCGGTGGACTCGGTCATCGAGACCACCATGACGATGCACATCGAGACGATCGCGGCGGCGTCGAACGCGGGCGCGCCGAAGTGGAACGGGGAGGGGAGCGAGAACACCTTCGCGTCCTGGACCGCGCCGAAGTGGGCCAGCCCCAGCGGAAAGGCGACCAGGGTGCCGATCGCCAGACCGACGAGCAGGGACAGCTGCTGCCAGAAGCCGCGCAGCAGCCGGTGGCAGAGCACCACCGCGGCGAGCGTGATCGCGGCGAGGCCGACGGCCCGCATGGAGCCGTACCCGGGGGCGCTCGGCGAGCCGCCGCGCGCCCAGTTGACCGCCACCGGAAGCAGGGACACCCCGATGAGGGTGATCACGGTGCCCTGGACGACCGGTGGGAAGAACCGGATGAGCTTGCAGAAGTACGGTGCCGCGAGGAAGCAGAGGAGGCCCGCGACGATCACCGCTCCGAAGATCACCGGGAGGGCGTCCCTCGGGCCCCCCGTCCTGTCGACGGACCCCTTGGCGATCGCGATCATGGGCGCGACGCCCGCGAAGGAGACGCCGTTCACGAACGGCAGTCGCGCGCCGATCTTCCAGACGCCGAGGGTCTGGAGGAGGGTGGCCAGTCCGGCGGTGAACAGGCTGGCCGAGATGAGCAGGGCGAGTTCGGCGGGGGAGAGTCCGACGCCGGCGCCGACGATGAGCGGGGGTGCGACGACCCCGGCGTACATCGCGGCGACGTGCTGGAGCCCGGTGGAGAACAGCTTCACCGGGGGCAGCCACTCGTCCACGGGATGGGTTCCGGAGCCGGCCGGCTCACCGGGGAGGTGCGCCGGCGCGCCGTCCGGGCCGGGTGTTCCCGGTGAGGTGGAACCGCCTTCTGTACTGCTGGTGTTGCTGGGTGCCATGTCGAGCCCCTCTTGTGCCCGTGGCTCCCGGCGTGCCCGTGGCGCTGGAGTGCGGCCGGTTCCGATGTGACCGAGGACGGGACGGCGGTGCGGGGATCCCTCGGCCGGCCTCTCCGGTGCCCGGGGCCGGCCGCCGCGAGGCAGACACGAACTCCGGTGGGTGGGGGTGGAGAACCGCTGGTACGGGTGGAACTGCTGGAGCTGGGGGACGGGACGTCAGGCGACCGGGATGACCGGGACGACGCCCTCGCGGTGCACGGTGCCCTCGATCAGGCCGTACATGCGGTCCGCGGCGAAGTAGACCTCGTTCTCGTTCTTCAGCCCGAACGGCTCCAGATCGACCAGGAAGTGGTGCTTGTTGGGCAGTTCGAGTCGGACCTCGTCCACCTCGGCACGGTTGTCGAGGACCCGGGTGCCCATCGCGTGCAGGGTCTGCTGCAGCGAGTAGGAGTAGGTCTCGGCGAACGCCTCCAGCAGGTGCCGCTTCACCTGGGCGTAGGAGCGGTTCCAGTCGGGCTGGGCCTCGCCGTCCCCGCCGCTGTGGCCGAACTTCCAGCGGGCGGTGACCTGGGTGGCGAGGATGCGGTCGTACGATTCCCTGAGCGTGGTGTAGCCGTCCTTGATGTAGCCCCAGAACTCCGAGTCGGTGGAGTTCATGACGACCAGGTCCTTCAGGCCGGAGACGACCCGGACGGCCTCGCCGTCGTAGACGATCTCGCTGGTGCGGACCTCCTGGCCGGTACGGACGAAGGAGTGGCCGGCCTCCTCCGAACCGGTGAGGCGGGTGGAACTGCCCGGAGTCCTGATCCGGTCCCAGGCGTACTCCTCGATCCGGATCCGGGCGCCGTGTACGACGCCGCGCTCGGTGTCGTCGACGAAGTGGCGGGCCAGGAGGATGCCGAACGCCTCGGCCGACTCGATGCCGTACTTCTTGGCGAAGGCGTAGACGGTGTTCTTGGTGGTGTCGGTGGGGAGGCAGTTGGCGTTGGACCCGGTGAGGTGGACGTCCTCGAACTCGCCGCGCAGCGAGACCGAGACGTTCAGGTCCTTGATCTCGTGCCGGGTGGAGTCGCGGCGGATCCGGACGATGCGGTTCTCCGCCTTGCCGTACTGGTTCTGGCCGAGCACGTGGGCCATGGCGTGGCTCCTAAGCTTTCCGGGCCGGTCTACTGGCTTCCGCGGTAGACCGAGTAGCCGAACGGGTTGAGCAACAGCGGCACGTGGCAGTGGTGCTGTCCGGGCGCGACCGTGAAGACGATCGAGACCTCGGGGAAGAACGGCGGTTCGGCGGACTTGAGCGCGTGGTAGGCACCGGTGTCGAAGAGCAGCCGGACGACCGAGCCCGCCTCCACGGCCGGCAGGTCCCTGACCCGGCCGTCGGAGTCCGTGGCGGAGGCGCCGAGCACCTGCCAGCCGCCCTCGGTGCGCAGTGCGAGCTCGACCGGGACGCCCTCGGCCGGTCGGCCGAGGCTGGTGTCGAGCACGTGGGTGGAGATGCCAGTCATGGATGAAGTGACCTTACTGATTTCGGAAATGATGACGCGTCAGCTTTCTGGATGGTCGCGCCTCGCGCCTGTCCGGCACGATATTTTCTGACGATGCGTCAGGATCCGTCGAGCAGACGGCCGAGCCGGATGTCGTTGATCCTGAGCAGCTCCCCGCGGACGATCTCAGCCTCGGTGGCGGCGTCGTTGGGATGGCGCTCCCGCAGGGCGGCGAGCATGCCGGTCGCGGTGCGGCCGGTCGCGCGGATCAGGAACACGTGGCCGAACTTGGCCTCGTAGGCGGCGCTGGCCTCGTGCAGCTCGTCGAGGAGGGCCCGGTCCGCGCCCTGGATTCCGGCCTGTTCGCGCTCGGAGGCGGCGTCGCCCGCGATGGGCTCGCCGATCCGGGCGTGGCCGGCCGTCGCGTCGCGCAGGTCCTCGGCCGTCAGTGACGCCATGGCCGTCGCGTTGGCGGTGAGCAGGGATTCCCGGTCGGGCCAGGGTCTGGTCTCCGCGACCGCGGCGGCCCAGCGGGGGCTGGAGCACACCTCCAGCAGGATCTCCGCCAACTCCGCGGCGTCGGCCTCGGCCAGGGCGTCAAGGGTGTGGGGGCGGTTGGTCACGAGTGGACCTCCTGAAGAGTGGTGCCACCCGGAAAAGCTAGATCGGCCCCACCCGGCCGTCAACACTTTGTTGAATGGTTGGTGGTGACGTTTTTCGAGCCGGCCCGCGATGCCGGCCCTTTCGTGGGCGATTCGCCAAGTGTGCCCCGCCGCAGGCCGATCCAGTCCTGCCGCACCGGCGGGGTCACCCGTTCGGAAGTCCCCGTGGCCGGGGTCCGCGCGCGCCCCGGGGGCGCCGAGCGGGCGTCAGGGCGACTTGGAAGCGTCCTGCCGGTTCAGGTAGTTGTACACGGTGAAGCGGCTGACGCCCAGGGCCGAGGCGACCGTCTCCACGCCGTGGCGGACGGTGAAGGCGCCGCGCTCCTCCAGGAGTGCGACGACCCGCTGCTTCTCCAGCCGGTCGAGTTCGGCCAGCGGGCGGCCGTCGAACCGGCGGGCCGTCTCGGCCAGCAGCCGGTCCAGCGCACTGTTCAGGTGTGGCAGTCGGACGGCCAGGGCCGGGGCGCCCTCCCACTCCAGGACCAGGTCGTCGGGCTTCGCCTCGTCCAGCGGGACGGGCGTCGCGCCGACCGCGGCGAGCAGCGGCTTCACCGCCGCGGCGAGCGGGTGTTCCACGTTCTCGGTCACGGCGTACCGTCCTCCTCGCCCAGCACGCTGACCTGGACCGAGATCCGGGTCGCCCCGGCGTCCAGGGTCTCCCTGAGCAACGTGGTCACCGCGGCGAGGACCTGCTCGGCCCCACCCTCGGCGCCGGTGCCGAAGGGGCCGACCGACACGGCCAGGCCGGCCTCGTCGACGACCTTGCGGGCCGCCGCGGCGTGCTCCGGGAACGTGTCCAGTTCGAACGGTTCTGTCGTGAACTCCACCATCAATCGCACGGGGTCACTGTAGCGAGCGGGGGTGCGGGCGGGCAGGGCCGGGCGATCGAACGGTCGGCCCTCCTGGGGAATGGTCCGCCCGGGACTTCCCGTCCGGTCGTGCCCGCGCCGTCGGGAGGCCGGACCCGGCCGGCGTGCGGGCCGGGGCTCATCCGCCCGCTGCCGGTCGCTCCGAGCCGGTGACGCGTACGTCCCCCTGGGGGCACGTCGGACATGCCCGGTGCGTGTCACCCGGCCGCTCCCCGCCGAGGGGGCTGGCTCCGCGGGCCGCCCGGGCACATGCTGGACGCACGGCGCAGCACCACCGCCGCACCCGTACGGAAGCGAGGACCCGCGTCATGCCCCCCACCCCCCGTCAGGGCCATGTGGTCGTCGCTCCCGACAAGTTCAAGGGCAGCCTGGAGGGCCCAGAGGCGGCCGCCAGGATCGCCGCCGGGATCCGGCGCGCCGCGCCCGGCACCGAGGTGCGCGAACTGCCCGTCGCCGACGGCGGCGAGGGCACCCTGGCCGCGGCGCTCGCGGCCGGCTTCAGCAGGGTCCCGGTCGAGGTGGCGGGCCCGACCGGCCTGCCGGTGGACGCCGCGCTCGCCGTCCGGGACGACACGGCCGTGGTCGAGCTGGCGCAGGCCTCCGGCCTCGCCCGGCTGCCCGGTGGCCGCGCCGCCCCGCTCACGGCCGGGTCGTACGGGGTCGGCGGGCTGATCGCCGAGGCCGTCTCGCTCGGCGTCAAGCGGATCGTCCTGGGCCTCGGCGGCAGCGCCTGTACGGACGGCGGCGCCGGCATGGTGCAGGCGCTCGGGGTGCGGCTGCGCGACGCGGACGGGGTCGAACTTCCGCCAGGTGGAGCCGCGTTGGGCCGGCTCGCGGAGATCGACCTCGGTTCGCCGGCCGAGCTGCTGGGCGGCGTCGAACTCGTGGTGGCCTGCGACGTGGACAACCCGCTGCTCGGGCCGCGCGGCGCCGCCGCCGTCTACGGTCCGCAGAAGGGCGCCGACGGCGAGGACCTGGTGGTCCTGGAGGCGGGGCTGACCCGGTTCGCCGACCTGGTCGCCGAGGCCACCGGGCGGGACGTCAGGGAGGCGCCCGGTGCCGGCGCCGCGGGCGGGGTGGGCTTCGCCGCCCTCGCGCTGCTCGGTGCCACCATGCGACCCGGCATCGAACTGCTGCTCGACCTGCTGGGCTTCGACGAGGCCGTGCGGGGGGCGCGCCTCGTCGTGACCGGCGAGGGCTGTCTGGACGCGCAGACGCTCCACGGCAAGGCACCCGCGGGAGTCGCCGCGGCGGCCGCCCGGGCGGGGGTTCCGGTGGCCGTGGTGGCGGGACGGCTGGAGCTCTCCGAGTCCGAGTGGCGGGCCGCCGGGTTCGCCGCCGCGGTGGCCCTGGCCGACCTGACCGGGCTGACCGGCTTGACCGAGCAGTCGGGGGACAGCATGGCCAGGGCCGGCGAGCTGGCCGAACGCGCGGGGGAGCGGCTGGCGGAGCGGCTGTTGGCGCCCTGAACTCTCGTACGTCCATCCATTGACGTTTTGTTGAAGGCGGGCCTAGGCTCCCGGCGATCCCTCGGCGCCGCCCGCGATTCCAGCACCCCCGAACCAGCCTCGACGCACCCCCGAACGCCCTCGACTCCCAGGTTCCGGAGGTCTCCCATGCCTTTCAGCCAGCCGACGGTGATCCGCTCCCGACGGGTGGTCCTGCCCGACGGCGAGCGCCCCGCTGACGTGCTGATCCGGGACGGGAAGATCGCCGGGACCGCTCCGCACGGCTCGCTCACGGCCGGCGAGGGCGACCTCGCCGACCTCGGCGACACGGCCCTGATGCCCGGCCTGGTCGACACCCACGTGCACGTCAACGAGCCCGGCCGCACCGAGTGGGAGGGCTTCGCCACCGCCACCCGGGCCGCCGCCGCCGGCGGCGTCACCACGATCGTCGACATGCCGCTCAACTCGGTCCCGCCCACCACCACGGTGGACGGCCTGGCGGTCAAGCGGAGGGCCGCCGAGCGTCAGGCCTGGGTCGACCTCGGGTTCTGGGGCGGCGCCGTCCCCGGCAACGTCGCGGACCTCGAACCGCTGTACCGGCAAGGCGTGTTCGGCTTCAAGAGCTTCCTCGCCCCCTCCGGAGTGGACGAGTTCCCGCACGTCGAGGCCGCCGGCCTGGAGGCCGCGCTGGCCGAGCAGGCCCGGATCGGGGCCCTGGCGATCATCCACGCCGAGGACCCGTCCGTGCTCGCCGCCGCCCCGCAGCAACCAGGCGTCCACTACCGGGACTTCCTGGCCTCCAGGCCCGCCGGCGCGGAGGCCGCGGCCGTCACCCGCCTGCTCGACACGGCCCGGCGCACCGGCGCCCGGGTGCACGTCCTGCACGTCTCCTCCGCCGCCGTGCTGCCGCTGCTGAGGCAGGCCCGCGAGGACGGCGTACGGGTGACCGCCGAGACCTGTCCGCACTACCTGACCCTCGCGGCCGAGCAGGTGCCGGACGGCGGCACCGCCTTCAAGTGCTGTCCGCCGATCCGTGACGAGTCCAACCGGGACGGGCTCTGGGAGGCTCTGGCGAACGGCGAGTTCACCGCCGTCGTCTCCGACCACTCGCCGTCCACCCCCGACCTGAAGCTGCTGCCCGAGTACGGCGGCAGCGGCGACTTCGCCGCCGCCTGGGGTGGCATCGCCTCGCTCCAGCTGGGCCTGCCGGCGGTCTGGACCGAGGCCCGCCGCCGCGGCCACGTCCTGGCCGACGTGGTGCGCTGGATGTCCTCGGGACCGGCCGGCCTGGTCGGTCTCACCGGCACCAAGGGCGCCATCGCCGCCGGGCACGACGCGGACCTGGTCGCCTTCGACCCCGACGACGGGTTCGCCGTCCGGGCGAGCGGGCTGCACCACCGCAACCCGGTGACCCCGTACGCGGGCCGGACCCTCACCGGCGTGGTGCGCACCACCTGGCTGCGCGGCCGCGAGGTGGACCTCGCGGCCCGTCCCTTCGGCCGGCAGCTCGTCCGGCCGCACTCCCGTCCCGCCACCCCGTCCGATCGCGTCTGAAGGAGAGTCAGTGACCACCGCCGACACCCCGAGTGCTTCCTTCACCGAGCTGGTCGACCTGGCCTCCCGACTGCTCGGCGCAGGAGTCGTCGCCACCAACGAGGACACCTTCGCGGACGCCGAGAACCTGCTGGTCGCCAGGCCGGCCGAGTTCCGCCCGCACACCTTCGGCCACAAGGGCCAGGTCATGGACGGCTGGGAGTCCAGGCGCCGCCGCGGCGTCTCCGCGGACCGGCCGCACCCCGCGGACGGGGACCACGACTGGGCGATCGTCCGGCTCGGCGCCGCCGGTGTGATCCGCGGCGTGATCGTGGACACCGCCCACTTCACCGGCAACCACCCGGAGTCCGCCTCGGTCGAGGCCGCGTCCGTGCCCGGCCACCCCTCGCCCGAGGAGCTCCAGGGCGCGGAGTGGACCACGATCGTGCCGCGCACCCCGCTGAAGGGCGACACCGCCCACGAGTTCGCCGTCGCGGACGGCACCCGCTACACCCACGTGCGGCTCGGCATGTTCCCGGACGGCGGCATCGCCCGGCTGCGGGTGCACGGCGAGGTGCTGCCCGACCCGCGCGACCTGGACGGCCTCACCTTCGACCTGGCCGCCCAGGAGTACGGCGGCGTGGCCGAGGCGGCGTCCGACCGCTACTTCTCCTCCCCGCACAACCTGAACGCTCCCGGTCGCGCTTCGGTCATGGGCGACGGCTGGGAGACCCGGCGCCGGCGCGACAAGGCCAACGACTGGGTGCGGATCGCCCTGGCCGGGGGCGGTGAGGTCCTGGCCGTCGAGGTGGACACCTCCTGCTTCGTCGCCAACGCCCCCGGCTGGGCCGACCTGCTGGGCTTCGACGCCTCGGCCGGGGCCGACCCGGCCGACGGCGAGTGGTTCGAACTCCTGCCCCGCACCCGGCTCCAGCCCGACACCCGGCACCGCTACCGGATCGACGCCGGCCGACAGGTGACCCACGTGCGCATCGACGTCCACCCGGACGGCGGCCTGGCCCGCCTCCGGCTCACCGGCCGCCTCACCGAGGCCGGGCTGGCGGCCCTCGCGCTGCGCTGGTTCGACGCCCTCCCGGCCGCCGAGGCCGCCGCGGCCCTCACCGCGGCCGGTCGCACCGCCGCCGAGGCCGCCGAACTGACCGCCGCCCGCCCGCTGGCGGACCCGTCCGCACCGGCCGCTCCGGCGGCGGCCACCGTGGTCCGGAGCCTGCTCGGCGGCTGACGGCGGCAGTGGACCGTCGCGCTTCCCGGCACGGGTCTCACGCGACGACGGCCCCTTGCGGAACCCGCCCGCTTCCACGCCACGGACGGGGAGCACGGCGCCCGCCTGGCGGTCGCCGTCGCCGGGCCGCGGGCGGGCGGCGGGAACCGACCCTCCCTTGGTGGCCGGTCCACCGCCCGCACCCGCCACCTCCACGGCCGCCGGGCTCGCTTGGGGATGGTGCCTTCCCCCCGGACGGTGGGGGAGGGGCCGTGCCGACGCCCCAGGTCGGGCGGTGGGACAGTACGGATTGTCCACGGATATGTACGGACGGCAGTCGTCCGGGCCGCCGGGTCGATAGGCTGGTGCGTGCCCGCGGTCGCTCCGTGGGGGGACATCGGAAGGGGACGACATGTCGACACCAGCCCCGGGTCGTCACGCCGCGCCGGACCAGGGCCCGGCGGGCCCGTTCACCTCCCTCCGGCACGCCCTCAGACTGCTGGAGGCGGTCGACCGTCACCCCGACGGCGCCACCCTGGTGGCCCTCGCCCGGGAGACCGCGCTCGGGCTGCCGACCGTGCGGCGGCTCGCCGAGATCCTGGAGGTCGAGGGCTATCTCCAGTGCCAGGACGGCGGTTGGCTGCTGGGCGGCACCTTCGCCCTGCTCGGGCAGCACAACCGCGAGCAGCTGGTGAAGGCCAGGCTCAACCGCAAGCTCGCCGAACTCCGGGACGAGTTGGGCGCCGCGGTGTACTTCAGTCGCTACCACGACGGCGAGTTGTCGGTGGAGGCGGTCTCGGCCGCCGACTACGCGCCGGCCGTCCAGGAGTGGGTGGACTTCCGGGCCGCCGCGCACGCCAGCGCGATCGGCAAGTGCCTGCTCAGCCAGCTGGACGCGGACGCCAGGCGCGACCACCTCTCCCGGCACCCGGTCGCCCGGCTCACCTCCCGCACCGTCACCGACGCCGACCAGCTGATGCACCGGCTGGAGCGGCAGCCGGCCACGGTGCCGGTGCTGGACATCCAGGAGTACGCGCTGGGCACGGTGTGCGCGGCTGTGCCGATCACCGCGGGCAGTACGGTCGGCTGCCTGGCCACCTCGATGCCGGCCGACGACGTCCACAAGCTGAAGGCCGCCGCCGAGTTGCTGGCGGCCAGGGCGGCGCCGCTGATGCTGGCGATGGCGGTCTGATCGCCGCCCGTCTCGGAGGGCCCCGTCGGACGCGTGTCGTCCGGCGGGGCCCTCGTGCTTTCCCGGCGTCCGGACTCCTGCCCCGCGGCGGAGTCCGCCCTGCGGGGGCCGGTGCGCCACTTATTAGACTCGATGTCGATAAGACTCGCCGAAACCCTTGTCCCCGCGACTACCCGCGAGTACGTTTCCCTGAGTCGAGCCGCCGCCCCCAGGTCAGGAGGGCCTGCCATGCCCCGTTCCACCCCCGTCCCCGCCCTCGCCGCCCCCGCCGCGCGCGTGCACGACGGACTCGTCCTGGAGCCGCGGGACGTCCGTTTCGACTGGGCCGGGCTGCCGCTGCACTGGATCCCGGACGAGCCCATGGCCACCCACGTCATCAACGTGCTGCACCTGCTGCTGCCCGAGGGGGAGCGGTGGTTCGTCAAGGTGTTCAAGGAGGCGCTGCCGCTCATCCGGGACGAGCAACTGCGCGAGGAGGTCCTCGGGTTCATCGGGCAGGAGGCCATCCACGCCGAGGCGCACCAGGAGGTCCTCGACCACCTGCTCGGCCAGGGGCTCGACCCGCGGCCGTACGTCCGGCAGGTCTCCTGGCTGTTCCGGCGCGTCCTCGGCGACAAGCCGGGGCTGACGTCCGCCCAGCGGCGGGAGAACGTCATCGAGCGGGTCGCCTTCATCGCGGCGATCGAGCACTTCACCGCCTTCCTCGGCAACTGGGCGCTCAACTCGCCCGGCCTGGACCGGGCCAAGGCCGACCCGACGATGCTGGACCTGCTGCGCTGGCACGGCGCGGAGGAGGTCGAGCACCGCAGCGTCGCCTACGACCTGATGGTGCACCTGGACCCGGGGTACCTGCGCCGGGTGCGCGGGATGGCGATCTCCGGGCCGCTGCTGGTCCACCTCTGGGTGCGCGGCGCCCGCTTCCTGCTCGCCGCCGATCCCACCCTGGAGGGGCGGCTCAGGCCCAGCTGGCGGGAGGCCGGCCGGATCGCGAAGCGCGGACTGCTGCCGGACCCGGTCAAGTCGTTCCGCTCCGGGCTGCGCTACCTGCGGCCGGGCTACCACCCGACCCAGGAGGGCTCGTCCAGTCAGGCGCTGGGCTACCTCGCCACCTCCCCGGCCGCCCGGGCGGCCGCCGGGCGCGGGTGACGGGCGACGTGTGACGGAGTTCAGCGAACAGAAAACATCATCTGTTCGCTGAACTCTGTCTGCTGAAATCTGTTCGCTGAAATCTGTTCGCTGAACCCCGCCACCCGAACCCCGCCACCCGACCCCTGCCGCCCGTCAGCCGTTCCCCGCCCGCTCCCGATGCCCAAGGACCCCGCCGGATGGATCTGCGCACCCCGCCCCCCGACCTCTACGGCCGACCCCGAGCCGACGGTTTCATGCGCCGGCTCACCGTCTTCGGCGACCGCTACTCCCCGGCCCTCGGCGGCCCGCTGCTGCGCCGCAACCCCCGCCGCCCGCTCAGCCGCCCCACCCCGCCGCTCCAGCTGGTCGTCGCCGAACGCCGCCGACTGGCCGACGACGTCGTCGAGTTGCGGCTCACCGACCCCTCCGGCGGCCCGCTGCCCGGCTGGCAGCCCGGCGCCCACCTGCGCCTCGCCCTGCCCTCGGGGCGCGAACGCCACTACTCCCTCAGCGGCGACCCGGCCGAGGGCACCGCCTACCGCATCGCCGTCCGGCGGCTGCCCGAGGGCGGCGGCGGGTCCGTCGAGGTCCACGACGTCCTGCACCCCGGCACCCGGATCACCGCCCGCCGCCCGCGCAACGGCTTCGCCTTCTGCGCCGAGCCCGCCGTCCTCCTGCTGGCCGGCGGCATCGGCATCACCCCGCTGCTGCCGATGGCCCGCGAGGCACAGCGGCACGGCCTGGACTGGCGCCTGGTGCACGTCGGCCGCAGCGCCGACACCCTCCCGTACACGGACGAGCTGCGCGCCCTCGATCCGCGCCGGGTCGTGCTGCGCACCGACGACGAGCACGGCGGCGTCCCCACCGGCGCCGAACTGCTCGCCCACGCCCCGCGCGGCGCCGCCGTCTACTGCTGCGGTCCGGCCCCGATGCTCACCGCCGTGCAGCGCGCCCTGGACGGGTCCCCGGCCGCCTCCCTGCACTTCGAGCGCTTCGGCGCCGCGCCCGTGACCGGCGGCGAGCCGTTCACCGTACGCCTGGGCGCGGAAGGACCTGTCCTCGACGTCCCCGCCGACCGCTCCGCCCTGGACGTGCTGCGCGAGGCCCGCCCCGACCTCCCGTACTCCTGCCACCAGGGTTTCTGCGGCACCTGCGAGGTCCGCGTGCTGGCCGGCTCGCCCGACCACAGGGACCGCCGCCTCACCTCCGAACAGCGCGCCGCCGGCGCCCTGCTGCCCTGCGTCTCCCGGGCCGCCGAGGGCGAGACCCTCGTGCTCGACGTCCAGTAAGGAGCCCTCCATGGCGAAAGCGATGCCCGCCTTCCGCTACACCGAGCGCGACCTCGCCCGCTTCCGCGGGACCCAGCAACTTGCCTACCACTGTGCCGAACAGGTCGCCGCCTGGATCGAACCCGGTGTCACCGAGCGGCAGGCCACCGCCGAGCTGCGCCGCCGCCTGGTCGCCGCCGGGGTGCAGGACTTCTTCCACGTCCCCTTCGCCTGGTTCGGCGACCGGACGGCGTTCCGGCACTTCCACACCCCGCTCCAGTTCTTCGCCGGCAACCGCCGGCTGGAGGAGGGCATGCCGTACGTGCTGGACTGCGCGCCCGTGGTGGACGGCTACACCGCCGACATCGGATACGGCGGCAAGGTCGGCGAGAACCGGGTCTGGGACCGCCTGGCCGCCGACCTGAAGGTCTACCGCGAGCTGATCCTCGACGAGGTGCGGGCCCGCAAGCCGCTCGCCGAGGTGTACGCGGCGGTGGACGCCCAGCTCGCCGCGCACGGCTACGACAACCGCCACCAGGTCTACCCGGGCCGGGTGATCGGTCATCAGGTCACCCGCAACACGGCGCGCGGCCCGGCCGGGGTGAACGTGTTCGGCTTCGGCGTGCGCACCCTCCAGACCCTCGGCCGCGAACTCATCTCCGAGCGGCTGCACGGCCGTTCGCCGCTCTGGGCGGACGGCCGCTCGTCCCGGCACGCGCCCACCCCCGGCCTGTGGGCGGTCGAGCCGCACATCGCGTTCCGGGGCGTGGGCATCAAGTTCGAGGAACTGCTGGTGGTCACCGACGACGACGCCCACTGGCTCGACGACGACCTGCCGCACGTCCGCCGCTGGACCACCACCAGCGAGCAGACTGTCGTCGAGCCGACCGCCGCCGAGCGGACCGCCGACGAGCCGACCACCCTGGAGGCCACCCGATGACGCCCGCACCGACGCCCCCGCCGACGCCCCCGACGAGGCCCTCGGCAACGCCCTCGACCACGCCTTCACCCGCGCTCTCGAAGGCGCTCTCGAAGGCGATCCCGACGGCGCCCCCGGTCCGCCGCAGGACCGTCCGCTCCGGCGGCCTCCCGCTCGCCGTCTTCGAACAGGGCGACCCGGCCGCCCCCACCGTCCTCCTCGTGCACGGCTACCCCGACACCCACGCCGTCTGGGACGACATCGCCGCCGACCTCGCCCGCGACCACCACGTGGTCCGCTACGACGTGCGCGGCGCCGGCGAGTCCGGCGCTCCCGCCGACCGGTCCGGCTACCTCCTGGAGCGGCTCGCCGAGGACCTGTTCGCCGTCGCCGACGCCGTCAGCCCGGACCGCCCGGTGCACCTGCTCGCCCACGACTGGGGCTCGATCCAGTCCTGGGAGGCCGTCACCGCACCCGGCGCCGAGCACCGGATCGCCTCGTACACCACCCTGTCCGGCCCCAGCCTGGACCACATGGGCCACTGGCTGCGCCACCGGCTGCGCCGTCCCACCCCGCGCCACCTGGGGCAGCTGCTGCACCAGGGCCTGCACTCCTGGTACATCACCGCCTTCCACCTGCCCTACCTCGCCCCCGGCATCTGGCGCCTCGGCCTCGCCCGGGCCTGGCCGCGGGTGCTGCGCGACCTGGAGCACGTCACCCCGCGCGCCGACCACCCGCAGCCCACCCTGCGCCGCGACGCGGTCCGCGGCATCGAGCTGTACCGGGCCAACTTCCGCCCCACCCTGGGCAGTCCGCGCGAGCGGCCGACCGAGGTGCCGGTCCAGCTGATCACCCTCACCCGGGACAGGTACGTCGGCACCTACCTCTCCGAGGGGCTGGAGCGCTGGGTGCCCGAGCTGACCCGCAGGACGCTGCACGCCGGCCACTGGTCGGCGCTGCTGGAGAAGGGAGCCACCGTGGCCGGTCTGGTCCGCGAGTTCACCGCCCGCGTCGACGAGGGGCGGGCACGCCCGGCCGAGGACGACGGCCGGCTGGTCGTGGTCACCGGTGGCGGCAGCGGCATCGGCCGGGCCACCGCGCTCGCCTTCGCCGAGGACGGCGCCCGGGTGGTGGTCTGCGACCTCGACCTCGCGGCCGCCGAGCGCACCGCCGAACTTGCCTCGCTGATCGGCCCGAAGGCCCACGCCTACCGGGTGGACGTCTCGGACGGGGCCGCCGTGGACGCCTTCGCGCAGACCGTCGCCGCCGAGCACGGGGTGCCCGACGTGATGGTCAACAACGCGGGCATCGGCCACTCCGGGACCTTCCTCCAGACCACCGAGAAGGAGTGGCAGCGGGTCCTGGACGTCAACCTCTGGGGCGTGATCCACGGCTGCCGCGCCTTCGGCACCCTGATGGCCGACCGCGGCCAGGGCGGCCACATCGTCAACGTCTCCTCCGCCGCGGCCTACCTGCCCTCCAAGGCGCTCACCGCCTACGCCACCAGCAAGGCCGCGGTGTTCATGCTCTCCGACTGCCTGCGCGCCGAGTTCACCGGCCACGGCATCGGCGTCTCCACCATCTGCCCCGGCATCGTCAACACCAACATCACCCGCACCTCCACCTTCTCCGCGACCAGCGCCACCGAGCAGGCCGCCAAGCAGGCCCGCGCCGCCAGGCTCTACGCCCGCCGCGGCTTCCCGCCGGAGAAGGTCGCCGCCGCCATCCTCACCGCCGTCCGCACCGGCAGGTCCGTCGTCCCCGTCACCCCCGAGGCCAAGGTCGCCCGTTTCCTCTCCCGTCTCAGCCCCGGCCTCCTCCGCCTCGCCGCCCGCCTCAACATCACCTGACCGGTGAACACCGCCTGATCGGGCCATGCGGGCCCGCGATATCAAGTACTCTCGAACTTGATATCGCAGGCCCGCTCCGCTTGGGAGGCCGACCATGGCCCGTACCGTGATAGACGTCAACGACGAACTGCTGGCCGAGGCCGCCGAGATCTTCGGCACGACGACCAAGGTCGCCACCGTCAACGCTGCCCTTGAGGATGCGGTGAAGCGCCGGAAGGGCCGGGAGTTCCTCGACTGGCTTGCCGAGGGCGGGTTGCCCGATCTCACCGGGCCGGTGGAAAAGGGTGAGTGAGCGCTTTCTGATCGACAAGTCGGCCTTCGCGCGCTATGCCAAGCCGACGGTCCGGGCCGTGGTCAAGCGGCTGTTCAATGAGGGGCGACTTGCGCTCTGTGGCGCCGTCGAGCTGGAAATCATGCACAGTGCCCGGTCCAAGGCCGACGCCCTTCAGATTCGGGAAGGCCTCAGCGGCTTCAACTGGCTGTCCACACCCGACGAGGTGTGGGACCGGGCCATCGAGGTGCAAGCACTCCTGACCGCCTCCGGCACTTGGCGGGCGCTGTCGGTCCCGGACCTCGTCATCGCGGCCACCGCTGAGCGGCACGGCGCCACCGTGCTGCACTACGACGGTGACTACGACATGATCGCCGCCGTCACCGGCCAGCCGACCGAGTGGGTCGTCCCTCCCGGTTCGGCCGACTGACCCGGGGCGGGCCGCCGCCCGTCCGGTTGCCGGGCGGCCGGCCGGCGAGGGCGCTCAGGGGCTGTGAGAGCATCGAGGCCCATGGAGATGACAACGGCCCTGTGGTCCTTCGCCCTCGTCGTGGGGCTGCTCACGCTCACCCCCGGACTCGACACCGCGCTGGTCCTGCGGACGTCGGCGCTGGGGCACCGGCGGCAGGCGTGGGGGGTCGTGCTGGGAATCCAGACCGGGACGCTGCTCTGGGGGACGCTGACCTCGGCCGGGGTGACGGCACTGCTGACCGCCTCGCAGACGGCGTACGAGATCCTGCGCTGGGCGGGCGCGGCCTACCTGGTGTGGATGGGCATCGGGATGCTCCGCGACCGGGGTGGCAAGGCGGCGGTCGAGGAGGAGCCGGAGGACGGCGGCTTCGCGCACGGCTGGCGGCGGGGCACGCTCACCAACCTGCTGAACCCCAAGGTCGGGGTCTTCTACGTGGCCGTGCTGCCGCAGTTCATCCCGGCCTCCGCCCCGCACTTCGCCGCCGGTGTGGCGCTGACCTGCGTCCACGTCGTGGAGGGCCTGCTCTGGTCGACGGTCCTGGTGGGTTTCGCCCAGGTGCTGCGCGGGTGGCTGCGCCGGCCGGCCGCCCGGCGGCTGATGGACCGGGTGACCGGCGCGGTCGTGGTGGGCTTCGGCGTGAAGCTGGCACTGGGCGACTGAGACGAGCGGGCCTGAACGCCCGGGAGGCGCGATCCGGCAGGGCTGCCGGCAGCTGCCTCAGTGGTCGAGCCGCTTCAGCCCCTCCACCAGTTCGTCGGCGTTCATGCAGAGGTGGATGTCGACGGTGGCGTTGAGCTGTAGCCAGAACGGCTCCGCGAGGGACGGTATCGAGGCCTCGTCCGCCACGTCGACGACGAGGATCATGCCTCGGTGCCCGTTGCGGCTGAGGAAGTAGGCCGCCTCCGGCTTGAGTTGGGCGAGGGTCTGCTGGATCGCCTCGTTGATCGTTCCATCGGTGATGAGCTTGTTCGAGGTCGCGGTGTCGAGTTCGACCTCCAGCAGGGCACGCATGATCCCTGCTCCTTCCCCGGGCTCGGGGTGAGTCCGCGACTCCAGCCTCCCCCGGCCCCGGTGGCCACGCAACGTGAGCGGCGCGGGAGCCCGATCCCGCTCAGGCCGCGTGGGGACGGGGAGTTGGGCCGCCCGCCGCGTCACTCTCCGTCTCCGTTCGCGACACGTCGTGGTGGATCGGCCCGTCCGAGGCGCTCAGCGGGAGGCAGCCGCCGCCACGCCGGTGGGCGATGATCTCGGCCGCGACCGAGACCGCCGTCTCCTCCGGGGTGCGCGAGCCGAGGTCCAGGCCGATCGGGGAGCGCAGCCGGGCCAGTTCGGCCTCGGTGAGCCCCGCCTCGCGCAGCCGCGCCTCGCGCTCCCGGTGGGTGCGGCGCGAGCCCATCGCGCCGACGTAGCCGACCGGCAGCCGCAGGGCGCGCTCCAGCAGCGGGATGTCGAACTTGGCGTCGTGGGTGAGCACGCACAGCACGGTGCGGCCGTCCATCCGGTCGAGCTGGGAGTCCAGGTAGCGGTGCGGCCAGTCGACCACCACCTCGTCGGCCTCGAGGAAGCGGCGGGCGGTGGCGAAGACCGGCCGGGCGTCGCAGACGGTCACGCGGTAGCCCAGGAACCTGCCGATCCGCACCACCGCGGCCGCGAAGTCGATCGCCCCGAACACCAGCATCCGGGGTGCGGGCACGTACGACTCGACGAAGCAGGTGACGGTGCCCTGCCCGTGCTCGTCGCAGGGGCGTCCGTCCAGGCCGAGCACGAGCCGGCCGGTGCGCCCGGCCTCCAGCATCGCCCGGGCCTGCGCGACGACGGCCCGCTCCAGTCCGCCGACCGTGGACGGCGCGGGGGAGAGCGCGCCGGCGACGCCGTCGGCGGTGACCGCCAGCGCGGCCCCGACCAGCGCGCCGGGCCCGGCGATCACCCGGGTGAGCGCCACCGGCGTGCCGTCCGCGATGTGCGCGATCCCGGCGTCCAGTCCGGCGTCGGTGCCGGGCACCACCGGCTGGACGAACACGTCCAGGGCTCCGCCGCAGGTCAGGCCGACCGCGAAGGCGTCCTCGTCGCTGTATCCGAAGCGCTCCAGTGCCGGCTCGCCGCTCGCGATCGCGGCCTGACACAGCTCGTACACCGCGCCCTCGACGCACCCGCCGGAGACGCTGCCGACCGCCTCGCCGTCCGCGTCCACGGCCAGCGCCGCCCCGGGGTCGCGCGGAGCGCTGCCGGAGACGCCGACCACGGTGGCCACGGCGAAGGAGCGCCCGGACGCGTGCCAGGCCCGCAACTGCTCGGCGATGTCCTGCATGGGGAGGCTCCTTACACGGTTTCGACAGTAGCGGGGGGCGCCGCCGTACGGGAAACGATCCCGTACGGCGGCGGTGGCGCCCGAATCCGCGATGGGCCCCCGGCGTGGACAGGACAGGACAGGACGTGGCCAGGACAGGAGCAGAGCAGGACAAGGCCGGACAGGAGCAGAGCAGGACAGGAGAGGACAGGGCAGGGCCTCGGGAAGTGCCGACCGGCGGACTCAGCCCGGACGTTCGGTGGTCAGGTGCTCCGGCCGGACCGGGATCCGGTTGAGCGCCAGCCCGGTGGCGTTGCGGATGGCCGCCACGATGGACGGCGTCGCCGAGACGGTCGGCGCCTCGCCGACCCCGCGCAGCCCGTACGGCGCGTTGGGGTCGGGCAGTTCGAGCAGTTCCACCGGGATCGGCGGGGTGTCCAGGATGGTGGGGATCAGGTAGTCGGTGAAGGAGGCGTTGCGCACCCTGCCGTCCCGCACGATGATCTCCTCCATCACCGCGAGGCCCAGCGCCTGGGTGCAGCCGCCCTGGATCTGGCCGACCACGGAGAGCGGGTTGAGCGCCTTGCCGACGTCCTGGACGGCGGTCAGCTCGACCACCTTGACCAGGCCCAGCTCCACGTCCACGTCCACCACCGCGCGGTTGGCGCAGAAGGTGTACTGGACGTGGCCGAAGCCCTGGCCGGTCTCCTTGTCGAAGGGCTGGGTGGGCCGGTGGCGGTACTCGCGGGTGAGGTCGATGGTCTCGTCGCCGAGCAGGTCCGCCATGGGGACCAGCACACCGGCGTGCTCCGAGACCACCTTCCCGCCGGCCAGCGCCAGGTCGTCGTGGGTCCAGCCGTAGCGCCGGCGGCCGCGGTCGAACAGTTCCCGGCGCACCGCCTCGGCGGCCACCTTGACCGCGCCGCCGGTCATGTACGTCTGGCGCGAGGCCGAGGTCGAACCGGCCGACCCCACCTCGGTGTTCGCCGGCTGGATGGTGACCTGCTCGACGCCCAGCTCGGTGCGGGCGATCTGGGCGTGCACCGTGACGCCGCCCTGGCCGACCTCGGCCATCGCGGTGTGCACCGTGGCGACCGGCTCGCCGCCGATCACCTCCAGCCGCACCCGGGCGGTGGAGTAGTCGTCGAAGCCCTCGGAGAAGCCGACGTTCTTGATGCCGACCGAGTAGCCGACGCCGCGGACGATCCCCTCGCCGTGCGAGGTGTTGGACAGCGCGCCGGGCAGCCGGCGCGGGTCGGGGTGCTCGGTGTCCAGCGGTGGCGGCAGCGGCATCTCCTTGGCCCGCCGCAGCAGTTCGGCCACCGGCGCGGGCGCGTCGATCTCCTGTCCTGTGGGCATCCGGTCGCCCTGCCGGACGGCGTTGAGCTGCCGCAACTCCACCGGGTCCATGCCCAGTTCGGCGGCCAGCCGGTCCATCTGCGACTCGTAGCCGAACGCCGCCTGCACCGCGCCGAAGCCGCGCATCGCCCCGCAGGACGGGTTGTTGCTGTACAGCGCGAGGGCGTGCATCCGCACGTTCGGGATCACGTACGGGCCGTGCCCGAGCGAGGCCGCGTTGCCGACCACGGCGGGGGAGGAGGAGGCGTACGCGCCGCCGTCCAGCACGATCCGGCAGTCGGCGAAGACCAGCCTGCCGTCCCGGGTGGCGCCGTGCTCGTAGTGCATCCTCGCCGGGTGGCGGTGGACGTGGCCGAAGAAGGACTCGTCCCTGGAGTAGACGATCTTGACCGGTCTGCCGGTGCGCTGGGCCAGCAGGCAGGCGTGGATCTGCATCGACAGGTCCTCGCGGCCGCCGAACGCGCCGCCGACGCCGGCCAGGGTGAGCCTGATCTTCTCCTCCGGCAGGCCGAGCACCGGCGCCATCTGCTTCCGGTCGACGTGCAGCCACTGGGTGGCGATGTAGAGGTCGATGCCGCCGTCCTCGGCGGGCACCGCGAGGCCCGACTCCGGGCCGAGGAAGGCCTGGTCCTGCATGCCGACCTCGTAGTCGCCGCTGACGACCACGTCCGCCAGCGCCCGCACCTCGTCGGTCACGCCGAGGCCGGAGACCAGCCGCTGCTCGTGGCAGATGTTGCCGTGGGCATGGGACTTGTACTCGTGCGGCTCGTGCACGTACCCGTACGTCCCCGGGTCCAGGCACTGCTCCTCGGTGACGATCGGGGTGAGCACCTCGTACTCGACGGCGATCCGCCGCGCCGCGCGGCGGGCCGTCTCCGGGTGGTCGGCGGCGACCAGCGCGACCGCCTCGCCGTGGTACCGGATCCGGTCGACGGCCAGGGCCGGCTGGTCCTGGATCTCCAGGCCGTAGTACTTCGATCCCGGGATGTCCTCGTGTGTCAGCACCGCGTACACCCCGGGCACCGTGAGCGCCTCGGAGACGTCCACCGAGAGGATGTTCGCCCGGGGGTGCGGCGAGCGCAGCGCCGTGCCCCAGAGCATGTCCTCGTGCCACAGGTCGGAGGAGTAGGCGAACTCGCCCCTGACCTTCAGGTGGCCGTCCGGGCGCAGCGACGAGCCGCCGACGCCGTCCTTGGACGCCTGGTTGATGTCCTGGAGGTTCTTCTGCCCCTGGATCGTCCGTGCGTTCACCGCGCACCGGCCTTCCCCGCGCACGTGCGGGCCGAGGCCAGCCGCACCGCGTCCATGATCTTCTCGTAGCCGGTGCAGCGGCACAGGTTGCCGGACAGCGCCTCGCGGATGTCGTCGTCGCCCGGCCGCGGGTCCTCCGCCAGCAGCGCGTCGGTCTGCACCAGCAGCCCGGGCGTGCAGAAGCCGCACTGGACGGCGCCCGCGTCGACGAACGCCTGCTGGACCAGGCCGAGTTCGCCGTCCGGCCCGCTCAGGCCCTCGACCGTGCGGACCTCGCGGTCCTGCGCCTGTCCGGCCGCGACCAGGCAGGCGCAGACCGGGACGCCGTCCAGGTAGACCGTGCAGGAGCCGCACTCGCCCTGCTCGCAGGCGTTCTTCGAGCCCGGCAGGCCGACCCGCTCGCGCAGCACGTACAGCAGGCTCTCGCCCTCCCACACGTCGTCGGCCTCGACCGGCCTGCCGTTGGCGGTGAACGTGACCCTCATCCCGCGCTCCTGATCTGCTTGCCGTAGTCGTTCCAGGTCCAGGTGAGGGTGCGGCGGGCCATCACGGCGAGCGCGTGCCGGCGGTAGTCGGCGGTGCCCCTGACGTCGTCGATCGGCGAGGCCGCGGCCTGCACCAGTTCGCCGAAGCGCCGGACGACCTCGGCGCCCAGCAGCTCGCCCGACTCCCACAGGCCGCGCTCGGCGAGCACCTCCCGGAGGTACTCCTCGGCCTCGACGGCCCGGCGCGGGGTGGGGGCGGCCGAACCGATGCCGGTGCCGACGGTTCCGTTCCGGGGGTGCAGCGCGAAGCCGAACGCGCAGACCGCGATCACCATGGCGTTGCGGGTGCCGATCTTGGAGAACTGCTGCGGCCCGTCCGCCACCGGGATGCGCACGGCCCGGATCAGCTCGTCGGCCTCCAGGCAGTTGCGCTTCACTCCCGTGTAGAAGTCGTCGATCGGGATCAGCCGGGTGCCGCGCACCGAGGCCGCCTCGACGGACACGTCCCGTCCGGCCGCCAGCAGGGCCGGGTGCGCGTCGCCGGCCGGGGAGGCCGCGCCGAGGTTGCCGCCGACGCTGCCGCGGTTGCGGATCTGCGGCGAGCCGACGGTGCGGGCCGCCAGCGCCAGCCCGGGCAGCGGGCCGGACAGCTCCGTGATGATCCGGGCGTACGGGACGGCGGCTCCGAGCCTGACGACGCTGCCGTCGTTCGACCATTCGGCGAGTCCGGTGACGCGGTTCAGGTCGAGGATCGCGGATGGCCGACGCACGTCGAAGTTCAGCTCGACCATGACGTCCGTGCCGCCGGAGATCGGCAGCGCGGTCGGGTTCCCGGCCTTCGCCGCGAGCGCCTCGTCCCAGGTGGTGGGCCGAAGGAACTCCATGCGGGTTTCTCCTCAAGTCGTCGCCCGCCGGGCGCCCGGCGGAGTGTCGCCCAGTGAACCCCTGTGACGAGGCCCACCGGCAGTCACCGATGGCATGAAGCCCCGGCGGTGAGCCTGCCCGGCATCCTGTACGTTCCTCTAAGGAGGAGAGCCTCGCAGCCCAGGTGTTCGCCGGGTACCACTGACGACCGTAATCCGGCCGTGGTGCGCGAGCCACGGAACCGGGCACACTCCCGCTCGGTCAGGTCCTATCGTTACCCCTTCGTCCCTCCCCCCAAGCCCCGTTAAGGAGTCCGCGGATGCGTGTCCGTGACCTGCTCGCCCCCGGTGCCCCGCGACTGCGCCTGCTCGCGGCCGAGGAAGAGCTGGACCGGCAGGTCAGCGGCGTGATGACGACGGACCTCCAGGACCCGGGCCGCTATCTGCACGGCGGCGAACTGGTGCTCACCGGCATGCTCTGGCGCACCGTCCCGGCCGATTCGGAGCGCTTCGTCCGGACCCTCGCGGCCGGCGGCGCGGTGGCCCTGGCGGCCGGCGAGGCCGAGGTCGGCCCGGTGCCGGAGGACCTGGTCGAGGCCTGCCGCAGGCACCGGATGCCACTGCTGGCCGTCCCCGACGACATCGCCTTCGGCACCGTCACCGAGTTCATCGGCCGCCAGGTCTCGGCCGACCGCGCCGCCGACCTCGCGGCCCTGGTCGACCGGCACCGCCTGCTGGTCTCGGCGGCCGGCGGCGGCGGACTGGACGCCGTCCTGGACCTGCTCGGCGGCGACCTCGACCTGGACTGCTGGGTGCTCACCCCGACCGGCGCGGTGATCGCCGGCCCCGTCGACCGGCTCTCCGCCCAGGACCGCGACCAGCTGGTGCGTGCCCATCTCGCCGCCCAGCGCCAGCGCCGCCGCCCCCCGCACCGGGCCCGGCTGGCGGCCGGCTCCTACTCGCTGCTTCCCGCCCCCGCCTCCGCCGAGCAGGAGACACCGCAGGCCGGCACCGTGCTGGCCGACTGGGTGCTGGTGGTGGCCGGCGACGTCACCGAGTGGACCACCAAGCGCCAGCAGCTCGCCGAGAACCTGGCCCGGCTGGTCGCCGCCGAGCGCCACCGTCGCGACGAGGGCCGCCGGCTGCGCCGCCGCCTCGCCGACGAGCTGCTCGCCCTGCTGCGCCGCGACGCCGACCCGGCCGAGATCAGCCGCACCCTGTACGCCTCCTCGGCGATGGCCGCCCGCTACGAGAGCCCCGAGTCCAAGTCCCCGGCGGAGGAGGACTCCTGGCTGGTGCTCAGCGCCGAGGGCACCGGTCTGCCCGAGGGCGCCGTACGGGCCGTGCTGGAGGAGGCGCTCGGCGGCACCACCGACCGCGCCCTGGTCGCCGGGACGGGCGCCGGCGCCGTGGTGGTGCTGCCCGTGCCGGACGGCCCGGTGCCCGCCGACGTCCTGCGCGGACTGCTCGCCCCGCTGGAGGCCGGGCTCGGTTCGGAGGGCCGGATCACCCTCGGCGTCTCCGCCCCCGCCGCCGGGGCCGGCGGTCTGCGCGGCGCCCTGGAGGAGGCCAGGCACGCCCGCCGGATCGCCGCCTCCAGGGTCGGCCGGGTCTGCGTCGCGGGCCCCGAGGAGCTGGCCTCGCACGTGCTGCTGCTGGCCGCCGTCCCGGACGAGGTGCGCCGCGCCTTCCGCGGCCGGCTGCTGGACAAGGTGATCGCGTACGACCTGGAGCACCAGGCGGACCTGGTCCGCACCCTGGAGGCCTTCCTGCGCTCGGACGGCTCCTGGACCCGCTGCGCCGCGCAGCTGCACGTCCACGTGAACACCCTGCGGTACCGGATCGGCCGGATCGAGGAGCTGACCGGGCGTGACCTCTCCCGGCTGGAGGACCGGGTGGACTTCTACCTGGCGCTGGAGCTGGCCTGAGGGAAGGGCCGGTTCCCGGGCCAGGGCCGGGACGAACGCGAGGGCCCGCCGCGACCACGGTCGCGGCGGGCCCTTCCCGTACGGTCGTGCGCTACTGCGCCGGGATGATCGAGGTCAGCCACTGGAAGGCGCCGGGGACCATCTTCTTCCACTGCTCGGTGGTGTGCGGTCCGCTGCCCTCCTCGACCTGGACGGTGGTCGGGGCCTTGGCCGCGCCGCGGATCGCCTCGCCGTCCTCGTAGCCGTCGCCCTTGGAGCCGCTGATCAGCAGGGCGACCTTCGGCGGCTGCGGGGCGGCCTTCAGGATGTTGACCGGGTTGTTGGCCTCGCGCAGCTTCGGGTCCTTGCCGACCAGCGAGTCCCTCTCGTTCGCCGGGTCGTTGTAGCCGGACATCGCGATGCCGGCCCGGTACCGGTTGGGGTGCGCCAGCGACAGCTTGGCCGCGCAGTGCGCGCCGGCCGAGTAGCCGGCGATCGCCCAGCGGTCCGCCGACGGGTCGGCGCGGAAGTTGTCCAGCACCATCTGCGGGACGTCACGGGTGAGCCAGGCGTCGGCGTTGATCTTGCCGGGGATGTCGGTGCACCCCGCGTCCTGGCTGCTGCCGAGCAGCAGGGTCCGCGGCGAGACCAGGATGAACGGGGCGACCTTGCCCTGCTGCATCAGCGGCTTGAGCTGCTCGGAGACCTTGAGCGTGCCGTACCAGGTGGAGGAGGAGCCGGGGAAGCCCGGGATCAGCTCGACCACGGGGAACTTCTTGTCCTTGAAGGCGGGGTCGTTGTACTGCGGGGGCAGCCAGACCAGCACCTCGCCGTCGACCCCGGAGACCTGGCCCTTGAGTTCGGTCTTCTGCACGTCGCCGGGGACGGCCGGGTCGTTCACGCCGCCGAAGCTCTGCTTGATCTTCGGCGGCTCCTTGGCCGCGTCGGCGCTGTGGCCGGGGGCGGTGGCGGCCGGGTCCACCGGTGCCACCGTGGGCACCGCTCGGACGTGGTCGCCGGTGCCCAGCAGGTCATCCCAGTTGCCGTAGATCAGGTTGGCGTTGTTGACCATCACGAAGACCATCACGACGGCCGTGACCTGGCAGAACATGATCATGACGATCCGGGTGAGGTACCGTACCGGCTGCGGGCCCCCGACCTTCCCCCAGAACAGCAGCGCCACTGTGATGGACACCGGCACCAGGATGACGGTGAGGATGAAGAATGGCGTACCTGTCAGTTCCATCGAGTTCTCGTATCCGGCTCGCACGCCGCCCGGGCCCCACTCGCCCGAACGCACGTCAATGGCTTCAGACGGTGCAGAGCCGATGATCGGTTGCCGTCTGAATCTGTGCGGAACCTGAGAGGAACATCACTTTCTTGTGATGAACCCCTTCGGATCGGCGCCTAGTCTGCCACTCGGACAGATGTCGTCCGGACCAGATGTTCAGCGAACTACCAGGAAAGGTCCCCCGGGGGCACCTTACCTCCCAGGCCGTTCGGGCTGCCGGGCGAGGCGGTGCGATCGCGCACGGACCGGGCAGGGAGACTATGGGGATGAGCATCACCCGCTTTCGCCCGTCCCGCCGCTTCTGGCCCGTCTGCGCCGTCCTGGCCGTCGCGGTCACTGCGGCCGGTTGCAGCAGTACCGGAGGCAGACGCGCCGAGGAGGCCCGCGCCAAGGCCGCGGCCACCGGCGGCAGCGCCGTCACCACCCCGCGCTGGAAGGTCGCCATGGTGACCCACGCCGGAGCCGGCGACGCCTTCTGGGACACTGTTCGCAAGGGCGCCGAGCAGGCCGCCGCCAAGGACAACATCACCTTCCTGTACTCCAACGACGCGCAGACCCAGAACCAGGTCCAGCTCGTCCAGGCCGCCATCGACCAGAAGGTCGACGGCCTGCTGGTCACCCTCGCCAAGGGCGACGCCATGGCCGACGTCCTCGGCAAGGCCAAGGCCGCCGGCATCCCCGTGATCACCGTCAACTCCGGCCAGGAGTTCTCGCAGAAGTTCGGCGCCCTCACCCACATCGGCCAGGACGAGTCCACCGCCGGCCAGGCGGCCGGCGCCGAGCTTGCCTCGCGCGGCCGCAAGAACGTGCTCTGCGTGATCCACGAGCAGGGCAACGTCGGCCAGGAGCAGCGCTGCTCCGGCGCCCAGTCCAAGGCCGGCGGCGCCTTCCAGGTGCTCTACGTCAACGGCGTCGACATGCCCGACGCCCGCGCCGCGATCTCCGCCAAGCTCCAGGCCGACCCGGCCATCGACACGGTGCTCACCCTGTCGGGCCCGATGGCCGCCACCGGCCTCCAGGCCGTCCAGGACGCCCGCCGCGACGTCGAGCTGGACACCTTCGACCTGGGCACGCAGGTGGTGTCCGGGCTCAAGTCCGGCAGCGTCGGGTTCGCCGTCGACCAGCAGCCCTACCTCCAGGGCTACACCGGCGTCGACCTGCTCTGGCTGTACAAGTACAACCTGAACATGCTCGGCGGCGGCCGGCCCGTCGAGACCGGCCCGCAGATCCTGACCAAGGACGACGCCGACGCGCTCGCCGAGTACGTCGCGAGGGGGACCAGGTGAGCAGCCCCGACCTCCTCGCCAGGGACGGCCTCCTGGACGGCCGCCCGGCGGCCCTGCGCCGGCTCCTCGCCCGCCCCGAGCTGGGCGCGCTGATCGCCGCCGCCGCGGTGTTCGTGGTCTTCGCCGTCGTCGCCGAGCCCTTCCTGCGGGTCTCCTCGCTGGGCACCGTGCTGTACGCGGCCTCCACCATCGGGATCATGGCGGTGCCGGTCTCGCTGCTGATGATCGGCGGCGAGTTCGACCTCTCGGCCGGCGTGCTGGTCACCACCGCCGCGCTGACCTCCTCGATGGTCTCGTACCAGCTCACCGCGGTGACCTGGGTCGGCGTGCTGGTCTCGCTGGCGACCACGCTGGCGATCGGCTGGTTCAACGGCTGGATGCTCGGCCGCACCAAGCTGCCCAGCTTCATCGTCACGCTCGGCACCTTCCTGATGCTGACCGGCGCCAACCTGGGCGTCACCAAGGCGATCTCCGGCACCGTCTCCACCAAGTCGATCGCCGACATGGAGGGGTACGCCGCCTGCCGCTGGCTGTTCGCCTCCGAGGTGAACATCGGCGGGCTGACGGTCAAGGCCACCGTCTGGTGGTGGCTCGGCCTGCTCGCGGTCGGCAGCTGGGTGCTGCTGCGCACCCGCTTCGGCAACTGGATCTTCGCGGTCGGCGGTGACGCGGACGCGGCCCGCGCGGTCGGCGTGCCGGTCGCCCGCACGAAGACCCTGCTCTATCTGGGCGTCGGCTTCGGCGCCTGGGTGCTCGGCCAGCACCTGCTGTTCTCCTTCGACACCGTGCAGTCCGGCGAGGGCGTCGGCAACGAGCTGATCTACATCGTCGCGGCCGTCATCGGCGGCTGCCTGATCACCGGCGGCTACGGCTCGGTGGCCGGTTCGGCGCTCGGCGCGCTGATCTTCGGCATGGTCAGCAAGGGGATCATCTACGCCCAGTGGAACCCGGACTGGTTCAAGTTCTTCCTCGGTGCGATGCTGCTGCTGGCCGCACTGCTGAACGCCTACGTCAAGCGCCGGGCCGAACGGGGGCCGCGATGAGCACCGAGTTTTCGACGAGCGCCGAACCGGCGGGCACCGAACTGCTCGCCCTCGAAGGCGTCGGCAAGAGCTACGGCACCGTCCGGGCGCTCCAGGACGTCTCGCTGACCCTGCGGGCCGGCGAGATCAGCTGCGTGCTCGGCGACAACGGGGCCGGAAAGTCCACCCTGATCAAGATCATCGCGGGGCTGCACCGGCACGACGAGGGCCGCTACACCGTGGCCGGCGAGGAGGTCCGCCTCGACTCCCCGCGCCAGGCCCTGGACCGGGGCATCGCCACCGTCTACCAGGACCTCGCGGTCGTCCCGCTGATGCCGGTGTGGCGCAACTTCTTCCTCGGCTCCGAGCGCGGCACCCGCCGCTGGGGCGGCCTGCGGCTGGACGCGGACGGCATGCGCGCCACCACCCGCGAGGCGCTCGCGAAGATGGGCATCGACCTGCCCGACGTCGACCGGCCGATCGGCACCCTCTCCGGCGGGCAGCGCCAGTGCGTGGCGATCGCCCGCGCGGTGCACTTCGGCGCCAAGGTGCTGATCCTGGACGAGCCCACCGCCGCGCTCGGCGTCAAGCAGTCCGGGGTGGTCCTCAAGTACGTCACCGCCGCCCGCGACGCCGGGCTCGGGGTCGTGCTGATCACCCACAACCCGCACCACGCGTACCTGGTCGGCGACCACTTCACCCTGCTCAAGCGCGGCCGGATGGCGGGCAGCCATCCGCGGGCCGAGATCGGGCTGGAGCAGCTCACCACCGAGATGGCGGGCGGCTCCGACCTCGCCGAGCTCTCGCACGAGCTGGCCCGGCCCTCCGTTCCCGAGGCCGGTGGTCCCGGCTCCGGTGGTCCCGACCGCGTTGATCCAGATCCCGTCGATCCAGACCCCCGTGAGGAGCGTCCGAAGCCGTGACGAGCTCCCAGGGCAGCACCAGGCCGCCCGTCCTGCCCACCCTGCTCGGCCTCGGCCCGCGCGCCGAGCGCCGCCGTCGCGCGCTGCCCGCCGGGATACTGCGGCTGCCCACCATCGGCGTCGACATCGGCGGCACCAAGGTGGTCGCCGGGGTGGTGGACGGCGAGGGCAAGGTGCTGGAGAAGCTGCGCACCGACACGCCGCACAAGAGCAAGAGCGCCAAGGTGGTCGAGGACGTCATCGTCGAGCTGGTGCTCCAGCTCGCCGACCGGCACGACGTGCACGCCGTGGGCATCGGCGCGGCCGGCTGGGTGGACGCCGAGCGTTCCAGGGTGCTGTTCGCCCCGCACCTCAACTGGCGCAACGAGCCGCTCCAGGAGGCGCTCAGCGAGCGGCTGCGGTTCCCGGTGATCGTGGAGAACGACGCCAACGCGGCCGCCTGGGCCGAGTGGCGCTTCGGCGCCGGGCGCGGCGAGGACCACATGGTGATGCTCACCCTGGGCACCGGCATCGGCGGCGCGGTGGTCAGGGACGGCTACGTGGACCGCGGCAAGTACGGCCTGGCGGGCGAGTTCGGGCACATGCAGGTGGTGCCCGGCGGGCATCGCTGCCCGTGCGGCAACCGCGGCTGCTGGGAGCAGTACTCCTCGGGCAACGCGCTGGTGCGCGACGCGCGCGAACTGGTCGCGGAGGAGTCGCCGGTGGTGCAGCAGCTGCTGTCCCGGGCGGGCGGCGCGGTCGAGGGCATCACGGGGCCGCTGGTCACCGAGGCCGCCCAGGACGGGGACCCGACCGCCACCGAGCTGCTGTACGAGGTCGGCACCTGGCTCGGCGTCGGCATCGCCAACCTGGCCGCCGCACTGGATCCGGGCCGGTTCGTCATCGGCGGCGGGGTCTCGGAGGCGGGCGACCTGCTGCTCGGGCCGGCCAGGGACACCTTCCGCCGCACCCTCACCGGGCGCGGCTTCCGGCCGGAGGCCAGCATCGTGCACGCCGCCCTCGGCAACGAGGCCGGCCTGGTCGGCGCGGCCGACCTGGCCCGGCAGGTGGCGCGGCGCTTCCGGACGATCAAGCGGCGCCGGGTGGAGCGCAGCGCGCTGTAGCGGGGCCCGGGAGCTCGGGCTCCCGCTGAAGGCGCCGGGGAAACGAACGGCCGACAGCCGACAGCCGACAACTTTCAGCGAACAGATTTCATCATCTGTTCGCTGAAAGCTGTTCGCTGTCGGCTGTTCCCCTTCCGGGGCCATGTCGCGCCGGGTCAGCCGGCCGACTTCCAGCGGTCGCGGCCGTCACTGCCGGGGCCGCAGACCATCGGGGTGCCCTTGCTGGTCACGCCGGTCGCGCCGGCCGGTGAGCAGAAGGAGCCCGGGTGGACCGTTCCGGCGGAGCCGCCGCCCGAGCCGGAGGCACCCGAGCCGGACCCGCCGGACGTGGAGCTTCCCGAACCGCTGCCACCCGAGGTCGAGCCCCCCGAGGTCGAGCTTCCCGAGCCGGAGCCACCCGACGTCGAGCCGCTGCCATCGCCGGTGCCCGAGCCGGTGGTGCCCGAGCCTCCGGAGCCCGAACCGGTGGTGCCGGAGCCGCCGGTGCCTGAGCCGCCGGTCCCCGAACCGGTGGGGTGCGTGGCGGCCGGTGCGGTGGGCCTGGGCGCCGCCGGGGCGGGCTGTTCGGCGTGGGTCGGCGGAGCCTGGGCCGGCGCGGGCGGTTCCGGGGCGGGTGTGGCCGCCGGGGTCTCGACGGGTCCGGGCGGCTGGGTCGGCGTCGGATCCGGCGTCGGTTCCGACGTGGGCGTCGGGCTCGCCGACGGCGTCTCGGTGGCGGACGGGCTCACCGTGGCCACCACCGGGGCCGGCGCGGGGGTCTGGTCGGCGGGCTTGGGGTTGATGACCGCGCCGATCCACACCAGGCTGCAGAACGCCGCCACCACGGTGCTGGTGATCTTGCGCCAGCGCGGCCTGGGCCAGCTCCAGGCGATCGCGAAGGCCGCGAACGGGAAGACCAGGAAGCTGGCGGCGTGCACCGCCCGGTGCTGCCACCAGGGGCGGTGCGGGGGAGTCGCCGGCAGCTGGGGCGGCAGGGGCGGGGGAGGCGGCGGATGCACGGAGGAGCTGCGCCCTTCTTGTGGTGGGTTCGTGGTGAGCCCGCTCACCGTATATGGATCACATAAGGACATGATCGCGTACGTCGGGAATCGACTCCGGAACGTGACCTCGGGCCTTCGGTCTCCCCGGGCCCCCGATTCCTCCGATCCGTCAACTACCGGTTGGTAGCGGCGCGGGGTGGTTGTCGGATCATCTCTCCTGTGGAACAACTGAGTTGACGTCGACTCAGGAGGAACTCGGATGAGGGCACCGGCCCGTCTCGCACCACCGCTGCTGCTCGCCACCGCGCTGGTCTGGTCCAGTGTCGGGCCGGCCGGGGCCGCGGCCCCGCCGTCGAAGGTGCCCGAGGCGGTGGGCTGGGGCGGAGCGGTGGCCACCGTGGACGCCGACGCCACCGCCGCCGGGATCGAGGTGCTGCGCGACGGCGGCAACGCGGTGGACGCGGCCGTCGCCGCCGCCGCGGCCCTCGGGGTCACCGAGCCGTACTCCTCCGGCGTCGGCGGCGGCGGGTACTTCGTCTACTACGACCACGCCACCGGCCGGGTGCACACCATCGACGGCCGCGAGACCGCGGGCCGCACCGCGGACACCGGGCTGTTCCTGGAGGACGGCAAACCGCTGGCCTTCGCCGACGCCGTCACCAGCGGCCTGTCCGTCGGCGTCCCCGGCACCCCCGCCACCTGGGACGCGGCCCTGCGCCACTGGGGCAGCCGCTCCCTGGCCATGAACCTCGAACCGGCCGAACGGATCGCCGAGCGCGGCTTCGTCGTGGACGGCACCTTCCACAAGCAGACCGCCGACAACTACGCCCGGTTCAAGGACTTCCCGGCCACCGCCGGGATCTTCCTGCCGAACGGCAAGCCCCCCGAGGTCGGCAGCGTGCTGCGCAACCCCGACCTCGCCGCCACCTACCGGCTGCTCGCCAAGGACGGCGTCAAGGCCTTCTACCAGGGCGAGTTGGCCGGGGACATCGCCAACACCGTGCAGCACCCGCCGGTCGACCCGGCCTCCGCCCGCAACGCCCGCCCCGGCAAGGTCGACACCACCGACCTCGCCGACTACCGGGTCCGCGACCAGGCGCCCACCCACGTCTCCCACGGCGCCTACGACGTCTACGGGATCGCCCCCTCCAGCTCCGGCGGGACCACCACCGGCGAGGCGCTCAACATCCTGGAGGACGGCGGCGACGTCCCGGCGTACAGCAGCACCCAGTACTACCACCACTTCCTGGAGGCCTCCCGGATCTCCTTCGCCGACCGCAACCGCTGGGTCGGCGACCCGGCCTTCAACGACGTCCCCACCAGGCAACTGCTCTCCGAGCGCTACGCCGCCTCCCGGGCCTGCCTGATCAGCCCCGACCACGCGCTCACCAGCCCGCTCGCCCCCGGCGACCCGCGCCACCCGGCGCCCTGCGCCGACACCGGCCAGGCCGTCGGCGAGTCGTACGAGGGCCCCAACACCACCCACCTCACGGTCGCCGACCGCTGGGGCAACATCGTCTCCTACACGCTCACCATCGAGCAGACCGGCGGCAGCGGCATCACCGTCCCCGGCCGGGGCTTCCTGCTCAACAACGAGCTGACGGACTTCGACTTCGCCCCGATCGCCCCCGGCGTCCCCGACCCCAACCTGCCGGGCCCGGGCAAGCGGCCGCGCTCCTCGATCTCCCCGACCATCGTGCTGCGCGACGGCGAGCCGCTGCTCGCCACCGGCAGCCCCGGCGGCGCGACCATCATCACCACCACCCTCCAGGTGCTGCTCGGCCGGCTCGACCGGGGTCTGAGCCTGGAGCAGGCCATCGCCGCGCCGCGCGCCAGCCAGCGCAACACCGCGGTGACCCAGGCCGAGCCCGCCTTCCTGGCACTGCCCGAGCGGGCCGCGCTGGAGGGCCTCGGGCACGCCTTCGCCGACGCCGGCGAGATCGGCGCCGCCACCGGTGTGGAGCGGCTGCCGGACGGGCGCTGGGTGGCCGCCGCCGAACCGGTGCGGCGCGGCGGCGGCTCGGCCGCGGTGGTCAGGCCCGCGCCCTGACCGGACCGGCCTGTCGGTGCCGGACGGTATGTTCGGGGTGGGCCTCCCTCACGAGGGGGGCCCACCCCTTCCGTTTGCCCGTCCGCACCGAACCACCGGGAAGGCCGCCCGCCGTGACCGTCCGCATCGCCACCTGGAACATCAACTCCGTCACCGCCCGGCTGCCCAAGCTCCTGGAGTGGCTGGAGAGCGCCAAGCCCGACGTGCTCTGCCTCCAGGAGCTCAAGTGCGCGGCCGACGCCTTCCCGTACGAGGCGGTCCGCGAGCTCGGCTACGAGACGGCCGCGCACGGCAACGGCCGCTGGAACGGCGTCGCGATCGTCTCCCGGCTCGGCCTGGACGACGTCGTGCGGGACCTCCCCGGCCAGCCCGGCTACCTCGCCGACGGCGCCCTGCTGCCCGAGCTCGAACCGCGTGCCGTCGCCGCCACCTGCGGCCCGGTCCGGGTCTGGTCGGTCTACGTGCCCAACGGCCGCGAGGTCGGCCACCCGCACTACCAGTACAAGCTGGAGTGGCTGAAGGCACTGCGCGAGGCCACCACCGAGGACGCCGCCGGGTCCCGTCCGTTCGCCGTCCTGGGGGACTTCAACATCGCCCCGACCGACGAGGACGTCTTCGACGCCGCCGCCTTCGAGGGCCTCACCCACGTCACCCCGGTCGAGCGCGCCGCACTGACGGCCCTCGGCGAGATCGGCCTCCAGGACGTGGTGCCCCGGCCGCTCAAGTACGACCGCCCCTACACCTACTGGGACTACCGCCAGCTGGCCTTCCCGAAGAACCGCGGCATGCGGATCGACCTCACCTACGCCAACAAGCCCTTCGCCGACGCCGTCACCGACAGCTACGTGGACCGCGAGGCCCGCAAGGGCAAGGGCACCTCGGACCACGCGCCGGTCGTGGTCGACCTCGACCTGTGAGCCGTCCGGCGGGCGTCACGCCGGGTCACGGGCCGTAACCCGAACGGTCGTGAGCGCTGGCCGGGTGCCGAGCGGGTGCCTACCGTCGGTGAGTGACCGGGTGCAGTCGATCGAACACGTGGACATGGGAGTCCCCCGGCTGCGCCCGAGAATCCCGGAGGTTCCGGCATGCGCCCCATGCGTACGGCCGCCGCCGCCCTGATCGGCGCGACGGCGCTGACCGGCCTGACGGCCCCCCTCGCATCCGCCAGGGACGGCGCGGCCTCGGTCAGCCCGTCCCAGGCCGCACCGGGCCAGACCGTGACGGTCACGGTCTCCTGCGAGAAGTCGGACAAGCCCGACGCCAAGACCATCACCGCCCGTTCCGCCGCCTTCGAGGGCGGGCCGGCGACCCTCACCCTGGGCCCCGACGGCAAGCACACCGGGTCCGCCCGGCTGGCCGGCCAGCACGCCGGGGACAGCAAGGTCGACGGCTCCTGCCCGGACGGCGGGGCCTTCGCCACCAGCGTCACGGTCACCACCGTGGCCGCCACCACCCCCGACAAGGGTGCCGACAAGGGCCTCGGCGACTGGGGCCAGGCCGCGGGGGAGTGGGCCGGCTCGCTCGGACAGTCCGGCGCGGGCAGCCAGCAGGTCGCCCCGCACGGCTCCGTGCAGACCGGCCTCGGCGGCTCGGTCGCGAGCAGCCCGGCGGAGCTTGCCGGAGGTCTCGCGCTGGTCGCGGGCGGCGTCGGCGGCTTCTGGCTGCTGCGGCGGCGCGGTGTCTGACGGCCTCACCGCCCGCACGCCCCCGTGCCGCGCCGCCGGACCCGATCGGACCGGCGGCGCGGTGCCGCGTCAGGCGGTCCGCGGCTCCGTCCGTTCCTCGCGCGCCTGGTCCCGCAGGGTGCCGTCGGCCAGCAGGTACTGGGCCAGCACGTACGTCGCCATGATCCAGAACTGGTGGCCGGGCAGCTCCCGCCACTTCGCCAGCTGGGTGGCGATCAGCGTGTCGGAGAGCAGGAACAGCGCTCCGCCCAGCCCGGTCCGCCAGCCCAGTCCTGCCGAGGTGACGGCCGTCGAGGCGAGCAGCAGGCTGTAGCCGGCCACCGGGACGCGCAGGTCCCCGAGGTCCGGCCAGAGCTGCCCGACCAGGGCCGCCCAGGCCGTCGCGTACGCGGCCGCGACCACCAGGGCCCGGCGGCGGTCGGTGAGCGCGCCGCGCCGGACGAACATCGTCACGTAGCAGACGTGCGCCGCCGCGAACGAGCCCATGCCGGCGAGGAACGCGGTGTCGTTCCTCAGCTGGAGCAGCACGTCCCCGCCCGCGCTCAGAAGCAGCGCCGGCGCCAGCAGCTTCGGCGCCTCCCGCTCGGCCGTCCTGGCCGCCGCCACGCTGTGCGCGGCCAGCAGCGGCATCAGGGCGGGCTTGGTGGCGTTCTGGAGCACCGAGGCGCCCGAGACGATCGCACCCAGGTGTGCCGCCGAGGTGGCCGCGAACCCGCCCAGCAGGCCGGTGGCCGAGCGCAGCCGCGCCCCGAGGACGGCCCGGGTGGTGGTCCGGATGCTCATGCGCCCGCCTCGCCGTGCCCGGCAGGGGCATCCGCCCACTCGCACCTCTCGATGACTCCCTCGCTGCGCTCGCTCATGGGCCTCTCCGTCGTCGCGTCGGTCCCGATCGACCTTAAGGGAGCCGGACCGGCGGCGGAAGGGTCGGTTACCGGTGCGTAACCCCGGTGGGGCACGGTGGATGACGGGGCGGTTGGTGAACGGAGGGCGGGCGGCCGCTTCGAGGGCTCTTGCGGAGAGTTCCGCGGGAGGGCGGTTGCTGCCGTCGGGTGACCCGGGCACCGTCTAGGCTGGACCCTGACATGGATCAGCAGGACTACGCGGTCGGCGCCACCCGGGTGGCCGCCGGCAGGCCGGACGGACGAACGGGCGGGGCAGGACGGGGAACCGCCGCCGCCGTCCTCGCCGTACGCGGAGCCGGTCCCGCTGACAGGGCACCTGGGAAGGCTGCGGGGGGCGGTGCTGACGACGCGCAGGCGCCGGACGCTCCGGCCGCCGATCTGATGCTCTCGCCCGACCCGGGGCTGCTGCGGCTGGCCCACTGGTTCGCCGCCGCCACCCCCGGCACCGCCGACGACCTCTGCACCGCCTCCTTCGGCCTCTACCCCGCCCGCCACCTCGGCGCCGCCGCCGAGCCCGCCGCCGATCCCGGCGTCAGCTGGTGGCACGGCCCCACCGCGCACTGCGCCGCGCCCGTACGCTCCCGAGAGGACCGAGAGGACCGAGAGGACCGCGGTGAGGGCGGTCTGCGCCGCGCCCGGCGCGACGACGCCGCGCTGCCCGTCGTCCGGTCAGGTGCCAAGCCGGGCGGGCCGGGACGGCACCGCAGGCCCGAGGGCACGCGGGTGGCGCCGCTTCCCGTGGTCACCCCGGACCGTTCCGGCGGGGAACTCCCGGCCGCCGAACGCCGCATCGCCGCACGGCTGTTGCTCGCCCATCCGCTGGTCACCGCCTCCGGCCCGCACGCCGACGGCTTCCCGCTGATCCGCCGTCACCGCGACTGGCTCGCCGAGCGCTTCGACGCCCTGCTCGGCTACCGTCTCGTGGTCGGCCCCTGGCACGCCAGGCTCTGCAAGGCCGGCCTCGGCCCCGACGCCGCCCGCCGCCTCGAACACCCCGCCACCGGGGCGCCGTTCACCCCGGCCGGGTACGCCCAACTCGCCCTCGCGCTGGCCCTGCTGGTTGACTCCCCGGAGAAGCTCGGCTACCGGAGACTGCTCGACGCGATGCGCGCCGCCGCCCCCGAACTCACCGCCGAACCGGCCGACCTGGCCATGGCGCTGGCCGCACTGGCCGACTGGCAGGTGCTCGGCGAGCTGCCCGCCGACCCGGCCGACGACTCCTTCGTCCTGACCGTGGACCGCGAACTGGCCCGCGCCGTCCCGGCCGGCCCGCCCGCCCTCGCCGACGACGCCGCCGACCTGATCCGCCGCGCCGCCGAGGCCGAACCCGCCACCGCCGTCCGCCGCCTGCTGGCCGAGACGCCCGCCGTCCTGGCCGCCGACCTTCCCGAGGGCCACCGGGCCTGGCTGCACGAGCACCGGCTCCGCGACCCGGCGGCGGTCGCCGATTTCCTCGGTCTGGAGGCCGAACTGCGAGCCGAGGGCGTCGCCCTGCTCGACCCGGCCGCCGAACTCACCGACCTCGCCCTCCCCGGCGTGAGCACCCTCGCCCAGGCCGCGCTGCTGCTGGTCGAGCGGCTGGTCGAGGAGGTCCGCCCGCTGCCCGGGGAGGCGGTCGCCGGCGACGTCCCGATCCCGGACGCGCTGATAGACGGGGTCCTCGGCGACATCGCGGACGAGTACGGCCTCCCCGCCCGCTACCTCGCCGACCGCACCGCCCTGCGGCGCGACGCCCTCGACCTGCTCCACCGCCTCGCCCTGATGACCCCCACCCCTCACCCCACCCGCCCGCCGGCCTGGCGCCTCCGCCCCCCGGCCGCCCGCTACGCCCCGGCCCCCGACCTCCACCCCACCCCCGGCTCCGGCCGCCACTCCCGCCCCGCCCTGCTGATCCCGCCCCCGGCCGGCCCCCGCACGTAGCGGGGGCGGCCCCGCGCGCGGGCAGGTCCGGCCGGACGGGCCGGACGGGAAAGCAAGAAGCACCGCGTCCGGGGTGGGGATCGCGGTGCCGGGTGGGGCGGGCGTTACTTGCGGGCGGAGACGCTGGCGAGGGGGCCGTGTTCGACGGTTTCCACGGTGGCGCCGACGCCCAGGGTGCCGAGGGCGATGGAGGCGAGGACGGCGGTGACGGCGAGGAGCCGCCGGTGCCGTTGGGGCAGGGGGAAGCGCGGGTCCTGGTAGGGCGCCTGAGGGTTGGCGTTCATGACAGGGAGAGTCCCAGGGCGGCGTGAACGGTCGGTACGCACGGGTGAAGTCCGGGCGGGGGTTGGACGTCGGTTGGCCGCATACGCCCCACCCGTCCCCGGGCGGGGCGTACGCGCTGGTCAGCGGCGTGTGTCCGGGTCGCCGACGGCCGTCCGGACGGCGTCCCGCAGGCCGTGCTGCGGGTGGAGGCGGGAGGGGGCGGCGGCCGGGTCCTCGCGGAGCTCCTTCACCAGGGAGACGCACAGCAGCAGCATCACCACGACGAAGGGCAGTGCGACCAGGATCGTCGCGTTCTGGAGCGCGGTGAGCCCGCCGGCCAGCAGCAGGGCCGCCGCGACCCCGCCCATCAGCACGCCCCAGACCACCACCAGCCAGGTGCGGGGGTGCAGCGAGCCGCGGCTGGAGAGCGAGCCGAGCACCAGGGAGGCGGAGTCGGCGCTGGTGATGAAGAAGGTCATCACCAGCAGCACCGCTACCACGCTGGTCACCGAGCCGAGCGGCAGCGAGCGCAGCATCTCGAACAGCGAGGCCTCCGGGCCCTGCGGGATGGTCGAGACCAGGTCGGCCGCGCCGGTGGTGGCCAGCCGGATCGCCGTGCCGCCCATCACGCAGAACCAGATGACCGTCGCCCCGCTGGGCACCAGCAGCACGCCGAGCAGGAACTGCCGGATGGTGCGGCCGCGCGAGATCCGCGCGATGAAGGTGCCGACGAAGGGCGCCCAGGAGAGCCACCAGGCCCAGTAGAAGATCGTCCAGGAGCCGAGCCAGCTCTCGTCGGTGAAGGCGCCGGTCTGGGTGGACATCCCGAGCAGGTCGGAGAGGTAGCCGCCGACCGAGGAGGGGATCGCGTCCAGCGCGAAGACCGTCGGGCCGAACACGAAGACGAAGAGCATGATCAGCGAGGCCAGCACCACGTTCGCGGTGGAGAGCCACTTCACGCCCTTGTGCACCCCGGAGAACGCGGAGACCACGAACGCGGCGGTCAGCGAGGCGATGATGATCAGCTGGGCGTTCTGGGTGTTGCGGACGGAGGAGATGTAGCCGAGCCCGTCGGCGACCTGGAGCGCGCCGAGGCCGAGGCTGGTCGCCGAGCCGAAGACGGTGGCGAACACGGCCAGCAGGTCGATCGTCCGCCCGGCCCAGCCGTCGGCGCCGCGCTGTCCGATCAGCGGGACGAAGGCGGCCGAGATCCGGTTGCCCCGGCCCTTGCGGAAGGTGGTGTAGGCGAGGGCCAGGCCGCCGACCGCGTAGATCGCCCACGGGTGCAGGGTCCAGTGGAAGAGCGAGAACTCCAGGGCCTGCTGGGCGGCGGCCGCGCTCTGCGGCTCCAGGCCGGAGCCGGGCTGCGGGGTGGCGAAGAGCTGGAGCGGCTCGCCGACGCCGTAGAACATCAGGCCGATGCCCATGCCGGCGCTGAACATCATGGCGATCCAGGCGAGGGTGGAGAACTCGGGCTCGTCGTCGTCGCGGCCGAGCCGGATCCGGCCGAAGCGGCTGAACGCGAGCAGCACGCTGAGCACGAGGAAGACGTCGGCGGCCACCACGAAGAGCCAGCCGAAGTTGTGCAGCACCCAGCCGAGCGCGGTGTCGGAGGTGCGGCCGAGCGAGTCCTCGGCGAAGACGCCCCAGGCGACCACCGCCAGCACCAGGGCGGCACCGATGCCGAACACCGCCCGGTCGGCCGGAAGGGTCGCGGCGGGTTCGTCGGGCTCCTTCTCGGGCTGGTCGGGTTGCGGCGGCTGGCTGCTCATCAGGCGGACCCCTCGACGTGCTCGGCACGCTCGGCGTGCTCGGATTCAAGCTGTATGTCGCACTATGTCCAGTTCGCTTCGCGAGCGGCGGGACGGCGCGCCGGGGAAGTGCGGGTCGGGACCTACGTCCCGTCAGGCCGCTCGCTCCTCGCCGGAGTCGTGCCCGGGTCGCGTCCCCGGCCCGGACGGGGAGGAACTCCGGTGGTGCGTCGCTCAGTTCGGGTGGAGCCTCGATCACCGGCGGCTGCCCGCCGGTGAGTTCGGCCGGGCGGACAGGTGTCCGGGCCCTCCCCGTCCTCGGCGGCGGGGCGGGTGACGTGGGTCGCTCCTGTCCGGCCCGGGGTTTCGCCGACAGCGGGAACGGTAGGAGTTCACTCCGATGACAAGGTCATGTCGGGGGTGAGCGGCCCGGCCGGGGCAGCGTTCGGGCTCCCGTCCGTGGCCGCGCGCACCGCCGAACCGCCCACGCAGAAACGGAAGGAACGCCGTTCATGGACGACGAGGTCCGCACCTCGAACGAAGCAGGCCCGAAGCGAGCCGCCCGGGACGCCGCCCACGCCGACGGCGTGGACCGCCGGACGGTGGTGCGGATGGTCTCCGCCGCCGGGGTGTTCGCCACGCCGCTGTCCGCCGTCCCGGTGCTCGCTCCGGTTCCGGCGGCGGCCGGGGAGGTGCCGGCCGCCCCGGCACCGGCCCCGGTGGCCGCCGCGCAGGTGCCCGGGCCGGTGCCCGGAGTCCTCAAGCCGCTGCCCGCCGAGTGGTTCGTGCCGCACGGCACCAACGCGGAGACGCGCTGGGACGCCTTCCGCGACGCCGACGGCTCCGCCGCCGTCGGCCGGCACGTGCCGGTGGAACGGTTCTTCGTCCGCAACCACACCAGCACTCCGCTGATCGACCCCGAGGCGTGGAGCCTCAAGCTGTTCGGCAGCGGCCTGCGCGGCGCCCCGACGGCCGGGAGCCCGGTCGAGTTCGGCCTGGACGACCTGCGGGAGCTGCCGTCCACTCGGATCAGCGCGCTGATCGAGTGCGCGGGCAACGGCCGCAGCTACTTCCCCGGGCAGCAGAACCAGCCCGTCCCCGGCACGCCGTGGGCGCTCGGCGGCGTCGGCTCGGCGAGCTGGCGGGGCGTCCGGCTGGCCGAGGTGCTGCGGGCCGCCGGGCTGACCGGGGCGGCGGTGGACGTGCTGCCGACCGGCCTGGACCCGGACTTCGTCTCGGGCGGCGTCAACTACGGCCCGGTGCGCCGCCCGCTGCCGATCGCCAAGGCGCTGGACGACGTGCTGCTCGCGTACGAGATGAACGGCGAGCCGCTGACCCCCGACCACGGCGCCCCGGTCAGGCTGGTGGTGCCGGGCTGGGTGGGCATCGCCTCGATCAAGTGGGTGGGCGGCATCGAGGTCGCCGACCATCCGCTGCACTCGCCGTGGAACACCGTGTTCTACCGGATGTTCGGCCCGGACTACCCGGCCGGCGGCAGCGACCCGCTCACCACCCAGGTGGTCAAGAGCGCCTTCGAGCTGGCCGCGGGCGCGCGGCTGGCGGCGGACCGCGAGCACCGGCTGCACGGGCGTTCGTGGTCGGGAACGGCGGCGGTGCGCCGGGTCGAGGTGAGCACTGACGGGGGCCGGACCTGGCGGCGCGCCGAACTGCGCGACGAGCCGCGGGCCGACGGCTGGACGCGCTGGACCGTCGACTGGCGCCCCGAGGGGCCCGGCCGGTACGAGCTGCGCGCCCGCGCGACGGACCGCCGGGGCAACACCCAGCCCGAGCGGGCGGTGTTCAACCGGGAGGGCTACCTGTTCGGCGCGGTGGTGGCCCACCCGGTGACGGTGGTCTGAGCCGGCGGGCGGGCCGGCGCGGGTTCAGCCGGTGGACTGGACCTCGTACGGGGCGGGGTAACGCGTCTCGTACGGGTTCAGCACCAGCCGCACCACGTCCTCCAGTCGCCGCCGGGCGTCCCCGAGGGTGGTGCGGCCGGTCACCCAGGCGGTCAGCTCGCCCTGCCAGGCGTGGGCGACGATGTGCCGCACCAGGTCGCTCGCGGCGGCCGGCACCTCGGTCGTCACCGCTTGCAGGGCGGTGCTGTCGGCCCGGGCCATGCCTTGCAGCGCCTCGCTGGCGAACGGATCGGTGGAGGCGGCCACGGCCACCCGCAGCCGGGCGAGTTCGGGCTGCCGCTGGTAGGCCCGCATCCCTCCCCGCACGAACCGGACCGCCCGGTCGGTGGCCCCCAGCCCGGCCCGCGGCCCGCGCAGCTCGGCCACCAGGTCGGTCAGCAGCAGGCGGTGCCACTCGGCGATCGCCGCCGCCAGCAGGTGGTCCTTGGAGGAGAAGTAGCGGTACGCCGTCCCCAGGGCGACTCCGGACCGCTCGCAGACCTGTTTCATCTGCATCCGCTCGACGCCGATCTCGTTCACCAGGGCGAGCGCAGCCGCGATCAGGCTTTCGCGGCGTTCGAGCTGACGCGGAGACATCGCCTCCACCGGCCGTGGTGACAGGTCAACCTTGGTCACCCGCACCATGATACGGGCCGGGGCCGCTCAGGAGTATGACGCCGACCGTCCCCCTTCCGTTCGTCCGGAGGCCACCGGGGCGCAGGGGCCCCGCGACCGGGGCGTACGGCAGGGGTGTCACGGCCGGGGCCGTGCGGCAGGAGCCCGTACCCGGGGCCCGTACCCGGGGCCCGTACCCGGGGCGCTACGACTGGTCGCGGATCAGCGCCTCCTGGACGGCGGAGGCGACCAGCCGGCCGTCCAGGTCGTAGAACTCGCCGTGCGCCAGGCCCCGGCCGTCCGAGGAGGACGGGCTGCGCTGCGCGAACAGCAGCCACTCGTCGGCCCGGAACGGCCGGTGGAACCACATCGCGTGGTCCAGCGAGGCCATCAGCAGCCGGGGCGGTTCGGTGCGCTGGAAGAAGTTCGGCTGCACGTCCAGCCCGGCCGTGGAGGCCAGGGTGAGGTCGGAAAGGTAGGCGAGCGCGCCGGCGTGCAGCAGCGGGTCGCCGTCCGGCAACGGGGAGGCGGTGCGCATCCAGACGAACTGCCGGAGCAGGCCGGGGACGGCCGGCGGCAGGCCGGGGGCGTCCGGCGGGACGAACCGCACGTCGAGGTCGCGGAAGCCGCCGGTCGCGGCGATCGCCCGGCGGACCTGCTCGGACCCCTGGGAGACGGGGTCGGGCAGCGAGTCCGGTCCTGGCACCGGCGGCACCTCGCGCCGGCGGTCGGCGGTCGGCTCGGAGTGCTTGAAGGAGGCCGAGAGGGTGAAGATCTCGTTCCCCAGCTGGAGCGCCGTCACCCGGCGGGTGGCGTACGACATGCCCTCGCGGACCCGCTCGACCACGTAGTCGATCGGGCGGGCCGGGGAACCGGGGAGCAGGAAGTAGCCGTGCAACGAGTGCACCGAGCGCCGTTCCTCGCAGGTGCGCCCGGCGGCGACGAGCGCCTGCGCGGCTACGTGGCCGCCGAAGGCACGCATCGGGGCACCGGCGTGGCAGAAGCCCCGGAACGTGTTCTCGTCCAGCCGCTCCAGCTCCAGCAGCTCGGCGAACGGGGAGGCCGGGCGGGCGGCCCGTTCGGCCTGGGCGCGCGGTTCGGTCAGGTCCGTCAGGTCGGTCACGAAGCCATAGTGGCAGAAGCCAACCGTCCGGTGGTGTGACCTGGGTAACGCCCTCCCCCTCGGCCGTCCCGCGAGGTGGAACGTGTTCCACTCCGGGGCCGTCCCCGCGGATGTGTCAGACCTCTCACCTAGCGTGCCCGGCATGACGCAATCCGCACACGCGTATGCCTATCTGCGCCCGTCGGCCGTCCTGGACGGCGCCGACGGCCGGCACCTCGACCTGGCCACCTCCGGCGGCGCGACCCCGCTCGGCGCCGCCGCCAACCCGCGCTTCTTCGCGGGCTTCCTGGCCGATCCGGCGCCGGCCGCCGCCGCGCTGCTCGCGGTCGCGGACGTCGCCGCCGCGCGCTACTACCAGCCGCAGCTGCGCGCCTCGCTCGACCCGGTGGTCACCGCCAACGGGGACCGGCTGCGCTTCGAGTCCTTCTCGGGCTGCTGCGGCGTCTACGCCAGGCTCGACGTGCTCCAGGCCGGGCTCGACGGGGACGAGATCGGCCACGGCACCACCAACGTGGACGTCAACAACCCGCTGCGCGAGGCGCTGACCAGGATCGGCCCGGCCGATCCGCTGCACCTCGCGGTGGGGCCGGACGCGCTGGAGGTCACCACCTTCGACGGCCCGCTGGTCGAGAAGAAGGTGCCGCTGCCGGACCGCTGGCTGCGCGGATTCGCCGAGACCCAGGTGGTCGCGGCCGGCTTCGAGCTGCGCGCCGAGCTGCCCGCCGCCGAGGCGGTCCGGTTCCTGCGCTCGCTCCCGCGCGCCGGGCGCGGCGGGCGGGCCGGCGCCGGCTGGGTCGTCCCGGCCGGGAAGACGCTGCGGCCCACCACCCGGCCGGTGCCGGGCGCGGTCTGCCTGCCCGGGCCCGAGCGGCTGGTGGCGCTCCAGCGGGTGCTGCGGCACGCGCTCGCCCTGCGGGTGTACGGGCCGGTGGCGGCCGGCGAGCCGACCGCGTCCGCCTGGGAGGCGGTGCTGCCCGGCATGCGGCTGACCCTGACGCTCTCGCCGAACGCCGCCCGCGGCTTCTCCGGCGAGGGCGGCGTGCTCGACGCGCTGGCCACCGGGACGGCCGAGCGGGACGCCGAGCTGATCGCCGTGCTGCTCGCCTGGGAGCCCCGGATCGAGGTCGGGGACCTCGCCGCACAGTCCGGGCTGAGCCCCGAGCGGGTCCGCGCCGCGCTCACCAGGCTGGGCACCGCGGGGCAGATCGGCTACGACACCGCCGAGGCCGCGTACTTCCACCGGCAGCTCCCGTACGGCTCGGGGCGGGCCGAGGCCGCGAACCCCCGACTGCGGGCCGCCCGGGCGCTGGTCGAGGCGGGCGCGGTACGGCTGGAGGAGGGCGGGGCGACGGCCGTCGTGACGGTGGACGACCACCTCCAGCGGGTGCGGACGGACGAGTCGGGGCGGATGAGCTGCACCTGCCTCTGGTGGGGCAAGTACCGGGGCGGACGCGGGCCGTGCAAGCATGCGCTGGCGGTCGGCATGGTGCGGGAGTCGGCCGCCGCGGCCGGGCCGGCGAAGGGAGCCGCGGCATGAACACGACGGTGGAGGCCGACCGGCAGGGGCCGGTCGACGAGCTGCTGACGGCCGTCCGGTCCGGGCGGCTGGCAGAGCTGCCCGAGCTGCTGGCCGGGCTGGACGCGGCCCAGCGCCGGGCGTGCCTGCCCGGCCTCAAGCAGCTGCGCAAGGAGCTGCGCCCGGAGTGGTCGCGGGAGGCGGGCGCGGCCAAGGGCCGGCTGCTGGTGGCCGGGGCGGTGTGCCACGCGGGCCCGGCCGGAGCCGCGGCCTGGCTGGGCGGGCGCGACTTCGCCGTCCGCGACTGGGCCAGGAACTCCGTACTGCACCAGGTCATCGAGGCCCAGCCGGAGGAGTGGCAGGTCGAGGTGGTCACCAGGCTCGCCGACCGGCCGGTGCGCAACGACGGCTGGTCGATGTACCCGGTGATGGAGGCCGTGGTCAGGCGCACCGGCTGCGAGGTGCCGCGTGGCGAACTCTTCGTCCGCCGCTGGTCGGAGCGCTGGGACAGCCTGGGCGGCGCGCGTCCGCCACTGGTCGAGACGCTGCGCCAGGACGCCTTCACCCCGGTGCTGCTGCCCGAGCTGTTCGAACTAGCCGACATCGGCTACGCGCTGACCTTCCGGCTCAGCCCGCGCCCCGGCGACGTCTGGACCGAGGCGATCGGCGAGCTGGCCGCGGCCGGCGTCGTGGACCGGACCGACCTGCTCGACCGCTGCCTGGCCCGGCTGCTGCGCGGCGGCAAGCCGGCCGACCAGCGGGCCTTCCTGGAGGTGCTGCGGGCGCTTGCCCCCACACCCGAGGAGTACGCGGCCCGGCTGCGCGACGTGGTGGCGCTGCTGGACGGCCTGTCGGTGCTCGCCGGACACGCCCAGGAGGTGCTCGTCGGGCTGGACGAGGCCGGGCTGATCGAGCCCGAGGTGCTCGCCGAGGCCTCGGCGGTGCTGCTGTTCCGGAGCGAGAAGAAGCTGGTCCGCGCCCAGCTGTCCTGGCTGGACAAGGCCGCCCGGCGCGCCCCCGCGCGTTCCGGCCCGGTGGTGCTGGCGGCGGCCGAGGCCTTCGGGCACCCGGACGCGGCCCTCCAGGAGCGGGCGCTGAAGGTGGTGGCCCGTCACCTGAAGGTGGCGGGGGAGGCGGTGCTGCCGGAGCTGCGGGCCGCCGCCGAGACGCTGGGCCCGGTCCACCACGAGCGCGCGGGCGAGCTGTTCGGCGCGCGGGTCGGCGGCGACGGGCAGGACATCGAGAGCCAGGACTTCCTCCCGCCGGCGCCCGAACCGCGCCCGCTCGGCGCGCCGATCGGCTCGGCGGCCGAGCTCGCGGAGGAGCTGTCCGCGCTGCTCGCCGCGCGCGAACCCGACGTCGCGGTCTTCGAGCGGGTGCTGGACGGGCTGGTCCGCCTGAGCCACCTGGACCGGGCCGCGCTGGCCGAGGCGGTGGAGCCGGTCCGCCGGGTGCACCGGTGGAGCGGCGCCGGCAGCTGGGGGGACTGCGCGCCCCGGGACGTCCTCTACGTGGTGGCCGCGGTGGCGGGGGAGACGCCCCCGTGGAAGCTCTGGGACTACCTCGGCGGCAAGGGCCGCTCCGCGCTGCGCGGCGACCGCACGACCGTGCACGGGGCCGTCCTCGCCGCCCGGCTGGAGGAGGCGTCCCGGCAGCTGTTCCGGGATCCGCCGCCGTACCTGCTCGCCACCCCGACGGACACCACCGGCGCGCTGGACGCGGCCGTCCTGGTCCAGCGGATCGCCGGGTACGAGGCGGCGGGTGCCACGCCGGGGAAGACCGACCTCGCCCAGGCCCTGCTGCGGGTCGGCGTGGCCGTCGACGGGACGGTGCTGACGGCCGCCGAGGCGCTCACCTCCCCGGCCGGGCGCCGGCTGGCGCACTGGCTGCGGACCGGAGGCCTGCCGGCCCAGCCGTCCGAACGGGTGCTGTTCGCGCCCGGCAAGGGGCTGCGCCGGGTGAACGAGTACGGGAACCGCTGGTGGGAGGAGGTCGAGCGGATCCTCGTCGCCCAGCCGGGCGTCGGTGCCGGGCCGAAGGGGCCGGGCGGCGAGCGGCTCACGCCCGAGTTCCGGGCGCTGCTGGACGGTACCGAGCCCAGCGTGGCCCGCGCCCGCACGGTCTACAACTGGAACTGGCGGCCCGTCGCGCACTGGTTCGCGATGCTGCCCTGGCACCGGGAGGAGCTGGCCGCGCTCTGGCTCGACCCCTTCGCCGAGGGCGCCGACCAGGGCGAGCGCGGCGCCGCCTGCCACCTCCCGCAGCTCGCCGAGGCCGGCGGGCCGGCCGGGCTCGCGCTGCACCTGGCGCTGGCGTACGGCCTGGGCGCCCGGCACGCCGAGGACCGGACGGCGGCGGTGGACGCCCTGCTGGTGCTCGCCGCGCGCGGCGACCTGGACGGCGAACTGCTCGGCCGCGAGCTGGGGGCCCTGGTGGTGTGCGGCACGGTCATGGCCGGCCGGCTGGGGTCGGCGCTCACCATGGCGGCGGAGACCGGCGCCCGGGCGACGGTCTGGTCCGTCCTCGGGCCGGCGCTGCCCGCTCTGCTGGGCGAGGCCGACCAGGCGACGCGCGGACTGGGCGACCTGATCGGGCTCGCCACCGACTGCGCCCGGCGCACCGGGGCCCGCGGGCCGGTCGCCGAGGTGACGGCGGCGGCCGGGCGGGCCGGCTCGGGTCGGGTGGTCAAGGAGGCCCGGGCGCTGCGGGACGTCCTCGCGGGCTGAGGGGTGCGGGGCGAGGGGCTCGCGGGGTGGTGAGGCCGAGGGGTGGTGAGGCCCGGGCGGTGAGGCCGAGGCTGGTGGCCCTAGGGTGGGCGGGACTTCCGCCCGTCCTTCCCGTCCTTCCCACCCTTCCCGCCGGAGCGTCCGTGCTGCACCTTCGCCTGATCGTCCCGCCCGACCTTCGGGATGCCGTGCTCGGCTGCCTGGACGAGGTTGTCGGGGTGACGCACGTCGTGCTGATCCCGGACGCGGCCGTCCGGCCCGCCGGGGACGTCGTGCTCTGTGACGTGGCCCGTGAGGCGGCGGACGAGGTCCTGGCCGCGCTGCGCGGGACGGGACTGACCGAGCGCGGTGCGATCGACGTCTCGTCGATCGATCTGACCCTCTCGGCGGCGGCCGAGGAGGCCGAGCGGCTGGCTCCCGGGGAGGGGGCCGACGCGCTGGTCTGGGAGTCGGTCTCCGAGATCACCCATGAGGAGTCCACCCTCACCTGGGTGTTCCTGGCCTTCCTCACCGTCGCCACCATGCTCGCGGCCTGCGGCGCGGTGCTGGACAGCGCGATCCTGGTCGTCGGCGCGATGGCCGTCGGGCCGGAGTTCGGGCCGTTGGCCGGGTTCTGCGTGGCCGTCGTCCAGCGGCGGCTGCGCCCGGCGCTGCGCTCGCTGAACGCGCTGGTGACGGGCTTTGTGGTGGCGATGGCGCTGACCGTCTGCTTCGGGTTGCTGATGGAGGGTCTCGGGCTGTTCAGCCAGGCGAAGTTCGACGCGGCACGGCCGAACACCTCCTTCATCTGGCAGCCCGACGCGACCTCCTTCGTGGTCGCTTTCCTGGCGGGCATCGCCGGGCTGCTCTCGCTCACCTCCGCGAAGGCCGGGACCCTGGTCGGCGTGGCGATCTCGGTCACCACCGTTCCCGCCGCGGCCAACGCGGCGGTCGCTCTCGGCTACGGCGACGTCAGGCAGTTCTGGGGGTCGAGTGTCCAGCTGCTGTTGAACCTGTTGGGGATCGTGCTGGCCGGGGTGCTGACCCTGCTGGTGCAGCAGCGGGCCTGGGCGCTGATCCGGCGTCGACGGGCGGGGTCCGAGGCGGCGAACAGGTGACGACCCACGGGTTTCAGCTGACAACTTTCAGACGACAACTTTCAGCGAACAGACTTTGAAATCTGTTCGCTGAACGTCGTCGCCTGTTCGCGCCCCGCTCCCTCCCCGCCGGCGGCCGTCGTGGCGCCCCGCTCGCCGGCCAGCGGCGGGATGCCGCGCGAGGTGGCGGCGACGGCGCGCCACCACAGCCGCAGCGCGGGTGGCGCGACCGGTTCGAAGGGCTTGCCCGGACGGGGCGCCGCGAGCCGGGCGCCGAGGGCCTGGGCCGCGGTGACCACCCGCTCGGCTGGCTCGTCCCAGGGGTGCGGCGCGAGGTTGAAGGTGCACCAGTGGATCGGCAGCAACAGCTCGCCGCCCAGGTCCAGATGCGCCCGTACGCCTTCCTCGGGCGTCATGTGCACCTCGGGCCAGAAGTCGCTGTACGCGCCGACCTGCATCATGGTCGCGTCGAACGGTCCGAGCCGGCGGCCGATCTCGGCGAAGCCGGGGAAGTACCCGGTGTCCCCGCTGTGGAAGACCCGGTGCGCGCCGCCCGAAACCACCCAGGACGCCCACAGGAACAGCGCGCTGGTGCGCGGGCCCCGGCTGCAGTAGTGCCGGGCCGGTGTGGCGGTCAGCGTCAGCCCGGCGACCTCGGCCGACTCCCACCAGTCCAGTTCGACGATCCGCCCGGCCGGCACCCCCCAGTGCTCCAGGTGCGCCCCGACCCCGAGCGGGACGGCGAACACCGCGTCCGTCCCGGTCAGCGCCCGGACGGTCCCCATGTCGAGGTGGTCGTAGTGGTCGTGGGAGACCACGACGACGTCCACGGGCCCGAGTTCGGACAGCGGCAGCGGCACCGGGTGGAGCCGCTTGGGCCCGGTCCAGGAGAACGGGGAGCAGCGCTCGCCCCAGACCGGGTCGAGCAGTACGCGCCGTCCGCCGATCTCGGCGAGCACCGTCGCGTGCCCGAGCCAGGTCAGCCGCAGCCCGGACTCCGGCGGCGCGGCCAGGTCGGCCGGGAGCAGCCGGTGCACCGGCACGGCGGCGGCCGGTACCCGGTGGGTCTTGTCCCCGGTCAGCTGGGCGCGGGTGATCTCCAGCGGGCTGCGCTCGTACACCAGCCGGCGGGTCGGCACCGGGTTGCGGAAGGCGCCGTCGGCGAACTGCGGGGAGCGGCGGATCCGGGCCAGCCGTTCGCCCCGGGGCTCGGCGCCGAACGCGTCGGTGCGGACCCGGTGCCAGGCGGCCCGGGGCAGCCCGGCCAGGCCGGGGACGGCGCGCTCGGCGGCGGGTCCGGTGGCGGGCGGGGCGAGCAGCGAGGACAGACCGGCGAGGCGGGAGAACCACGGGGCGGGGCGGGGCACGGCTCCTCCTGGGACGGTCACGGCTACCGGGCATGCCGGGGCGCGCGGTGCAGCGGCGGGTGGGGCTGCTGCGGTGCGACAACCATCTCGTCGGAGGTTACTCGCCGTGGGCCGTCCGGACCTGGTGGGAGGCCCGCCCGGGGCCAATCGGAGTACCCGGGACGGCGGTCGCGGACCGGTGCCCGGGCGCGGACCGGCTCCCTCGGCGTCCCCTCGGTGTCCCCTCGGTCCGGGCTCGGGCAGCGCCCGCTCCCTGCCCGTTCCCTGCTCGAAGCGAGCCCGGTCAGGCGTAGAAGCGGGTGATCGTCTCCGCGACGCAGTGCGGCTTGGCGCTCCGCTCGCTGGTGACGGTGAACCGCACCACCGCCTGGACCCCGCCCGGCACCTCGGTGGCCGAGAGCAGCTCGGCGGTGGCGCGGATCGCCGTGCCCACCGGCACCGGGGCCGGGAAGCGCACCTTGTCGGAGCCGTAGTTCAGCGCCATCCGCACGCCCTCGACGGCGTAGCACTCCTTCGCCAGCACCGGGATCATCGACTGGGTCAGGTAGCCGTGCGCGATGGTCGAGCCGAACTGGCTGTCCCTGGCCCGCTCCGGGTCCACGTGGATCCACTGGTGGTCACCGGTGGCCTCGGCGAACAGGTCGATCCGCCGCTGGTCGACGGTGTGCCAACGGCTGGTGCCCAGCTCGGTGCCGACGGCGGCGGTCAGCTCGGCGAGGGAGGCGAAGGTCGTCACGGTGCGCTCCTGGTGGGGGGACAGGCCCGGGGAGGGATCAGGACGCCGGAAGCGTATGCCTACCCACCGGTATCTGTCAGGAGCCGAACGGAGATCCGCTGTTCCAGGGCCCGGTGCCGATGGGGCGCAGCGCCGCCCGGCCCGGGCCGCCGGGGCCGGTCGGGAACAGCCGGCGGCCGCTGACCAGCTCCGGCACCAGCGCGACGAACAGCGGCTCCGGGTCGCCCACCCAGGGCCGCAGGCCGGAGCGCAGCACCCGGCGTACCTGGTCGGGGTCGCTCACCACGTCGGCCCGCCCGTGCACCAGTACGCTCCATCCCGTACGGGTGACCGGGTCCAGCAGATCGGCCTGGAAGGCCACCACGGTGCCGTCCAGCCCCCGCGCGGTGGCACTTCCCCGGCGTACGGCGAGCACCAGCCGCCCGTCCAGGACCTCGAAGGAGACCGGCAGGACGGCCGGAAGTGCGTGCTCGGTGTACACCACGCGCCCGACGGGCACGGTGCTGAGCAGCCGCAGGCACTCGGCCTCGCTCAGGGTTTCCACACGGTCCTCAGGCTCCATGCGTCCGATGGTCCCCGGTCGGTGCGCACACCGATAGGGCCCATGGTCCCTGAGCGGACGGGCCGGGAGCCCCGTCCGCGTCGGTCCGGGGCGGTAGCCTGCCCGGCGGGTGGAGGAACGGTGGAGGAGGGGGGACGGCCGGATGGCGGGCGGGGTCGATCTGGTGGTGATCGGGGCGGACGGCGGGCCCGACCGGGCCTTCGGCGGGGCGGCGCTGGCGCCGGACGGTGCCGGGCTGCTCGCCGACGTGCTGCCCGGGATGTGCTTCGACACCGGCGCGGCCGGCTGCCGGGTCACCACGGTGGCGCCGGACGCGGACGCGAACGCGATGCTCACCGCCGTCCGGGACGCGGCCCAGCATCCGGGCCGCTGGCTGCTGGTCTGCCTGGTCGGCCAGCTGGTGGCCGACCCGCGCGGGCGCCGGCTCGCGCTGGTCACCGCCGGCAGCACGCCGGACAACGCCTACCGGCGGGGCCTGGCCTGGGACTGGGTGGTCAGCGCGATGGTGCACGGGGACCAGGAGGAGGCGCTGCTGCTGGTCGACGCGGTGGTCGACCGGGACGCCTGGGCGGCGCTGGAGCGCGGCGAGGACGGCGCGGGCGAACTGCTGAGCTACTCGCGGGTCCCGCTGTGGGGCAGGATCGGCCGCTACGCGCCGGCCGGCCGCTACACCCCGGGCAGACGCGGCCGGGACGCCGTCCGGCCGGGCGGGGAGGGCTCGTTCAGCCGGGCCCTGACCACCGTCCTGCGCCAGGGCGTTCCGGGTGCCCCCGCGGCCGTCGCCCCGCTCGATCTCCAGCCGGCCGTGGCCGCGCTGACGGACGGTGGGGAACCGGCCGGTAGTTCGGGTGCGCCTGGCGCGCGCCTGCTCGTTCCGTCGCACGCCGGGCGGCTCCTGATGCGCAATCGGGCCGCGGTTCGGGGCGCATTGGCCGGATTGTCGCTTTCCGAAGAACTGTTGGCCGTTCTGTGGCGGGATAGAGCCCCGACGGAACCGCCTTCCACGTAAGGTCAGGGGGCCTGAGGTGTTGCCGTGATGGGGTGGGTTGGCGAAGAATCGATCCCCAGCGGAAACATCGGCGGGACGGCGGAATTCTCCTGGCGGCCGTGGATCACGGATCGGGTCGGTCGCAACGAGGTGGGGCCATGCGGCAGCGCGGAAACATGGTGCGCCCTGGGGTGGTTGGGGGCGCCGGGGCGGCCCTGGTGTTGCTGCTCGGCGGTTGTGCGAGCGGCGGTGCCGGCGGTTCCGTCGATCGTCTCGGGTCGACTGCGCCCACCGTCGCGGGAGTGAACCCGGTCCCTCCTTCGGGTGGTTCGGTAAACGGCTCGATCGCGCCGACCAGCGGTCCGGAAGGGGCGATGGGGCGGCTGGCCCTGAAGACGTATCAGGACTGGTGGCAGACCCAGGCCGAGGTCTTCGGGCGGCCGGATTCGGACGGGTACGGACTGGAGCAGTACGCGTCGGGACGGGCGCTGTCCGACAGTCTGGTCAGCCTCCGGCAACTGCGCGACGCCAAAGTGGTGATGACCGGCACGCCGCGCAATTCCGCGGTGGTCAAGGCCGTTGATCTGAATGCCGATCCGCAGACCGCCGTGATCGAGGACTGCGTCGACCTGTCGGGCTGGCACCGCGTCGATGCCGTCACCGGGGCCGCCAAGGATCCCGCAGGACGGCTGAACCGATACGTCGGAACCGCGTCGCTGCGCTGGTTCCAAGCGCACTGGTTGATCCACGACTTCAAACGGGAGGTGGACCGGACATGCTGAACGCACGGAATCCGGCCCGGCGGATCGCATTCGTCGCGTCGATGTCGGCGGGGTTGCTGCTGTCCTCGGCGGTGAGCGCGACCGCGGACGACCCGTCGGGCGGCGGGGCCGAACAGTGTGCCCCGAACGTGATCTGCGTGGACGTCACGTCCGGCGGGAAGACCCCGGCGCCCGGCGGCTCCAAGCCGGGCGGTGGCGGCGGCGGTTCCTCCACCGGCCCCCAGCTGTGCGGCTACCACGAGGTCCCGTGGGCCTGCCACGACCCCGAGCTGGGCTGGTTCAGCAACGAGAAGGGCTGCTACTACCGCCCGCTGGACAACCCGCCGGCCGCGGGTGATCCGGCCTGGGGCGGCCACGACCCGAAGGACGGCACGCTCTACACGAAGGTCTGCCCGCAGACCGGCGGGGGCATGGGCGGTGCCGAGATCGTCTTCGAAGCCGGCTCGCCGGACGGCCAGAACGTCAACGCCGAGGCCACGGCCATCCAGAGCGCCTACGACCGGGTCCGCTTCAAGCCGCCGGTGGGCCGGGCCGCGCCGCAGCGCACGGCGGTGGTCAACGCCCCGGTCTGGCTCTGGGCGGACGGCGCCGCACTGCCCACACCGGGCAACGCGTCGGTCGCGGGCATCTCGGTCACGGCCACGCCCCGGCTGGTCAAGGCGGACTGGAGCTTCGGGGACCACCTCCAGACCTCCTGCGCCACCCCCGGCACGCCGTACGACCCCAAGTACGGCGACGCGAAGTCCCCGGACTGCGGCTACGAGTTCAGGACCGGCTCGGCCGGCGAGAAGAACGGCGTGTTCAGCGCCACGGTGACGATGCGCTGGGAGGTCAGGGTCGTGGTCACCGGCGGGCCCAACCCGCGGACGTTCACCATCCCCGGCATCAACCAGAGCAGCGCGCCCTTCGAGCTGAGGGTCGCCGAGATGCAGGTGCTCAACTGATCGCGCCGGCGCGGCGATCCGCACACCGACCGGCCGGCCGGTCCTGACCGTCGGCACTGACCAGCCGGACGAGCCGGACCAACCAGGCCAGCCAGACCAGCCAGAGACGAACGAGGGAAGGGCGGAACCCGGTGGAGAACCGTACGTTCGCGACGCCGGGATCCGGCACCTCCGCGGGCGCCGCGGCATCCGTGGCGCTCCCGGAGCAGCAGGAGCAGGGCGGCGCGGGCAAGGGCCGGGGGGCACCGCACGCCCCCGGGCGGACCATGCGGGCGCGGCGGCGGCGCCCGGCGGTGCTGGCGATGGCGGTCGCGCTGATCGCGGCCGGCGGGCTGGGCGGAGCCGTCCTCTACAACAGCACCGGCCAGCGGGTCGCGGTGCTGGCACTGTCCAGGGACGTGCCGTGGGGACAGGTGATCACCGAGGACGACCTGGTGGTCGCGCGGATCGCGGGGGACCCGGCGCTGCACCCGGTGTCGGCCCAGGACCGGGCGAAGGCGGTCGGCATGCGGGCCGCCACCGACCTCAAGCGCGGCGCGATGCTCACCGGCACCGACCTGGCGCAGGGGCTGTCGGTGCAGCCAGGGCAGATCGTGGTCGGGGTGTCGGCCAAGCGCAGCCAGCTGCCCGCCAGCCGGCTCCAGCCCGGCGTGCAGATTGTCGTCGTGTTCACGCCCGACAACGGCCGGGCCGACTCGCTGCCCGCCACGGTGATCACCGTCGGCCGGGTGGACACCGACGGCAGCCAGGTGATCGACGTCGCGGTCGGCACGGCGGACGGGCCCCGGCTCGCGCAGTGGGTGGCGAGCGGACGGATCCAGGTGCTGCTCGCGCCGCGCGGTGCGGCGGCGGGCGGCCCCGGCGGCACCGCACCGAGCCAGGCGCCGAGCGGCGCGCCCTCGGGCGCCACCCCGGGGGCCACCGCCTCCGGGGCCGCCGCTCCCGGCACCCCGACGCCGGGGGCCCCGGCCCCGACGGGCGGCGCCTGATGGCGGTGATCGCGGTGGTCGGCGGCCCGGGCGCACCGGGGGCGACCACCACCGCCCTGGCTCTGCTGCTGTCCTGGCCGCTGCCGCCGGGCCGGCGGATCCTGCTGGTCGAGGCCGACCCGGACGGTGGCGCGGTGCTCGCCGGCGCCCTGGAAGGCCGGGTCGAGGCGGTCTACGGGCTGCGCAACCTGGCCGTGGCCGACCGCCGCGGGCTGCTCGCGCAGACCATCTGGGAGCAGCTGATCGACCTCTCGCCCGAGGGCGGCGCCGAGCGGCTGCTGCTGCCCGGGCTGACCGACCCGACCCAGGCGCCCGGCCTCGCCTACACCTGGGAGCCGCTCGCCGAACTGCTGCACGGCGTGGAGCAGCAGGGCTACGACGTCATCGTGGACCTCGGCCGCTCCGGCGCCACCGGCCACAGCGCGGTGCTGGCCCGCCGTGCCGACGTGGTGGTGGCCACCGTCCGCACCACGCTGCGCGGGCTGAGTTCGGTCCGGCCCAGGATCGCCGCCCTGGCCGAGGACCTGGCCGCGGCCGGCACCGGGGCGGACGCGCTCGGGCTGCTGCTGGTCGACGAGGGGCCGTACTCGCGGGCGGAGGTGTCCCGCGAGCTCGGGCTGCCGGTGCTCGGAGTGCTGCCGCACGCCACCCGGACGGCGAAGGTGCTCTCCGACGGTGGCGACACCACCGACCGGCGGTTCATCCGCTCGGAGCTGATGCGGACGGCGCGGTCGGCGGCGGACGAGGTGCAGGCACTGGTCCGCCGCCGTCGCCAGCGGCTCGGGCCGGGTGCCGCGCAGGGTGCGGCGCCGGCTCAGCTGGCGGCGGGCGGCCCGGCGGGGGGTCCGGCCGCGGCGGCCGGGCCGACGCCCGCGGGAGCGGCGTCTCCGGTGCCGGCACCGCCGATACCGAGCCCGCCCGTGTCGACGGCACCGCAGCCGCCGGTGCCCTCGCCCGCGTCTTCCTCCGTGCCGCCGTCCGTGCCCTCGCCGGGGCCGTACGGGCAGCCGGGGTACGGGCAGGGCGGGCAGCAGGGATACGGGCAGCAGGGCGGCTACGTGCAGTCCCCGTACGGCCGGACCCCGTACGAGCAGGGCGGGTACGGGCAGGGCGGGTACGGGCAGGGCGGCTACGGCTCGGCGACACAGGGCCAGCCGGTCCCCGGTCAGCCGGTGTACGGCCAGGCGGCCCCCGGCCGCTCCGGCTACGGGACGGCCGAGGCCGAGCAGCCCTCGTACGCCCCGCCCCAGCCCGTCCCGCCGGTGATCACCACGGGCCCGGTGGCGCCGCTGGCCGGGCTGGCCCCGCATCCGGCCGCGCCGGCGCCGTTCCCGGCGCACGTCCAGTCCGCGCCGCACGGCGAGACGGACGACCGGTACCCGCTCCAGCAGCCGATGGTGACGGACCGTCAGGACGATCCGAACGGCCCGTATCCGCACAACCCCGGGGAGGTGCTCCGTGCGCGGTAGCCCCCTGCACCAGCGTCCGTCCGCCGACCCGGCCGCGCTGCCCTGGGCCGCGCCCACGCCCGGGCCGGTGACCGCACCGGCGCCCGCGCCGGGGCAGGTCGCGCCGCCGTACGGCTACCAGCCGGGCCCGGTCGCGCCCCAGCCCGTCGCGGCGCAGCCCGTCCCGCCCGGCGCGGCCGGGCCCACCGCCGTACCCTCCCCGCTGCCCTCGCTCGACCTGCGCGGCTCCGCCACCCGGCCGGCCGTCGACCCGCAGGTCGCCCGTGAGCTCAAGCGTCAGGTCGCGGCCGAACTGCACCAGCAGATCACCCGGTTGACTGCCACCTCCGGCTCCGATCCGGACCGTGCCACCCGCCGCCAGCGGGGCCGGGCGCTGATCGAGGAGGCCGTCGCCCGGTGGTCCGACGCCTACGCGCAGACCCACGGCATCCCGCCCACCCGGGAGCAGGACAGGGCCCTCGCCGAGGCCGTCTTCGACCTGCTGTTCCGGGCCGGCCGGCTCCAGCCCTACCTGGACGACCCGGAGATCGAGAACATCCTGATCAACGGCTGCGACGACGTCTGGGTCTCCAGGGTGCACCAACCCCTGCGCCAGGTACCGCCGGTGGCCGACAGCGACGCCGAACTCATCGAGCTGCTCCAGGACCTGGCCCGCCAGCACGGCGGCGGCGAGCGCAGCCTGTCCACCGCCAGCCCGACCCTCGCGCTGCGCCTGGAGGGCGGCATGCGCCTCCAGGCGCTCACCGAGGTGACGCCCCGCCCGTACGTGGCGATCCGGCGCCACCGGGTGGCCTCGGCGACTCTGCCCGAGATGGTCGAACTCGGCACCCTGGACGCCACCCTGGCCGCCTTCCTGGCCTCCGCGATCCGGGCCAGGAAGAACGTGATGATCACCGGCACCCAGGGCGTCGGCAAGACCAGCCTGCTGCGCGCGATGGCCGCCGAGATCCCGCCGGACGAGCGGATCGGCACCCTGGAGTCGGAGTTCGAACTCTGGCTGCACACCCTCGGCCACCTGCGCCAGGTCGTCCCGATGGAGGCCCGCGAGGGCAACGGCGAGCGCGTCGAGGGGCGCCTGGCCGGGGAGTTGACCATCGGCGACCTCATCCCGGCCGCACTGCGGATGACGCTCTCCCGGATCATCGTCGGGGAGGTCCGCTCCGGCGAGGTCGTCCCGATGCTGCGGGTGATGACCAACGGCGAGGGCGGCTCGATGTGCACCCTGCACGCCCGCGGACCGCACATGGTCGTCGACCGGATCGCCGAACTCTGCCTGGAGTACGGCTCGCACATGACCGATTCACTCGCCTACCGGCTCACCGCCAACGCCCTGGACCTCATCGTGCACGTCACCATGGTCGACGAGACCGCCGTCGGCGGCCGTCGGCACCGCTTCGTCTCCCACGTCCTGGAGGTCACCGGCCTCGGCGAGGGCGGCCGGCCCGCGCTGAACACCGTCTTCGGCCCCCGGCCGGACCTCGGTGAGCCGCGGGCCGTCCCGCACACCCCGCCGCAGTGCCTGGACGACCTGCGCCGGGCCGGTTTCGACGCCTCGCTGCTCGGCTCCCGGTACGGGGGCTGGGCCGTCCCGCTCCAGCTGCGGATCGGCGGTGGCGCACGGTGATGCTGCTGTTCGCCCTGTGCGGTCTCGCGGTCGCGGGCGGCCTGATCGCCCTGGTGGCCTGGGCCCGTGGCGGCGAGCCCGCCGCCGGTGACGAGGCCGAGGACGGCGCCGAGCAGGCGGCCAACCCGCTGGCCGGCCGCCTCCACGTGTTCTGGTACGGCGCCCCGGGCACGGCCGCGCACCGGATGGTGCGGCTGCGCCGCGTCCAGCTGCCGCTCGCGCTCGCCGGCGGGCCGCTGGCCTGGCTGTTCACCGGCATCCCGCTGACCGCGCTGCTGGTGCCGCTGGTCGTCTTCGGCCTGCCCTGGCTGTTCGACACCACCCGCCCCGACACCCACCGGATCGAGCGCCTGGAGGCGCTGTCCGAGTGGACCCAGCGGATCGCCGACGTGCTGCTGCTCGGCGTCGGCCTCAACCAGGCCATCGTCACCAGCCGCCGGACCGCCCCGGCCGCCCTGGAGGACGAGGTCGGCGAGCTGGCGGCCCGCTTGCAGGCCCGCTGGCGGCCCGAGGAGGCGCTGCGCGCCTTCGCCGACAGCCTCGCCGACGCCACCGCCGACAAGGTGCTCGCCGCACTGGTGCTGCGGGCCGGCGACAGCGGCCCCGGCCTGGCCCGCACGCTCTCCGACATGGCCGACTCGGTGCGCGAGGAGGTCCGCCAGCGCCGCGCCATCGAGGCCGACCGGGCCAAGCACAGGACCACCATCCGCTGGCTGGTCGGCATCATCGTGCTGGTCGTCACGATCGGCTCCTTCAACACCGAGTACACCCGGCCCTACGGGACGGTCCTCGGCCAGCTGGTGCTCGCCGTGGTCGCCGTCCTGTTCGTGGCGATCATCGCCTGGATGCGGGCGCTGGCCTCCCACCCGCCGGTGCCCCGGCTGCTGACGCCGGACCGGCGCAGCAGGAGCGGCCGGCGGGGGTCCGCCGCACCGGCCGACGAGCCCGCGCCGGCCGAGCAGCTCGGGGAGGTCCGGTGATCTCCCCCTGGTCCGTGCTGGCCGGCGCCGCCGCGGCGGGCGGCATCGCCCTGCTGGTCGCCGAACTGCGGCCGGCCCCACCGGACCTGCACCAGGCGCTGGACCGGCTGCACGCCACCCCCGCCGACCGCGAGCAGGACCCGGACGAGCGGCCGCGCTGGTACGACCGGATCGGTGAGCGGTCCGTCCGGCTGCGTGGGGTCTCGCTCCCGCGCCGCGAACTCGCCCTGATCGGCCGTGCCCCGGCCCGGTTCATGGTGCACAAGCTGCTGTTCGCCGCGCTCGGCCTGGTGCTGCCCGCCTACCTGGGCGCGATGGCCGTGCTGATGGGAGCCGGCCTGCCCTTCGCGCTGCCGCTGGTCGCCGGGCCGCTGCTGGCCGGACTGCTCTGGTTCGTCCCGGACGCCGTCGTGCGGGGCGAGGCCAAGGAGGCCCGCACCGAGTACCTGCACGGCATCGCCGCCTACCTGGAGCTGGTCGCGATGGAGCGGGCCGCCGACTGCGGCCCCGCCGAGGCGCTGCGCCGGGCCGCGTCGGTCGGCCAGGGCGCGGTGTTCCTGCGGATCCGCGACGCGCTGGAGCGCGCGGCCACCGACCGGCTCCCGCCCTGGGCCGGACTCGACGCGCTGGCGGAGGAGCTGGGGCTCACCCCGCTCCAGGACGTGGCCGACATCATGCGGCTGTCCGGCACCGACGGCGCCGCCGTGTACGACACCCTGCGGGCCCGCGCCAAGGGCCTGCGCGGAGAACTGCTCGCCGAGGACCTCGCCCGCGCGAACGCCGACAGCGAGCGGATGGTCGCGCCGGGGGCCGCCCTCACCCTGCTGATGACCGTCCTGATCGTCTTCCCGGCACTGCACCAGATGCTCAACTGACCGTCCTCGCGTCTGTTCCGGTTCCTCCGGTCACGCCGGAGCGGTCGGCCCGACCCACCGCCCACCACACCACACCACACCACACCGTCACAACCGGGAGAACCCGATGACCGTACGACTCGCCAGGCTGGCCGGCCGGGTGCTGCAACCCGTCCTGCTGCCGGTCCAGTTCGCGCTGCTGCTGTTCACCTTCAGGCTGGGCCGGTTGCGAGCGGCCCGCGCCCGCGGCGACCGGGGTGCGATCAGCATCGAACTCGCCCTCGCCATCATCGCGCTGGTCTTCGTGGCGGGCGCCGTGGCGACCGCGCTCTACCTGCTGAAGGACAAGGTCGTCAAGAAGGTCGAGCAGGACCCGAACCTGCCGGGCGGCGCGGGCGCGGGCGGCGCCACCAAGTGATGCGTCCCGCTCTCCGCCGCAGGGGCGACCGGGGGTCGATGAGCCTGAGCCTGGCCATCGTCTTCCCGGTCGTCCTGCTGCTCCTGATGCTCGTCGTCCAGGCCGCGCTGCTGTGGTACGACCGCCAGGTCGCGCTCACCGCGGCCCGCGAGGGCGTGGACGCCGGACGGGTGCAGGGGAACGCGACGGACGGCGAGAAGAACGAGGCGGCCCAGCGGCAGGCCAGGGACTTCCTGGACCGGCAGGGCGTGCACGAGTACACAGTGGGGACCGAGGGCAGTACGGCGGAGACCATCCGGGTCACCGTGCGGCTGACCCCGCCGCTGCTGATACCCGGGCTCAGGGCGCCCGCCCTCACCCAGTTCGCCGAGGCGCCGCGCGAGCGCTTCGTACCGCCGGTGGTGAAGCCGTGAGGCGCGTGCCGCGGGCACCGGACCGGTGGCGGCCGCGTTCGCGACAGCGCCGGCTGGACCGGGGCGGGATCGCGATCGAGGCGGCCATCGTCGTGCCGGCGGTGGTCGCACTGGTCCTGGTGGCCATCGCCGCCGGGCGGGTGCAGACCACGGCCGGCACCGTGGAGGCCGCCGCCAGGGCCGGGGCCAGGACCGCCTCCCTCCAGCGCAGCGTGGACGGGATGAAGCAGCCGGCCAGGGACTCCGCCCTCGCGACACTGCGTCAGCAGGGCGTGTCCTGCCGCAACGGGGACGTCCGGGTCGACAACGGGGAGCTGAACCTGCCGGGCGGGCCGGTCACGACGGTGACGGTCACGGTGATCTGCGACGTGGAACTGGCCGACCTGCTCGGCGGACCGTCCGGCGTACCCGTGACGAAGCACCTCGTCGGCGAGTTCACTTCGGTGGTGGACCGTTACCGGGGCACCTGACGGCGCGCGGTGCCGTCACCGCGGCGGCGGACGTCACCGGGAGGACCGGGGACGCCACCGGGAGGACAGGGGATTGGAGACGGCCCGTGCGGGGGAGACGCAAGCGGAGAGCGCTCGGGGCATGACACAGCGGTACCGAGTGGCGCCCGGTGGGGGCCGGTGGGGAGAGCAGCGTGCGGAGTGGGGGGCGAGGATGGGAGTGGTGAGCCGACTGCGGCGACGGTTGTCGGCGCGCCGGTCCGACCGGGGCGCCGTGGCCCTCTTCGTCGCGATCTGCGCGGCCTACGTCGTGCTCGTCATCGCGCTGGTGATCGACGCCGGCGGCCGGTTGCGGGTCGCCGAGCGGACCGACGCCTACGCGCTGGAGGCGGCGCGGGTCGGCGGTCAGCAGCTGGACCGGGCCGCAGTCCTGCAGGGCAGGGGCTTCAAGGTCCAGGAGAAGTACGTCCGGGACGCCGCCGACGCCTACCTGGGCCTGTACGGCCTGCGGGCGGGCGACGTCGAGTTCTCCGGTGACGGCAGGGTCGTCACCGTCACCGTGCAGGCCGACTACCGGCCGGTCCTGCTGGGCGCCCTCGGGGAACGGAAGGTCAAGGGCAAGGGCAGTGCGACCCTCGTCCACGGAGTCGAGAAAGCGGAGACCGACTGATGGCCGCGCCACGTGCCAAGGACCAGGCCCGTACCGCCCAGGCCCCTGCCGGCCGGGCCGGGGCGTCCCGTCGAGCCGGCGGTGCGCGAGGCCCCGGCGCCCCGGCGCCCCGACCGCCGCACGGGCGGCGACCGCGTGGCCGTGGCCGCGCCCTGATCACCGCGCTCGGCGCGCTGGTCGCCCTGTTCGCCCTGCTGGGCGGCGTCCCCGCGCTGCTGCTGTACGGCACCGAAGCGGTCGCCGGGATGGGCGAGGTCGCCTCGGGCGGGGTGGGCGAGGCGCTCACCAGCCCGGACGACGGAAGCCTGTTCCTGTGGGCGCTGGTGGTGGTCGGCTGGCTCGCCTGGGGCTGCTTCGCGCTCTCCGTCCTGCTGGAGATCCCGGCCCAGCTGCGCGGCCGGATCGCCCGCCGCATCCCCGCCTTCGGCTGGAGCCAGCGGCTCGCGGCCGGGCTGGTCGGCTCGGTGCTCGCCCTGGTTCCAGTGGCGGGCTCGGCCTTCGCCGCCGTCCCCGAACTGGCCCACAGTCCGGTGGCCCAGGCGCAGTTGACGTCGGGCGTGCAGCGTGCCGCACTGCCCGCCGCGCAGTCCGCACCGGCCCTGACCCCCGCCGCCGAACAGCAGAGCACGTACACGGTGCGGGACTCCCGGCCGGCCGACAGCCTGTGGTCCATCGCCGAGCGCCAACTGGGCTCGGGTGAGCGGTGGGTGGAGATCGCCAAGCTCAACGACGGCCGGGCGATGGGCGATTCCGGCGTCCGCTTCGACGCCGACCGGGCGATCCAGCCCGGCTGGGAACTGCTGATGCCGGCGGACGCCAAGCCGGACGAGGCGAAGACGCCCGCCCCGGCTCCGGCCCCCTCGGGGGGCGCGGAGCAGGGGACGCCCCAGGGGGCCCCGCAGAACGTTCCGCAGCAGGGGACGGAGGCTGGGGGGCCCGGTGGTGCCGGGGCGCAGCGGAGCGTCACCGTCCAGGCCGGGGAGAGCCTTTCGGCCATCGCCCAGCGGGAGTTGGGGGACGGGGAGCAGTGGCCCAAGCTGTTCGAGGCGAACAAGGGGGTGCGGGCTCCGGACGGGGAGCAGCTGACGGACCCGGACGTGGTGGTGCCGGGGATGGTGCTCGCGGTGCCGGGGGATGCCGCTCCCGCCCCCGCCCCCGCGCCGGCGCCTGCTCCCGCCCCGGCGCCGGCCGACCAGGCTCCGGCCCCGGGCGCCCCTTCGCAGGGTGCCCCTCAGTCGGCCCCGGTGCCCGCGCCCACGCATGCGCCGACCCAGGCGCCCGGCCCCGCCGCGCACGCCGACCCGGCTCCCAACGACGACTACACCGTCGCCCTCACCGCCTCCACCGTCGGCGTCCTGCTCGCCGCCATCATGATCGGCACCGTCGCCCACAAGCGCGGCACCCAGCAGCGCGCCCGCCGCCCCCGGCACCGCATCGCGATGCCCGACGCCGGGGCCGCCGCCTTCGAGAACGAGCTGATGGCCCGGCAGGACCAGGCCGGGCTGGAACTGCTGGACCGCGCCCTGCGCACCCTGGCCCGCAACACCGTGCGCGGCGGCAAGCGGCTGCCCGCCATCGTCGCCGCCCGGATCACCCAGGGCCAGACCGTCGAGCTGCACCTGTCCGGCCCGGCCACCCCGATCGCGCCGTTCCGCGCCGCGCACGCCGCCAACGTGTGGTGGTGCAGCGCCGACTCCGGCGACCTGCTCAGCCCCGGCCAGGCCCGGAAGACCGCCGCGCCGTACCCCGCGCTGGTCACCCTCGGCACCTCGCCGGACGGCTCGGTGGTCCTCGCCGACCTGGAGGCCGTCCGGCTGCTCCACCTGTCCGGCCACCCGGACGACGCCCGCGACGTGCTGCGCACCCTCGCCATCGAACTGGCCCACAGCCCGCTCGCCGACCGGCTGCACCTGCATCTGGTGGACCTCGCCGAGGACGTGCTGATCAGCGGTCCGGCCGCCGAACGCGTGCACCGCCACCCGACCCTGGAGGCCGCGCTCGCCGCCCTCGGACCGCGCACCGCCAAGGCGCGCGCCACCCTGGTCGCCGCCGAGGTCAGCAGCCCGCGCGAGGCCCGCAGCCGGGGCCAGGCGGACGAGTCCTGGACGCCCGAGATCGTGCTCTGCGCCCACCAGCCCGGCGGGGAGGTGCCGGCCGAACTGGGGCGGCTGCTCGACGCCCGTCCGCGTACCTGCGTCGCCGTCGTCACCCGCGCCCCCGAGCGGGGCACCGGTCCGGTCGCTCGCTGGACCCTGCCGACCTCCGGCCAGGCCGCGATCCCCGGCCTGCACCTGACGGTCGAGCTGCAACGGCTCAGCGGACAGCAGTACGACCAGGTCGCCGAGCTGCTCCGGGTCGCCGACGACCCCACCCAGCACCCGGCCCCGGCTTGGACACTGGACGGGCCCGAGGACGCCGACACCCACGAGCTGCCCGTGGCGGTACCGGTGCTGGCCGCCGTCGGAGCCTCCGGCGGCGGGGCGGCGGAGGGCGCGGAAGCGGCCACCGGGCCGCGGCTGCTCACCCGGGTGATCGGCACCGGGGCGAGCCCGTTCGCGGGCACCGATCCGGTGACGCCGGCTCCGGCGCCGCTGCCGGCCGTGGTGCCCGGCCCGGCGGCGTCGGCCTCCGTTCCTGCGCAGGCTTCGGCTTCCGGGAAGTCGGCTCCGGTCCCGGCGCCGACTCCGGCCGGTCCGGCGCGGTTCGTCGTCAACGGGCAGGGGCGGCAGGCGGCCGCCGACGAGACCACCCGGGACCTGCGGCGGCCCGGCCCGCCGGAGGGCGGGGAGCCGGCCGAGGGGGCCGGGGAGTCGGAGGCCGCCTTCTCGGAGTCCACGTCGACGGTCGTCCTCGCGGTCCAGCCGGTGGTGCCGCAGCCCGTCGTGCCGCAGCCGGCTGCGGCGGAGCAGGCGGTGGCGGAGCAGGTGGTGGCGGATCCGGTCGATGAGCCGGTGCCGTCGGCCGATCCGTCCGCGCCGTCCGCCGCCGAGGGCGCGGACGCCTCCGGGAGCGGGCCCGCCGGTGCCGCTGGTGCCGCCGATCCCGTCGGCTCGGGCGGCTCCGCCGGGGCCGTCGCCACGGAGGACCACGGCCCCGCCGCCGAGCCCGGTCCGGCCGCCGTCGCTCCGGTCGCCAGGACCACGTCCGGCCGCAGTGACAGCGACGACCTGCTCGCCATCCTCCGTTCCCCGGAGGCGCACGCCCCCCGCAACGCCCCCCGGATCCGGCTGCTCGGCCCGGTGGACGTCGCGGGAACCCTCGGCGAGGCCGCGTCCGGCGCGCTGCCCCGGCTCACCGAGCTGGCCGTCTACCTGGCACTGCGCCCCGGCTCCGGCCACCACGCCCTCGACCACGACCTGCACCCCGGCGCGGCCCACCTCGACCCGCACCCCACCGCGGCGGACGCCAAGAGCCCGCTGCCGGCCAAACTCGCCGACCTGGCCGGCTGGTTCGGCAGCTCGCCCGAGGGGCGCGCCTTCCTGCCCACGGAGGGCACCGAGGGCTACTCCTTCGCCCCGGCGGTCACCTGCGACTGGGACGAGTTCCGCAGTCTCTACCGGCGCGGCATGCGCAGCACCAGTGCCACCGCCGACGCGGCCCTCGCCCATGCCCTGGCGCTGGTCCGCGGCGCGCCGTTCGCCGAGGCCCCGCCCGCCTCGTACGGCTGGGCCGAGGGCGAGCGGCAGGACATGATCGCGGCGATCGTCGACACCGCCCATGAACTGGCCGCCCGCCGCCTGCAGTACGGCGACCACCGCAGCGCCGAGGCCGCCGTGTTCCGGGGCCTCGCCGTCGCCCCGGACGTCGAACTGCTGCACCGGGACCTGTTCTACGCCTACGCCTCGGCCGGCGCCCGGGACCAACTCCTGCGTGCCGTCAATCGGTTGGACGCGCTCAGCCGTCGTACCGGCCGGGACCTCGACGCCGACACCGTCGCCCTGCTGCGGGACCTCCTCGCGGGTGCCTGACCCGGCCCGCCGACTGCCCGGTCACTCCCTCGGGGGTGGCCGGGCAGTCGTGTTGACGAGGCAGTCGTGTTGACGAGGCAAGGGAGATGGTGAGGCAGGGGAGACCGCGAGGCAGGAGCAGGAGCAGGAGCAGGAGCAGGAGTGGGCCTGGTGGCCGGTCAGCGCGCTCGCAGCCAGGCGTCCAGGGCGGTGAAGTCCGCGTCGCCGAGCCCGCGTCGGGGATCCACCCGGTGGAGGAGGGCGCGGGCGGGGGAGTGGGCGGCGACCCAGTGGCGGTCGGCCCCGGTGATCTCGTCGTCCACCCAGGCGAACGGCCGCCCGCCCGCCCATCGGACCAGCGTGCGGGTCTTCCAGTGCACGCCGCCCGGCCCGTCCTCGGCGTCCACCGGCCAGTCCACGACGGGCAGTCGGGGCAGGCCGAGCCAGGGCGCGAGGCACTCGTTGGCGTCCTCCAGCCAGGTGGTCGCCCACACCGGCTCGGCCGGCAGGCCCAGCAGCCGTGATCCCAACTCCGGGTCCACCCCGGTGACCAGCGGGTTCCCGCCCGGCACCGCGCCGGTCGGGACATACGGGCTGCGGTGGGTGGGACAACCGCCGGGCGGTGGATCACCGAAGGGGATGAGCGGACCGTCCACGTCCAGGAACAGCAGGGGTCGGCCGGTATCGAGCATGACGGCACCTTGGGGCGTGGGGCGCGCCGATCGACCACCCGGCCTGGAACGGGTGAGCCGCGATCTCGTAGGGTGGCGCGCACGGAGTGTGGTGGCAGGCACCATGCAGGCGAGGGCATCAGACGCCGCGCGAGCGGCGGGGCGGGGCGGTGACCAGGAGATGGCGGAGACGACAGCGGTTTCCGGAGGTCCCGACCCGGCAGCGGACTCGGGGCCCTGGGACGCCGTACCGCCGCCGCCCCCGCGCCTGACGGGCGAGGAGCACCCGCCCGGTCCGGCCGCGCTGTACGAGCCGCCGCCGGCTCCACCGGCCGCTCCGGGTCCGGGTCCGGCTGTCGCGCCTCCGGTCGAGGCTTCCGGTTCGGGTGCCGCACCGGTCTTCGGGCCGGGCATGCAAGGGGGCACGCAGGGGGGCGTGCAGCCCGCAGGGCAGGCGCCCACGCCCCCGGCCGCGCCGCCCGTTCCGCCCACCGGCTGGACCCTCACCGGGCTGCCCGCCGTCGGGGCCGCGTCCGTGGTGACCCCGCCGCCGTTCCCGGTCCAGAGCGCGGTTCAGAGCGTGGTGCCGGGCGTGCCCCAGAGTGCGGTGCCGGGCGCTGCCGCTGCCGTCGTCGGTGGGGGCGGGGGCGGGCTGGGAGCCGCGCCGCGCGGGCGGATCCTGGTGATCGAGGGCGGATACGGCACCTCGGGCCGCCGCACCTGGGGCCGCGGCGGACCGACCCAGGCCCCGGTGCTCTCGGCGATGCTCGCCGCCGTCTCGCCGCAGGTGCTGCTGGCCGCGGACGCGGTGGACGCCGTCCACCTCCCCGGCGCCGGCGACCCGCACACCGTCCTCGCCCATCTGCGAGCCGCCTCCCGACACCCCGGACCGCTGCTGATCCACCTGGGCGGCCACGTCGTCGCCGACAAGCGCGGCGGACAGCTCCAGTTGACCCTGCGCGACGCCAGGCAGGACGGTCTTCCCTGGCAGGCCGTCGCCGCGGAGCTGAGCCACCGTCCGGCCGAGTGGCAGACCCTCGTCATCGCCGACCTGAGTGCCGACCAGAACGCCTGGCCGTACCTCCAGGGCACCGTGTCGCCGCTCAGCGAGGGCATCCCGCTGTGGGCGGTCGTCAGCCCGGACCCGGAGCAGATCGGCACCTTCACCCGAGCCCTGATCGAGGCGCTGCACGGTGGCAGACCCGGCGCCGGCGAGGTGCTCACACCCGAGCAGCTGCGGCAGCAGGTGTACTCGGTGCTGCGGCCGGACGTGGTCATCCTGGCCACGCACGCGCCGGACCGCCCGTTCTTCCGCAACACCGCCCGCCGCGGCGAGGGCCCGGTGGCCGAGATGCCGCCCGTGCCGTCCGGCGCCGCGCTGCCCTCGGACGTGCCGCCGGCTCCGGCTCCGCCGGTACCGCGTCCGGCGGAGCCGCGGGACGCCGTTCCCGAGCGGCCGGCCCCGGTTCCCGCCGAGGTGCCCGCACCGTCCGCCGCGCCCTCGGTGACCACCGGTGGCCCGGTCAGCCTGATCAAGCCGGGCGTACCGCCCACCCCGCCGCGGCCGGCCCGGCCGGTCAGCCTGCTGAAGGCGGGCGAGACCGCCGAGGCGGCGGGCGTGACCTTGCACAAGCCCGCCCCGCACACGCCCGCCCCGGCCGACGCCGTACCCGAGGACACCGCGACCCCGGCGGGCGTCACGCTCCTCAAGGCCCGGCTGGAGCCCGTGGACGCCGTCGCCGAGCCCGAACTCCCGTCGGAGGAAGGCCCGGTGGCTTCCGTGGCCGAGGAGCCGGCCGAGGAGGTCGCCGAGGCGGCGCCCGGGCAGGCACCCGTGGCCGAGGAGGAGCCCGCGGTCGCGGAGGAGCCCGAGACCGTGGAGGCGCCCCGGGACGCCGTCCCGGCGGAGCCCGCGCCGACGGACGCGGCACCTGCGGAGGAGGCGCCGGCCGTCGAGACGCCGGCCGATGAGGTGCCGCAGGACGAGGTGCCCTCCGACGCCGTGTCGCAGGACGCCGCGCCGCAGGACGAGGTGCCCGCCGACGCCGTACCCGAGGACGCGCCGTCGGCCGAAGCGTCGGCCGACGAGACCCCTGCGGCGGCCCGGCCCTGTGCGGACTACCGCGAGGTCATCGGACGGATCGTCCGCAGCGCCGACGCCGGGGACCACGCCGCCGCCACCGACCTGGCCTTCGCCCTCGAACTGGAGGCGATCGCCGAGCACGGCGCCGTCTCCGAACCGGTGCTCCAGGTGCGGCAGGTCCGGGCGCACGTCTGCCGGCTCGCGGGCCGGTCGGCCGATGCCGCGGAGATCTACCGCGAGGTGGCGCTGACGCTGCTCCGCTCGCAGGGGCCGGACCACCCGGAGACCCAGCGCGCGGCCACCAACGCCGAGGCCTGTTGGCGGGCGATCGCCGACCGTGCGGAGGCCATCCGCATCGCCCCGGAGATCATCGAACTGCGCGCCCACCTCCCCGGCCCGGACGGCCGCAAGCTCCGCGCCGCCGAGCGCTACCTCGCCCAGCTCGCCGCCACCGGCTGACGGCGGGCGGGGGAGGGGCGGCGGACAGCCGACGGCTGACGGGGAACAGCAGACGGAAAACAGCGAACAGATGACAGATTTCGAAATCTGTCATCTGTTCGCTGTTATCTGTTATCTGTTACCTGACACGCGTCACGCGTCACCCGTCACGAGCGCCCGCGGCCCGCCACCCGGCGAGCCGCCCGGTCACCGACCGGCGATCGCGTGCACGAACCGGGCGCCGTCGATGGTGCCCAGGCCGCTGGCGAGGTCGTAGCCCTCGGTGGCGTTGTAGCCGGTGACGCCGTCCCAGCCGTTGTCGCCCTGCTTCACGTCCTTGATGCCGCTCCACTGGCTCGGGAGCAGGCTGAGGCCGTACAGGCGCCAGTTGATCTGGCCGAGGCGGTAGCCGGCCAGCTGGTCGGCGAGGGCGACGACGCCGGAGAACAGCGGGGTGGCCTCGCTGGTGCCGCCGGTGAGGTGCCAGCCGACCGAGGTCGGGTCGTAGGACTCGTACGTCCAGGCGGCGCCGTCCACGGCCGCGCTCATGCTGATGTCCGGCGTGCCGCGGTGGTTGCCGGTGGTCCCGGCGACACTGGCCTGGTACCACGGACGCTCGAAGACGCCGGACACGCCACCGCCGCCGGCGCCGGACTTGTCGTGCCACACCTTGTCGTCCGCGGTGCGGTTGCCGTTGTCGTCCAGGGTGAGCTGGGTGCCGCCGATGGAGGTGACCAGCGGGTCCGAGGACGGCCAGGAGTTGACCTTGTACGGGTACAGGTCGGAGCCGTTCTCCTTGGCGTCGGTGGCGCCGTTGTCGCCGGAGGCGGCGAGCACGGTCACGTTGCGGTCGGCGGCGGCCTTGAAGGCGTAGCGCAGGTCGGTGAGCGACGTGAAGTCGCCCTTCTCGAAGCCCGGGAAGGTGTTCTCGGTGGCGCCGAAGCTCTGCGAGATGACGTCGCCGCGACCCTGCTGGACCAGGCTCTTCTCGGCGTCCATCATCTCGGGCAGGCCGGTGGTGCCCTCGGTCTCGGCGACACCGGTCTCGACCAGGACGATGTGCGCGTCGGGGGCGATCGCGTGGGCGTACTCGACGTCCAGGGTGGTCTCGCCGGCCCAGCCGGTGTGGTCGGGGTTCTTCGGGTCGAAGGCGGGGACGTTGCCCCACTTGACCACCTCGACGTTGGTGTCCGGGATGCCCCACTGCTTGTCGAAGACCTCCAGGTCGTGCTGGATGGTCGGCGAGCCGAAGGAGTCGACGATGACGATCGTGCGGCCCTTGCCGGTGATGCCCTCCTGGTACAGCGGGTTCAGGTTGTAGGCGTTCCGGTACTGCAGCGGCGAGTAGCAGTGGATGCCGATCTGGCTGACGCACTGGGTGGTGCTCAGCGGGGCGACGCGGCCCTGGGCGTTGTGGTGCCCGAAGGAGGCGGGGCGGACGTGGACGCCCGAGAGGTTGTGCGAGGGGGCGGCGGTCGCGGTGCCGGCGGCCGGTACGGCGACGGTGCCGGCCGTGAGGGCGGTGGCCCCCACGGCGAGCAGAGCCAGGGCGCGACGGAGGGTGGCGGGGCTGCCCATGGGACTCCTTGGGACGCAGGGCCCGACCTGGTCCGGTCGGGTCGGTCCGGCCATCCCATCGAGAGCTGCATGATCATGCCATAGTCATTTGGAGGGGTCATGTGATCAAGGTCGTGGTCATGCTCGGCCACGCGAAAAGGTAAAGGCCGCCCCAGGGGAAAGTAACCTCCCGCCTGGGACGACCCGGTGACGATCCGTCAGTGGGCTCGCTAGCGCGCCCCGCCGTTGACGTACAGCGTCTGCCCGCTGACGTAGGAGGCGTCCTCGCTGGCCAGGAAGGCCACCACGGAGGCGATCTCCTCCGGCTGCCCGACCCGGCGCAGCGGCGTCCGGGCGGCGACCTCGGTCTGGTGGTCCTCGGCGCTGCTGCCGACCCGCTCGGCGGTGGCGGCGGTCATCGCGGTGGCGATGTACCCGGGGGCGACGGCGTTGACGTTGACGTTGTACGGCCCGAGCTCGATCGCCAGGGTCGCGGTGAGGCCCTGGATGCCGGCCTTGGCGGCCGCGTAGTTGGCCTGGCCCCGGTTGCCGAGGGCGGAGCGCGAGCTGAGCGAGACGATCTTCCCGTACCGCTGCGCCACCATGTACTTCTGCGCGACGTGGCTGCAGTTGTACGCGCTGGTCAGGTTGACCGTCAGCACCGCGTCCCAGTCGGACTTGGGCATCTTGAAGAACAGGTTGTCCCGGGTGATCCCGGCGTTGTTGACCAGGATGTGCACGCCGCCGAGATCCTCCGCGACCCGGGCGAACACCGCCTCCACCGCGTCGTAGTCGGCCACGTCGCAGCCGTACGCCCGGGCGGTGCCGCCCTTGGCGGCGATCTCGGCGACCGTCCCGGCCGCCCGTTCGGCGGTGAGGTCGACCACGGCGACCGCCGCGCCCTCCTCCGCCAGCCGGCGGGCGGTGGCCGCCCCGATGCCCTGCGCAGCGCCGGTCACCACGGCGACCTTCCCAGCGAACCGCGTCATGCTTCACTCCTCGGAAGTCGGGATCAGCGGCGGCGGGCGGGTGGCCCGCCACCGGTTCGTCAGACGTTCTCGACCAGCACGGCCGTACCCTGCCCCACGCCCACGCACATGGTGGCCAGGCCGCGCCGGGCTCCGGTACGGCGCATCCGGTGCAGCAGGGTGGTGAGGATACGGGCGCCGGAGCCGCCCAGCGGGTGACCGAGCGCGATCGCGCCGCCGCTCGGGTTGACCACCTCCTCGGCCTGCTCCGGGCCGAACCCGAGGCCGTCGGCGGAGGCGAGCGCCTGGGCGGCGAAGGCCTCGTTCAGCTCGGCGGTGTCCAGGTCGGCGAGCGACCAGCCGGCCCTGGCGAGCACCTTCGCCGTCGCCGGCACCGGGCCGATGCCCATGACGTCCGGGTGCACCCCGGCCGAGGCGCCCGCCACGTACCGGCCGAGCGGCTGGAGCCCGAGGTCGCGCAGCGCCTCCTCACCGACCAGGACCAGTCCGGCCGCGCCGTCGTTCATCGGCGAGGCGTTCCCGGCGGTGACCGTGCCCCCGGGGCGGAACACCGGCTTGAGCCCGGCGAGCTTCGCCAGGCTGGTGTCCTCGCGGATGCCCTCGTCCCGGCTCACCGTCACCCCGTCCGGTCGCTCGACCGGGATCAGCTCGGCGTCGAAGTGCCCGTCCTTGCGGGCGGCGCCGGCCCGCCGGTGGCTGCGCAGCGCGAAGGCGTCCTGGCGCTCCCGGCCGATGCCGTACCGGGTGGCCACCTCCTCGGCGGTCTCTCCCATGCCGAGTACGCCGTGCAGTTCGGCCATCCGAGGGTTGGTCAGCCGCCAGCCGAGCCGGGTGTCGAAGGTCTCCATCCGGTGCGGCAGCGCCTCGTCGGGCCGGGGCAGCACGAAGGGGGCGCGGGTCATCGACTCGCAGCCGCCGGCCAGCACCACGTCCGCCTCGCCGGAGCCGATGGCCCGGGCGGCGAGGGTGACGGCCTCCAGGCCGGAGGCGCAGAGCCGGTTGACGGTGGCACCGGGGACGGTTTCAGGCAGCCCGGCCAGCAGGACGGCCATCCGGGCGGCGTTGCGATTGTCCTCGCCGGCCTGGTTGGCGGCGCCCCAGTAGACGTCGTCGATCCGGGCCGGGTCGAGGGCGGGCACGTCGGCCAGCAGGGCGCGCAGCACGGTGGCCGAGAGGTCGTCCGGGCGGACCGTGGCGAGCGCGCCGCGCAACCGGCCGATGGGTGTGCGGCGGGCGGCGGCGAAGTAGACGGGGCGCACGTCGTCGGGCTCCTTGTCGGGTGGCGGGGATGCTCTTGCGCAGGACGCTCTCGTCGACGTCAGAAGGCGTTGACGCCGGTGAGGGCGCGTCCGATGAGCAGCTGGTGGATCTGGCTGGTGCCCTCGTAGAGGGTCATCACCCGCGCGTCGCGCAGGTACTTGCCGACCGGGTACTCGTCGATGAACCCGTAGCCGCCGAAGACCTGGAGCGCGCTGTTGGCGGCCCGGACGGCGGCCTCGCTGGCGTACAGCTTGGCGACGGAGGACTCGGTGGCGAACGGCAGGCCGCGCTCGATGTGGTCGGCGACCTTCCAGGTGAGCAGCCGGGCCGCCTCGACGTCCACGGCGATGCCGGCCAGCAGCTCCTGGACGAGCTGGTGCGAGGCGATCGGCTTGCCGAACTGCTCGCGCTCGCCGGCGTAGCGGACCGCGGCCTCCAGGCAGGCCCGGGCGATGCCGACGCAGCCGGCAGCCACCGACATCCGGCCCTTGGCCAGCGCGGCCATCGCCACCGTGAACCCCTTGCCGACCTCGCCGAGCCGGGCGCCGTCCGGCACCCGGACGCCGTCGAAGCCGAGTTCGGCGGTGGCCTGGCCGCGCAGGCCGAGCTTGCCGTGGATCTCGGTGCGGGTGAATCCGGGCAGGCCGGTCGGGACCAGGAAGGCGGTGATGCCCCGGTGGCCCCGCTGTTCGGGCTCGCCGCCGCCGGTGCGGGCGAAGACCAGGGCGACGTCGGCCCAGGTGCCGTTGGTGATGAACGTCTTGGCGCCGCTGATCAGCCAGCTGTCGCCGTCCCGGACGGCCCGGGTGGTGAGGTTGGCGGCGTCGGATCCGGTGCCGGGCTCGGTGAGCGCGAAGCAGGCGAGCGCCGCGCCGGAGGTGAGCCGGGGCAGCCAGTGCCGCTTCTGCTCCTCGGTGCCGAAGGCGTTGACCGACTTGCCGACCAGGCCGAGCGAGACCGAGACGATCCCGCGCACGGCCGAGTCGCCGCGCCCGAGTTCCTCCAGGACGAGGCAGTACGCGAGGTGGTCGCCGCCGCTGCCGCCGTACTCCTCGGGGATGGTCAGCCCGAGGAAGCCGACCTTCGCCAGCTTGCCGATGATCGCGCGGTCGACGGACTCGGCGCGGTCCCACCCGGCGGCGTACGGCACGATCTCGCGGTCGGCGAAGGAGGCGGCGAGGTCCCGGACGGCGCTCTGCTCCTCGGACAACTCCAGGTTCACGGCGGCTCCCGAATCCGGTGTCCAGGGCCTGGGGGCGAGGCCCGGACCCATTAAACTAGCGCTGCAAGTTTTATGGGGGACTGTAGCCCCGCCCGGCCGGTGCTGGGAAGGGGGACCTGCCAGAATCGGCCCCAGCACACCCGGCCGGATGATCCGGATGAATCCGGAGGATCGGAGGACCCCGCCGCGATGGCCCGTCCACGCACCCCGCTGCTCAGCCGCGAGCGCATCGTCGCCGCCGCCCTGCGGCTGATCGACGACGAGGGACTGGACGCCCTCTCCACCCGCCGCCTCGCCACCGAGCTCTCGGTCAGCGGGCCCTCGCTCTACAACCACTTCGCCACCAAGGACGAACTGCTGGACGCCGTGGTGGACAGCGTCATCGGCGAAGTCGACCTGTCGATGTTCGGGAGCGTGACGAACCCCTGGCCGCGGGCGCTGCGCGACTGGGCCCGCTCCTACCGCGCCGCGCTGGCCGCCCACCCCAACATCGTCCCGGTGCTCGCCCAGGGGCCCGGGCGTCGGCCGAACGCGCTGCGGCTGGCCGACGCGGTCTTCGGCCACCTGGTCGAGGCCGGGTGGCCGCGGGGCCAGGCGACCAGGATCGGCGCGCTGATGCGCTACTTCGTCACCGGCTCGGCCCTCGCCTCCTTCGCGGCCGGCTTCCCGGCGGACGCCGAGGTCTACGACGCGGCCGACTACCCGCACCTCGGCGAGGCGCACCGGCTGTCCGGGCACCGGGGGGCGGTGGACGAGGGCGCCTTCGAGACCGGCCTGGAGGCGCTGCTCGACGGACTCGCGCTGCGCTACGCCAGGCTCGCCGAACAGCGCGGAACCGAGGCGGAGCGGCCCCGAAGCGAGGCGGAGCGGCCCCGCACCGAGTCGGGGCGGCCCCGAAGCGAGGCGGAACGTTCCTGACGCGGGGCGGGGTCGTACGGGCCCGGTCCCCGTCGAAACGGACCGGTGCCCCGCGGGCAAGGTTCCGCGGGCAAGGCCCTGCGGAAACGATTCGGCCCCCGCACCCGCGCGCCGATGGCGCCGGGGTGCGGGGGCCGGTGGTCCGACGGGCGGATCAGCCCATGTCCTCCAGCCGGATGCCCTTGGTCTCCTTCATGAACTTCGCCACGAAGAGGATGGACAGCGCCGCGAAGGCGGCGTAGATCAGGTAGGTCGCCGACAGGTTCCAGCGCGACATGGACGGGAACGAGACGGTGATCACCCAGTTCGCGATCCACTGCGCGGAGGCGGCGACGGAGAGCGCGGCGGCGCGGATCCGGTTCGGGAACATCTCGCCGAGCATCACCCAGACGACCACGCCCCAGGACATCGCGAAGAACAGCACGAAGGCGTTGGCGGCGACCAGCGCGACGGTGCCCTGGAGGTCGGGCAGGGTGAGGTTGTCGCCGCTGCCGGTGGCCGAGGAGAAGGCCCAGCCGGCCGTGCCGAGCGCGACCGCCATGCCTGCCGAGCCGATCAGGGCGAGCGGCTTGCGGCCGATCCGGTCGACCAGCACGATCGCGATCACGGTGCCGAGGATGTTGATCACCGAGCCGACGAAGCTGATCAGCAGCGAGTTGCTCTGGTCGATGCCGACCGACTGCCACAGGATCGACGAGTAGTAGAAGATCACGTTGATGCCGACCAGCTGCTGGAAGACCGACAGGCCGATGCCGACCCAGACGATCGGGAGCAGGCCGAAGCGGCCGCCGAGCAGGTCGCGGAAGCGGGGCCGGTGGTCGGAGGCGATCAGCGCCTGGACCTCGGCGATCCGGGCGTCGCCGTCCACGCCCTCGCCCTCGACCGCGGCGAGCACCTTCCTGGCCTCGTCCAGGCGTCCCGCCTGGATCAGGTAGCGCGGGGACTCGGGGATGACCGAGGAGAGCACGAAGTAGACCGCGGCCGGGACGACGCAGATGCCGAGCATCCACTGCCAGGCCTCCAGGCCGAGCAGCTGCCCCCGGGTGTCGCCACCGGCGGCCCGCGCCAGCGCCCAGTTGACCAGCTGGGATATCGCGATGCCGAGCACGATCGCGGCCTGCTGGAAGGAGGCCAGCCGGCCCCGGTACCTGGTCGGCGCGACCTCGGCGATGTAGGTCGGGGCGATCACCGAGGCGATGCCGATGGCCGCGCCGCCGAGGACGCGCCAGAGGGCCAGGTCCCAGGCGGAGAACGGCAGCATCGAGCCGACGGCGCTGATCGCGAACAGCAGCGCGCCCGCCTTCATGACCTTGATGCGGCCGTAGCGGTCGGCGAACCGCCCGGCCACCGCGGCGCCGATCGCCGAGCCGAGCAGGGCGGAGGAGACGATCAGACCGGTCACGCCGCTGCCGACGGCGAACTTCTCCTGGATTCCGGAGACGGCGCCGTTGATCACGGAGCTGTCGTAGCCGAACAGGAAGCCACCGAGGGCCGCTGCCGCGGCGATGAAGACGACGAAGCCGAGGCGGCCGGGCGCGGGGGCCTCGACCGCCCCGGAGGGCTTCTGGGTGACGCTCACGATCTGACTCCTGGTACTCAACGCTGAGCTCGGTCGCCGAGATCGTAACCCCTATTCGTTTAAGACTTGTACATCAGGATGCTCAAGTTTTGCTCTGAGAATTCGTAAGGTGAACAAGCAAATTGGGTTGCCCGAGGGCTCTCCCGGCGGGTGGACGGTCCGAACGAGTGGACGGCTGGGGTGGCTCGCCCCGCCCGGGCAGCCCGGCCGGACCGTCCGGGCGGGCTTCCCGGGCGGGGCGGTCAGGCCGGCACCGCGAGCGAGAGCCCGAACCGGCCCTCCGGGTCGGTCCACCAGTGGCTCAGCCGCAGCCCGGCCGCCGCCAGCTCCCCGGCCACCCGCTCCCGGCGGAACTTGGCCGACACCTCGGTGCGCAGCTCCTCGCCCCCGGCGAAGTGCACCGGCAGGTCCAGGGCCGGGATCTTCACGGTCTGCGAGCGCAGCGAGCGCAGCCGCATCTCGATCCACTCCTGCTCGGCGTCCCAGCGCGCGACGTGCTCGAAGGCGTCCGGGTCGAAGTCGGCCCCCAGCTCGCGGTTGAGCACGTTCAGCACGTTCCGGTTGAACTCGGCGGTCACCCCGGAGGCGTCGTCGTAGGCGGCGACCAGCACCGCCGGGTCCTTGACCAGGTCGGTTCCGAGGAGCAGGAAGTCGCCCGGGTCGAGGGCGGCGCGCAGGCCGCGCAGGAAGACCGCGCGCTCGTGGGGCAGCAGGTTGCCGAGGGTCCCGCCGAGGAAGGCGACCAGGCGCGGGCCGCCCTCCGGGGGCAGGCCGAGCCTGGCGGTGAAGTCGGCGAGCACGCCGTGCACCGCGAGCCCGGGGTACTCGGCGGCGAGCGCGGCGCCGGCCGCGGTCAGCGCGCTCTCGCTGACGTCCACCGGGACGTACGTCTCCAGGGTGCCGAGCGCGCGCAGGGCGTCCAGCAGCAGCCGGGTCTTCTCGGAGGAGCCGGAGCCCAGCTCGACCAGGGTGCGGGCCCCGGTGGCCGCGGCGATCTCGCCGGCCCCGGCGGTCAGGATGGCCCGTTCCGCGCGGGTCGGGTAGTACTCGGGCAGCCGGGTGATCTCCTCGAACAGCTCGCTGCCCCTCGCGTCGTAGAACCACTTCGGCGGCAGCCACTTGGGCTCGGAGGTCAGTCCGAGCTGCACGTCGTGGCGCAGCGCGGTGCTGAAGTGGTCGGCGGGCAGCAGTCGGGTGAGATCGAAGGTTTCCATGACGGGGTGGTTCCTCTGTTCAGGAGTTGAAGGGAGAGTGAGGTCAGTCGCGGCCGGGAATCCGGCCCGTGGTGACGCCTCGCGAGTCCACGAGCAGCAGCGAACCGTCCGGCACCGGCGTCCAGCCCGGTGCGTCGTCGTACGGCTCGGAGGCCACCACCGTGCCCAGGCCGGGCAGGGTGCGGTGGTGGAGGGTGTCGCCCCAGGTGGTCGCGGCGATCGCGGTGCCGTCGGTGAGCAGCAGGTTGAGCCGCCCGGTGGTGTGCGCGGCGACGTCCGCGACGGTGCCCGCCAGTGCCTCGCCGAGTCCGGCGCCGGCCCGCAGCCGGTGCAGGGTGAGCGCCCACAGCAGCGCCGAGTCGGTGCGCGCCTCCAGGTCCAGCAGTTCGGCCGGGGGCAGCAGGGCGGCCAGTGCGTCCAGCTTGCCCGGCCAGCCGGTCACCGCTCCGTTGTGGCTGAACAGCCAGCGGTCGGCGGTGAACGGCGCGGCCGCGCTCTCGCCCGCCGCGCAGCCCTCGGTGGCGGAGCGGACGGCGGCCAGCAGTGCCCGGGTCCGGACCACCCGGGCCAGGTCGGCGAAGGTCTCGTCGGCCCAGATCGGTCCGGTCCGGCGGTAGCGGGCGGGCACCTCGTCCCCGTCCGCGTACCAGCCGAGGCCGAAGCCGTCCACGTTGACCGTTCCGTACTGCTGGACCCGGGGCGCCCAGGACTGCCGGTACAGCCCGTGCGGCGGATGCACCAGAAGCTCCCTGGGCGCCACTGGCACGCCCAGGTAGGCGATATGACGGCACATCAGCTGGTCTCCAGGTCGCGCGCGGTGCGGAACCCGGCGAAGATCTGCCGTCGGACCGGGTAGTCCCAGTTGCGGAAGGTGCCCCGGCAGGCGACCGGCGCCACCGCGAAGCAGCCGCCGCGCAGCACCTTGTACTCGGGTCCGAAGAACACCTCCGAGTACTCCCGGTACGGCCAGGCCAGGAAGCCCGGGTAGGCGCGGAGGTCGCTCGCCGTCCACTCCCACACGTCACCGATCAACTGCCGGACACCGTACGGGGACTGGCCCTTCGGATAGCTTCCGGCACCGGCCGGGCGCAGGTGCCGCTGGCCGAGGTTGGCGTGCTCGGGACCGGGCGGCCCGTCGCCCCAGGGGTAGCGGCGGGAACGGCCGGTGGCCGGGTCGTACCGGGCGGCCTTCTCCCACTCCGCCTCGGTGGGAAGCCGCCGCCCGGCCCACCGGGCGTACGCGTCCGCCTCGTACCAACTGACGTGCAGCACCGGTTCGTTCGGCTCGACCGGCTCGACCGTGCCGAAGCGGCGGCGGAGCCACTGGCCGTCCTGGAGGTGCCAGAACAGCGGGGCGGTCAGGTCGGCGCGCCGGCGGTGCTCCCAGCCCTCCGGCTTCCACCAGCGCGGGTCGTCGTAGCCGCCGTCCGCGATGAAGCGCTGGTAGGCGGCGTTGGTGACCGGGGTGGTGTCCAGCAGGAAGGCCGGCAGGTCGACGGCGTGCGCCGGGCGCTCGTTGTCCAGCGCCCACGGTTCGGTGTCCGTGCCCATGGTGAACGGGCCCGCGGGGATGAGGACTTCGGTGGGCAGGGTGGCGGCGTCGGCGGGTGCGGGCGGTGGCGGGGGCGCGGCCAGGGCCGGCTCCCCCTTGCGGAGCTGGTGGGTGATCAGCATGGTCTCGTCGTGCTGCTGCTCGTGCTGGGCGATCATCCCGAACGCGAACCCGGCCTCCAGCAGCGGCGCGCCCTCCAGCGGGCTGGCGGCCAGCAGGTCCAGCACCCGGCCGCGGACGTCGTGGGCGTAGGCGCGGGCCTCGGCGGGCGGCAGCAGCGGCAGGCTGGGGCGCTCGGCGCGCGGGTGCTGGAACGCGTCGTACATCGGGTCGATCTCCGGGTGCATCGGATCGCGGCCGCCGACGTTGCGCAGCAGCCAGAGTTCCTCCTGGTTGCCGATGTGCGCGAGGTCCCAGACCAGCGGGGACATCAGCGGGGAGTGCTGGGCGGTGAGATCGCCCTCGTCGACGCAGTCGGTCAGCGCGGCGGTCCGGGCGCGGGCGGCCAGCAGCTCGGCGGCGATGCTCTCGCGCAGGGCCTCGGTGCCGACACTGTCGAGGCCGCCGATGTCGCTGATGCCGTCGATGTCGCTGATCGACCCGATCGACCCGGTGGCGCTGGTGGCGCCGGTGCGGTCCGTGCTGCCTGCCCCGGCACCCCCGTGGGGTCGGACGTCGGTCATGATGAGGCCTCCTCCGGGGGCGTGGGTCGGACGCCGGAGCGCAGGGCGTCCAGCTGGTCGTCGGCCGGGCAGCGGCCGCGCGCGGGGTAGCGCTCGGCGAAGTCGGCGACGGCGGCGCGCAGCCGCCCGGCACCGGGCAGGCGGCCCAGCGCGGCGTCGGCGGCGGCGAAGCAGGCGAGGGTGGCCCGGCGCAGCTCGGGGTCGGCCATCGCGAGGGTGGCGGCCCGGTGCCAGGCCTCGCTGCGCGGTGGGCGTGGACCGCCCGCGCACTCCAGCGGCTCCACCGCGGCCAGCGCGGCGTCGGCGGCCACCGGGTCGTCCAGCAGCGCGGTGACCAGCGCGGTGACCACCGTCCAGCCGTCCCCGGGCTGGGCGTCGATCATCCGCAGCTCCAGGTGGCCGTGTGGGCGCACCGGCGGGAAGAGGGTGGTGCGGTGGTAGTCCAAGTCGTCGAGCGTGGGCGGGCGTTCGCCTCCGCCGCGGATCCAGTCGCGGAAGGTCAGTCCGGCCGGCACCGTCCAGGGCAGGCCCTCGGGCCGTCGTACGCACAGCACTTGGGCATCCAGCACGTACTGTGCCCAGGCCTCGCGCGGATCGCCGTGGTCGGGCTCGGGTGCGAGGGTGCGGGTCGGATCCATCCGGGACCAGACGGTCTGCCGGGTGGACCGGTAGCCGGTCGGACGGCCGTCCAGGACGGGGGAGTTGGCGAAGGCGGCGACCAGTACCGGGCCGAGCCGGTGGACCAGCCGCCAGCGGCGCTCGACCGCGTGCGCGCCGTCGGCCTCACCGGCGTCCAGACACACCTGCACGGACGCGGTACCGGTCATCATGATCCGGCCCCAGGGCCCGGCGGAGTCGAAGAAACGCTCCATCGCGAGGTAGCGGGGGTGGTCCAGCACCATCTCTCGGGGGCGGGCCAGTGGGTCCGTCCCGGTGCCGGTGAGTCGCAGGCCCTGCGCCGCGAAGGCGGCCCGCAGGGCGGTCAGATCGCGTCGGGTGTCCTCGACGCAGGCCACGAGGCCGGTGGCGGGCGGGGAGCTGAGCTCTACCTGTCCGCCGGGTTCGAGCGTGAGACGCGAACCGGAGGGGAGCGAGGTGCCGTCCGAGCCGCCGAGGGGCAGCGACTCCAGTGCGGCGTGGAGCAGTTCGGGCCGTACGGGTCGGGTCGGACATCGGTCGTCGTGGACGAACCACTCGACCTCCACCCCGACCAGGCGGGGAGGTCCGATCTTGAAACAGACGCCCGACACGTGGCTGCGCGCCCCCGATTCGGTCAACGGGGTCACCCCCGCGGGGGGTGGTGGCGTGCTCTGCCGGTCGGGCGGAGTGGTGCGGGATACCGGTATCACCGGACTCACCATCCTCGGGATCACGATTGCGGCCCGGTCTTCCTGCCCAGTCTGCTACGGAGCATGCGGGGGCGCCCCGCAAAAATCGTGTGAACGTTCGTTCTTGCAGGTCAGGGGTGTGGCGAACGGGTGAGAACGGGGATTTTCCGGCGGTCGGCGGGTGGGGAACGGGCGGCGTCCGGCCGGGGCATGTGCCGGGGTCACAGGCGCTCCAGGCGCGCCAGGACGGTCGTCAGCGCCGGGCCGGGGAGGGCGTAGTTCAGGCGCAGCGAGCCCCGGCCGCCGGGGCCGAAGTCGGCGCCGTCGGAGGCCTCCAGGCCGCAGCGCTCCAACAGTGCCCGGCGGGCGTCGGCGGGCGGCAGGCCGAGTGCGGAGGCGTCCAGCCAGAGCAGGTAGGAGGCCTGCGGGGCGGAGCGGACGGCGGGCCCCAGCCGGTCGGTCAGGCGGGTGCGGGCTGCGGAGAGGTGGGCGAGCAGCGCGTCCAGCCAGGGGCCGCCCTCGCGCAGCGCCGCCTGCTGCACGGTCTGTTCCAGCAGGCCGCCCTCCCAGAGGCCGTAGCCGGCCAGTGCCTCGGCGAACCGGGCCCGCAGCCCGGGGTCGGGGACGAGCGCGAAACTGCTGGGGATGCCGGAGCAGTTGAAGGTCTTGCCGACGGAGCTCAGGGTGACGACGAGGTGGCGGTGCGCCGGGTCGGCGGTGGTGACGGCGACGGGGTGCGGGTGACCGGGGTGGGTGAGGTCGCCGTGCACCTCGTCCGAGACCAGCAGCGTGCCGTTCTCCGCCGCCCGCGCGGCGAGGTCGCGCACCGAGCCGGTCGGCCACACCCGGCCGGAGGGGTTGTGCGGACTGCTCAGCAGCAGGGCCGCGGCCGGGCGGGGGAGCGGACCGGGCGGGAGCCGGTACCCGCCGGGGCCGAGGTGCAGCGGCAGCTCGCGGTACGGGAGGCGGGCCGCGCGGCAGAGCTGGGCGAAGCCGCCCCACTCGGGAGTGGGGAAGAGGACGGGGGCCTGCGGCCGTACGGCCTCCAGCAGGACGCGCAGGGCGGTGCGCGGGCCGCAGGGCAGCAGCAGGACCCAGTCCGGGTCCACCGCGGCGCCGTGCCGGGTGCGGTACCAGTCGGCCACCAGCAAGCGGCCGGCCGGGTCGCAGACCGTGTAGCCGTACGCGCGGTGGCGGGCGCGGTGCTCCAGTGCCTCGGCGACGGCGGGCGGGCCGGGCAGGTCCATGTCGGCGAGGCCCATCGGGATCACCCCGGGGGCGTCCGCGCGGGCCCACTTGCTGCTGCCGGTGCCGGTGCGGTCGAAGGGGGCGTCGAAGCCGAAGTCGGGGGTGCCGGCGGGGGTGCCGGCAGGGACGGCAGGGACGGCAGGGGCGGGGGCGGGTCCGGGGGCAGGTCGGGGTGCGCCGCGAACAGATGACAGATTTCGAAATCTGTCATCTGTTCGCTGAAAGTTGTCGTCTGTCATCTGTCACCCCGCTCATCTGTCACCCCGCTCCGCCAGGTGCGCCGCGAGCCCCCGCCGTCCCCGGCACATCATCACCGCGTGGTTGGCCCGGAACAGCGGGTGCAGCGGCAGGGCCAGCCGGCGCAGCAGTGGCTTGCCGGGCCGGGTGTCCTCCTCGAACAGCACCCGACTGCCCCCGCGGCCCGCCCCGACCGTCCCGCCCGCCCCGCCCGGCTGTCCGTCCGCCGTCACGGTGAACCGCGACCATCCGTCCAGGTCGCCCCGCATGGCCACCTCCAGCACTCCGGCGGCCGGGTCGCGCCGGGTCGCCGTCAGTCCGATCACCAGCCGGTACGGCAGCAGCGCGCGCACCACCACGTCCCCGGAGTCCGCGCCGGTCCGCCGGACCTCGCGGATCTCCGGCCACCACCGCGGATAGCCCTGCACGTCCTCCAGCGCCGCGTACACGGCGGATGCCGGAGCCGCGAGCCGCCAGACGCCCCGGAATCGGTAGTGGTTCGGGTCCACGTCCCCACCCTAGTCCGGCCCGGCCGGACCGAGGCCCGAACGCCGGTGGGCCGTTGCCGAGTTGGTCCGCGACCCGGGCCCGGAGCGGAGGTGAACGTTCCGGAAACGCCCGCCCGCCAGGAAGGGTGCACTCCGCTTGCACCCGTTCGGGGTGCGGAGGAGGATCTTCTGTGCTTGTAGTCTCATCAGTCACAGCAGCACCCTCAGGGCGCTGCGGCCCCATAAACCGGAGTGAAGGAGTCACAGGCATGCGGCGACCGAACTGGGTACCGGAGGGTACGGACCTGGACAAACCGAACGCCGCGCGGGTCTACGACTACTACCTGGGGGGCTCACACAACTTCGAGGTCGACCGGGAGATGGCCCGCAAGGCGATCGCCCTGTGGCCCGAGCTGCCCCAGATCATGCGCTCCAACCGCGCCTTCCTGCGTCGCGCCGTGACCTTCCTCGCCGAGCAGGGCATCACCCGCTTCCTGGACATCGGCTCGGGCATCCCGACCTTCGGCGCGTTGCACGACATCGCCCGCGCGATCCGCCCCGAGTCGAAGGTCGTCTACGTGGACCGCGACCCGGTCGCCGTCGCGCACAGCCGCCTGCTGCTGGAGGACGACCCGGACAGCGACGTCGTCCAGGCGGACCTGCGCGACGTCGCCGACCTGATGGCCCGCCCCGAGGTCACCGAGCTGCTCGCGGCCGGGGAGCCGGTGGCCGTGCTGCTGGTCGCCGTCGCGCACTTCGTCAGCGACGACGAGGACCCGTGGAAGCTGATCGGGACGATCCGCGACGCCCTCCCGCCCGGCAGCGCGCTGGTCCTCTCGCACGCCTCCCTGGAGGGCCGCCCCGACCAGGCCGAGGACCACCAGAAGCTCTACCGGATGACGCCCACCCCGCTGACCATGCGCACCCACGAGCAGATCACCGCGATGTTCTCCGGCTTCGAGCTGGTCGAACCGGGCGTGGTCTACCTGCCGCAGTGGCGCCCGGACCAGCCCGGTACGGTCGGCGAGCACCCCGAGCGGATGACCGGGGTGGCTGGCGTGGGGATCCGCCCTTGAGCGGACGCGACGGACGAGGCACCGACGGCCGCACGCCCCGCGCGGCGGCCGCCGGAACCGGCGCGTGCACCAGAGGAACCAGGTTCAGCAGATGAGTACCACCCCGGTGCGCGGCGACGCGGAGCGGTTCCACGAGGACTGGGCCCGGCTGCTCTCCGCCGACCACGGCATCGCCGTCCACCCCGGCCTGCTCGGCCGGCTGGTCGCGCGCACCGCCGCGCTGCTGCACCGGGCCCAGGAGGACGACCCGTTCGAGCCCCGGCTGGCCGCACAGGCCGGCGCCGAACTGGTCGACGCGCACTTCACCGACCCGGTGCTGCTGGCCAGGGCGGTCGAGCTGCTCCAGGCGCAGCCCGTCCACGACGACCGCGGCCCCGCCCTGACCGGCGCCTTCGCGGCCGGCTGGGCGGGCGCCCTGCGCGAGCGCACGCTGAACGAGCAGGAGGCGATCCGCACCGCCGCCGACGCCGCCCGCAAGGAGGCCGAACGGGCGCTGCGCGCGTCCGAGGCCCGGTTCAGGGCACTGTTCGAGAGCGCCGCGATCGGCATCGGCATCGGCGACACCGACGGCAACATCATGGCGGTCAACAAGGCCCTCCAGGAGCTGTTCGGCGCGGGCCCGGAGGACATGATCGGCCGCCGGGTCGGCGATCTCGTGCACCCCGAGGACGCCCCGGGCGTGTGGGAGGCGTACGAGGAGCTGATCAGTGGCAAACGGGACTACTTCCAGTTCGACAAGCCGTACTACCGCCAGGACGGCGAGGTGGTCTGGACCCACCTGACCGTCTCGCTGATCCGCGACGACGACGGCATCCCGCAGTACCAGGTCGCGATGCTGGAGGACGTCACCGACCGGTACCGGCTCCAGGAGCGGCTGCGCTACCAGGCCACCCACGACCCGCTGACCGGCCTGCCCAACCGCTCGGCCTTCTTCGAGCGGCTGGAGAAGCTGTTCGAGGAGCCCGAGCCGGGCGCCCGTTTCGGCCTCTGCTACGTCGACCTCGACGGCTTCAAGGTGGTCAACGACAGCCTCGGCCACGACATGGGCGACCAGCTGCTGGCCGCCGTCGCCGCCCGGCTCAAGGCCGCCCTCACCCCGCTCGGCCACCTGGTGGCCAGGCTCGGCGGCGACGAGTTCGTCGTCCTGCTGGAGAAGTGCCGGGGCGAGCAGGAGGCGGTGGCCGCCGCGAAGACCGTGCTCAAGGCCCTGTCAGGGCCGGTGCTGATCGGTGACCACAAGCTCGCCGTCGGCGCCAGCGTCGGCGTGCTGGAGCGGCGGGTGTCCACCACCACCCCGGGCGCCGCCGTACGGGCCGCGGACCTCACGCTGTACCGGGCCAAGGAGGCCGGGCGCGGCCGCTGGACGCTGTTCGACCCCAAGGAGAACGCCCGCGCCGTCAGCCGCTACGCGGTGTCGGTGCGGATGCCGGCGGCCCTGGACCGCGGCGAGTTCTTCATCGACTACCAGCCGCTCTACCGCCTCGCGGACGGCCGGCTGGCCGCCGTGGAGGCGCTGGTGCGCTGGCGCCACCCGCAGCTCGGCGTGCTCGGCCCGGACGAGTTCGTCACCACCGCCGAGGAGACCGGGCTGATCATGCCGCTCGGCCGCTGGGTGCTGGAACAGGCCTGCGGCCAGGCCGCGGACTGGATCAAGCGGTTCGGGGACGCCGCCCCGCAGCTCAACGTCAACCTGGCGGTCCGGCAGGCCCGCAGCGCCGCGCTGGTCACCGACCTCGCCCGAATCCTCGACGACACCGGGCTGGACCCGGCCCGGTTGCAGCTGGAGATCACCGAGTCGACCGTGGTCGGGCCCGAGGACGAGGCGCTGCGCACCCTGCACGGGCTGGTCGACCTCGGCGTGTCGCTGGCCGTGGACGACTTCGGCACCGGCTGGTCCAACCTCGCCTACCTGCGCGACCTGCCGGTCTCCGGGCTGAAGATCGCCGGCTCCTTCGTCGGCGACCTGCACGAACCGGGCAAGGACGAGTCCACCGGGTGGCGGATCGTCAGCGGACTGGTGTCGATGGCGCACGCACTCGGTCTGACCGTCACCGCCGAGGGCGTGGAGACCCACCGGGACGCCCAGCGGCTGCGGACCATGGGCTGCGACTGGGCGCAGGGCTGGCACTTCGGCCGCCCGGTGCGGCCGGACGAGATCGCCCGGCGCGTCGTGGAGGAGCCGAAGGGGCGCCCGGTCGAGGAGCGCTGAAGGCCTGCCCGTGCTCCCGCTCGGGTCCTGCTCAGGCCTCGTCCCCCGTCGCGGACGGGGCCTTCGGTATCGGTCCTGCGGCAGGTCGGTCCTGATCCGGGAAAGCGGCCGACACCCGTGCCCGCCATGGGGGATGATGGCGCGTCGAACACCACCCCGGCACCGGCGCGCCCGTGGTCGCGGCCCCCGCGCCGGTCCGGGCAGCGGGGGAGGAGAGCGTCGCATGGGCACGACGGAGGGCGCGGATCCGGCGGAGGGCGGCCGGGGCGGGCCGAGACCCCGGTCGGTCGCCGGGGCCGAGCCGGGCGACCTGCCGCGGAGCAGGGTGGAGCGGTGGTCGCGGGGGCGGTGGCGGGCGTCCGACGCCGTACCGGGCCGGTCGTCCCGGCTCGGTTCCGTCCCGCCGGCCCGGGTGGACCCGGAGGCCGCGACCCGGCGGGTGCCCGCGGCCGCGCCGCGTTTCGACCCGGAGGCGGCCACGCGGCGCAGGCCCGATTCCGGGCCGCGCTTCGACCCGCAGGCTCCGACGGCGGTCCGGCCGGCACGCCCCGGCCCTCCGGGAGGCGTCGGCCCGGAGGCGGCGACCGAGGTCGTCCGGCCCGGGCCGGGGGCGGGCTCGTCCTCCTGGCAGGACAGCATCGGGCCCGGCGGCCCCGCTCCGGTCGGCAGCCCGGGCCCGGCCGGTGGCCCAGACGCAGGGTCCGGCGGGGGAGTCCACGCAGGGCCGGGCGGCCCTGAGGCCGGGTTCGGCGACTTCCCCGGCGCCGAGGGCCCCTTCGAGGGAGTCTTCCCGGACGCCCTGCGGGACCGCTTCATCCCGCTCGGCCGGGCCGGGGCCGGCTCCGAGGGCACCGTCTGGTACGTCCGGCGCACCGACGGGCACGGCGACGCGGCCGTCAAGGTCGCCGTCGCAGGTCAGCCGATGGACCACGAGCTGCTCGTCCACCTGCGCAACGACGGCTTCCGCCGGCACGTCCCGCACCTGATCGACTTCGGGCGGGTCCGGCACCACGGCGCCCAGGCCGACTGGGTGGCCATGGAGTACCTGCCGACCACCCTCGCCGCGTACGTCGCCGCGCTGTGGCGGGAGGGCGGGCACGGTGACCGGCGGACCACCGAGCAGATCGTCTACGAGCTCGTCGCCCTGCTCGACTTCTGGCAGCAGCGGATCAAGCGAAACCCGCTGGACTTCAAGCCCGCCAACATCCTGGTGCGCCCCGGCCGTGGGTCCGGCGAGTTCGTGATCGCCGACTTCGGCGGCGTCGACCGGCTCACCGACAGCCGCCGGTTCACCTCGGCGATGATGGTGACCGTCGCCTACATGGCCCCCGAGCAGCTGGCCGGCAAGAACCACCAGGCCGGGCCCTGGTGGGGGCTCGGCAACGTGCTGTACGAACTGTTCGTCGGCCGCCCCCGCTTCGTCGGCGCGGACGGCGAGCGCCCGGCCGACCAGGAGCTGGAGCTGGAACTGGTCATGGGCGAGGAGGTGGACCTCGGCGCCGTCCGCGACCCGCGCCAACTGCTGCTCCTCCAGGGGCTGTTCACCAAGATGCCGGAGGACCGCTGGACCGCGCCGCAGGTCCGCAGCTGGCTGGCCGGCGGCACCCCCGAGGTGGTCCGCCGCCGGCCGCAGACCCAGGCCAGGGTGCACCGGCCGGTCACCTTCCTGGGCAACCCCTTCACCGATCCGGTCCGGCTGACCGAGGGGCTGCTCAGGAACTCCGCCGCGGCGGCGCGCTGGCTCGCCACCGGGGGAGCGGAGCGGCTGCGCGACTGGCTGCGGGACGAGGTCGAGGACACCAGCTTCGATCTGCACTACCTCTCCGACGTGGCCAGGTCGCCGGGCTCCCGGCGCGAGTCCGTGGCGGCGGTCGCGGTGCTCGCCCTCGGCGCCGCCTTCGCGCCGTCCGCCGTCCCGCACTACCGCGACCGTCCGATCGACACCACCGGGCTGGAACGCGTGGTCACCGAGCCGGACGGTGCCGAGTTCATCGACGAACTCGTCCGGGGCGGGGGACCTGCCGTGGCCGCCCGCTACGACTGCTTCCACCCCGAGTGCGCGGGCGAGCACTGCTCGCGGCTGCTCGCGCTGGCCGGACTGCCCGAGGTGCTGGTCGAGGTGGACCGGCTGGCCCGCACCGTCGGCGGCGGCCGGCGCGGCGGTGACGGGCTCAGCCCGGAGGAGCGCGAGGAGGCGCACCGGCAGGCGGTCTGGCTGAGCATCCGGCCCGAGGAGCGCCGGCGGCTGCTCGGCCGGCTCTCACCGCTGCCCGCCGCGCTGCACCGGCTGCCGCTGCCCGCGCGGGTGTCGGAACTCGCCGCCGTGGTCGCGGCCACCGTGGTGGACGGGGCGCTCACGGCGGGCACGGGCGCCCGCGGTGCCGTACGGACGGTGGCCCGCCGACCGGCCCCCGACCCGGCGGCCGCCACGCCCCGGGACGTGGTGCGGCGCCGCTGGTCCGCGCTCCGGCGCCGGGCGGTGGGCGCCGACCCGGCGCAGCCGGGCGGGCGGCCCTGGTCGCGGCGGAGGCGCTGCGGCGGCGTGGCCGGGGACGGCCCGAACGCTCCGAGCCCGGGGCCGAACCCGGTGTCGGGTCCGGGGCCGAGTCCGGGGCCGAGCCCGGTGTCGGGTCCGGGGCCGAGCCCGGGGTACGGCGGGAGGGGAGGCTGGCCCGGCTGTGGCTCAACCGGCGCCGCCGGCCGCCGGTGGACTGGCGGGGCCGGCTGGCGGCCTGGTGGCCGCACGCCCGCACCGCGCTGCCGCGCCGGGCCGGGGCCGTCGTGCTGCTGCTCCTCGCCTTCGGGCTGCTGTCGTGGGCGGGGGCGGTGCTCCGCCATCCGGTCCAGGCGGGGGAGAAGCTCGACATCTCGCCCACCGGTGCCTTCGGGGGCCACCTGCGCACGGCCGGCGACCAGGCGGCCCGGCAGGTGGTCGGCCAGCTCGGTGCGGGCTTCGTCGCGGCCGCCGTGCTCGCCTTCTTCCCCGCCCGGGTGGGCGTCGGCACGGTGCTGCTGACCGGGGCCGGGGCCTTCGCGATCGGCTACCTGCGGCTCGGACCGCCGATGACGGCGCTGGAGACGCCGCAGCCGGTGGCCGAGCGGGTGGTCATGTTCGAGGGCGGGATGGGGAGTTGGGCCGGCATCGCGGCGGTGGTGGCGATCGTGGCGGGGCTCGCGCTGATCGAGCGGGGAGCCGGGCGGCTGCTGAAGCCCGCCCAGGAGGCCCGCAGGGAGGTCCGGGAGGCCTGGCGGCGGCTGGACGCGCGCAACGTGGCGCGGTCGTCCGCGTCCGCCGGCGCGGGGGCTGGTGCCGGGGTCGGGGCTGAGCGGGTGCGGAGCAGCTCGTCCGGCCGGTGGGGGACGGGCGGTGCGGGGGCGCGCGACCGGGTGCGGTTCGCGCTCGGGACGACGGCGGTGCTGGTGCTGCTGCTGTGGGCGGCGGTCGAGGTCCGGCTGGCGGCCACCGGGGTGCACCGGACGCCCGACTCCTGGGGGACGGGGCAGACCGGTGCGGCCTACCAGGCCGGGTTCGTCCTCCTGCTGGCGGTGGTGTCGTTGGTGAGCACCCTCGGGACGCCGGCCACGGCCCGGGTCCTGTTCGTGCTCTGGATCCCGGCCACCCTGTTCCTCGGGGCGTGGCCGGGCCCGCTCGGGCCGGTCGAGGCGCTGCGGATCCCGGTGTTCGAGGGACTGTTCCGGGCGATCGCCGAGGTGTGGGGGCACGGGGCGTTCTGGGCCGCGCTGCTGGTGGCCCTGCCGCTGGCGGTGTACGGGGGGCTGCGGACGGTGTGGGGGCGGGCCGGGCGCGGGTGACGGCGGGCGGCTGACAGGTATCAGATAACAGCTGACAGCTGACAGATTTCGAAATCTGTCAGCTGTTATCTGTTGGTTGACATCTGTCAGCCGTCGCTTGCCGTCGGACGTCCGGCAGCGGTCGGCAGACCGTGCGGTCCGCCGGCCGCGGGACCGTACGACCGCTCAGCCGACCAGCCGGGAGAGCTCGATCGTGTGCCCCGTCCGCTCCGCCTTCGCCCGCAGGTAGCGGATGTTGCTCGCCGACAGGTGCACGCCCGTCGGCACCCGGTGCCGCACCGCCACCCCCAGCTCGGCCAGCTGCGCCGCCTTGTCGGGGTTGTTGCTCAGCAGGTCGATGTCCGTGGCGCCGAGCGCGGCGAGCATCTGGGCGGCGGCGGTGTAGTCCCGGCCGTCCTCGGGCAGGCCGAGCGCGGTGTTGGCGTCGTACGTGTCAAGGCCGGAGTCCTGGAGGGCGTACGCGTCCAGCTTGTTGTAGAGCCCGATGCCGCGGCCCTCCTGCCGCAGGTAGAGCAAGTACCCGCCGGCCTCGCTGATCCGCTCCACCGACTCGCGCAGCTGCGGCCCGCAGTCGCAGCGGTCCGAGCCGAAGACGTCGCCGGTCAGGCACTCGGAGTGCAGCCGGACCAGTGGCGTCCCGCCCTCGGGGGCCGTACCGAGCGCGAGCGCCAGGTGCTCGGCGCCGTCGGCGAGGCCGCGGAAGGTGAAGACCTCCGCCTCGGCGCGGAAGCCGTCGGGGAAGGTCAGCGGGATGCGCACACGCGAGCGCACCGTGGCGGAGCCGGGCTGCGGCATGGGTGGGCCTCCGTGGATCGGTGGTGGACGAACCGGGGCGAACGGTCGGATGTGAGCCGGACCGGGGCGTACCGGATCGAGGTGGGGTCGATCGGACCCGGACGGATCGTGGTGGGTCGGAGATCGACCGTACTAGGTAGTTCCAATTTGAACAACTAGGGGCCGGTGGGACCGGGCCCGACTGCGGAGGTCCACAGGGCCCCACCAGCCCCGTCCGTTCCCACCAGGGCTTCCAGCATGTGGATGGTGCGGAAACCGGGGTGTGGACACTGCGAGACTTCCACCGTTCCCTGGGCACGTCCCCCCGGCCCACGGGAGCACTGCGCAAGTCCATCGACGACCACGGAAGGGTCCTGATCAGATGCCGACGACCCCCGCCACCCCCGCCTCCTCGTCCGCAGACTTCGCCGCCGAGCAGCGCGCGATAGCGGCGCTCTACGCGGACGTGATCCGCCGCAACCAGGGCGAGAACGAGTTCCACCAGGCCGTCCACGAGGTGCTGGAGACCCTGGCCCCGGTGCTCGCCCACCGCCCCGAACTCCTCGACGCCCGGATCATCGAGCGGATCTGCGAGCCCGAGCGGCAGCTGATGTTCCGGGTGCCGTGGACCGACGACTCCGGCGACATCCACGTCAACCGCGGCTTCCGGGTGGAGTTCAGCAGTGCCCTCGGCCCGTACAAGGGTGGGCTGCGCTTCCACCCGTCGGTGAACCTCGGGATCGTCAAGTTCCTCGGGTTCGAGCAGATCTTCAAGAACGCGCTCACCGGTCTGCCCATCGGTGGCGGCAAGGGCGGCTCCGACTTCGACCCCAAGGGTCGTTCGAACGCCGAGATCATGCGGTTCTGCCAGTCCTTCATGACCGAGCTGTACCGCCACCTCGGCGAGTACACCGACGTTCCGGCCGGTGACATCGGCGTCGGCGGCCGGGAGATCGGCTACCTCTTCGGCCAGTACAAGCGGATCACCAACCGGTACGAGAGCGGCGTGCTCACCGGAAAGGGCCTCGGCTGGGGCGGCGCGCAGGTCCGCACCGAGGCCACCGGCTACGGCTGCGTCATGTTCACCGCCGAGATGCTGCACAGCCGCGGCGAGAGCCTGGACGGGCGCCGGGTGGTCGTCTCCGGCTCCGGCAACGTCGCGATCTACGCGATCGAGAAGGCGCAGCAGTTCGGTGCGACGGTGCTGACCGCCTCCGACTCCTCCGGCTACGTGGTGGACGAGAAGGGCATCGACCTCGCGCTGCTCAAGGAGGTCAAGGAGGTCCGGCGCGGCCGGGTCTCCGAGTACGCCGAACTGCGCGGCAGCCACGTCCGGTTCGTCGAGGGCCCGGGGGTGTGGAGCGTGCCCTGTGACGTCGCGCTGCCCTGTGCCACCCAGAACGAGCTGACCGAGGCCGACGCGCTCGCCCTGGTGCGCAACGGGGTGCTGGCGGTCGCCGAAGGCGCCAACATGCCCACCACCCCGGAGGCGGTGCGGGTGTTGCAGGAGGCCGGTGTGGCCTTCGGCCCGGGCAAGGCGGCGAACGCGGGCGGCGTCGCGACCAGCGCGCTGGAGATGCAGCAGAACGCCTCGCGCGACTCCTGGACCTTCGAGCACACCGAGGAGCGGCTGGCCGGGATCATGAAGCACGTCCACGACTCCTGCTTCACCACCGCCGAGCGCTACGGCCACCCGGGCAACTACGTGGTCGGCGCGAACATCGCCGGCTTCGAGCTGGTCGCGGACGCGATGCTGGCCCAGGGCGTGATCTGAGCCGTTGACCGCCGCCACCCGGCGATCGGTGCCCGACCGGAGCGGGCACCGATTGTCGGGTGCGGCAGGGTGAGTCCTTCCTACGGTGGATGTCGGTAAGGGAAGGACGGGGTCGACGTGCTGGAGCACCTGAACCGGGCGATGGACCGGATCGAGCAGGACCTGGACCGTGAGGTCGACGTGGCCGGGCTGGCGCGGATCGCGATGACGTCGGAGTACCACTTCCGGCGGCTGTTCTCGATGCTCGCCGGGATGCCGTTGTCGGAGTACGTCCGGCGCCGGAGGCTGACCGTCGCCGGGGCGGAAGTCCTGGACGACCGGCGGACGTTGCTCGACATCGCGGTCCGGTACGGCTACTCCTCGGGTGAGGCCTTCGCCCGGGCGTTCCGGGCCATGCACGGCGTCGGACCCGGGGAGGCCCGGCGCGACGGTGCGGTGCTCGTCTCGCAGCCCCGGATGTCCTTCCGACTCATCGTGGAGGGAAGCAGCAGCATGGAATACCGGATCGTCGAGAAGCCGGACTTCCGGATCGTCGGCAGGAAGGCCCGGGTCACCCTGATCTACCTGGGGATCAACCCGGGGATCGCCGAGTTCATCAAGGGGCTCGAAGCGGAGACGGTCCAGCGGATCGCCGCCCTGTCCGGGGACGAGCCGGACGGCATCGTGTCGGTGAGCGACGACTTCTCGCCGAACCGCGAAGAGGGGTCCGAACTCGACTACTGGCACGCGGTGGTGGCGCGCGAGGACGTCGTCGTCCCGGCGGGCCTGGACGTTCTCGACGTGCCGGCCGGAACCTGGGCGGTGTTCACCAACACCGGACCGTTCCCGCAGGCCCTGCAGGAGATGTGGGGGGACGTGGCCGCCCAGTGGTTCCCGTCCAACCCGTACGAGGCGCGGCCCGGCCCGGAGATCCTCCGGACCCGGCCCGTCCCGGGGACGAGCGATGCCGAGGCGGAGCTGTGGATCCCGGTGGCGAGGGCCGCGCGGGGCTGACGGCGGTCGCCGGTGACCGGCCGTCGGGGACCGGCGGGCGACGGCTGACAGATGACAGCTGACAGATGACGGATAACAGATGACAGCTGACAGATTTCGAAATCTGTCAGCTGTCATCTGTTCGTCCGTTCGCCCCTGCCTGTCCCCGTCCGTCCCCACCCGCCCCCGTTCGGCCCACCACCGCCCGCCACCCTCCGTCTCCGCCCCGCATGCTGGGGCCAGCGGTGCGGGGGCCGGGGCGGGGAGAACCGCGGGGAAAACCCGGGAGTTCCCGAGCAAGCTGCGAGGACAGACGTCATGAAGCAGACCTCCGTGACCACCAACGCCCCCTGCTGGACCGAGCTGGGCACCTCCGATCCGGCCGCCGCCCGGGCCTTCTACACCGAGCTGTTCGGCTGGCGGGTGGACGACACGGCACGCCCCGGGGACGGCGACTACACCCAGATGCTGGTCGGGGACGCCCCGGCCGCCGCCATCACCCCGCGCTACGCGCCGCAGCAGCCGATCGCCTGGACGGTCTGCATCGCGGTGGCCGACACCGACGCCACCGCGGCGAGGGTCGTGGAGGCCGGCGGCCGGATCCTGAAGGACCCCACCGACGCGTCCGACTTCGGCCGCTTCTCGGTGGCCGCCGACCGGTCCGGCGCGGTGCTCATCCTCTGGCAGGCCCGCACCTTCGGCGGCGCCGGGGTGTTCAACGAGCCGGTCTCGCTCGGCTGGGTGGAACTGCTCACCCGCGACCCGGCCGGCGCCCTCGCCTTCTACCCGGCGGTCTTCGGCTGGTCCGTCGCCCCGTCCGAGCACTACCCCCAGTGGGGCCTGGACGGCCGGGACTTCGGCGGCATGCTGACGATGGACGACCGCTTCCCGCCCCAGGTGCCGCCGCACTGGCTGCCGTACTTCGCGGTCGCCGACGTCGACAACACCGTCAGCCGGGCCCTGGCGCTCGGCGGGGACGTGCTGATGCCCGCCACCGGTGTGCCCGGAGGCCGGCGGATCGCGGTGCTGCGCGATCCCCAGGGCGCCGCGTTCGGCGTCTACACCGCAGGCACCGAGGGCTGACCGGAACCGGGCCGACCCTACCGGCGGTGCTGGACTGGCGGGGCCGGCCCTACTGGCGGGTTCGACCCCACCGACCCGCCCGGCCGGCGCGCCGCCCACCCCGCCCGCGCCGCCACCGCCGTGACCAGCAGCGCCCCCAGCGGCACCACGTCGCCGATCCGGTCGTACCAGGTCACCGTGCCGGGTGCGGTGAGCGGCAGTCGGACGGTCAGCACGCCGGTGCCGTCCGTACCGAGCCGGGCGAGTTCCCTGCCCTGGGCGTCGAAGGCGGCCGAGACGCCGGTCAGCGAGGCCTGCACGGCCGGCCGGCCGGTCTCGGCGGCCCGGATCGCCGCCAGCGAGACGTGCTGCTCGGGTGCCCAGGTGCGCTGGAAGGTCGAGGTCGACGACTGGTAGACCAGCACCCTGGCGCCGTCCCGGGCCGCGGTGCGGGCCATGTCGGGGAAGGCCGACTCGAAGCAGATCAGCGCCCCGACCGGCAGCGGCGCGCCCGTCCGGTCGGTGGCCGGCAGCACGTGGAACGCGGTGCCCGGCGCCCGGTTCTCGCCCGCCGCCCGGCTGACCCCGGCGATCCAGCCGAGCACCGGCCGCAGCGGGATGTACTCGCCGAACGGCACCAGCCGGATCTTGCGGTAGCGGTCCACCACACCGCCGGGGGAGACCAGCACCGCGTCCTTGGAGATCCGTCCGTCCGCCTTGCGCGCGTCCTCCCCGGCGATCACCTGGGCGCCGGTGGTCGCGGCGAGCCCGCGCAGCGCGTCCAGCGCGGCCGGGTCGCGGTCCAGGTCGGCGGCGCTGCTGCTCTCGCCCCACACGACCAGGTCCACCGGCTGTCCGACCAGCCCGGCCGTGATCCGCGCGCTCGCCTCGAACCTGGCCCGGGGGTCCTCGACGATGCCGGGCTGGACCAGCGCCACGCTCACCGCCCCGTCCCCGGCGGGCGCCTCGCGCAGCGCGAACAGCAGCGGGCCGGAAGCGAGCACCAGCACGGCCGCCCCGGCGGCGACGGCCCGCGGCCGCCAGTGCACCGCGGTCAGCGCGATCAGCACCCCGGTGTTCACGGCCGCCACCGCCGCGCTGACCAGCCAGATCCCGCCGGCCGAGGCCAGCGCGAGGACCGCCGGATGCTGCCACTGGGTCGCTCCGAGCAGCGCCCACGGCCCGCCGAGCGCTGGCCAGGAACGCGCGTACTCGGTGGTCACCCAGACCGCCGGCACGACCGCCAGTGCGAGCAGCGCCCGACGGGCGGTCAGCCGCGGGTGCAGCAGCCGGTGCACGGCGTACCCGACGGCGCCCTGGAGCGCCCCGAACAGCACCGCGAGCACTGGCAGCCCAGGCCCGATGGACGGGACCAGCCAGTACATCGCGGTCAGGATGAACCCCGCGCCGAACCACCAGCCGCGCACCGCCGCCTCCCGCCCCGAGGGCGCCCGCTGCATCAGCAGCAGTCCGGGGACGAGCGCGACCCAGGCCAGCCAGGCCTGCCCGGGGGCGGGGAAGGCGAGCACCGGCACCGCCCCGGCGGCCAGCGCGCCGATCCGCGCGCGGTACGGATGCGGCGGGTGCGGCTCCCGTTCCCCGGCGGCAGGCGTGCTCAGGGCCGGGCTGGTGGGAGCGGAGCGACGCGACATGACCCGTATTGTCCGCTTGGACGGCGTGTACCACCAGTACGCCGATCGGCCGAACGGGTGAAGAGAACGCCATCTCCGGAACTGATGGAACCCCTGGCACCGATGGAACTGATGGCACCCATGGCACCGGTCGAACGAGCGGTCTGTCAGAAACGACGAGTCGTGCAGCGATCGACCCGGGGCGGCCTGCCGTGGGCACGCCCCGGGTCGCCTCACCCGGCCTCAGTCCTCGCTGCCGCCCTCCAGGTCACCCTCGGTCTCCAGGAACGCGGCCTGCAACTGCGCGATCAGCTCCGGGTCCGGCTGCTCCCACAGCCCGCGGCTCGCCGCCTCCAGCAGTCGCTCGCTGATCCCGTGCAGCGCCCACGGGTTGGCGCCCGCGAGGAACTCCCGGTTGACCGGGTCGAGCACGTACTCCTGGGTCAGCTTCTCGTACATCCAGTCCGCGACCACGCCCGTGGTGGCGTCGTAGCCGAACAGGTAGTCCACCGTCGCGGCCATCTCGAAGGCGCCCTTGTACCCGTGGCGCCGCATCGCCTCGATCCAGCGCGGGTTGACCACCCGGGCTCGGAAGACGCGGGCGGCCTCCTCGGTCAGGGTGCGGGTGCGGACGGTCTCCGGGCGGGTCGAGTCGCCGATGTAGGCGGTCGGCGCCTTGCCGGTGAGGGCGCGCACGGTGGCCACCATGCCGCCGTGGTACTGGAAGTAGTCGTCCGAGTCGGCGATGTCGTGCTCGCGGGTGTCGGTGTTCTTCGCGGCGACGGTGATCCGCTTGTACGCGGTCTCCATCTCCTCGCGGGCCGGGCGCCCGTCCAGCCCACGGCCGTACGCGTAGCCGCCCCAGACCGTGTACACCTCGGCCAGGTCGGCGTCGGTGCGCCAGTCCCGGCTGTCGATCAGCTGGAGCAGCCCGGCCCCGTACGTGCCGGGGCGGGAGCCGAACACGCGGACGGTGGCCTTGCGCTCGTCGCCGTGGACCGCGAGGTCGGCCTGGACGTGGGCCCGGACGAAGTTGTCCGCGTCGTCCTCCTCCTGGGCGGCGGCCAGGCGCACCGCGTCGTCCAGCAGGGCGACCACGTGCGGGAAGGCGTCCCGGAAGAAGCCGGAGATGCGCAGCGTGACGTCGATGCGCGGGCGCCCCAGCTCGGCCTGCGGGATCGGCTCCAGACCGGTGACCCGGCGGGAGGCGTCGTCCCAGACCGGGCGGACGCCGAGCAGCGCGAAGGCCTCGGCGATGTCGTCGCCGGCGGTGCGCATCGCGCTGGTGCCCCAGAGCGAGAGCCCGACCGAGGGCGGGTAGGCGCCGTCGTTGTCCGCGCGGTAGCGCTCGACCAGCGAGGCGGCGAGCGCCTGGCCGGTCTCCCAGGCGAGCTTGCTGGGGACGGCCTTCGGGTCGACCGAGTAGAAGTTGCGGCCGGTCGGCAGCACGTTGACCAGGCCGCGCAGCGGCGAGCCGGACGGGCCGGCCGGGACGAAGCCGCCCTGGAGCGCGTGCAGCACGGCGTCCAGCTCGTCGGTGGTGGCGGCCAGTCGAGGCACCACCTGGGTGGCGGCGAAGGCCAGCACCTCGCGGACGGCGTCCCGGACGGCCTCCGGCAGTGCGACGATGACCTTCTCCACCGCCTCGGGCGCCCAGTCCTCCGCCTCCATCGCCTCGACCAGGGCGCGGGCCTCGGCCTCGGCCGCGTCGGTGGCGCCCAGGGTCGGGGCCGACTCGTCCAGGCCGAGCGCCTCGCGCAGGCCGGGCAGCGCGCTGACGCCGCCCCAGATCTGCCGGGCGCGCAGGATGGCGAGCACGATGTTGACCCGGTCGGTGCCGGCCGGGGCCTGGCCCAGGACATGCAGGCCGTCGCGGATCTGGGCGTCCTTGACCTCGCAGAGCCAGCCGTCGACGTGCAGCAGGAAGTCGTCGAAGCCGTCGTCCTCGGGCCGCTCGGCCAGGCCGAGGTCGTGGTCGAGCTTGGCGGCCTGGATCAGCGTCCAGATCTGGGCGCGGATCGCGGGCAGCTTGGCCGGGTCCATCGCGGCGATGTTGGAGTGCTCGTCCAGCAGCTGCTCCAGGCGGGCGATGTCGCCGTAGGAGTCGGCGCGGGCCATCGGCGGGACGAGGTGGTCGACGAGCGTGGCGTGGGCGCGGCGCTTGGCCTGGGTGCCCTCGCCCGGGTCGTTGACCAGGAACGGGTAGACCAGCGGCAGGTCGCCGAGGACGGCGTCGGGGCCGCACTCGGCGGACAGCGCGGCGGTCTTGCCGGGCAGCCACTCCAGGTTGCCGTGCTTGCCGAGGTGGATCACGGCGTCGGCGCCGAAGCCGCCGTCCTCCCGGGCCGCCTCGATCCAGCGGTAGGCGGCCAGGTAGTGGTGGCTGGGCGGCAGGTCGGGGTCGTGGTAGATGGCGACCGGGTTCTCACCGAAGCCGCGCGGCGGCTGGATGAGCACCAGCAGGTTCCCGGAGCGGATCGCGGCCAGCACGATGTCGCCGTCCGGGTTCTGCGAACGGTCGACGTACAGCTCGCCGGGGGCCGGGCCCCAGTGCTCCTCGACGTGCTCGCGCAGGCCCTGCGGGAGGGTGGCGTACCAGCGGCGGTAGTCGGCGGCCGGGATGCGCACCGGGTTGCGGGCCAGCTGGTCCTCGGTGAGCCAGTCCTGGTCGTAGCCGCCGGCCGCGATCAGGGCGTGGATCAGCGCGTCGCCCTCGTGCCCCTCGTCGTCGGCGCGGGTGTGGAAGCCGGGCAGGTCGTCGCCGAGGTCCATGCCCTCCGCGCGCAGCCGCTCCAGCAGCCGCACCGCGCTGGCCGGGGTGTCCAGGCCGACGGCGTTGCCGACCCGGGAGTGCTTGGTCGGGTACGCGGACAACACCAGGGCGAGCCGGCGCTCGGCGGCCGGGACGTACCGCAGCCGGGCGTGCTTGACGGCGGTGCCGGCCACCCGGGCGGCGCGCTCCGGGTCGGCGGCGTAGACGGTGAGGCCGTCCTCGTCCAGCTCCTTGAAGGAGAACGGGACGGTGATCAGCCGGCCGTCGAACTCCGGCACCGCGATCTGGGTGGCGGTGTCCAAAGGGGACAGGCCGTCGTCGCTGGCCTCCCACTGGGCGCGCGACCAGGTGAGGCAGAGCGCCTGGAGGATCGGGCGGTCGAGGGCGGCCAGCGCGCCCGCGTCCCAGGCCTCCTCGTCGCCGCCGGCCTGGGCGTCGGCCGGGCGGGTGCCGCCGGCCGCGAGCACGGTGGTGACGATCGCGTCCGCCTCGCCGAGCGCGGCGAGCAGCTCGGGCTCGGCGCCGCGCAGCGAGGCGCAGTAGTAGGCCCTGGCCCGGGCGCCCCGGTCCTCGACGGCCCGGCAGAGGGTCTCCACGAAGGCGGTGTTGCCGCTCATGTGGTGGGCGCGGTAGTAGAGCACCGCGACGGTCGGGCCCTCGCTCGTACGGGCTTCGCGCTCCAGCGGGCCCCAGGCCGGGGCGGAGGCGGGCGGGGCGAAGCCGTGGCCGGTCAGCAGCACGGTGTCGGAGAGGAACGCGCCCAGCTCGGCCAGGTTGGCCGCGCCGCCGTGGGCGAGGTAGGCGTGCGCCTCGGCGGCGATGCCGGCCGGGACGGTGGACAGCTCCATCAGCTGGGCGTCGGGGGCCTGCTCACCCGTCAGCACCACCACCGGGCGGGGGCCGGCCAGCAGCGCGTCCAGGCCCTCCTGCCAGGCGCGGCGCCCGCCGAGCAGGCGGACCACGACGAGTTCGGTGCCCTCCAGCAGTGCGGGCAGGTCGTCCGGGGTGAGCCGGGCCGGGTTGCCGAGCCGGTAGCGCACCGGGCCCTCGGACGCGCGGGCGCTGAGCAGGTCGGTGTCGGACGTCGACAGCAGCAGGATCATGCGAAGGCCCTCCCGGCCTCTTCGGTGGCCAGGGTGGCCGGGATCTGGGCCGGGTCGGCCGCGGTGGCGGCCTGGACGGCCGGGGCGTCGACCGGAGCGGTCGTGACGGTGGCCGGAACGGCCGTGGTGGCGGCCGGGGACGCGAGCGCGGGCATGCGACAGCGCTGGGACATTTCTGCCTTCCTCGGGGTCCGCGCCCCGGGCCGGTGAGAGGACGGCAGGAGTTCCTGGCTTCCGCGGGCCGACCGGTCTACCGGTGAACCGCGGTCACAGTGGCGGGACCGCACCGGGTTCGCACCGGTTTCCTCCCCTGCGCCGTCGCTGGCGTACGGACGGCCCGCGGGGGCCGCCCGCCAGCATCGTACGGGGTGCGGCTGACCTGGGGGAGGGTGAGCTTTCGGACGCCGACGCGAGGGGCGGGCCGCGAGGCCGGGGTGTGATGCAGCGGACGGAGGCAAGCGATCGGATCATCTGTATGCTCGCCGCCATGCCACCGACACCCGACGCCATCGCGCCGGGCGCCGCAGGACCCGACCGGGAGGTGCCCGACCGGGGGCGTGCGGACGCCTGCCCCGGGGCGCTTCGTCTGCATGCGGCCGACGACGGCGCCCTGGCCCGGATCCGCCTGCCCGGCGGCCTGTTGACGGACCGTCAGGCGTTCGCGCTGGCCGAGGCGTCCGAGGTCCTCGGCGACGGCGAACTGGAGACCACCTCGCGCGGCAACGTCCAGCTGCGCGGCCTGGCTTCGCACTGTGCGGCCGAACTCGCCGAGCGGCTGCGCGCCGTCGCCCTGCTGCCCTCGGACACCCACGAGCGGGTCCGCAACATCGTCGCCTCGCCGCTGGCCGGACTGGGCGCGGTCGAGGACGCCGCCGGGATCGCCTCGGGAACCGCCTCGGGCACCGCTTCCGCAGGCGCCTCGGGAGGCGCCGATGTGCAGGCCTGGGTGCGGGAACTGGACGCGCGACTGTGCGCGAGCGGCTGGGCGGCCGGGCTCTCCGGCAAGTTCCTGTTCGCGCTGGACGACGGGCGGGGCGACGTCGCCGCGCTCGACGCCGATGTGACATTGATCGCAGGCCCGGACGGCACCCGGCTGCTGCGCCTCGGACGCGACGGTCACGGGCACCCGGTCGAGGCCGGGCAGGAGGTCACGGCCGTGCTGGACGCGGCCCGCTCCTTCCTGGAGGCGCTGCGGACGAACGGACGCAAGGCCTGGCACCTGCGCGAGGTGCCCGAACTGCGGCCGGCCGGCTCGGTGCCGCTGCCGGCCTTCGCCGGCTCGGTGCCCGCCGTCGGCGCGCTGCCCGGCGGGCTCTCGGTGGGGCTGCGCTTCGGCCGGGCGAGCGCCGGGCAGTGGCGGGCGCTGGTTGCCGCCTCGGCGGGCGAACTGCGGCTGACGCCCTGGCGCGGGGCGGTGCTGCCCGGCGCGACGGCCGACCGGCTGCCCGCGCTCGCCGCGGCCGGGTTCCGTACCGAGCCGGGCTCGGCCTGGGAACGGGCCACCGCGTGCACCGGGCTGCCTGGCTGCGCCAAGTCGCTGGCCGACGTCCGCACGGACGCGGCCCGGGCGCTGGACGCCGGTACTGCCGTGCGGGCCGGTGCGGGGCTGCCCGTCCACTGGTCGGGCTGTGAACGGCGCTGCGGCCACCCGGCCGGGCGGTGGGTGGACGTGCTCGCGACCGGGCGCGGCTACCGGGTGACGGTGAACGGGGCGCGCGTGGGCGCGACGGCGACCGCGACCGTCGCCGATCCGACGAGCGCTGATCAGGTGAGCGCCGATCCGACGAGCACTGATCCGATGAGCATTGATGTGACGAGCACCGATGCGACGAACGTCCACGTGACGGGCGTCGATGTGACGAACGAGGAGATGGCCGAGGCTGTTGCCGCGGCCAGGAGGACCACGAAGTGATCGAGTACGAGAAGGACGGCGCGTCCATCTACCGCCAGTCCTTTGCCACCATCCGCGCGGAGGCCGATCTGGCCGCCCTCCCGGCGGACGTCTCCCAGGTCGCGGTGCGGATGATCCACGCCTGCGGGATGGTCGACCTGGTCGGGGACCTGGTGTACTCGCCCGGCGTGGTCGCCTCCGCGCGCGCCGCGCTGCGCGCCGGTGCGCCGATCCTCTGCGACGTCAACATGGTCGCGAGCGGTGTCACCCGCAAGCGGCTGCCCGCCGACAACGAGGTGATCTGCACCCTCGCCGACCCGTCGGTGCCCGATCTCGCCCGGGTGATGGGCAACACCCGCAGCGCCGCGGCCATGGAGCTGTGGCTGCCCCGGCTGGAGGGCGCGGTGGTGGCCGTCGGCAACGCGCCGACCTCGCTGTTCCGGTTGCTGGAGATGATCGAGGCGGGCGCGCCGCGACCGGCCGCGGTGATCGGCGTCCCGGTCGGCTTCATCGGTGCCGCCGAGTCCAAGCAGGCCCTGGCCGAGCACCCCTCCGGCCTGGAGCACCTGGTGGTGCGCGGTCGGCGCGGCGGCAGCGCGATGGCCGCCGCCGCCGTCAACGCGATTGCGAGCGAAGAAGAATGACGGAGCGTCAGAATCCCACGGGTCGGCTGTACGGCGTCGGGCTCGGCCCGGGCGATCCGTCGCTGGTGACCGTCCGCGCCGCCGAACTCATCGGCAAGGCCGACGTGGTGGCCTACCACAGTGCCCGGCACGGCCGGTCCATCGCGCGCTCGATCGCCGAACGGTACCTGGCGGGCGGCCAGATCGAGGAGAAGCTGGTCTACCCGCTCACCGTCGAGAGCACCGACCACCCGGGCGGCTACCGGGGCGCGCTGGACGACTTCTACGAGGAGGCCGCCGCCCGGCTGGCCGCCCACCTGGACGCCGGGCGCGACGTGGTGGTCCTCGCCGAGGGCGATCCGCTCTTCTACGGCTCCTACCAGCACATGCACAAGCGGCTCGCGCACCGCTACCCGACCGAGGTGGTGCCCGGCGTGACCTCGCTCAGCGCGGCAGCCGCCCGGCTCGGGCAGCCGCTGACCGAGGCCGAGGAGACGCTCACCGTCATCCCGGGCACGCTGCCCGAGGAGGAGCTGACGGCGCGGATCGCGGCCGCCGACTCGGCCGTGATCATGAAGCTGGGACGCACCTTCCCGACCGTCCGCCGGGCCCTGGAGCGGGCCGGGCGACTGGCCGACGCGCAGTACGTGGAACGGGCCTTCATGGCGGGGGAGCGGGTCCTGCCGCTCACGGAGGTCGACGACGAGACGGTGCCGTACTTCTCGGTCGCGGTGCTGCCGAGCAGGGTCGCGCCGCTGGAGCCGGAGGTCCGGCTGTCGGACGGCGTCGGCAGTGTGACCGTGGTCGGCACCGGGCCGGCCGGTCCGCTCTGGCTGACCGCCGAGGCGCGCGGGGCGCTGGCCCAGGCGACCGACCTGGTCGGCTACACCACCTATCTGGACCGGGTGCCGGAGCGGCCGGGGCAGCAGCGGCACGGCTCGGACAACAAGGTGGAGTCGGAGCGCGCCGAGTTCGCCCTCGACCTGGCCCGGCGCGGGCACCGCGTCGCGGTGGTCTCCTCGGGGGACCCCGGGGTGTTCGCGATGGCCACCGCGGTACTGGAGGTCGCCTGTGAGGAGGCGTACCGGGACATCCCGGTACGGGTGCTCCCCGGCATGACCGCCGCCCACGCGGCCGCCTCCCGGGCGGGCGCCCCGCTCGGGCACGACTACGCGACGGTGTCGCTCTCGGACCGGCTCAAGCCGTGGGACGTGGTGGCGAAGCGGCTGCGCGCCGCCGCCGAGGCGGACCTGGTGCTCGCGCTGTACAACCCGGGGTCGAGGTCCAGGACCACCCAGGTCGGGCTCGCCAGGGACCTCCTGCTGGAGTACCGGGCGCCGGAGACGCCGGTGGTGATGGCCCGCGACGTCGGCGGCCCGACCGAGCGGGTGCGGATCGTCCGGCTGGGCGAGCTGGACCCGGCGCTGGTCGACATGCGGACCATCCTGCTGATCGGCTCCTCGCAGACCCGGGCGGTCGAACGGGGCGGCGGCGTGGAGGTCGTCTGGACCCCTCGGCGCTACCCGGAGGAGTGACGGGCGACAGATGACAGCGAACAGATGATGAAATCTGTTCGCTGTCATCTGTCATCCGTTTTCTGTCAGCTGTCAGCTGTCCTCAGCCGGTCGGCCCCGCCCACGTCCCGCGCCCCGAACCCCGCCCCCCGCCCCCCGACCGCTACCGGGTCGGCTTGGCGATCAGCAGCTCGGTGTTGTGGTCCTGGCCCGCGCCGAGCAGCGCCGTCGGGCGGCCGTTCGGGTCGTTGTACGACAGCTCGCGGTAGAGCGCGGCGAGGTTGGCGTCCGAGGTGCCGCCGAAGTCCGTCCCGTACGGCGCGGAGGACTCGATCAGCGTGGTGAACAGCGAGAGCGTGCCGTCCCCGTTGTCCGCGATCTCGATGATCCGTCCGTGCTGCGGGTAGTCGATGTGCGAGGCGGTGTTGACCTCCCAGAACGCCCGCTCCGGCACCGCGTGGCCGTGCGGCGTGATCTTGTTCATGTGGGTGTGCCCGTTCACCCACGCGACCACGTTCGGGTAGCGCTGGAGCAGCGCCACCAGTTCGTTGCCGTCGTGCCGCTTCTCGAAGACGTTGCGCGGGTCCGGCAGCAGGTTGCCCATCGTGCCGCTGGTGTGGTGGCTGAAGACGAGGACCAGCTCGTCCGTGCTCCCACCGGTCACCTTGCGCCCGTCGGCGTCGTACCAGTGCCCGCTGTGCGCCTGCAACTGCTGCTCCAGCCAGCGCAGTTGCGCGGTGCCCAGCGAACCGTCGGCGAACCCGGCCTGGTTGGTGGTGTCCAGGCTGATGCCGACCACCTTCTCCGAGATGCGGAAGGTGTAGTAGAGCTTGCCGCTGTTCGCCATGTCCGAGGTGAAGCCGTGCCCGTACGGACCGGCGCCGGTGACCGCCGGGTTCAGGTGGGCCTTGGCGAACTCCTTGAGCGTGAACGGCTTCCGGCGCTCGTCCGGGGTGATCCGGCGCACCGCCTCGCCGTTGGCGATCAGCTTCGCCAGCAGCAGCACGGCGCCCGCCGGGTCGCGGCGCAGCGAGTCCATCAGCTGGGCGGCCGTGGCGTCGTCGCAGCCCTCCAGCTTGTACTGGCCGGTGTAGAGGTCGTTCAGCAGCCCGAGGTCGGGCAGCGAGCCCTCGATGCTGTCGTCGTGGTTGCCGACCGTGGTGTACCAGGGCGTGCGCAGTCCCGGCGCGTCGAAGGGCCGGCCGGCGGCGGACAGGAAGCCGGGTATCTGCGGGAAGCCCTTCGCCTTGTAGCCGTCGCTGTAGGCGAGTTCGGGGTTCCAGTAGGCGGCGTTGCCGGAGTTCTGGACGCCCTCGTAGCGGCCGGGGTCGCCGGTGCTCTGAGCCAGCCGGCCGCCGCACATGACCTTGAGGTACCAGTCGAGTTCGGCGACCTCGTGGTTGTCGGTGTTGTCACCGGTGGTCATCACCATGCTGAACGGCATCCCGGTGTACGGGCCGCCGGCGAGCGAGTTGACGCGCTCGACGAGCGCCGAGACACCGCGGGCGTTCAGGGCCTCCTGCGGCCGGTACGCGCTGCCGTTGAGCTTGGCCAGGTACTCGAAGCGCACCGGGGACTCGGTGTCCACCAGGTGCAGGTCGCTGAACTGGACGAAGCTGGCCAGGCCGGTTCTGCGGTCGTCCCGTCCGGTGGCCGCCGCCGCGAGGTCTCCGCGCACCACCAGCGGCCAGCCCGGTCCCGCCGTCAGCCGCTTGTAGCCGCCGGTGCCGACCGGCGTGGCCACCTGCTCCAGCGTCGTCCCGGTGACCTTGACCGCCCGTGCGGCGGTCGTCGCCAGCGCCCGGTCGCGCGCCGCGGCCGAGGCGAACTGCGCGCCGCCCAGCGACAAGGCCGACCAGGCGGCGGCCACCGACGTACCGGTGAGGAACGTGCGCCGACTCATCCCTGCCACAAAAACCCCCACATGCTGATGGCCCGGCGAGGAGGTGAGCCCTCGTCCGGGCCCACGTCTGTCATGAACCCGCTTCTGGCGGACCGCCAGATTACTCACTGGTAGGCGTGGCGGCGAGAGTCGTGCAGCGAACTCTTGGGGAACGCGGAGCGGCGCCTCCTCCGCGTCTCGCGCACGGGTGCAGCCCCGGCTCGCCCGGCTGCTCGGGGCTCGCCCGCCGGGGTGCGGAGCGGCATCCCCGCAGCTCGCGCCCGACCCGGCGACCGCCACCCCGGTCGGGTCCGGCCCGGCCGGGTGGGGGAAAATCGGCGACGGCGGCCGGTGCGGACGCCGGGACGGAGCAGGACGGCGCGGGCGCCGTCGGAAACGGGGCGCAGGTGGCCGCAGCGGGAGCCGGGGCGGAATCCGGAGCGGGCGGCCGGGCAGGCCAGCTGAAGAGCAGCGGCCTGCGGCCCGGCTGGACGACGGGCGCCTGCGCCACCGCCGCCACCAAGGCCGCCTACACCGCGCTGCTCACCGGCGAGTTCCCGGACCCGGTGGTCATCACCCTGCCCAAGGGGCAGCAGCCCGCCTTCGCCCTCGCCGCCGAGGAGCTGACCGTCCGCGAGCCGTTGACGGGCGGCAAGCCGTCAGCCGTCGACGATGAGCGGCCCGTCGACAATGAGCGAACCGTCGCCGGGGAGCCGGCCGCAACCGAAGAGCCGGGCGTCGAGAAGCGGACCGCCGCCATGGCCGGAGTGGTCAAGGACGCGGGCGACGACCCCGACGTCACCCACGGCGCACTGGTCCGTTCGACCGTACGGTCCGGCGAGCCCGGCACCGGGGTGGTGTTCCGGGCCGGTCCAGGGGTGGGGACGGTCACCAAGGCCGGTCTTCCGCTGCCCGTCGGCGAGCCCGCGATCAACCCGGTGCCCCGGCAGATGATCCGGGACGCCGTCGCCCAGGTGGCAGCCGTGCACGGCGGCAGCGGGGACGTGGTGGTCGAGATCTCCGTCGACCACGGTGCGGAGATCGCCCGCTCCACCTGGAACCCCCGGCTCGGCATCCTCGGCGGCCTGTCCATCCTCGGGACGACCGGGGTGGTCGTCCCCTACTCCTGCTCGGCCTGGATCGACTCCATCCGCCGCGGCGTGGACGTGGCCCGGGCGGCCGGGCGCACCCACGTGGCGGGTTGCACCGGTTCGACCTCGGAGAAGGTCGCGGTCGCGGAGCACGGGCTGCCCGAGGACGCGCTGCTGGACATGGGCGACTTCGCGGGTGCCGTGCTCAAGTACCTCAAGCGCCACCCGGTGCCCCGGCTGACCATCGCGGGCGGCTTCGCCAAGCTGTCCAAGCTCGCGGCCGGCCACCTCGACCTGCACTCGGCGCGCTCCCAGGTGGACAAGGGGTACCTGGCCGAACTGGCCCGTCGGGGCGGGGCGGACGAGGCGCTGGCCACAGCGGTCGCGGGCGCCAACACCGCACTGGAGGCGGTGCAGTTGTGCGGTGCGGCGGGGGTGCCGCTCGGGGATCTGGTCGCCGAGGCGGCCCGGGCGACGGCGCTCGGCGTGCTGCTGGGCTCGCCGGTCGCGGTGGACGTCATCTGCATCGACCGGGCGGGCACCGTCGTCGGCCGGGCGGAGCCGCTCGGGGCGTGACAATGTCACGAGTGTCACGATGGCGCGACAACATCACCTGGTGATGTGAAGAACTGACGTCCATACGGGGCGAGAATCGGGCAAATGGAGCAGCGCGCCGATCCCCGATTCTGTCGTCATCTCAACCATGAGATATCGTCTGGCGAGTGACAGGCGACTACCTCACCCGTATCGGCACCCTCATCCGCACCGCGCGCCAGCACCGTGGCTGGTCTCAGGCGCAGCTCGGCGAGGCGCTCGGAACCAGCCAGAGCGCGGTCAACCGCATCGAACAGGGCAAGCAGAACGTCAGCCTTGAGATGATCGCCCGCATCGGCGAAGCCCTCGACAGCGAGATCGTCTCCCTCGGCTACTCCGGCCCGATGCACCTGCGCGTCGCAGGCGGCACCCGGCTCTCCGGCGCGATCGACGTCCGCAGCAGCAAGAACGCCTGCGTGGCGATCCTCTGCGCCTCGCTGCTGACCACCGGCCGCACCACGATCCGCAGCGTCGCGAGGATCGAGGAGGTCTACCGCATCCTCGAGGTGCTCACCAGCATCGGCGTCAGGAGCCGCTGGATCAACGACGGCCGCGACCTCGAACTCACCCCGCCCGCCGAGCTGGACCTCGCGGCGATGGACGTCGAGGCGGCCCGCCGCACCCGCAGCGTGCTGATGTTCCTCGGCCCGCTGATGCACCGCGCCCAGTCCTTCGCCATCCCGTACGCGGGCGGCTGCGACCTCGGCACCCGCACCGTGCAGCCGCACCTGACGGCGCTGCGCCGCTTCGGCCTGGAGGTCGCCACCACCGGCGGCGCCTACCACGCCTCGGTCGAGCCGGGTGCCCCGATGGACCGCCCGATCGTGCTGACCGAGCGCGGGGACACCGTCACCGAGAACGCCCTGCTGGCCGCCGCGCGGCACGACGGCGTCAGCGTCATCCGCAACGCCTCGCCCAACTACATGGTCCAGGACCTCTGCTTCTTCCTGGAGAAGCTGGGCGTGAAGATCGAGGGCATCGGCACCACCACCCTCACCGTGCACGGCGTCCCCGAGATCACCTGCGACGTCGACTACACCCCGGCCGAGGACCCGGTGGAGGCGATGAGCCTGCTCGCCGCCGCCGTCGTCACCTCCTCCGAGCTGACCATCCGACGGGTGCCGATCGAGTTCCTGGAGATCGAGCTCGCGGTGCTGGAGGGCATGGGTCTCGACTACGATCGCACCCCCGAGTACCGGGCCCACAACGGCCACACCCGCCTGGTCGACCTCACCGTGCGCCCCTCCAAGCTGACCGCGCCGATCGACACCATCCACCCGATGCCGTTCCCCGGCATCAACATCGACAACGTGCCGTTCTTCGCCGCCATCGCCGCGGCCGCGCACGGCACCACGATGATCCACGACTGGGTGTACGACAACCGCGCGATCTACCTGACCGAGCTGACCCGCCTGGGCGCGGATGTCAAGCTCCTCGACCCGCACCGCGTGCTGGTCCAGGGCCCGACCCGCTGGCGCGCCGCCGAGATGATGTGCCCGCCGGCCCTGCGCCCCGCCGTGGTGATCCTGCTCGCGATGCTCGCCGCCCAGGGCACCTCCGTCCTGCGCAACGTCTACGTCATCAACCGCGGCTACGAGGACCTCGCCGAGCGCCTCAACTCCATCGGCGCCCAGATCGAGACCTTCCGCGACATCTGACAGTCCGTCATGTCGCTGACCGGCCTCACCCTTCGAGGCCGGTCAGCAACAAGGCAACCTCCAGCCCGGTGTTCAGGTACTCCACGAACACCGGGTTGTTCAACGCCCGGACCGAGCGCCGCTCCCGGACCAGCCCAATTCCCGGTGCCGGCCGTCCGGCGCTACTCGCCGGTGGTGCCGTCGAGGTGTTCGCGGAGGAGGTCGGCGTGGCCGTTGTGGCGGGCGTACTCCTCGATCATGTGGGTGAGGATCCAGCGGAGCGAGAAGACCTCCTCGCCGTAGTGGCCCAGGACGTCCAACGACTCCGCGGCGGCGACGAGTTCCCTGGCGTGGTCGCACTCGCGGCGCCAGACGGCGAAGGCCTCGTCCGGGTCGGCGGTGTCGGTGTCGAACTCGGCGAAGGACCCGTCCGGATGCTTCCAGAAGCCGGGCTGGCCTTCGTCGTTGAGGACGTTGCGGAACCAGCTGCGCTCCACCTCGGCGAGGTGGCGGACCAGGCCGAGCAGGGAGAGCCCCGAGGGTTCCAGTGCGCGGGCGCGGAGCTGTTCCGTGGTGAGGCCCGCGCACTTCATCGCGAGGGTGTCGCGCTGGTAGTCCAGGAAGCCTGCCAGCGTGGCGCGTTCGTCGGCGGTGCGGGGAGTCCGGGTGCGCTGATCATCGGTCATCGGGCCATCCTGCCCCGCGCGCGACGAGCCCGCCCGGAATTTCACGGCGACCACGGCGGGGGCCGTGGTCGTGCTGGTTCTACCGCAGTTGCTCCAGCCAGCGGACCGCGCCCGGGACGTCCGGGACGACCGGTACGCCGGCGGGGACCGGCGGGCGCTCCACGATGACGACGGGCAGCCGGAGCCGGCGGGCGGCGGTGAGCTTGGGGGCGGTCGCGGCGCCGCCGCTGTCCTTGGTGACCAGCAGGTCGATCCGGTGTTCGCGCAGCAGCGACAGTTCGCCCTCCAGCGTGAACGGCCCGCGGTCCAGCAGGACTTCGAACGAGGGCGGCACCGGGGGCTCGGGTGGGTCCACCGAGCGGGCGAGGAAGTGGAGCCCGTCGAGATGGGAGAAGGCGGCGACGCCCTGCCGGCCGATGGTCAGGAAGACCCGCTCCCCGCGACGGGGCAGCAGGTCGGCCGCCGCGGCGAGCGAGGGGGCGGGGAGCCAGCGGTCCCCGTCCGCCCTGGTGAAGCCGGGACGGCGCAGCACCAGCAGGGGGACGCCGGTGGCGGCGGCCGCGAGGGCGGCGTTCCGCGAGATGCCGGCGGCGAACGGGTGGGTGGCGTCGACCACCGCGTCCACGTGCTCCGCGCGCAGCCAGTCGGCCAGGCCCTCGGGCCCGCCGAAGCCGCCGATCCGCACCTCCCCGACGGGCAGCCGGGGTTGGGCGACCCGGCCGGCCAGCGAGCTGGTGACCCGGTGTGCGATCGGGGCGAGTTCGGCGGCCAGCGTCCGCCCTTCGGTGGTCCCGCCGAGGATGAGCAGGTGGCGCATCACGCCCCGCAGGGCTCGTGCGGGCGCTCGCGGTCCGCCGAGTAGAGGTGGCTGTCGCGGAACTGCCCGGCGGCCAGGGTGCGGCCGACGATGATGACGGCGGTGCGGACCACGCCCGCCGCCTTGACCTGCTCGGCGATGTCGCCGACGGTGCCGCGCAGCACCAGTTCGTCGGGGCGGCTGGCCATCGCGACCACGGCGGCCGGGCAGTCGGCGCCGTAGTGCGGGAGCAACTGCTCGACCACGTCGTCCACGTAGCCGGCGGCCAGGTGCAGCACCAGCAGGGCGCCGCTGCGGCCGAGGGTGGCGAGGTCCTCGCCCTCGGGCATCGGGGTGGCGCGCTTGGCGATCCGGGTGAGGATGACGGTCTGGCCGACGGTCGGGACGGTCAACTCCCGCTTCAGCGCGGCCGCGGCGGCGGCGAAGGCGGGCACGCCGGGGACCACCTCGTACGGCACGCCGGCCGCGTCCAGGCGGCGCATCTGCTCGGCGACGGCGGAGAAGACGGACGGGTCCCCGGAGTGCAGCCGGGCCACGTCCTGGCCGGCCTCGTGGGCGGCGACCAGCTCGGCGGTGATCTGGTCCAGGTTGAGCTGCGCGGTGTCGATCAGCCGGGCGCCGGGCGGGCACTCGTCCAGCAGCTCGCGCGGGACGAGGCTGCCGGCGTACAGGCAGACCTCGGCGCGGGCCAGGATGCGCTGGCCGCGCAGGGTGATCAGGTCGGCGGCGCCCGGGCCTGCTCCGATGAAGTGGACGGTCACGAGGCGTTCTCCTGAGGGGTGTCGGGCCTGACGGGGTCGGGCTTGTGGGCGTCGGGCTCGCGGGCGTCGGGCTTGACGGCGGACCACTGGGTGACCGGCATGGCCTGGCGCCACCCGGTGAAGCCGCCCACCGGGACGGCGTGGGCGACGGAGAGTTTGACGAGCTCCCCGCCGTGGCGCCGGTACCACTCGGCGAGCAGCGCCTCGGACTCCAGCGTCACGGTGTTGGCGACGATCCGGCCGCCCGGGCGCAGCGCGGCCCAGCAACCGTCCAGCAGGCCGGGCGCGGTGAGGCCGCCGCCGATGAACACGGCGTCCGGGGCGGGGAGTTCGGCGAGCGCCGCGGGGGCAGGCCCGGTCACCACCCGGAGCCGGGGCACGCCGAGGGCGGCGGCGTTGCGGGCGATCCGCTCGGCCCGTGCCGGGTCGCGCTCGATGCTGACGGCACGGCAGTCGCGGTGGGCGCGCAGCCACTCGATGGCGATCGAGCCGGAGCCGCCGCCGACGTCCCAGAGCAGTTCGCCGGGGGAGGGGGCCAGGGTGGCGAGGGTCGCGGCGCGGACGTGGCGCTTGGTGAGCTGCCCGTCGCTCTCGTACGCGGCGTCGGGCAGGCCGGGGACGAGTGAGGTGCGGGGGCCGTCGCCGAGGTCGACGGCGATGACGTTCAGCGGGTCGCCGGGCGGGTGCGGCCAGCCGTCGGCGGGACCGTCCAGGTGGCGTTCGGCGGGGGCGCCGAGCTGTTCGAGCACCCGCAGGCGGGCGGTGCCGTAGCCGCGGGCGGTGAGCAGCTCGGCGACGGCGGCCGGGGTGGCGGCGTCGGCGCTGAGCACCAGCAGGCGGCGGCCGGGGTGGAGGACGAGCGAGAGGGTGTCCAGCGGGCGGCCGACCAGGCTGACCACCTCGGTGGCCTCCAGCGGCCAGCCGAGCCGGGAACAGGCGTAGGAGACGGAGGAGGGGTGCGGCAGGACGCGCAGGCGCTCGGCGCCGACGGTCTCGGCGAGAGTGCGGCCGATGCCGTAGAACATCGGATCGCCGCTGGCCAGGACGGCGACGCGGCGGTCGGCGTGGGCGGCGAGCAGCCCGGGGACGGCCGGGCGCAGCGGGGACGGCCACGGGACGCGCTCGGCGGTGACCTCGTCGCGGGGGAGCAGGTCCAGCTGGCGGGGGCCGCCGATGACGGCTTCGGCCTCCCGCAGCGCGGCCCGGGAACCGGCGGCGAGGCCGGGCCAGCCGTCGGCCCCGATCCCGACGACGGTGATCGGGGGTGGCAGCTCGGGCACCGGATGGCTCCTCGTCGTTCGGTCCTGCGATGGTGCGGGCCGGCGATCCTGCCGGCCGGGGCAGCCTACCTGGCGGTATGCGGGCGCTTCGGTGCCGGGATCACGCGGGCGATGGAAAACGGCTGACAGATTTCAGCCGACAGCCGACAGCCGACAGATTTCAGATAACAGATAACAGATTTCAAACTCTGTTCCGTGTTCGCCGCCACCCGCTCACCGCTCCGCCCAGTCCCCCGACTCGATCAGCGCCGGACGTGCCCGCAGCCGAGCCGCCGCGGCCGGCCCGGCGAGGTAGACCCAGGCCTCCCGAAGCTCACCTGCCGCCGTCCGCACCGTCATCCGCCGTCGCACGTACAGCCCGGTCCCGTCCGCCCGGCACTCCTCCAGCCGGTCCAGGCTCTCCAGGGCCCCGGCGTACGCGCCCGGGCGCACGGTGACCAGCTCGCCCGTGATCCGGCGCCCGGGCGCCGGGTCCGGCACCGCGTACGGGAAGCCGGGGCCGTCGTGCAGCGCGGCGCCCTCCAGCACCGCTGGCCGGACGTCGGCGCAGCGCCCGGCGAGATGGACGGCGTGGTTGCGGCCGTCGCTGCGCAGAGTGCCGTACACGAAGAACGGCAGGGCCTCCTCGGATGCGGACACGGGTTCGGCCTCCTCGCCGGGGAGCGCCCACGGTACGTCCTGTGGTCCGATTCCTGATACCGGCTGGCGCTCCGGGCCCTCCATGCGCTGTCATGGCGACTGTTCAGCCAGCACCGTCCAAGGGGGACACACATGACACCCTCCGCTTCCTCCCAACCGGCCGCGACTCCCGGCCCCGCCTCGGCCACCCCCGGCCCGGCCACCGCCGACCCCGGCCCGGCCTCGGCGGACCCCGCCGACCCGGCCGACCCCGGCGCCCCCGCCCCGCTCCCGCCCGCCGACACCCACCCCACCCCCCGGCTCGGCGGCGCGGTCTGGCTGGCCCTCCTGGTGGTCTACATCGTCTGGGGCTCCACCTACCTGGCGATCCGGATCACCGTGGAGACGATGCCCTCCTTCCTCTCCGCCGCCGCCCGGTTCATCACCGCCGGCCTGCTGCTGGCCGGCTACCTCCTGGTGCGGCAGGGCCCGGCGGGCCTGAAGGTGGGTCCGCGTCAGCTCGCCTCCTCCGCGCTGGTCGGCGTGCTCCTGCTGACCGGCGGCAACGGGCTGGTGGTCCTCGGCGAGACCTCCGTCCCGTCCGGCCTGGCCGCCCTGCTGGTGGCCGCCGTCCCGCTCTGGATGGTCGTGCTGACGGCGCTCGGCGGTGACCGCCCGAGGCCCGCCGAACTCGCCGGAGTGCTGCTCGGCTTGGTCGGCCTCGGCGTCCTGTCGGCCCCCGCGATCGGTGGGTCGGTCAAGCCGGTCGGCGTGGTCCTGATCCTCTGCGCCGCGATGCTCTGGGCGACCGGTTCCTTCGCGAGCAAGAAGATCCCGATGCCGGGCAACGTGCTCGCCGCGAGCGTCTACCAGATGCTGGCCGGCGGCTTCTGCGACCTGCTGATCGGCCTGGTCCGCGGCGAGCAGCGGGGGCTCGATCTCGGGGCGATCTCCGGCCGGTCCTGGCTGGCCCTCGCCTACCTGGTGCTGTTCGGCTCGCTGCTCGCCTTCACCGCGTACTCCCGGCTGCTGCGCGACGCCCCGCTGACCCTGGTGGGCACCTACGCGTACGTGAACCCGGTGGTGGCGGTGCTGCTGGGCTGGCTGATCCTGTCCGAGCCGCTGACCGGTCCGACCCTCGCCGGCGGCGCGATCGTGGTGGTGGGCGTCTGCCTGGTGGTGAGCGGCAGCCGGAGCCGGAGCCGCCCGTCCCGGACTGCGAAGCCGACTCGGACCACGAAGCCGCCCCGGACTACGAAGCCGACCCGGCCGGCGAAGGGGCAGTCCGCTCGTAGGTGAGCACGACGTTCCCGCGCTCGAAGATCCGGCTGTCGGTGAGGGTGAAGGAGTGGGGCGCGAAGTCCGCGGAGAACAGTGGAACGCCCGACCCGGCCACCACCGGGTACTGCTTGACGATCAGCTCGTCGATCTCGGGCAGCAGCCGGCCGGCCAGGTCGGCGCCGCCGCAGAGCCAGAGGCCGAGCCCGTCCTCCTGCTTCAGGCGCCGGACGACGCCCAGCGGGTCCTCGGCGGTGACCTCGACCGCCGGGTCCGGGCTGGTGCCGAGCGTGCGGGAGAAGACGATCTGCCGCAGGTGAGCGTAGGGGCTGGTGAGACCGATCGCCAGCCCCGGTTCGTAGGTGCGGCGGCCCATCAGCGCGGTGTCGAACCGCTTGTTCGGGGCCTCCGCGATGCCGACCGCCGCGCGGCCGGGGGTGGGGATGGTCTCGGGGTACTCGGTGAAGAGCGTCGGGGCGTAGTCCTCGGTGACGAACGGCATCAGGAAGTCGGGGTCGCCGTCCGGCGCCGCGATGAAGCCGTCGATGCTGGCGCCGACGAAGTAGCTGAGCTTGCGCATGCAGGTCCTCGGGGTCGGGAACGGGGGCCGGACGGCAGGTCCGGGTGACGGGGAGGGCCGGTTCGGCACCCCCCGCGAACAACTCCAATCATAGTACTTCAGGCGTAGTGGTTGGCAGGGTGATGGCGAAGGAGAGAATCGATCCATGGTCCAGAACCCCGCTCGCCGCACCGCGCTCGCCGACGCCGTCATCGAGGTCCTCGCCCGCGAGGGCGCCCGCGGCCTCACCTTCCGCGCGGTCGACGTCCAGGCCGGCGTCCCCAACGGCACGGCCTCCAACTACTTCGCCAACCGGGACCACCTGCTGCACCAGACCGCCCGGCACATCCACCACCGGCTCACCCCGGACCCGGCGGTCCTCGCCGAGCTGCTGCGCGCCCCCCGTGACCGCGCGCTGGTCACCGCCCTGATGCACGACCTGCTCCGCCGCATCACCGCCGACCGGGCCGGTTACCTCGCGCTGCTCGAACTGCGCCTGGAGGCCACCCGCCGCCCCGAACTGCGGGCCCAGCTCACCGCCACCGTCCGGGAGCAGCTGGAGGCCAACATCGCCTACCACCTGGACGAGGGCTTCCCCGGCGGCCGGGATACCGTCGTCGTGCTCTACCTCGCCATGACCGGCCTGATCCTCGAACACCTCACCCTGCCCGAGGTGTTGGGCGTCGACGGCCTCGCGGCGCTGGTCGACACCGTCGTCGAGCGGATCGTCCCGGCCGCCTGACCGCGGCGAGCCGCGGGGGAGTGCCGCTCGGTCGGCCGGTCGGCCGGTCAGGCGGAGGCGAACACGAAGGCCTCCGCCGGTCCGAACCGGTCGCCGACGTCGCCCACCGGATCGCTCAGCCCGTCAGGTCCCTCCCCGCCGCCTCCTGGGCGGGCCGTCCCCACGCTTCCGGCTCGCGGGGACGGCATCGGGCCGGCCGGGCTCACTCCGCCGGCCGGGCTCGCTCGGCCCGTCAGGCTCACTCGAACCACGAAACGCGCTCGGCCCGTCAGGCTCACCCGGCCCGTCGGGCACCCACGGGTTCAGAGCGAGTACGGCGGCTTCCCCGTCCACCAGTTGCCTGGTGCCTCCGGGTCGCGGCTGGTCCAGTACTCGATGATCGCGCTGGTGAACTCGGCCGCCGAGAGCACACCGTCGCCGTCGGTGTCGAGGTGACGGAAGGCCTCGTCGGCGTCGTCGCGGGAGAGGCCGGCGAAGTGGCCGCGCTGGAAGACGAAGAACTCCCCGGCGTCCACCGTTCCGCTGCGGTCGGCGTCGGCGACGGCGAGGAAGGCTCCGGCGAGCGCGCCGTAGATCTCCCGCGCCTCCTCCGGGGCGTCGGCGAGCGGTCCGGTCGAGGACCGGAACTGCTCGCGGGTGATCGCCTCGGTACCGGCGGGCAGCCGGGCGAGATGCAGGTCGTGCCAGACCGTCAGGTAGGCGCGGACTATCAGGGCCTCGGCCTCCGAGCCCTCCTGGTGGCCGAGCGAGCGGGCCACCGACAGGCCCATCAGGACGTGGTCCCGTTCGGTGAGCAGGCCGTCGCCGTCGGCGTCGAGGTGATCGAACCCGTGGTTGATCTTTGCGATGAGCAGGTCGTCCGACACATGCGCCCCCTCGGCTGGTGATTCCTTGCCCGGTCTCCTACGTCACTTCGCCAGCACGCTAGCGCCTTGAGCCGGACCGGCGCAGCCGAACGAACGGCGAACGACCTGCTTGTTCCCTGCCACCACCGTCCGTCCGGCGGGCCCGACGCACCGCCCGTGCCTCAGTGGACCGCCGCCAGCAGTTCCCTGGTGTAATCGGTGTGCGGCGCCTCGAACAGCCGGTCCCGGTCGGTGGACTCGACCAGCCGGCCCCGGTGCATCACCGCCACCCGGTCGCAGAAGTGCCGCACCACCGCCAGGTCGTGCGAGACGAACAGGAAGGCGACGCCGAGCCGTTCGCGCAGCTCCATCAGCAGGTTGAGCACCTGGGCCTGCACCGACACGTCGAGCGCGGAGACCGGCTCGTCCGCGATGATCAGACGCGGCTGCGGGGCCAGCGCCCTGGCGATGCCGATCCGCTGGCGCTGCCCGCCGGAGAACTCGTGCGGGTAGCGGTCCAGGTGCCCGGCCTCCAGCCCGACCTGCTCCAGCAACTCCGCGGAGCGCTCCCGCCGTTCGGCCGGGTCCAGCCCGGTGTGCAGGCGCAGCGGGGTGTCCAGGGTCCTGGCGATGGTGCGGCGCGGGTTGAGCGAGGCGTACGGGTCCTGGAAGACCAGCTGGATCTCCCGGCTGAGCCGCTTCCGCAGTTCCCGGTCCGGCCGGGTGACGTCCTGCCCGTCGTACAGCACCCGTCCGCCGGTGGGCTGTTGCAGCCCGGCCAGGACCCGCGCGGTGGTGGACTTGCCGGAGCCGGACTCGCCGACCAGCCCGAGCGTCTCGCCGGGGGCGATCCGCAGGCCGAGGCCCTCGACCGCCCGGAGCGGCTCGGCGCGCGGGCCGGGGAAGCGCCGGCGCCCGGGGAAGTGCACGGAGAGGTCGTCCACCTCGACCAGCCACCGCTCGGGACGGTCGACGGCCCGGGGCCGGAACGTCCGCGACGGCGACGGGTCGTCCACCGTCGGCAGGGCGGTGCCGGGTGCCGAGTCCAGCCGGAGCGCCGCTCCCACCAGGGCCCGGGTGTACGGCTCGCGCGGGGCGGACAGCAGTTCGGCCGTCGGCGCGGACTCGATCCCGACTCCGCCGCGCAGCACCAGCGTGCGATCCGTCGTCCCGGCGACCACGCCCAGGTCGTGGCTGACCAGCAGCACCGCGGTCCCGTGCTCGCGCTGCAACTCGCCGAGCAGGTCGAGGACCTGCCGCTGGACGCGGGCGTCCAGGGCGGTGGTCGGCTCGTCCGCGATCAGCACCTGAGGGTCGTTCATCAGGGCCATCGCGATCATCACCCGCTGGCGCATGCCGCCGGAGAACTGGTGCGGGTAGTCGCGCGTCCTGGCCGCAGGGATGCCGACCCGGTCGAGCATCTCGCCCGCCCGCCGGCCCGCCTCGGCACGGCCCGCCCCCGGGTGGTGCAGCCGGTACATCTCGGCGAGTTGGGAGCCCACGCCGTGGAAGGGGCTGAGCGAGGTGAGCGCGTCCTGGAAGACCAGCGCGGCCTTTCCGCCCCGCACCCCGCGCAGCGCGGACTCCTCGGCGCCGGCCAACTCCTGTCCGTCCAGTCGGATCGAGCCGGTCACGGTGGTGGTGCGCGGGTCGTGCAGGCCGAGGACGGCGAGTCCGACGGTGGACTTGCCGGAGCCCGACTCGCCGACCAGGCCCAGGACTTCACCGGGGGCGAGGTCGAAGGAGAGGCCGCGGACGGCGGTCACCGGAGCGCCGCCGCGCGGGTCGGCGAAGGTGACGGTGAGGTCGCGGACGCTCAGCACCGGCTCGGTGCCCCGCCGGACGGCGCCGGCGTCGGTGGCCTTGAGGGTCCCCGGAACAGTGGAATTCATCGAAGGGCTCCCCATCAGCTCAGCCGGACACGCGGGTCGAGCCAGGCCACCGCGAGGTCGGCCAGCGCGACGAACAGCACCATGAAGCAGGCGGCCAGCAGCACCGCGCCGACCACCGCGGGCAGGTCCTGCCCGGCGACGGCCTCCACGGCGAAGCGCCCGACCCCGTTCAGCCCGAACACCGACTCGGTGATCACGGCCCCGCCGAGCAGCACCCCGGCCTCCAGCCCGATCAGCTGCACCAGCGGCCCGGCGGCGCCGCGCGAGGTGTACTTGAGGTGGGCGCGCAGCCGCCCGAGGCCCTTGCCGCGAGCCGTGCGGACATACTCCTCGTTCATCGTCTCCAGCAGCTGCGAGCGCGAAAGCCGGGCGAACACCGCCGAGTTGACGAAGCCGAGGACGACCCAGGGGAGCAGCATCCCGCCGGCCCAGGCGAGCGGGTCATCGGCCGGCGGGGTGTAGGAGGGCAGCGGCAGCAGCCCGGTGGAGTACACCAGCAGCCACTGCGCGACGTACCCGAGGAAGTAGATCTGCACGCTGGCGCCGACCAGGGTGAAGCCGGACAGCAGCCGGTCGGTCCGCCGTCCGTGCCGCAGCGCGGAGACGAACCCGGTGCCGAGGCCGAACACCAGCAGGACGGCGAGCGCCCCCGCGGTCAGCGAGAGGGTGACCGGCAGGTGGTCGGCCAGCGCCTCGCTGACCGGCTGGTGCAGCCGGTAGGAGTAGCCGAGGCAGGGGGCGTCGCAGTGGATGGTCGAGCCGTCCACGTCGCCGATGTCCCGCCCGGCGACCACCCCGGCCAGGTAGTCGGTGTACTGGGTGAGCAGCGGTTGGTCGAGGCCCATGCTCTGGCGCACCGCCGCGACCTGCCCGCTGTCGCAGCGCGGGCCGCAGGCGGCGCGGGCCGGGTCGGCGGGCGCGGCGTAGAAGAGGGCGAAGGCGGCGGCGGAGACCGCGACCAGGACCGCGAGGGCCTGGGCGGTCCGCCGCAGGACGAAGGAGAGCATGGCCGATCCGGGGTCGACGTGACGGGGGAGGGAAGGGACGGGGAGAGGACGGGGAGGGAGGGGACGGGAGGCGGGGACGGCCCGCCCCGCCGGTGCGGCGAGGCGGGCCACCCGGCCTCAGGACTTCAGGTACAGCCAGGCCAGCGAGACGGTCCCGTAGATCGGGTGGATGAACGCCCCGCCGACGTTGCCGCCGCGCAGCTGGTTGACCGTCGGGTAGGCGTACGGCAGCACCGGCAGGTCCTTCATCACGGTCTGCTCCAGCGCGTACAGCTCCTTGGCCTTGGCGCGCGGTTCGCCGATCTGGTTGATCCGGTCGATCTCCTTGTCGACCGCGGGGTTGCGGTAGCGGGCGGAGTTGATGTCGCTGCCGGCCCGGCCGTCGAAGGAGAACGGGATCAGCGTGGACGGGGTCGGCCAGTCGACCGAGCTGGTCTCCTCGAACAGGTCGTACGGGGAGTCGGGGCGGTGCACCTCGTCCAGGAAGGCCTTGGGGTCGACCGGCTTGGGCACGACGGTGATGCCGGCCTTGCCGAAGCCCTCGACCAGCACCTGGGCGACGCGCTGCCCGGTCGGGGTGTTCCGGTACGCGTAGGTCAGGCTCCCGGGCGCCTGCTTGGCCTTGCCGAGCGCGGCCTTGGCGGCCTCCGGGTCGCCCTCGGGCCTGACCGGGTCGAGGTCGTACTTCTGCCAGTCGATCAGCGCGGGCGAGCTGAGCGTGGTCGCCAGCTCGCCGGTCCTGGCGCCGCCCTGGACCTGGCGGGCCTGCTGGCGCGGGTAGGCCAGGTGGAGCGCCCTGCGGACCTCGACGTCCGGCACCCGCTCGTTGTTGATCATCAGCTGGGTGACGAAGGCGCCCTGCCGGCCGGAGACCACCAGCTCCCTGGCCTTCGGGTCGGTGTCGGCGGTCTGGTACAGCTCGGCGGAGAGGGTGTCGGAGGCGGTGGTGGCGTTGGCGCCGCCGTCCCGGCCGGAGAGGATCTCCTGGTTGAGGTTGAGCGCCTCCTTGCCGTACGTGAAGACGAACTTCTCCGGGTACTGGCTGCGGATCGGGTCGGTCTCGGGCTTCCAGGCCGGATTGCGCTCCAGCACCATCCGGGTGTTCTGGACGTGCTCGGCGATCCGGTACGGGCCGGTCGCGAACGGCAGCCGGTCGTAGTCCGTCCCGGTGTCCTTGTCCCGGCGCACCGGCGAGGAGGAGGACTGCGCGGCCATGTACGGGACGTCGGCCTGCGGCTGCGGGAAGTGGAAGACGATGGTGCGCTCGTCCGGCGTCTCGATCGCGTCCAGGTCGCCGGCCTGCGGGCCCGCGTACTTGGCGCGCGCCGCCTCGTAGCCGGCCTCGCCGGTGAGCCACTGCGGCCAGTACGGCGGGCCGACCTCGTAGCCCTTGCCGAAGGTGCGCTCGATGCCGTACTTGACGTCCTGGGAGGTGATCGGCTGCCCGTCCTCCCAGGCGACGCCCTGCTTGAGCCGGTACGTCCAGGTGCGTCCGCCGTCGGCGGGGGTGCCGGTGTCGGTGGCCAGGTCGCCGACCAGCCTGGCCTTGCCGTCCACGACCTGGTACTGGGTCAGCTGGCGGCCCCAGAGCAGCGAGGCGTTGTAGGTGGCGCCCGCGTAGACCTTCTGCGGGTCCAGGTGGCGGAACTCGACGCTGTTGTACACGTTCACGGTGCCGCCCGCCCGGGCGCCGGGCACGGCCGGGGCCGGTCCGGCGCTCTCCTGCTCGCTGCCGAGCACGGCGGTCAGCGGGGAGGTCTCCTTGGCGGAGGCCCCGGCGGTGCCGGAGCCGGTGGTGCTGCCCGCGCCGGCCGAGCAGGAGGTCGCCAGCAGGGCGGTGGCGATGACGGCGAGGGACGGTCTGGTCCAGCGCATGGCGAATCTCTCCTTGCCCCGGCGGATCGTGCCGGGACGGGCTCGGGTTGACGGATGTCTCGGGTTGACGGATGTGAGGGGGTGGTCGATGGGGCCCGGCAGGCACCGGTGCTCCGGTGCGCGGGCCGCGTCGGCTCAGCGGGCGCCGAGCGGGCTCAGCGCGCTCCGGTGCGCGGGTCGAGCGCGTCCCGGACGGCGTCGCCGAGCAGGTTGAAGGCGACGACGAACAGCAGCAGTGCCACCCCGGGGAACACCATGTAGGTGGGGTCGGCCTGGAAGACCTCGGAGCCGCGCGCGATCATCCGCCCCCAGTCGGGGACGGGTTCGGTGATGCCGACGCCGAGGAAGGACAGCGCGGCCTCGGAGGCGACGAAGGTCGGCACCGCCATGGTGGCGTGCACCAGCAGCTGCGAGCGAACATTCGGCAGGAGTTCGTGGACGACGACATGGAACCGGCTCGCACCCTGGGCCCGGGCGGACTGCACGAAATCCCTTTCCCGGAGCGATCGGACGGTGGCCCGCAGGGAAAGTGCGAGCGGAATCCAGCCGAACGCCGAGAAAACCAGGATCAGCACCAGGAACTGCATCCACTCCGGTTCCGCGGTGCCCGGGTCGACCAGCCGGGACTGGATCACCGGGCTGAGCGCGAGCAGCAGGAGCAGGGTCGGAAAGGCCAGCAGCACATTGGCGAGGAATCCGAACAGCCGGTCCGTGATCCCGCCGAGGTAGCCGACCGCCACGCCGGCCAGCACGCCCAGCGTGGTGGTCACCGCGGCGGACGCGAAGGCGATCAGCAGCGAGGTGCGGATGCCGTACAGCAGCTGGGTGAACACGTCCCGGCCGAGGCCGGGCTCCAGGCCGAACCAGAAGTCGCCGGAGATCCCGCCGTTCGGCAGCATCGGCAGGCCGCCGTCGCTGAGCAGGCCGGGGACGTCCTGGCCGTAGTGGTCGACCGGGTTCTTCCCGTACAGCGCGGCGACCAGCGGGGCGCCGAGGGCGAGCAGCAGGAACAGCACCACCACGGCCAGGGCGGTGGCGCCGACCCGGTCCCGCAGGATCCGGCGGAGCAGGCCGTGGGCGGCGGGCGCGGGCCCGGCCGCGGGTGCTGGGACCGTGTCGACCACTGCCATGAGGCGTAACCCCCGAATTCTCCGCCGCCCCATGGGTGAGGGTGCGCTGGTGTGCATTTCCGGTACGGCCTCCGGGGGTTTCCCGGCGGCCGTTCGAGCGACATTGGATCGGATGCTTCCGAGGTTCCGCAAATCACCCGCGGAGGACGTTCGGGTATTTCCCGCCGAATCGTTTCGGGAAATGTGGCGGCTTCATTTCGCTGAAACACTGGCGTTGCAAAACAACGGGCATACCAGAGCAAACCGGACGGGGTGTTCCGCATTCTGAGACCTCCGCCACAGTCCGTCCCGGGTTGGTACGATCCGGGTGGGCCGCAACTGGCGCGCAGGGATGGAATCAACCATCGGGAAGCGGCCCCGTGAATCCTCACGTGCACGTTGCCGAGCGCCTGGGCCCCCCGTATCCCCACCAGGAGACCGCCTTGGCCCAGCAGCAGCCCCACACCGCCGCCTCCGTCGCCGCCGACACCGCCTTCCGCAGCGCCCTCGACGTGGTCGCCGGCGTCGAACCGCGGATCGCCGCCGCCATCGGCCGCGAACTGACCGACCAGCGCGCCTCGCTCAAGCTGATCGCCAGCGAGAACTACGCCTCCCCGGCAGTCCTGCTCACCATGGGCAACTGGCTCAGCGACAAGTACGCCGAGGGCACCGTCGGACGCCGCTTCTACGCGGGCTGCCGCAACGTCGACACCGTCGAGGGCATCGCCGCCGAGCACGCCCGCGAGCTGTTCGGCGCCGACCACGCCTACGTCCAGCCGCACTCCGGCATCGACGCCAACCTCACCGCCTTCTGGGCCGTCCTCTCCCAGCGGGTCGAGAGCCCGGCCCTGGAGCGCGCTGCGGTGCGCAACGTCAACGACCTCACCGAGCAGGACTGGGCGCGGCTGCGCCAGGAGCTCGGCAACCAGCGCATGCTCGGCATGTCCCTGGACACCGGCGGCCACCTCACCCACGGCTTCCGGCCCAACATCTCGGGCAAGATGTTCGAGCAGCGCAGCTACGGCACCGACCCGGCCACCGGCCTGATCGACTACGACGCGCTGCGCGAGACCGCCCGCGAGTTCCGCCCGCTGATCATCGTGGCCGGCTACTCCGCCTACCCGCGGCTCGTCGACTTCCGCCGGATGCGCGAGATCGCGGACGAGGTCGGCGCCACCCTCATGGTCGACATGGCGCACTTCGCCGGCCTGGTCGCGGGCAAGGTGCTCACCGGTGACCACGACCCGGTCCCGCACGCCCACATCGTCACCACCACCACCCACAAGTCCCTGCGCGGCCCGCGCGGCGGCATGGTGCTGTGCCGTTCCGAGCTGGCCGAGCACGTCGACCGCGGCTGCCCGCTGGTGCTCGGCGGCCCGCTCTCGCACGTCATGGCCGCCAAGGCGGTCGCCCTCGCGGAGGCCCGCCGCCCCGAGTTCCAGGTCTACGCCCGCGCCGTCGTCGACAACGCCAGGGCGCTCGCCGAGGGACTGCTGCGCCGCGGCGGCAAGCTGGTCACCGGCGGCACCGACAACCACCTGGTCCTCGCCGACGTCTCCGGCTACGGCCTGACCGGCCGCCAGGCCGAGGCGGCGCTGCTCGACTCGGGCATCGTCACCAACCGCAACTCCGTCCCGCAGGACCCGAACGGCGCCTGGTACACCTCGGGCGTCCGTCTCGGCACCCCGGCCCTCACCACCCGCGGCCTCGGCACCGCCGAGATGGACGAGATCGCCGACCTGATCCACACCGTCCTGCGCGCCACCACCCCCGCCACCACCGCGAAGGGCGCCCCCTCCAAGGCGGCCTACTCCCTGGACGCGGCCCTCCGTGACGCCACCGCCAAGCGGGCCGCCGACCTGCTCGCCCCGTACCCGCTCTACCCGGGCGTCGACCTGGTCTGACGGCCCGCCGGAAGCCGCCGGGGCCCGCACGCAGGCGGCACGCGGACCGCCGGGGCCCGGCCACCGCCGCCCGCGGCCGGCACGGCGGCGCACAGACCGCCCGGGGCCGTCGAACCTCCGCTCGACGGCCCCGGGTGCCGGGCCGGCGGTCCTTCCCGCCGCCCCCTCACCCGGCCCGATTCCGCTAGTACTGCAGGGACTTGTACTGGAGGAACTCCTCCAGCCCGTGGCGGCCCAGCTCCCGGCCGAGCCCCGAGCTCTTGTAGCCGCCGAAGGGCGCGAGCGGGTTGAAGCGGCCGCCGTTGAGGTCGACCTGGCCGGTGTCGAGGCGGCGCGCGAAGGCGGCGGCGGTGTCGGTGTCACGGGCCCAGACGCCACCGGACAGGCCGTACGGGGTGCCGTTGGCCAGCTCGGCGGCGTGGTCCTCGTCCCGGTAGCGGAGGATCGCCAGGACCGGGCCGAACACCTCCTCCTGGGCGACCGTCATCTCCGGGGTCACGTCGGCGAGCACGGTCGGGCGGACGTAGTAGCCGGTGGGCAGCTCGGCGACCGGCTCCGAGCCGCCGACGACCAGCCGGGCGCCCTCGGCCAGCGCGCCGTCGATGTAGCCGCGCACCCGGGCCAGCTGCCTGGCGTTGACCAGCGGGCCGATCCGGGTCTGCGGGTCGGCCGGGTCGCCGGGGCGGTACCGGGCGGCCGCCTCCTCGGCCCTGGCGACCGCCTCCTCGTACTGGTCCTCGTGCACCAGCAGCCGGGTCAGCGCGCTACAGGTCTGGCCCGAGTTGGCGAAGACGTTGGCGACGTTCACCTTGACCGCGCGGGCCAGGTCGGCGCCCGGCAGCACCACGTTGGCCGACTTGCCGCCGAGTTCCAGGGAGACCCGCTTCAGCCCCCGGCCCGCCGTCTCGGCGACCTGCCGCCCGACGGCGGTGGAGCCGGTGAACGAGACCACGTCCACCTCCGGGTGCCCGACGAGCGCCGCGCCCGCCACCGCTCCGGTGCCGGTCACCAGGTTGAACACGCCCGCGGGGAACCCGGCCTCGTGCACCAGCCGGGCGAACAGCCGGGCCACCAGCGGGGTGTCCTCGGCCGGCTTGAGGACCACCGGGCAGCCGGCCGCCAGCGCGGGGACGGCCTTGGCCACGATCTGGTGCAGCGGGTAGTTCCACGGTGTGACCGCCGCGACCACGCCGGCCGGCTCGGCGTGCACCACCGAGTTGCCGATCCGCTCCTCGAACGGGTGGTCGGCGAGCAGGGCCAGGCAGGAGGTCGCCACGGCGAGCGGCAGCCCGGCGTGCACGGCCCCGGCGAAGCCGACCGGAGCGCCCAGCTCGGCGACGACCGTCTCGATGATCTCGCCCTGGGCGGCGGCGATCCCGTCCCGGAGCCGGGTCAGCAGCGCGAGCCGCTCCTCGCGGGTGGTCGCGCCCCAGTCGCGGGCCGCCCGGCGGGCCGCCGTCACCGCGGCGTCGACGTCGGCCGGGCCGCCGGCCGGCACCGTGGCCAGCACCTGCTCGGTCGCCGGGTTCAGCACGGGTACCGACCCGGTGTCCCCGGAAGGCCGCCATTCGCCGTCGATGTACTGGTCGCTGTACTCCGCGTACTGCCGCACCGATCGTCCTCTCATCCGCTCAGCCGCCTTTAACTAGCAGCGCTAGTCGAAGGTCAGTCAATGCGGCGCGGGCGGCCGCGCGCAAGAGTCAATCCCGACCGGCGGACCTGACGGTTACTTCGGAGCGAACCGCGCGGTGTACTCGTCGAACGGCTCGATGCCCACCTCCGCGCGCCGCTCGTCCAGCCGCTCCGGGTCCTCGCACGGCCACGGCACCGGGCGGCCGTCCGCCACCGCGCCGATCTGCGTCCCGTAGCGCTGCTCCCGGCCCTCGTTGACCGCCAGCCGGTCCCGGAGGAACGCCAGGTCACGGGCGCTCGCCTCACCCCGGGCGACCGCCTCGCCCAGCAGCGCCGCCGCTCGCCGCTGGACGTCGAGCTGCCGGTCCGCGTGCTGCGCGACCAGCCACGCCGCCCGGGCGGCCTCGGCGCCGAGCGTGCGCTCGGTCGGCCAGCCGTGCTCCGCCATGATCTCCGCGAGCCGGTCTCCGTGCCGGGCGGTGAGCCGCCGCCAGGCCGCCTGTTCGGCCAGGTCGGGGCTGTTCGCCAGCAGGGCGGCCGCGCCGTCCTCGGCCATCATCCCGACCAGCTCCTCGGCCAACGCCGACCCGGGCCCGCCGTCCTGCCGATCCGCTCCTCGCGCCATGCCGAGCCACTCCTCGCGTCCGGGCCCTCCCTGCCGAGGACCGCCCGCCACCACGGTAGGCGCGGAGCCCACGACGAAGATCATCCCCGGGGACGGTGACCAGGGGGCGACCTCCACGGCAGAATGGACGCACGGCGGGAACGGAGCGAGGTTCGTGCCCGCCGCGGACGCCGAAGGGCCGGTCGGAGGATTCCGACCGGCCCTTCACCATGCAGTGCGGCGCGACGCTCAGACCCGCGAGGGCTCCGTGGCGGAGGCCGTCGTGGCGGCCTCGGCCTCCAGCTCCTCGCGGACCGCGGCCAGCGAGGGGTTGGCCCAGGCGCTGGCGACGCCCCAGCGGTAGAACGCGAGCCCGATCGCGGCGACGATCAGCAGGTCCCAGCCCCCCGGCAGGTACCCGTGCCCGCCGAAGTCGGAACTGCCCGCCCAGGAGACCCCGGCCATCACGAACAGGTAGGCGACCATCCAGGCGCCCGCCTTCAGGTGCGGCTTGAGCTCGGCGAACGACTTGCGCAGCTCGTACCAGGCCCAGATCGGCAGACCGGCGGCCATCAGCAGGATGACCTTGCCGGTGAGCGGCCAGCGGGCCCAGTAGAGCACCAGCGAGCCGAAGACCATCGCGACCGGGGCGATCACCGGCATGGCGCGCAGCCGGACCGGCCGGGGGAGGTCCGGGGCCAGGCGGCGCAGCGCCATCACGGCGACCGGTCCTGTGACGTACGAGATCACGGTGGCCACCGAGACGATCTCGGCCAGCGAGCCCCAGCCGCGGAAGACCGCGAGGAACAGGAAGGCGACGACCAGGTTGAGCACCAGCGCCGGGCGCGGGATGCCGGTCTTGGCGTCGACCCTGCCGAAGATCTTCGGCAGGTGGCCGTTCTCCTGCACGCCGTGGATCATGCGCGAGGTGGTGGCGGCGTAGATCATGCCGGTGCCGGACGGCGAGATGAAGGCGTCCGCGTACAGCGTGATCGCCAGCCAGTTGAGGCCCCAGGCGATGGCCAGGTCGGCCAGCGGCGAGGTGTAGGAGAGGTTGCTCCAGCCGTTCGCCAGGTCGCCGGCGGGGATGGCGCCGAGGAACGCGATCTGCAGCGCGACGTAGATCACCAGGGCGATCAGGATCGAGCCGATGACGGCCTTCGGCAGCGACTTGCCGGGGTTCCTGGCCTCGCCGGCCAGGTTGAGCGGGGACTGGAAGCCGTTGAAGGCCCAGACGATCCCGGAGACCGCGACGGCGGTGAACACCGCGCTCCAGCCGTTCGGCGCGAAGCCGCCGTGGTCGGTGAAGTGGGCGGTGTCGAAGTGCGCGAAGAGCAGCGCACCGGCCGTCAGCGTCGGGACGACGACCTTGAAGACGGTGATCGCCGTGTTGGTCTTGGCGAACAGCGTGATCGCGAACCAGTTGAGGGCGAAGTAGACGAGCAGCAGCACACTGGCGAGCGCCACGCCGCTGAGGGTCAGCTCCTTGCCGTCGTACAGCCCCTGTGCCCAGCCGAAGTGCCAGGAGCTCATGTACTGGACGGAGGCGGTGGCCTCACCCGGGATGACCGAGACGATGGCGATCCAGTTGGCCCAGGCGGCCAGGTAGCCGGCCAGCGAGCCGTGCGAGTACTGGCCGTACCGGACCATGCCGCCGGCCTTGGGGAACATCGAGCCCAGCTCGCTGTAGGTGAGGGCGATGGTCAGCGCCACCGCGGCACCGATCACCCAGGCGAGGATCGAGGCGGGGCCGGCGAGCTTGGCGGCCCGCTCGGCACCGAACAACCAGCCGGAACCGATGATCGACCCCAGCCCGACCGCGGTCAGGCTGATGGTGCCGAGCGATCGCCGGTAGTTCTGGTGTGATGCCGTCGACGATTCGGGCTCACTCAACGTATCGGTCCTCTCGCTCGTGGTTCATCGGGTGGTGTCGGTGTTTTTGCGATTTTGGGTCGGTATTTCGGACAAACGGAGAGCAGCCTATGGTCCGAAAACGGGCGAAAACCTCAGGGGAAGCTCAAACCGTCCGATTGTTGCCATCTCGTGTCCGCCATTCGGGTGGATTCGGCCCGATGTTGAGACGGACGGCACAGTGTCCGGACGGGGCAGTGTCCGGACGGAGCGGTGCCCGCGCGGGGCGGTGCCCGGGGATGGCGGCCGGGTTCGGCCCGGGGAAAAGGGGCGGCCCGGAAAAGCAAATTCCCCGTGGTCGCCTTTCGGCTTCCACGGGGAATTCGGCTGTGTCCGAGGGGGGACTTGAACCCCCACGCCCGATAAAGGGCACTAGCACCTCAAGCTAGCGCGTCTGCCATTCCGCCACCCGGACCGGGTGTGTGCTTCGGGGGTTTTTTGCTCGCCCCCTCGGCGACAGAGAGAACATTACCAGGGTTCTCGAGTGCTTCTCACCTGCGCTTCCACGGGGCCGCGCGACCGGACATCCTGTGTCCGGGGCCGACGGGACCACCGCGCCCGCAGGGGCAGCCGCGCCCCGTCCGTACAGGTTGGTACGGCCTGGGAACGCGCTCGAATCCCGCCCCAAGCGGTGGTGTCCGCGAAGGAACCGGTCGACTCCGGCGCCGCCCGCGGTCGGTTCCGGCCGGAACCGGTCCGACACGGGCAACTTGTCGACGGTGCCACGGCCGTCGCGACGGCTCTCCTAGCCTCTGTGGACCGAGGGCGCCATGAAGCGGATCGCCTGATTCCCGGGTCGCGGACGAAGGGCGGCTGGACGTGGAGCAGATCAGCGGTGCGGCGAAGGCCGAACCGAGACGCGGCAGGCGGGGCGGGGGGCCGGGCGACGCCGTGGCCCCCGCAGGCCCGGCCGAGGGCGCGTGGCGCTTCCCGGTGCCCGCCACCGAGGCGTCGGTGCCGCTCACCCGGCACGCGGTGCGCGACCGCCTGCTGGAGCAGGGCATGACCGGGGAGCGCTTCCAGGAGCTGGTGGACGACCTGCTGCTGATCGTCTCGGAGCTGGTGAGCAACGCGGTGACGCACGCCGCCGAGCTGTCGCCCCAGGTGGTCACCGAGCTGTCGGTGGGCCGGTCCTGGGTGCGGGTGTCGGTCGAGGACGGGGACCCGTACCGGCCGAAGGCGCTGGAGAACGACACCGGGAGCACCGGCGGGCGAGGGCTGCTGCTGGTGAAGAGCGTCACCCTGCAGGCCGGCGGGGTGTGCGACGTCGAACGCACGGGGGAGGGCGGCAAGGTCATCTGGGCCTCATTGCCCGTCCCCCCGGAGCCCGGCCGCTGACCGGCCGGGCCGGGCCCGGGAGCGGCCGGTCGGCAGCCGGAGCGGCCGGACTACCAGTCCCGCCCGGCGATCTCCCGGATGCCCGGCAGCGCGGCCTCGAAGACCGTCTCGAACCAGACCGAGAACGGCCGCTCCGCCCGCAGCTCCCGCAGCTCCTGCGAGGTCACGAAGGCGAAGTCGTCGACCTCCTCGGGGTCCGGCTCGACCGGTGCGGTGACCAGGCCCACGAACAGGTGGTTCCACTCCCGCTCGATCAGCCCGGAGGCCTCGTCCGGCAGGTCGTAGCGGACGGTTCCCGCCTCACACAGCAACGCCGGTGCGACGCCCAGCTCCTCGGCGGTGCGCCGGGCGGCGGCGACGAACGGCGGCTCGTCCGGGTACGGGTGGCCGCAGCAGGTGTTCGACCAGACGCCGGGGGAGTGGTACTTCCCGAGGGCCCGGCGCTGGAGCAGCAGCCGGCCCTGGCGGTCGAACAGGAAGACCGAGAACGCCCGGTGCAGCCGGCCCGGCTGCTGGTGGGCCCAGAGCTTCTCCGCGGTGCCGATGGTGACGCCCTCGTCGTCGACCAGTTCCAGCAGGATCTCGGCCCCGGCCTGGGCGGACCCGGTGGCCCGGGGGTCGACCGACACATCGGTCTCCACGTCGAGACCGGTGTCGATCTCGGCGGCGAAGTGCGTCGGGTCGGTCGGCAGACTCTGGGGCATGGGGCCTCTTTCGGGAGCGGGAGCAACGGGAGCATCGGGCGTCTCCGACACACCGGGTGGAGTGCGGCGGACACAGCTGGGGCACCGGCGCCGGCGTCGGGCTCCAGTCTGCCGTATGGGTGGCACTCGGCAGGGGTCCCACGCACAACCGGGCGGATCATGACCTGGAGAAGTCGGAAACCGGGCAGGGAAAGGTCCGGAAAGCCTTCGTAAGGGTCACCGGATTCGCAGAATCGTTCGGGGTGCGTTCGAATTCTGTTCGACCGACTCGGTGCCCCCTCCCCACGGAGTCCGGGTCCGCGCACGGACCGCCCCGAGCCCGCCCCGGGTCCGCCCTCCGGGCGGCTCCCCGGCGGGCCGTGGGCGGGCTCCGGGCCCGCCCGTCGTCGGCCCGGGTGCTCCGGGTGCGTTCTGGCCGGTCGTCCCGGTCGCCTACCATCACATACGACACGGTGCCCGGATCCGTGCCGGCACCGGCGCGTCGCCGCCCGGCCCGGTCGAACACCGTTCCGGACTAACCGCGGCGCCGCCATCGGCACGGTCGCCGCGCACAGCACGACGGATCAGGAGACCCGCATGATCGGCCTCGTTCTGGCAGCCGGCGCCGGCCGCCGGCTGCGCCCGTACACCGACACCCTGCCCAAGGCGCTGGTGCCGGTCGACGGGGAGCGGACCGTCCTGGACCTCACCCTCGGCAACTTCGCCGAGGTCGGACTGCGCGACGCCGCGATAGTCGTCGGCTACCGCAAGGAGGCGGTGTACGACCGCAAGGACGCCCTGGAGAGCAAGTACGGCGTCAAGCTCCACCTGGTCGAGAACGACAAGGCCGAGGAGTGGAACAACGCCTACTCGCTCTGGTGCGCCCGTGAGCTGTTCACCGAGGGCCTGCTGCTCGCCAACGGCGACACCGTCCACCCGGCCTCCGTGCAGCGCACCATGCTGGAGGGCAACCGGCGCCTGACCGAGAACGGCACCGCCCCCGGCATCCTGCTCGCCCTCGACACGGTGAAGAAGCTCGCCGACGAGGAGATGAAGGTCGTCGTCGACCCGGCCGCCGGCATGCGCCGCATCACCAAGCTGATGGACCCGGCCGAGGCGAGCGGCGAGTACATCGGCGTCACCGTGATCAACCCGTCCGCGGCCGCCGACCTGACGGACGCGCTGCGCGCCACCTACGAGCGCGACCCGCAGCTGTACTACGAGGACGGCTACCAGGAGATGGTGAACCGGGGCCTGCGGATCGACGTGCAGCCGATCGGCGAGGTCTCCTGGGTCGAGGTCGACAACCACGACGACCTGGAGAAGGCGCGGGAGATCGCGTGCCGGTACTGACCCGACTGGTCCCGTCGCCGCTGTTCGTCGAGATCCGCCCGGGCGCGCTGGACGCGCTCGGCGGCATCCTCGCGGACCAGCGGCTGTCGGCCTCGGGCCGGATCGCGGTGGCGATCAGCAACGGCTCCGGCGCGGCCATGCGCCTCCGCCTGGAGCCGGCCCTGCCCGGCGCCGACTGGTACAACGTGGACGACGGCAGCCTGGACAGCGCGGTGCGGCTGGCCGAGGCGATGCGCGGCGGGCACTACGACGCGATCGTCGGCCTCGGCGGCGGCAAGATCATCGACGCCGCCAAGTACGCCGCGGCCCGGGTCGGCCTGCCGCTGGTCGCGGTCGCCACCAACCTGGCCCACGACGGCATCTGCTCCCCGGTCTCCACCCTGGACAACGACGCCGGCCGCGGCTCGTACGGGGTGCCCAGCCCGATCGGCATCGTGGTCGACCTGGACGTGATCCGGCAGGCCCCGCAGCGCTTCGTGGCGGCCGGCGTGGGCGACGTCGTCTCCAACATCTCCGCCTGCGCGGACTGGGAGTTGTCGCACGCGGTGACCGGTGAGCCGGTGGACGGGCTGGCCGTCGCGATGGCCCGCTCGGCGGGCGAGAACCTGCTGCGGCACCCGGGAAGCACGCAGGACCAGGACCTCCTGACGGCGCTGGCGGAGGCCCTGGTACTGTCCGGCATCGCGATGAACATCGCCGGCAGCACCCGGCCCTCGTCGGGCGCCTGCCACGAGATCTCGCATGCCCTGGACGTGCTGTACCCCAAGCGGTCCGCCCAGCACGGCGAACAGGTCGGCCTCGGCGCCGCCTTCGCCAGCTTCCTGCGGGGCGAGCGTGAGCTGACCGGTCTGATCGTGGAGCGCCTGGCGAGCCACGGACTGCCGGTGACCGCGGCTCAGATCGGCTTCACGGAGGCGGAGTTCACCGAAGCGGTGCACTACGCTCCGAACACCCGACCGGGGCGCTTCACCATCCTCGAACACCTCGACCTCTCCCCTTCCGCAATCAGGGACGCGTACGCCGACTATGTCCAAGCCGTCAACAGCTGACCCCTCCACCGCGGGCGCCCAACGGCCCCCGGTGGACCTGACCCGCCGGCCCTCGACAGAGGAGCTGCGCGCGGTGATCCACCCGGAGGGGATGCTCCAGCGCCGCAGCGCCGAGCACTGGGCCGGACGCCTGTACATGCGGAAGATCTCGCTGCGGATCACCCGCGTGCTCTCCACCATGACGGCGATCACGCCCAACGGCCTGACGTACCTGATGATGTTCACCGGCATCCTGGCCGGTGCCGCGCTGGTCGTGCCGGGCATCGCGGGCGCGGTCCTGGGCGCCGTGCTGATCCAGGTCTACCTGCTGCTGGACTGCGTGGACGGCGAGGTGGCCCGCTGGCGTCGGCAGACCTCGCTCACCGGCGTCTACCTGGACCGGGTCGGCCACTACATGTCCGAGGCGGCCCTGCTGACCGGTCTCGGCCTGCGCGCCACCGACCTGCCGCACCGCGAGGGCAGCGGCTCGCACTGGGAGTGGGCCTTCCTCGGCACGCTGGCCGCGCTCGGCGCCATCCTGATCAAGTCCGAGACCGACCTGGTGGACGTGGCCAGGGCCCGCAGCGGCCTGACGGCCGTCGAGGACAGCGCCTCGGTGCCCCGGTCCTCCTCCGTCGCCAAGGCCCGCAAGGCGGCCTCCCTCCTGAAGTTCCACCGCCTGGTCGGCGCGGTCGAGGCCTCGCTGTTCATCCTGGCCGCCGGGGTCGCCGACGCCGTGCACGGCGGGCTGCTCTTCACCCGGCTCGCGGTGGTCGTCCTGGCGGCGATCGCGATGCTCCAGACCGTGCTGCACCTGCTGAGCATCGTCCTCTCCAGCAGGCTGCGATGAGTGGGCGGAGCGAGCGAATGACCGACAGGCACGCGTGGGTGAACGCCCCCGCCGAGCGGAGCGAGGTGGGCGCATGAACGCGGCGGGCACTGCGGAGGACTTCCGCCTCGGCGCCGTGATCATCACCATGGGCAACCGGCCCGCCGAGCTCAACGCCCTGATCGAGGCCGTCCGCGCCCAGGAGGGCCCCGCGGTCGAGCTGGCCGTGGTCGGCAACGGAGCCCCGCTGCCCCCGCTGGCGGAGGGCGTGCGCGCCGTCGAGTTGCCGGAGAACCTCGGCATCCCGGGCGGCCGCAACGTCGGCATCGAGCTGTTCGGCCCGGACGGCCGGGAGGTCGACGCCGTCCTCTTCCTGGACGACGACGGCAACCTGCCGCGCACCGACTCGGCCAGGCTGCTGCGCGAGGCCTTCACCGCCGACCCGGAACTGGGCATCGTCTCCTTCCGGATCGCGGACCCGGACACCGGGGTCACCCAGCGCCGGCACGTCCCCCGGCTGCGCGCCAGCGACCCGCTGCACTCCTCCAGGGTGACCACCTTCCTGGGCGGCGCGAGCGCGGTGCGCTGCAAGGTGTTCGAGCAGGCCGGGCAGCTGCCCGCCGAGTTCTTCTACGCCCACGAGGAGACCGACCTCGCGTGGCGCGCGCTGGACGCCGGCTGGGCCATCGACTACCGGGCGGACGTGGTGCTGCACCACCCCACGACGTCGCCCGCCCGCCACGCCAGCTACTTCCACAACGTGGCCCGGAACCGGGTCTGGCTCGCGAGGCGGAACCTTCCGGCCCTGTTGGTGCCTCTCTATCTGGGAACCTGGTTCCTGCTGACCCTGGCCCGACGCCCCTCCCCCGAGGCGCTGAAGGCCTGGTGGGGCGGATTCCGGGCGGGCTGGCGCGAACCCTGCGGTCCGCGGCGGCCCATGCGGTGGCGTACCGTCTGGCGACTGACCAGGCTGGGCCGACCACCGATCATCTGATCGCATCAGGTCGAATGATCGATCGCCTCGGCCGGTGACCACACACCGGCCGGCTTCCCCGAGACCCCAGTGGATCCCCATCGGCGCACGGCCGGCGGACCCCCGCCGACCGGCCGCCCCGACCGATCCCGCGTGAAGGACGAATGTGTCGACAGTGAGTGAACCCGTCAGCCTCTCGACCCCCAGGGGGGTGGACGCGGGCCTGACCCCCAAGCAGCTTGCGGAGAAGTACGGTCTGGCGGTGAGCGGTGCCCGTCCCGGCCTGGTCGCCTACACCAAGCAGCTCTGGGCCCGACGCCACTTCATCTGGGCCTTCGCCACCGCCCGCCTGGTGGCCCAGTACACCGACGCCAAGCTCGGCCAGCTCTGGCAGGTCGTGACCCCGCTGCTCAACTGCGCCGTGTTCTACCTGGTCTTCGGCGTGATCCTGGCGAGCAAGCAGGGCTTCCCGGACAACACGTACATCGCGTGGCTGTGCATCGGCGTCTTCGTCTTCCAGTTCACCCAGAACGCCGTGCAGTCCGGCACCCGGGCGATCTCCGACAACCTCGGGCTGATCCGGGCGCTGCACTTCCCCCGGGCCAGCCTCCCGATCGCCTTCACCGTGATCCAGCTCCAGCAGCTGATGATCTCGATGGTCGTGCTGGTCGTCACCGTGCTCGCCGCCGGCGTCGCCCCGGGCCGGACCTGGCTGCTGATCATCCCGGCGCTGCTCCTCCAGACGCTCTTCAACACCGGCGTCTCCCTGGTGATGGCCCGGATCGGCGCCAAGACCAGCGACATCTCCCAGCTGATCCCGTTCGTGATGCGCGCCTGGATGTTCCTCTCCGGTGTGATGTTCAGCATCCAGGACAAGATCCAGACCTGGCCGCACTACATCCAGACGCTGATGTCGCTCAACCCGGCCACGATCTACATGGACCTGCTGCGGCACGCCTTCGCGCCGGTCATCTACAACCCGCACCAGCCGGTGCACCAGAACTTCCCGCCGCACCAGTGGGCGTACGGCCTCGTCTGGGGCGTCGGCATGTTCGTCGTCGGATACGTCTTCTTCTGGAAGGCCGAGGAGGAGTACGGCCGTGGCTGACCTCGATCTGAGCAAGAGCGACACCCCGCGGGACGCGGACGTGGCCCGCGAGCCCACCGTCGTCGTCGACGACGTGCACATCGTCTACCGGGTGCACGGCGCCGGCTCCGGCAAGGGCAGCGCCACCTCGGCGCTGAGCCGCATCATCAAGCGCAAGCGCTCGGCCGGTGTGCGCGAGGTGCACGCGGTCAAGGGCATCAGCTTCACCGCGTACAAGGGTGAGGCGATCGGTCTGATCGGCTCCAACGGCTCCGGCAAGTCGACCATGCTGGCGGCCATCGCGGGCCTGCTGCCGACCGAGAAGGGCGGCATCTACACCAACGGCCAGCCCTCGCTGCTGGGCGTCAACGCCGCACTGATGAACGAGCTCACCGGTGAGCGCAACGTCATCCTCGGCTGCCTGGCGATGGGCATGAGCCCGGCCCAGGTCCGGGCGCGCTACCAGGAGATCGTCGACTTCTCCGGCATCAACGACAAGGGCGACTTCATCTCCCTGCCGATGCGCACCTACTCCTCCGGCATGGGCGCCCGGCTGCGCTTCTCGATCGCGGCCGCGAAGACCCACGACGTGCTGCTGATCGACGAGGCCCTCGCCACCGGCGACCAGGCCTTCCAGCAGCGCAGCAAGCGGCGGATCGAGGAACTGCGCGGGTCCGCCGGTACGGTCTTCCTGGTCAGCCACGACAACAACTCGGTCCGCGAGGTCTGCGAGCGGACGATCTGGATCGAGGCCGGCGAGCTGATCATGGACGGCCCGACCGACGAGGTCGTCGGCCGTTACGAGCGCGGCGAGCGCCCGTAGCCTCGGTGCCGCACAGGGGCCGGTCCCGGATCTCCGGGACCGGCCCCTGGTGCTGCCCGCGGCCCCGGCCGGCCCCGCCGCCGGGGTGAGCGTCCGCGGCCCCCTGGCGGGGCGCTCTTCTCCGGCGCGCCCGGTGGTGCCAGGCTGGTGGGCGCGGGGGCGCTGTGCCGTGCGCCGCGCCCGCGCTCGGACGCGTGTCCGAGTCGGGCCGGTCGTGCCAAGCGGTGTAGAACGGGGGAGTGAGAGCAGTGTCGGCTTCGGCCCAGCCCAGTGATACGCCGGTGAACCCTTCCGCGGGACAGACCCTGGAGAAGGCGGGTGTGGAGAACTTCCCGGTCGCCCCGTTCTTCCTGCCCGCGGCCTGGCGCGACGACCTGATGGCGGTGTACGGCTTCGCCCGCCTGGTCGACGACGCCGGCGACGGCGACCTGGCCGACCCGGCCGCCACCGCCCGCCTGCTCGGGGTCGAGCGGACGCCCCCCGCCACCCCTTCGGACCAGTCGGGGCCGCCCACCGCGCAGGAGACCGCCTTCCGGCTCGCGCTGCTCGACGGGCTGGAGCGGGACCTCGACCGGGTGTTCGAGACCGCACTGCGCAACGCCGGCGGTTCCGGAGCCGATGCCGACCGCCCCCGCCACCCGCTGCTGAGCGCCCTCGTCCCGCTGGTCGACCGCCACGGCCTCACCCCCGAGCCGTTCCGCCGACTGATCGAGGCCAACCGGGTGGACCAGACCACCGCCCGCTACGCCACCTACGACGACCTGATCGGCTACTGCACGCTCTCGGCCGACCCGGTCGGCCGCCTGGTGCTGGCCATCGCCGGCGTCTCCACCCCCGAGCGGATCGAGCTCTCCGACGCCGTGTGCAGCGGCCTCCAGGTGGTCGAACACCTCCAGGACGTGGCCGAGGACCTCTCCCACGGCCGGATCTACCTGCCCGCCGAGGACCTCGCCCGCTTCGGCGTCACCGAGGCCGACCTCGCCGCGCCCTCCGCGAGCGGCGCCGTACGCGAGCTGATCGCCTTCGAGGTCGAGCGGGCCCGCACCCTGCTCGATCGCGGCGCACCATTGGTAGGTACGGTTCGGGGGAGGCTCCGACTGCTCCTGGCGGGATTCACCGCAGGCGGCTACGCGGCCCTGGCGGCCGTCGAGGACGCCGGGTACGACGTACTCGCACAGCAGGCGAAGCCGGACAGACGCCGCCTCGCAGCGAAGGCGGCGGCCATCTTCGCGAAGGGAAGGTGAACGCCCGAGTGGCGGCATCACCACTGGCGTCGGCCCAGGTCATGGCGGCGTACCGGTACTGCGAGGCAGTCACCGGGCTACAGGCGCGCAACTTCAGCTACGGCATCAGGCTGCTGCCCGAACCCAAGCGGCTGGCCATGTCGGCCCTGTACGCCCTGGCCCGCCGGGTGGACGACATCGGCGACGGCGACCTCCCGGACGACCGCAAGGCCGAGGCGCTGCTGCGCACCCGGGAACTGGTGGACGAGGTCCGCTCCGGGGTGGTCGCCGAGGACGACACCGACCCGATCAAGGTCGCCCTGGCCGACGCGGCCCGGCGCTTCCCGATCCCGCTCGGCGGCTTCGACGAACTGATCGACGGCGTCGAGATGGACCTCAAGGGCGCCGAGTACCAGAGCTACGAGGAACTGAAGGTCTACTGCCGCTGCGTGGCCGGCGCGATCGGCCGGCTCTCGCTGGGCGTCTACGGCTGCGACGACCCCGAGCGCGGGGCGGAGTACGCGGACACCCTGGGCCTCGCCCTGCAGCTCACCAACATCCTGCGCGACCTGCGCGAGGACGCCCTGAACGGCCGCACCTACCTGCCCACCGAGGACCTGGCCCGGTTCGGCTGCGAGCAGGGCTTCGCCCTCCCCAGACCGCCGCTCGGCGCGGACTTCACCGGCCTGGTGGCCTTCGAGGCCGCCCGCGCCCAGGCCGCCTTCGAGGAGGGCTTGCGGCTGCTGCCGATGCTCGACCGCCGCAGCCGCGCCTGCACGGCCGCGATGGCCGGGATCTACCACCGGCTGCTCGGCCGGATCGCCGCCGACCCGGAGTCGGTGCTGCGCGGCCGGGTCTCGCTGCCGGGCTGGGAGAAGGCGTACGTGGCGCTTTCCGGGCTCGCCGGGGGGCGTTCTTGATTCTCACCGCACTTCTGTCACGCTGTGTCAGCGGGGAATCACGTGTGGGTAGTTCCGTGTTGACCGAACGAGTACCGGCTTCAGCGACCGCCTGCGGGCGGTCCACCGACTGCGAGGGGGAGGGCCGATGACCGGGCGAGCCGATGCCGCGCGCCCGGCCGCCGTCGTGGTCGGCGGCGGTCTGGCCGGGATCACCACCGCGTTGCGCCTCGCCGAGGCGGGCCACCGGGTCACCCTCGCCGAGGGCCGGCCCCGGCTGGGCGGCCTGGCCTTCTCCTTCCAGCGCGGCGAGCTGACCGTCGACAACGGCCAGCACGTCTACCTGCGCTGCTGCACCGCCTACCGCGGCCTGCTGGAGCGCCTCGGCGCCACCCGGCTGGTCCACCTCCAGGACCGCCTCGACGTCCCGGTACTCTCCGTCACCGGGCCCGAGGCCGCGCCGGTGCGCACCCTCGGGCGGCTGCGCCGGGCCGGCCTGCCCGTCCCGCTGCACCTGGCCGGCAGCCTGGCCCGCTACCCGCACCTGGCCCCGGCCGACCGCGCCCGGGTCGTCCGCGGCGCGCTCGCCCTGAAGGGCCTGGACCTCGCCGACCCGGCGCTGGACGGGATCTCCTTCGGCGAGTGGCTGCGCCGCAACGGGCAGAACGCCGCCACCCTGGCCGCGCTGTGGGACCTGGTCGGCGTCGCCACTCTGAACGCCAGGGCTGACCAGGTGTCGATGGCGCTCGCCGGGATGGTGTTCAAGACCGGCCTGCTCTCCGACCCCGGCGCCTCCGACATCGGCGTCGCCGCCGTCCCGCTCGGCACCATCCACCACGACCGGGCGCTCGCCGAGCTGGAGCGGGCCGGCGTCCGGGTGCTGCTGCGGGCCCGGGTGGCCGAGCTCAAGCCGGCCGCGCCGCAGCACGCCGTCCGGCTGGAGAGCGGGGAACTGCTCACCGCCGACACCGTCGTCCTGGCGGGCGCCCAGGACAGCGCGGCCGCGCTGCTGCCGCCGAACGCGATCCCGGGACAGGACCGGCTGGCGGGCTTCGGCACCGCGCCGATCCTCAACGTGCACGTGATCTACGACCGCAAGGTGCTGCGCCGGCCGTTCTTCGCCGCGCTCGGCTCCCCGGTCCAGTGGGTCTTCGACCGGACCGCGCACTCCGGGCTGGCCGCCACCCCGTTGGGCCGGGCCCATCCGGGTGCCCAGTACCTGGCGCTGTCGCAGTCCGACGCGCAGGACGAGATCGACCTGCCGGTCGCCGAGCTGCGCCGCCGCTACCTGCCCGAGCTGGGCCGGCTGCTGCCGGCCGCGGCCGGGGCCGAGGTGCTGGACTTCTTCGTCACCCGGGAGCGCACCGCGACCTTCGACCCGGCCCCGGGCAACGGGGCGCTGCGGCCGTCCGCCCGCACCGAGGTCCCCGGCCTGCTGCTGGCCGGCTCGTGGACGGCCACCGGCTGGCCCGCGACCATGGAAGGGGCCGTGCGCAGTGGCCACGCCGCGGCCGACGCCGCGCTCGCCGTGGGCGGCACCCGGGTGCCGGTGGACCGCGGCGACGGGAGGTGGCCCAGGTGACGGCGGGCCCCGCTGCCGGAGAGCCCGCCAGAGCCGACGGGCGTACCGTCGTGCGCACCGGGGCAACCACCGGGAGCGACCCGAGCGGCCGCACCGGCGCCACTCGCACCGGCACCACAGGATTCGACACCAGCCGCACCGACGGCACCCGGCCGCCCCGTGCGGTCCGGCACCACGAGGGAGAGGGAACGCACGTGGAGTCACGCACCGGCTTCGCCGTCGGAGGCACGGCGCACGCCGAACCGGTCTCGGTGCCGGAGCTGCTCGCCCGCAGCCGCACGCTGTGCACTCCGCCGCTACGGGCCGCCGTCGCCCGTTTGGCCGCACCCATGGACACCGTCGCCGCGTACCACTTCGGCTGGATCGACCGGGACGGCACCCCGGTGACCGGCGACGGCGGCAAGGCCGTGCGCCCGGCGCTGGCGCTGCTGTCCGCCCGGGCCACCGGCGCGGCGGCCGAGGTGGGGGTGCCGGGCGGGGTCGCGGTTGAACTGGTGCACAACTTCTCCCTCCTCCATGATGATCTGATGGACGGTGACGAGACCCGACGGCACCGGGCCACCGCCTGGACGGTCTTCGGGCCGGCCCAGGCGATCCTGGTCGGCGACGCCCTGGCGACGCTCGGCACCGAGGTGCTGCTCGACGCCGCGGTGACCGGCGGCACGAGCGCCACCGACGCCGCGCGGGCCGTCCGGCTGCTCACCACGGCGACCCGCCGGCTGATCGACGGCCAGGCCATGGACGTCGCCTTCGAACAGCGCGACAGCGTCACCGTCGCGGAGTGCCTGGAGATGGAGGGCGGCAAGACGGCGGCCCTGCTGGCCGCCGCCTCGGCGATCGGCGCGGTCCTGGCCGGCGCCGACGACAAGGTCTCCGACGCGCTCCAGCGCTACGGCCACCACCTGGGCCTGGCCTTCCAGGCGGTGGACGACCTGCTCGGCATCTGGGGTGCCACCGAGGTCACCGGCAAGCCGCACTGGGGGGACCTGCGCCAGCGCAAGAAGTCCCTTCCGGTGGCCGCCGCACTGGCCGAGGGCGGAGCCGCCTCGCGCCGGCTCGCCGAGCAACTGGCCGACCCCAAGGGACGCGGAGAGGAGAGCGAGCCCGAGCTCGCCGCCCGGGCCGCGCTGATCGAGGAGGCCGGCGGCCGTGCCTGGACCCAGGAGGAGGCCCGCCGCCGGCACACGACTGCCCTCGCCGCCCTGGACGAGGTGCCCATGACCGACGAGGTGCGCGAGCACTTCGTCGCACTCGCCGAATTCGTGGTGGTACGAGAGAGGTGACGTTACGTTGACAGCAACCGCGGACGGCCGGCTCGACCCTGAGTACGATTCCGAGCCGGTCGCGGTGGGCGACCGCCCCCCGGCCCTGCTGGGTACGGGGCGGTGGCAGCCCGAGGACACCGACCAGCTGCGGCCGGCCGGTGAGGCTGACCTCAGACCGGCCGACGCGCGGGAGGCCCTGGCCCGCGCCACCACCCACCTGCTCTCGCTGCAGTCCTCCGAAGGCTGGTGGAAGGGCGACCTGGAGACCAACGTCACCATGGACGCCGAGGACTTACTGCTCCGCCAGTTCCTGGGAATCCGCACCGAGGAGCAGACCAGGGCCACCGCCGAGTGGATCCGCTCCCAGCAGCGCGAGGACGGCACCTGGGGCACCTTCCACGGCGGGCCGCCCGAACTGTCCACCACCGTCGAGGCGTACGTCGCGCTCAAGCTGGCCGGAGACGACCCGAACGCCCCGCACATGCTGGCCGCCGCGCGCTACGTCCGCTCCGCAGGGGGCATCGCGGCCGCCCGGGTGTTCACCCGGATCTGGCTCGCCCTGTTCGGCTGGTGGCCCTGGGAGCGGCTGCCCGAGATGCCGCCGGAGATCATCTTCCTGCCCAGGTGGCTGCCGCTGAACATCTACGCCTTCGGCTGCTGGGCCCGCCAGACCATCGTCCCGCTGACCGTCGTCTCGGCGCACCGCCCGGTCCGTCCGGCCCCCTTCGCGCTCACCGAGCTGCACACCGACCCGGACGACCCGTACCCCCGCCGGCCGCTCGCCCCCGCCAACACCTGGGACGGCCTCTTCGAGCGCCTCGACAAGGCGCTGCACGCCTACCACCGCCGGGCCTTCCGCCCGCTGCGCCGGCTCGCCGTGGCGCAGGCCTGCCGCTGGATCGTCGAACGGCAGGAGGCCGACGGCTGCTGGGGCGGCATCCAGCCCCCGGCCGTCTACTCGCTGATCGCCCTGCACCTGGAGGGCTACGAGCTGGAGCACCCGGTGATGAAGGCCGGCCTCTCCTCCTTCGACCGCTTCACCGTGCACACCGAGGACGGCAAGCGCTGGCTGGAGGCCTGCCAGTCGCCCGTCTGGGACACCTGCCTGGCCACCATCGCGCTGGTCGACGGCGGGGTGCCGGCCGACCACCCGGCCCTGGTCTCCTCCGTCGACTGGATGCTCGGCGAGGAGATCCGCAAGCGCGGCGACTGGGCCGTCCAGCGGCCCGGGCTCCCCGCCGGCGGCTGGGCCTTCGAGTTCGAGAACGAGACCTACCCCGACATCGACGACACCGCCGAGGTGGTGCTGGCGCTGCGCAGGGTCGCCCACCCCGACCAGGCCAAGGTGGACGCGGCGATGGACCGGGGCGTGCTGTGGAACCTCGGCATGCAGTCCAAGAACGGCGCCTGGGGTGCCTTCGACGTGGACAACACCAGCACCCTGCCCAACAAGCTGCCGTTCTGCGACTTCGGCGAGGTGGTCGACCCGCCGTCCGCCGACGTCACCGCGCACGTGGTGGAGATGCTCGCGGAGACCGGCCGCTCCCGCGACCCCAGGACCCGGCGCGGCATCGAGTGGCTGCTGCGCAACCAGGAGGCGGACGGCTCCTGGTTCGGCCGCTGGGGCACCAACTACATCTACGGCACCGGCTCGGTGCTGCCCGCCCTGGTGGCGGCCGGGGTCCCGGACGAGCACCCGGCGATCCGCCGGGCGGTGCGCTGGCTGGAGGACCGGCAGAACGCCGACGGCGGCTGGGGCGAGGACATGCGCTCCTACGACGACCCGGCGCGCTGGGCCGGGCGCGGCGACTCCACCGCCTCGCAGACCGCGTGGGCGCTGATGGCGCTGCTCGCGGCCGGCGAGGGGCCGAGGGGCCGGGCCAACCCGGCGGTGGAAGGCGGCGTGGAGTGGCTGGTGCGCACCCAGCTACCCGAGGGCACCTGGGACGAACCGCAGTTCACCGGCACCGGGTTCCCGTGGGACTTCTCCATCAACTACCACCTGTACCGGCTGGTCTTCCCGATCACCGCGCTCGGCCGCTACCTCAACGGCGAGCCGGGCACGATCCGGACCGACGGCACTCCGCAGATCGGGGCGGCGCGGTGACCACCGCCCCCCTGCTGGTGCTCTGCGCCCTGGGCCCCGAGGTGTGGGCCCTGCGCGGCGGTGACTGGCGCGGCTCCGCCGGAGGGTCCCCGGTGCTGGTGCGCACCGGGGTCGGCCGGCGGCGCGCCGGGCTGGCCGTGCGGCGGCTGCTCGGCTCCGCGCCCGACGGCTACGGCGCCGTGGTGGTGGCCGGGTTCGGCGCCGCGCTCGGCCCCGGTGTGCTGCCGGGCGACGTGGTCGCCGCCGACGGCGTGCGCAACGCCGAGGGCCACCTGTATCCGCTGGACTCCGGGGAGGCGCTGACCGGGGCGCTGAAGGCGCGCGGCCTGAGCGTCCACACCGGGGCGCACCACACCGCCGACCACGTGGTGCGCGGCATCGAACGGCGGGCCCTGCACCTCCAGGGCGCGCTCGCCGTCGACATGGAGGCCGCCGCCGTCCTGGCCGCGCTGCGCGAGGTGCGGCCCGCGCTGCCGGTGGCCGTCCTGCGGGTGGTGGTGGACACTCCCGAGCACGAGCTGCTGCGGCCCGGCACCCTCCCCGCCGGGGTGCGCGCCTGGCGGACCCTGCGGGCGACGGTGCCCGCCCTGGTCGACTGGTACCGGCAGGAGCGCGCGCCGGGCTCCGCAGACCTGAACCACCCCACATCCTCGACGCTCCCTCAGGAGGCGAGCTAGCCATGGCCATGCCGTTGCGCCAGACGTTGCGGGTCGGCACCTACCTCATGCAGCAGAAGCTGCTCAAGCGACGGGACAAGTTCCCGCTGATCGTGGAGCTGGAACCGCTCTTCGCGTGCAACCTCGCCTGCGAGGGCTGCGGCAAGATCCAGCACCCGGCGGGCGTGCTGAAGCAGCGGATGCCCGTGGCCCAGGCGGTCGGCGCGGTCCTGGAGTCGGGTGCGCCGATGGTCTCGATCGCCGGTGGCGAGCCGCTGATGCACCCGCAGATCGACGAGATCGTCCGGCAGCTGGTCGAGCGCCGCAAGTACGTGTTCCTCTGCACCAACGCGCTGCTGATGCGCAAGAAGATGGACAAGTTCACGCCCTCGCCGTACTTCACCTTCGCGGTGCACATCGACGGCCTGCGCGAGCGGCACGACGAGTCGGTGGCCAAGGAGGGCACCTTCGACGAGGCGGTGGCGGCGATCAAGGAGGCCAAGCGGCGCGGCTTCCGGGTCACCACCAACAGCACCTTCTTCAACACCGACACCGCGCAGACCGTCATCGACGTCCTGGACTACCTCAACGACGAGCTCAAGGTGGACGAGATGATGATCTCGCCCGCCTACGCCTACGAGAAGGCCCCCGACCAGGAACACTTCCTCGGTGTGGAGCAGACCAGGGAGCTCTTCCGCAAGGCCTTCGCCGACGGCAACCGCCGGCGCTGGCGGCTCAACCACAGCCCGCTCTTCCTGGACTTCCTGGAGGGCAAGGCCGACTTCGAGTGCACTCCCTGGGGCATCCCCAACTACTCGCTGTTCGGCTGGCAGCGGCCCTGCTACCTGATGGCGGACGGCTACGTGCCGACCTACCGCGAGCTGGTCGAACAGACCGACTGGAGCAAGTACGGCCGCGGCAGGGACCCGCGCTGCGAGAACTGCATGGCGCACTGCGGCTACGAGCCGACCGCCGTCCTCGCGACCATGGGGTCGTTGCAGCAGTCGCTGCGCGCGATCACCGAGACCGTAAGCGGCAACCGCGGCCGCTGAAACGGGAGTTGACCTCCAGGTCGGCACCCCGGCCCGGGCCCCACGCGCCCGGGCCGGCTCCGCCCCCGAGGGGGATGGGCACCAAGCCCGTCTCTCCCCCCCCCCCGGGGCGGAGGCATCACCGCACCGCTTCGAGTCGTGAGGTGTACCCATGTCACTGCTCTCCCGCGTCACGTCCCCGGCCGAGCTGCGCAAGCTCCCGGCGGTCGAACTCCCGTTGCTCGCCGACGAGATCCGCGACTTCCTGATCGACGCCGTCACCCGCACCGGCGGCCACCTCGGGCCCAACCTCGGCGTGGTGGAGCTGACCATCGCGCTGCACCGGGTCTTCGACTCGCCGTACGACCGGATCGTCTTCGACACCGGCCACCAGAGCTACGTCCACAAACTGCTCACCGGCCGGCAGGACTTCACCCGGCTGCGGATGCGCGGCGGCCTTTCCGGGTACCCCTCGCGGGGCGAGTCCGAACACGACCTGGTGGAGAACTCGCACGCCTCCACCGCGCTCTCCTACGCCGACGGCCTGGCCAAGGCCGCCCGGCTGCTCGGCCAGCACGACCGGCACACCGTCGCGGTGATCGGCGACGGCGCGCTCACCGGCGGGCTCGCCTGGGAGGCGCTCAACAACATCGCCGAGGCCCGCGACCGGCCGCTGGTCATCGTCGTCAACGACAACGAGCGCTCCTACGCCAGGACCGTCGGCGGCCTCGCCAACCACCTGGCCACCCTGCGCACCACCCAGGGCTACGAGCGCTTCCTCGCGCTCGGCAAGGAGGCCCTGCAGCGGACCCCGCTGGTCGGCCAGCCGATCTTCGACGCGCTGCACGGCGCCAAGAAGGGGTTCAAGGACGCCTTCGCCCCGCAGGGCATGTTCGAGGACCTCGGCCTCAAGTACCTCGGGCCGATCGACGGCCACGACCTGGGCGCGGTCGAGCAGGCCCTTCGCCAGGCCCGCAACTTCGGCGGTCCGGTGATCGTGCACTGCCTCACCGTCAAGGGGCGCGGCTACCGCCCGGCCGAGCAGGACGAGGCCGACCGCTTCCACGCCGTCAACCCGATCGACCCGTACACCTGTCTGCCGATCTCGCCCAGCGGCGGGGTCTCCTGGACGTCGGTGTTCGGGGACGAGCTGGTCACGCTCGGGGCCGAGCGGCCCGACCTGGTGGCGATCACCGCGGCGATGCTCCAGCCGGTGGGCCTGGCCCCGTTCGCCAAGGCCTTCCCGGACCGCACCTTCGACGTCGGCATCGCCGAGCAGCACGCCGTCACCAGCGCGGCGGGCCTGGCCACCGCCGGGCTGCACCCGGTGGTCGCGGTGTACGCGACCTTCCTCAACCGGGCCTTCGACCAGGTGCTGATGGACGTCGCCCTGCACCGGCTGGGCGTCACCTTCGTGCTCGACCGCTCCGGGGTGACCGGGCCGGACGGGGCCTCGCACAACGGCATGTGGGACATGTCGATCCTCCAGGTCGTGCCAGGCCTGCGGCTCGCCGCGCCGCGCGACGCCGAGCAGCTGCGGGCCCAGCTGCGGGAGGCCGTCGAGGTCGGGGACGCGCCGACCGTCGTGCGCTTCCCGAAGGGCAACGTCGGGCCCGCGGTGCCGGCCGTCGAGCGGATCGGCGGGGTGGACGTGCTGCTGCGCACCGGGCGGGAACCGGAGATCCTGCTGGTCGCGGTCGGTACCACCGCCTCCGCCTGTCTGGACGCGGCCCGGCTGCTGCTCGCCGAGGGCTTCACCGCGACTGTGGTCGACCCGCGCTGGGTCAAGCCGGTCGACCCGGTGCTGTCCGAACTGGCCGCCGCTCACCGGCTGGTGGTCACCGTCGAGGACAACGGCCGTACCGGAGGCGTCGGTTCGGCCGTCGCCCAGGCGCTGCGCGACGCCGACGTGGACGTGCCGGTGCGGGTGCTCGGCCTGCCGCAGGAGTTCCTCGGCCACGCCTCGCGCGGGGAGATCCTGGAGGAGGCCGGGCTGACCGGGACCGGGGTCGCCGCGCAGACCGCCGTCGTCGCCAAGAACCTGCTACCGACCCGAGGAGCGAACCCGCGCCATGCCGGCTGACCCAGACCGCCCCGCCTTCGACCTCGCCGCGCTGATCGCCGAACGAGGCGGCGAGCGCTACGAGTTGCACAGTCGCTACCTCAACCCGCAGCTGCCGCGGATGCTGCACACGATCGGCTTCGACAAGTACTACGAGCGCGCCCGGGGCCAGTACTTCTACGACGCCGAGGGCAACGAGTACCTCGACATGCTGGCCGGCTTCGGGATCTTCGCGCTCGGCCGCCACCACCCGGTGGTGCGCTCGGCGGTCCGGCAGGTGATGGACCTCGACCTGCCGGACCTGGTCCGCTTCGACTGTTCGCCGCTGCCCGGGCTGCTGGCCGAGCGGCTGCTCTCCCGCACCCCCGGGCTGGACCGGGTGTTCTTCGGCAACAGCGGCACCGAGGCGGTGGAGACCGCGCTGAAGTTCGCCCGGTACGCCACCGGGCGCCGGCGGATCCTCTACGCCGACCACGCCTTCCACGGCCTGACCACCGGCTCGCTCTCGGTCAACGGGGAGAGCGGCTTCCGCAAGGGCTTCGACCCGCTGCTGCCGGACACCGCCATCCCGCTCGGCGACATCGGCGCGCTGGCCAAGGAGTTGAAGCGCGGCGACGTCGCCGGGCTGATCGTCGAGCCGATCCAGGGCAAGGGCGTCCAGGCGCCGCCGCCCGGCTGGCTGCGCGCCGCCCAGGCCCTGCTGCACGAGCACCGGGCGCTGCTGATCTGCGACGAGGTGCAGACCGGTCTCGGCCGCACCGGCGAGTTCTTCGCCTACCAGCACGAGGACGGAGTGCTGCCCGACCTGGTCTGTGCGGCCAAGGCGCTGTCCGGCGGGTACGTGCCGGTCGGGGCCACGCTCGGCAAGAGCTGGATCTTCGAGAAGGTGTACTCCTCGATGGACCGGGTGCTGGTGCACTCGGCCAGCTTCGGGTCCAACGCCCAGGCCATGGCGGCCGGGCTGGCGACCCTGGAGGTGATGCACGACGAGCAGGTGGTGGAGAACGCGCGCAAGGTGGGCGATCACCTCCGCGAGCGGCTGGCCGCGCTGGTCGACAGGTACGAACTGCTCGCCGAGGTGCGCGGGCGCGGACTGATGATCGGGATCGAGTTCGGCCGGCCCAAGTCGCTCAAGCTGCGCACCGGTTGGGCCGCGCTCCAGGCGGCGCGCAAGGGGCTCTTCGCGCAGATGGTCGTGGTGCCGCTGCTGCAACGGCACCGGATCCTGACCCAGGTGTCCGGAGACCACCTGGAAGTGATCAAGCTGATTCCACCGCTGATCATCACCGAGCGCGACGTGGACCGGTTCGTGGACGCCTTCACCGGGATCATGGACGAGGCCCACCGGGGGAGCGGCCTGATGTGGGACTTCGGGCGGACGCTGGTCAAGCAGGCGGTCGGAAACCGCTGAGGCCGGGGACGCGGTCGGCGTGGAGTGGGAAGCCGGCCCGGCTTCCCACTCCGTGGGAGACACCGCGTCAGAGTTCGGTCCGGCGGCGCCGGATGACCACCACCAGGTCGACGGCGGCGAACAGGGTGAGCAGGCCGCAGGCCACCGCGAAGCCGGTGAGGGTGCCCCGGCCGGGTGCGCCGTGGGCGGGAGCGGCGGCAGCCCAGACGGCGAAGCCCACCGTGGCCAGCGCGAACAGCGGGGTGAAGGTGAGCGAGAGCAGGTAGCGGAGCCTGAGGGCGCTGCGGGCGGTGGCGGGCTCGGTGCCGCTGCGCCACCGTCGCGGGGTGGTGGTGCGCATGCCGTTCACCTCCGGACCGCGCGGGTCGGGCTACGATTCCAGCGTACGTCCGAGGACGAGAGCCGGGGGAGGCGCGATGTCGGGTCCGGACGCGAGGGGTTCGGCGGGGTCGGGTGCGGCCGGCGAGGACGCCGAGGGCTACGCGGGGCTGCGGATCGAGCGGGCCAGGGAGCTGGCCCGGCGGCACGGCTGGGCCTCGGTCCGGGTGCTGGAGCCGGGGGAGCTGATGACCATGGAGTACCGGCAGGGACGGCTCAACCTCGCGGTGCGCAACGGTGTGGTCGAGCGCAGCTGGGAGGGGTAGCCGCGGGGCTCGTGTCGCGCTGCGCGGGTACCCGTGCGGCCCGGGACCGGTACGGCGGGTGGCGGTGGACGAAGTGCCGGTGAAGGCGCCGTTCGGCCGCGGCGACCAGGGGTTCCAGCAGCGGCAGGGAGAGCAGGACGAGCAGTCCTGCGGCCCAGCCGGCCAGCACGTCGGTGACCCAGTGGGTGCCCAGGTAGACCGTGGTCAGGCCGATCGAGCAGGCGGTGGCGGCGGCGATCAGCGCGCCGGTGCGCCGCCAGCGGACGGCCAGGTAGGCGAGCACGCCCCAGGTGACCACCGCGTTGGCGGTGTGGCCGGAGGGGAAGATGGTGCCGCCGGAGAACAGCTCGGGCGAGCCGACGTACTGGGCGTAGTGCGGGCCGAGCCGGCCGGTGACGATCTTGACCGCGCCGACGGTGACGTTGAGCAACAGCAGTGCGATGCCCATGACCAGCAGCGGGCGCAGTCTGCCGATCCTGTGGGCCCGCCAGCCGAGCCAGGCGAAGGCCGCGATCGCCGACGGGCCGCGCTGTCCGGCGACCACCCAGGTGTCGAGCAGCGGCTCCAGCCGGGGCCACCGCTCGTAGGGGCGCAGCAGGCGGACCGACCAGTCGAGGTCGACCAGGGCGGTGTTCAGCAGGACTCCGGCCAGGACGAGCAGGTACCCGCCGAGGGTGACGGCGAGCAGGGCCGTCTGCCGTCGGCTCATCGGGGGCCAGCCGGGTTCGCGGTGGTCGGGGCCGATCGGGGTGAGGGTGCCGGGGGGTGCGGGGCGCACCCGGCTGCCGGTCTGGGCGGTGCGGCGCTCCGGCCCCTGGCGCGGAAAGGGAACGGGGGTACTTCTGGATTGCACGGGGTGACCTTACCCATCCGGACAGGGCTATTCCGGTGGTAATTGTCATTTTCCCGGGAAATCGACAATCGGGTCGACCCCGGACGGTCCGCTGGGTGATTTCCCCTATTCCGGTATCGAATGTCAGTGTGGTGGTCGAATGATTCTGCAAAAGCCCCGGTAAAGGAAACGGAGTGGGAGGCCGGTGCGACCGGCTTCCCACTCCGTGGTAACCCTGTGTAGGTTCCGTGCTCAGTCGAGGGGGCCGCCCGCGACGTAGATCACCTGGCCGGAGACGAAGCCTGCGCCCTCGCTCGCGAGGAACGAGATGGTGTGGGCGACGTCCTCAGGCCGACCGACCCGCTGGACCGGGATCTGAGAGGCCGCGGCCCGCTTGAAGTCTTCGAAGTCCATGCCGACCCGGGCCGCGGTGGCGGCCGTCATGTCGGTCGCGATGAAGCCGGGGGCGACCGCGTTGGCGGTGATCCCGAACTTGCCCAGCTCGATGGCCAAAGTCTTGGTGAAGCCTTGGAGACCGGCCTTGGCGGCCGAGTAGTTGGCCTGGCCGCGGTTGCCCTGGGCCGAGGAGGAGGACAGGTTGACGATGCGGCCGAAACCGGCGTCGACCATGTGCTTCTGCACCGCGCGGGTCATCAGGAACGCGCCGCGGAGGTGAACGTTCATGACCGTGTCCCAGTCGGACTCCGACATCTTGAAGAGCAGGTTGTCGCGGAGCACGCCCGCGTTGTTGACCAGCACGACCGGGGCGCCGAGTTCGGCGGCCACGCGGTCGACGGCGGTCTGGACCTGCTCGGCGTCCGAGACGTCGGCGCCGACCGCCAGGGCCCGGCCGCCGGCGGCGGTGATCCGGTCGACGGTCTCCTGGCCGGCCGCCTCGTCCAGGTCCAGGACGGCGACCGCGTAGCCGTCGGCGGCCAGTCGGGCGGCGGTGGCGGCGCCCAGGCCGCGGGCCGCGCCGGTGACGACGGCGACCCGGGGGGCGGTGCTCTGCTCGGTCATGCTCGCTCTCGTCTCTCTCTGGATTGCCTTCCGGGGAGAACCCCCGGTGAGGGTGGCCACACCCTACCGGCGGGTAGGGAGGGCGGCCAGGGACGAGAGACGCAGGTGACGGTGGGTAAGGACCGACCGGTCGGCTTTCTGCTGAGAACGGGTTACTGCAAGGCCTTCGCAGCTCGTAAATATGCCAATGTTGCCGAACCTGCGTCTACTATCCGCCCCTGCCTGCCAGCAAGGGCCCGCCGTTTGTATAGTGTCCGCCAGCAGCCACCGGCTGCACGGCTGGAGCGCCCTCCCTCATAGCTGGACGCCCACTCGCCGTTACTGCCCCACCCGGGTGTCCCACACACACCGGGTGTGACATCGGGACGGATACATGGTGCTGGGGGAGATCCCGACAACCCGCGTGTCTGCGCGACTGCAGCAGTCGCCCGGACACCTCATTCGCGTGGCACAGCAGGTTCACACCCGCTTGTGGTCCGAACACGTCGGAGCCGATCTCACGGCTCCGCAGTTCGCCGTGCTGCTGGTCCTGGCCCTCGAACCGGGTGCGGACCAGCGGACGGTGGGCGAGCGCGCCTCGCTGGACAAGGCCACGATGGCGGAGATGGTCGCGCGGCTCGTCCGCCGCGGCCTGGTGCTGCGCAGGCGAGACCCGGCCGACGGCCGGCGCAAGCTGCTGGCGCTCTCGCAGAGCGGCGCCCAGGCGGTGCGCGAGGCCACCGGTGGTGTGGTCCGCGTGCAGCGCGTCCTGTTCGAACCGCTCGTGGCGGAGGAGCAGGTCGAGATCGTCCGGGTGATGGCCAAGATAGCCAGGCTGGAACCCGCGGCGGTCGCCGTCATCACCGACGCGCGGCCGATCTTGGACGCCCAGCGGGCGATCGGCTACCTGATCAGGGTGAGCCAGCAGGTGCACACCAAGCTCTGGTCGGAGCACGTGGGCGCCGAGCTGACGGCTCCGCAGTACGCGGTGCTGGACGCGCTGGAGCTGGAACCGGGCGCCGACCAGCGCACGGTCGGCGAGCTGGCCTCGCTGGACAAGGCCACGATGGCCGAGATGGTGAGCCGGCTGGTGCGCCGTGGTCTGGTGCAGCGCCGGCGCGACCCCTCGGACGGACGGCGCAACCTGCTCTCGCTCTCACCGGCGGGACAGGACCTGCTGCACCGCTCGGCCGCTGGGGTGGCCGAGGTCCAGCGACTGCTGCTGGCACCGCTGGAAGTGGAGGAGCACGAGGCTGCACTCGCGCTCATCGCGAAGGCGGCCAGGCTCTAGGTCAAACTTTCGCCGCAGTAGCCAAAACGATTCGCCAAAACACCGGGGTCCCACGGCCGTCGGCTCCGGCGGATCGGGGTACGCCAAAGGCCGCCCGCTCCGGAAGAGGGTGCGGGCGGTCTTCGCATGACCGGACGTCAGACCGGCGGAGGGCCCGGGGGCCGGGCCCCCGGACCTGGTGTCAGTTCCAGTCGAACTCCTGCGGGTCCGGACCGATCCGCTTGCCGGTGGCCACGGCGGCGATCGCCGCGAGGTCCTCGGCGTCCAGCTCGAAGCCGGTGACGTCCAGGTTCTCGCGGATCCGGGACGGGGTGACCGACTTCGGGATGGCGATCACACCGCTCTGGAGGTGCCAGCGCAGCACCACCTGGGCGACCGTACGGCCGTGCTTCTCGGCGACCTTCACCAGTGCGGGCTCGGCGAGCAGGTCCTTGCCCTGGCCCAGCGGGCTCCACGCCTCGGTGGCGATGCCGTGCTCCGCGTGGAAGGCGCGCAGCTCCGTCTGGGGGAAGTACGGGTGCAGCTCCACCTGGTTCAGGGCCGGGGCGACGGAGGCCTCGTCCAGCAGGCGGGTCAGCTGCTCGGTGCCGAAGTTGGAGACGCCGATCGACTTGACCCGGCCGTCCGCCTTCAGCTGCTCGAAGGCCTTCCACACGTTCGGGTAGCTGCCGTGCATCGGGCGCGGCCAGTGGATCAGGTACAGGTCGATGTAGTCGAGGCCGAGCTTGGCCAGCGAGGCGTCGAACTCGCGCAGCACCGCGTCGCGGCCCTGCTCGCCGGACCAGTCGCGGGTGCCCGAGTTCCACAGCTTGGTGGTGACGTAGAGGTCCTCGCGGGCCACGCCGCCCGCCAGTGCCTCGGTGATCGCCGCGCCGGTGCCGGTCTCGTTCTCGTAGATCGCGGCGGTGTCGATCGAGCGGTAGCCCGCCTCGATCGCGGCGCGGACGGCGGGGGTGGCCTCGGCGTCCGGGACCTGCCACACGCCGAAGCCGAGCTGCGGGATCTGCGCGCCGTCGTTGAGGGTGACGGTGGGGATGATGCTCACGGGAAGGGGTGCCCTCCTGGTCGTCCAGTTGTTCCAGTGGGGGCAACTGGTGCCCGGGTGTGATTGTTCCCGCCGAACGGGCGAATCTTGGGTGAAGCTTTGCGGGGGTTTGCCCGGGGCGGCTACCGGACGAAGGAGGGACGGAGAATGCCCTGGTGGGAGCCCGGGCGCGGGAGTGTGAGGGGGGTGTGCGCAGGGCGTGCGGAGCCGGCGCGCGGGGGGCGTGCGGGTCCTGACGGGTGGGGGAGTGCGGGGGTGCCGGGCGGCCGCGGCGGAAAACCCGTTGCGCGGATCGCGCGGGGCTTGGCAGGCTCGCGGCCATGACCTCCTGACTTCCCGGCCTTTCGTGCCCATCCCGTTTCCGTCCGGTGTCTCCGCCGGACGCGTCGTCGACGTCGCCGTGCTGCCGCGCCGGCGGGCCGCTGCGTCGCCTGGCCGTCACGCACGCCGTGTGCCCCGGCACCCTGCTTCCTCGTGCTCCCGCGCCCTCGCACCCTCGCACCGCTCGTATCGGAGTGTCATGCTGCTCACCCCCCTGCCGCTGGCCGATCCCGGCAGTCCCGACCTCTCCTCGCCCCTCGCCTTCCTGCGGTGGTTGCAGCGCAGCCAGCGCCGCGGGCAACTGCTCGCCACCTGCTGGACGCTGATCGAGATGGGGTGTCAGGCCGCCCTGCCGGTGCCGCTCGGGTTCGGTGTGCAGGCCGCGGTGGACGGTGATTCCGGCGGAATCTGGCGAGCCGGCGCCCTCCTCCTGCTGCTGGGCGCGGGCGCCGCGCTCGGCGCCGTGCTGGCGCACCGTCAGGCGGTCTGGAACTGGATCCACGCGGCCACCCACGTGCGGCAGTTGGTGGCACGTCAGGCCTCGGATCTCGGGGCCGGGCTGTCCCGCCGGATCGCCACCGGCGAGGTCGTCGCGGTGGGCAGCGGGGACGTCGAGCGGATCGGCTGGTACGTCGAGCTGGTCGCCCGGGTGAGGTCCGCGGTGGCCGTCTGGCTGGCCGTCAGCGTCGCGGTGCTGGTGGTCGATCCGGTGCTCGGAGCCGGGGTGCTGCTCGGTGTTCCGGTGCTGGCGGCCTCCGTCTGGCCGCTGATCGGGCCGTTCGAGCGGCGCTACGAGGAGCAGCGGGCCCTCGGGGGCAAGGCCACCGAGCTGGCGGCCGACACGGTCGCGGGGCTGCGGGTGCTGCGCGGCATCGGCGGCGAGGAGCTGTTCCTGGACCGGTACCGGGCCGCTTCCCAGAAGGTCCGGGTGGCGGCGGTCCGTTCGGCCCGGATCTGGTCGCTGATGCAGGCGCAGCAGGTGTTGCTGCCCGGCCTGTTCGTGGTCGGCGTCACCTGGTACGGCGCCCGTTTGGTGGCCTCCGGCGAGCTGGCCGTCGGTACCCTGATCGCCGTGTACGGCGCGACGGCGTTCCTGGCCGCGCCGCTGCGGATCCTGGGCGAGGCCGCGCACGCCTGGAGCGTCGCCCGGGTCTCCGCGGGGCGGACGGTCCGGGTGCTCTCGCTCGACCGGACCGGTGGAGCGGCCGAGGCCCAGCCGGTCCCGCCGACCGGGTCGGCCGGGCGGGTCACGCCGGCCAGGCCGGAGAAGGCCGACCTGTACGACCGGGAGAGCGGCCTGACCGCGCGGGCGGGAGAGCTGACCGCGGTGGTCTGCGGTGACCCGGACTTCGCCGGGACGCTGGCCGAGCGGCTCGGTGGCCACGTCCCGCGGGCCGAGGGCGAACGGGCCCGGGTCTCCGTGCGGCTCGGCGGCACGGACCTGGACGCGGTGCCGCTGGCCGAGGCCAGGGCGGCGGTGCTGGTCCACGACAAGGAGCCGGTGCTGCTCTCCGGCACGTTGGCCGAGCTGTTCGACATCCCGTCCTCGGGGCGGGTCCCGGCCGCCGAGGCCTTGGCGGCGGCCAGGTCCGAGGACGTGCTGGCGGCCCTGGTGGAGGGCTCCCCGGAGTGCGGGGGAGACCCGATGCTCGCCCGGATCACCGAGCGCGGGCGCTCGCTCTCCGGCGGCCAGCGCCAGCGGCTCGCCCTGGCCCGAGCGCTGCTGGCGGACCCGCCGGTGCTGGTGCTCGACGAGCCCACCAGTGCGGTGGACGCGCACACCGAGTCGATGATCGCCACCGGCTTGCGGGGCGTCCGGGCCGGCCGCACCACCGTGGTCTTCGCGACCAGCCCGCTGCTGCTCGACCAGGCGGACCGGGTGGTGCTGCTGCACGAGGGCCGGGTCGCGGCGGCCGGGCGGCACCGCGAGCTGATGCGCAGCGAGCCGGCCTACCGGGTCGTGGTCACCCGCGAGGAGGAGGCGGTTCAGCCGGTGGGTGGGGCCGTATGAGGACCGTCGTCGACTTCCCTTCCAGGCAGCAAGCGAGGAGTACGTCATGAAGCCCCCCGTCCACGAGGAGCAGGGGCCGGCCGCCACCCTGCCGGTCGGCTCCCCGGCCGCCGTGCGCGGCTATCTGATGCTGCTCGCGCGGCGGCATCGCGCCGGGTTCTCCACGGTGGTGGGGCTGCACTCGGTCGCCACGGTGGCGGGGCTGGTCGGGCCCTGGGTGCTCGGCAGGCTGGTCGAGTCGCCGGCCACCGGCACCGTCGGGTCCACCGTCACGGTGGCGGTCGCCTGGTACCTGCTGGCGCTGGTGGCACAGGCCGCGTTCACCGGATGGTCGCGGATGCGCGGCGCGGTGCTCGGTGAGCGGGTGCTGGCCGACCTGCGCGAGGACTTCCTGGTCCGCTCGGTGGCCCTGCCGACGGGAGTGCTGGAGCGGGCCGGCACCGGGGACCTGGTCTCGCGGGGCACCACCGACGTCGACCGGCTCGACAAGTCGGTGCGCGAGGCGGTTCCCGAACTCGCCGTCGCCTTGGTGTCGTTGCTGCTGGTGTTCGGCGCACTGCTGGTCACCTCGCCGCTGCTCGCGCTGACCTCGCTGGTCGGGCTGCCGCTGCTGCTGGTCAGCTCGCGCTGGTACTTCCGGCGTGCGCCGCAGTCCTACCGCAGCGAGTCGGCCGGGTACGCGGCGGTGAGCAACGTGCTGGCCGAGACGGTGGACGCCGGGCGGACGGTCGAGGCGCTGCGGCTGGGGGACCAGCGGGTCCGGCTGACCGACCGCAAGCTGCGCGAGTGGCTGGCGTGGGAGCGCTACACGCTGTGGCTGCGCTCGGTCTGGTTCCCGACCATCGACGCGGTCTACACCTCGGCGGTGCTCGCCACCATGGTGCTCGGCGGGCTGTTCGCCATCCGAGGCTGGATCACCGTGGGCCAGTTGACCACCGGCGTGCTCTACGCGCAGATGCTGACCGGCCCGGTGGACCTGATCCTGCGCTGGTACGACGAGCTCCAGATCGGCCAGGCCTCGCTGGCCCGGCTGGTCGGCGTGCGCGAGGTGCCGGAGCACGAGGGGGACGAGTCCGTCCGGCCCGACGGTCGCCGGGTGGAGGCGAAGGACGTCCGGTTCGGCTACCGCGAGGGAGCCGACGTCCTGCACGGGATCAGCCTGGACGTCGCCCCGGGCAGCCGGGTCGCGCTGGTCGGACCGTCCGGGGCGGGCAAGTCCACCCTCGGCCGGCTGCTGGCCGGGATCTACGCGCCAGGCCGCGGCAGCGTGACCCTCGGCGGGGCGGCGCTGGCGCGGATGCCGGCCGAGCGGGTGCGTGCGGAGGTCGCCCTGGTGAACCAGGAGCACCACGTCTTCGTCGGCACCCTGCGGGACAACCTGCGGCTGGCCGCACCCGACGCGGACGACACCGAGCTGCGGTCCGCGCTGGACGCGGTGGACGCCGGGGGCTGGGTGGACGCGCTGTCGGAGGGCCTGGACACCGAGGTCGGCTCCGGCGGCACCTCGCTCACCCCGCCGCAGGCCCAGCAACTGGCGCTGGCCCGGCTGGTGCTGGCCGATCCGCACACCCTGGTGCTGGACGAGGCCACCTCGCTGCTCGACCCGAGGGCCGCGCGCCACCTGGAGCGCTCGCTCTCCAGGGTGCTGGAGGGCCGGACGGTCATCGCGATCGCCCACCGGCTGCACACCGCGCACGACGCGGACGTGATCGCCGTGGTCGAGGGCGGGCGGATCAGCGAGTACGGCAGCCACCCGGAGCTGGTCGCGGCCGGCGGACCGTACGCGGCGCTCTGGCGGTCCTGGCGGGACGAGCGGTAGTGGGCGGGACGAGAGGTCGCGGCCGGTCGGACAGGTGATCTTGATCGGCGGGTCGGAGTGTTGTCAAACCCGTACGGGTCGGATTGACCCGTACGGGTTACTCCCTGGCCCGTAAGGGCGCGTAGCCGGGCAAATCGGTGCTCCGGCCCGCAGACTGCTCCGGTGACCAAGATTTCAGACAGCTCGTCCCGATCCTCGCGCGGTGAGATCGGCGGAATTCCCACGCGCTACATCGGGATCGGCGTCATCGTCGTCCTCGCCGTGTGGTTCCTGTTCGCCAACCTCGACAAGGTCAAGATCCAGTTCTGGGTCTTCACCGTCACCGCGCCGCTCTGGATCGCGCTGCTGGCCACCCTGATCGCGGGCGTCGCCCTGGGCTGGCTGCTCAAGGGACGGCGCAACAAGTGACCGCAGCTCCCGGGCCGGCCCCGGCCGGTTCCTCCGGCTTCACCCCACTGATCGAGCTGCGCGGGGTCAACAAGCACTTCGGGGACCTGCACGTGCTGCAGGACATCGAACTGACGGTGGGGCGCGGCGAGGTCGTCGTGGTCATCGGCCCGTCCGGCTCCGGCAAGTCCACGCTCTGCCGGGCGATCAACCGGCTGGAGCCGATCGAGAACGGCACCATCCTGATCGACGGCCAGCCACTGCCCGCGGAGGGCAGGGGCCTCGCCAGGCTGCGCGCCGAGGTCGGCATGGTGTTCCAGTCCTTCAACCTGTTCGGGCACAGGACCGTGCTGCAGAACGTCTCGCTCGCCCAGATCAAGGTCCGCGGCCGGTCCAAGGCGGAGGCGGAGGCCAAGTCCCGGGCGTTACTGGAGCGGGTGGACCTCGCCGCGCACGCCGACAAGTACCCGGCCCAGCTGTCCGGCGGGCAGCAGCAGCGGGTCGCGATCGCCCGCGCGCTGGCGATGGATCCCAAGGCGCTGCTGTTCGACGAGCCCACCTCGGCACTCGACCCCGAGATGATCAACGAGGTGCTGGACGTCATGCGCCAGCTCGCGAGCGAGGGCATGACGATGGTCGTGGTCACCCACGAGATGGGCTTCGCCCGGGCCTCCGCCAACCGGGTGGTGTTCATGGCCGACGGCCGGATCCTCGAGGACCGAGCCCCGGAGGACTTCTTCGGCGCCCCCGAGAGCGAGCGCGCCCGGGACTTCCTGTCCAAGATCCTGAAGCACTGAGGCGGCGCCGTGAACCGTCAGACGACGCCCGTGCCGGGGCCCGCGAGGAGGCCGGCGGCGCGGGCGCGGGCGGGCGGGCGCGTGCTCGCCGCCGTCCTGCTGCTCACCGCGCTGGCGGCGGGCTGCGGCAAGCCTGGCACCCCGCCGCCCAAGGGCCCGCAGCCCAGCGCCCTGCCCAGCTACCAGGTGCAGGACGCCTCCGCGATCACCGGTTCCCCGACCCTGGACGCCGCCCGCAGCCGGGGCCACCTGGTGGTCGGCGCCAAGGAGGACCAGCCGTACCTGGGGCAGAAGAACCCGGCCACCGGGGTGTACTCCGGCTTCGACATCGAGATCGCCAAGATGGTCGGCGCCTCGCTGGGCTTCCCGCCGGACCGGATCCAGTTCAAGACCATCGCCTCGGCCAACCGCGAGACCGCGCTGCAGAACGGCCAGGTGGACTACTACGTCGGCACCTACACCATCAACGACAACCGGAAGAAGCTGGTCGGTTTCTCCGGCCCGTACTTCATCGCCGGGCAGTCGCTGCTGGTGCGCAAGAACAACACCACCATCCACGGCCCGGAGGACCTGGACGGCAAGAAGGTCTGCTCGGCGGCCGGCTCGACGCCGTACCAGCGCATCCAGACGAAGTTCCCCAAGGCCAGGCTGATCGGCTACGACACCTACTCGGCCTGCGTGGACAACCTGATCACCAACCAGGTCGACGCGGTGACCACGGACAACGCGATCCTGCTCGGCTACGCGGCCAAGGTGCCGGACGAGCTCAAGGTGGTCGGCCCGCTGTTCTCGACCGAGCCGTACGGGATCGGGGTGCCGAAGAACGACACCGTGCTGCGCGGCGCGATCAACGACGCGCTGGAGCACCACATGCGGAACGGCGACTGGCAGAGGGCCTTCGAGGCGACGCTCGGCCTCTCCGGGGAGCCGGCGCCGACCCCGCCGCAGATCGACCGGTACTGAGAGGGCCGCGCCGTGAAAACGCTGACCGACAACTGGTCGACCTACTGGGACGGGTTCCTCGGCACGCTCTCGCTGTTCGTGGTGAGCGCCGTGCTGGCGCTGGTGCTGGGCGTGCTGATCGCGGGCTTCCGGGTCTCGCCGGTCAAGCCGCTGCGGGTGTTCGGCACGCTGTGGGTGACGCTGCTGCGCAACACGCCGCTGACCCTGCTGTTCTTCATCGTGGTGCTGGGTCTGCCCCGGTTCGACATCACGATGCCCTTCTACACCTTCGCGGTGCTTGCGCTCGGCTGCTACACCTCGGCCTTCGTCTGCGAGTCGATGCGCTCGGGCATCAACACGGTGCCGACCGGGCAGGGTGAGGCGGCCCGCAGCCTCGGCATGAGCTTCGGGCAGACGATGAGCCTGGTGGTGCTGCCGCAGGCGTACCGCTCGGTGGTGGCGCCGATCGGCAGTGTGATGATCGCGCTGGCGAAGAACACCGCGATCGCCGGTTCGTTCAGCGTCACCGAACTGCTGGGCACCTACCGGACCATCAACGAACTGGGTTACAGCATCATCTGGACCTTCGTCTGGATCGCCGTCGGCTACCTGATCATCACCCTGGCCGTCAGCGCCGTCTTCAACCTGCTGGAACGACGAGTGGCGGTGTCCCGATGACGGTCGAATCCTCCGCGCTGTACGACGTCCCGGGACCGAAGGCGCTCGCCCGGCACCGGCTGTACGGCGGGATCGCGCTGCTGCTGATCGCGGCGGTGATCGGCTGGGTGGTCTACATGCTGTTCCACACCCACCAGTTCACGTCCGCCAAGTGGCAGCCCTTCGAGTACCGGGGCGTGCAGGACCTGCTGCTGCGCGGGCTCGGCAACACCCTGAAGGCCTTCGGCTGGACGGTGCTGTTCGCGCTGCCCTTCGGCGCGCTGCTCGCCGCCGGGAGGCTCTCCGACCACCGCGTGGTGCGCTGGTTCGCCACGCTGGTGGTGGAGTTCTTCCGGGCGATGCCGGTGCTGGTGATGATCTTCTTCGTCTTCGTCGCGCTCAAGGTGCAGCCGCTCTGGGCACTGGTCTCCGGGCTCGTGCTCTACAACGGCTCGGTGCTGGCCGAGGTGTTCCGGGCCGGTGTGCTCGCGGTGCCCAGGGGGCAGCGGGAGGCGGCGTTCGCGCTGGGGATGCGCAAGACCCAGGTGATGACCTACGTGCTGGTGCCGCAGGCCGTCCGGGCGATGCTGCCGGCCATCATCAGCCAGCTGGTGGTCGCGCTGAAGGACACCTCGCTGGGCTTCCTGATCACCTACGAGGAGTTCCTGCACGCGGGCAAGCTGATCGCCACCAACCTGGACTACGACCTGCCGTTCATCCCGGTGGTGATGGTGATCGCGCCGATCTACATCGGCATGTGTCTGCTGCTCTCCTGGCTCGCCCGCTTCGTGGAGCGGCGCAGCCGGCGCAGTCCGAGCATGCGCGGCGGGGCGCCGGTGGTGAAGGCCGGGGTGTCGATGGGGCTGCCGCCGTCGGCGCAGCAGTGAGCAGCCTGGTTCGGGGCTGAATCAAAGGTGCGGGTGGGGTCGGGGCCGGTACCTCCAAATTCCTCTTATGATTCTCGGACGCCGAAGGGTGCCCGCGGGGCGCTGACCGGAGTCGGTGGGTCGGGTAGGAGGGATCATGGAGCCGGTGTTCGATTCGCGGCACATCAGGACGTTCCACGAGGTGGTCCGGGCCGGCTCGTACTCGGCCGCCGCCCGTGAGCTCGGCTATACCCAGCCCGCCATCACCCAGCAGATGAAGGCACTCGAACGCGCGGTCGGCGTCCCGCTGTTCACCCGTGCCGGACGCGGACTGCGGCTCACCGAGGCGGGCGAAGCGCTCTCCCGGCACGCCGAGCTGATCCTCGGCAGCATGTCCGCCGCCCAGCAGCAGCTCGCCGCGCTGGCCCGGCTGCGCGCCGGCCGGGTACGGGTCTGCGCCTTCCCCAGCGCCAACGCCACCCTGATACCCGAGACGATGGCCCGGCTGCTGGCCGAGCACCCCGGCGTGCGGGTCGAGCTGCTGGAGGCCGAGCCGCCGGACTCCGTCCAGCGGCTGCTGCGCGGGGAGTGCGACATCGCACTGGCCTTCCGCTACCCGGGCGGGGCCACCGAGGTGCCGGACGGGCTGGACGAGATCCCGCTGATGGAGGACCTGCTCACCGTGCTGCTGCCGGTCGGGCACCCGCTCGGCCGCCGGCACGCCGTACGGCTGGCCGACCTCGACGGCGAGCGCTGGATCGCCGGCTGTCCGCGCTGCCGGGCCAACCTGCTGCACGTCTGCGCCGAGGAGGGCTTCGCACCGGACATCGTGTTCTCCACCGACGACAACCTCGCGGTGCAGTCGCTCGTCGCCGCCGGGGTCGGGATCGCGCTGATGCCGGCGCTGGTGCTCTCCTTCATGTGCCACCGCAAGGTCACCGGGCGGGCCGTCGAACCGCACCTGCGGCGGCAGGTGAGCGCGTACGTGCTGCGCGAGCACCGTCGGCTCCCCGCCACCGGGCTGGTACTGGACCACCTCCGGCAGGCGGCGGCGAGCCGGGTCGGCTGCTGACCCATAAGCATTGATGGGGGGATTGCTTAGGAACCCTCCTTGGACGTGATGGGTCGATGGGTTCGAACCTGTTGGCATGACACCCTCAATCACGGTCGGCAGCGACCGGCTCACCGAGCGGATGACCGCGCTGATCAGTGAGATCCGCGCCGTCGTGGACCGCGGACTCCCGCCGGAGCTCACCGCCTACCTGGTCGGCGAGCGCCTCGCCCCGCACCTGCTCGCCGCCCCGGACGGGTCCGACGCGCTGCTCACCGCCGCCCAGCGCGAGGGCGACCCGCAGCGCTACCGCCAGCACGTCCTGCACGCCGAGCAGGACGGCGGCTTCTCCGTCGTCGCCCTGGTGTGGCTGCCCGGGCAGCAGACCCCGATCCACGACCACGTCTCCTGGTGCGTGGCCGGTGTCCACCAGGGGCAGGAGAGCGAGACTCGCTACCGGCTGGTCTCCGAAGGCCCCACCGCCCGACTGGTCGAGACCGAGCACGTGGCCGGCCCGGCCGGCACCGTGGCCGCCTTCGCCCCGCCCGGCGACATCCACCTGGTGCGCAACTCCTGTAGCAGCACGGCGATCTCCATCCACGTGTACGGGGCGGACGTCTCGCGGCTCGGCACCAGCATCCGGCGGGTCTACCGGCTGCCCGCCGACCGGGAGCAGTGAGCGCGGCGTGGCACTGACCCTCCGCCAGCGCGCCGTGCGCACCGGCTCGCTGCCCCCGCTGCGCGGGGACGTTCCCGGCCTGCTGCTCGCGGCCCTCGGGGTGGCCGCCGCCCTCGGGGTCCACGCACTGGTTCCGGCCGTGCCCGAGCTCACCGCCGCCGTGCTGCTCGGCATGCTGGCGGCCCACCTGCCCGGGCTGCGCCCGGTGGTCCGCGGGATCGCCAGGCCGGGGCTGTCGACGGCCGGGAAGCGGCTGATGCGGCTCGGGATCGTCCTGCTCGGGCTGAAGCTCAGCCTGGGCGACGTGCTCGGCCTCGGCTGGGCCACCGTCGCCATGGTGCTCACCGTGGTCGCGGCCACCTTCGCGGGCACGCTCTGGCTGGGCCGGCGGCTCGGCCTGCCCGGGGACCAGCCGCTGCTGGTCGCCACCGGGTACTCGATCTGCGGGGCCTCGGCGATCGGCGCGGTCAGCCAGGCGGCGGGCAGTGAGGAGGAGGACGTCGCGGCCTCGGTGGCGCTGGTCACCCTGTGCGGGACGCTGGCGATCGCCGTGCTGCCACTGCTCCAGCACCCGCTCGGGCTCGGCGAGGTGGAGTTCGGGCGCTGGGTCGGGGCGAGCGTGCACGACGTGGGGCAGGTGGTCGCCACCGGGCAGACCGGCGGGGCCGGGGCGCTGCGGGAGGCGGTGCTGGTGAAGCTGATGCGCGTGGTGCTGCTGGCGCCGCTGGTCGCGGGGGTGGCCGTGGCGGTGCGGCGGCGGTTGCGGGCGGCCGCGATGGCCTCGGCGGTTGCCGTGGGTGTGGGTACGGGGGCGGGGGCTGCGGGGGGCGCGCTCGGTGGCGGGGCGGGTGAGAAGTCGGCGAGGACCGGCCGCCGTCCGCCGATCGTGCCGCTGTTCGTGGCGGGGTTCCTGGCGATGATCGCCCTGCGGACCACCGGGGTGCTGCCCGAGCGGGCGCTCGGCCTCGCCGCGGACGCCCAGAACCTGCTGCTGGCCGCCGCGCTGTTCGGCCTCGGCAGTGCGGTGCACCTGCCGACCATGGCGCGCACCGGCGGGCGGATCGCCCTGCTCGGGCTCGGCTCCTGGGTGGTCGTCGCGGGAGTCTCGTACGCGGGAGTGCTGGTCACGACCTGACGGGCCGGGGTGCGGACTCGGCTATTGTCGGGCGGGTGCCCGCCCTGCCCGTACGGGCAGGGCGGCCCCGCATTCGAATTCGCCCGAGTCCGCCGGTGTTTGCCTGCACCTGCCTGCGGTCGCCCGGGTTCGCCAAGGAGGACGGATGACCACCGCACTGCCCGGACGCGACGGCCAGGAGGCCGTCGTCACGCTCGACCGGCGGGAGGGCCCGTACGGCGAGGTGGTGCTCCGGCAACGCGGTCGGGACTTCGAGATCATCGCCAACGGCTGCTTCCTGATGGACACCGCCGACGGGCGCTCGGAGCGGCTGCTGGTGCAGGCCGCCCTCGACGAGCTGGACCGTACCGGCGCTCGTGCCGGTGACCGGGCAGAGCGGCCGTCGGTGCTGATCGGGGGCCTCGGGGTCGGCTTCTCGCTGGCGTACGCGGCGGCCGAGCCGCGCTGGGGACGGATCGCCATCGTCGAGCGGGAGACCGCGATCATCGACTGGCACCGGACCGGCCCGCTCGGAGCCTTCTCGGGTGGTGCGCTGGACGACGAGCGGGTCGAGGTGCTCCACACCGACCTGCTGGAGTACCTCGCGGCGGCGGACGGCGCGCGCTACGACGCGCTGTGCCTGGACATCGACAACGGGCCGGACTGGACCGTCACCGAGTCCAACGACGGGCTGTACGGCGCGGACGGGCTCGCGGTGTTGTGGCATCGGTTGGAGGTGGGCGGGGTGCTGGCAGTGTGGAGTGCGCGGCCTTCGGCGGGTTTCGAGGAGGTGCTGCGGGCGGCGGGGTTCTCGGACGTGGTGACGCACGAGATTCCGGTGGCCCGAGGGGTGCCGGACGTGGTGCACCTGGCTCGGCGGGCGGGCTGAGGCCGGGGGCGCGGCCGGGGGCGGGGTCGGGAGCGGTTGGCTCGGCCGGACTGGGTCGCGGGTTGCGGGTTACGGGTCGTTGGTGAACTTGGCGGTGGTGGACGGTGGTTGATGCCTCGTGTTTCAACCAGGTTCGGTGCCGCGGCAGTTGATCGGTCGGTGGGTGGGGGGATTGGGTGACTGAGAGCGGGAGTCCCTCGGAGCGGATCGCGGCCGAGCTTCGACGGCGCATCGTGGTGGGGGAGTTGACGCCGGGGGCTCGACTGCCCTCCACCCGGCGGATCACCCGGGAGTGGGGTGTCGCGATGGCCACGGCGACCAAGGTGCTGAACCGTCTGCGGGAGGAAGGGCTCGTCCGGGCCGTCCCGGGGGTGGGCACGGTGGTGGCCGGGAAGCCGGAGCCGGCGGTGGGCCGGGCGAGGCAGTCCCAGCCGGCGCCGCAACGGCCGTCGCGTGAGATGCCGCAGCAGACAGCGCACGGGGACGGGCGCTCGTTGGCCGAGCCCGCCGGGGCGCGGCGGGTCGGGGCCGGCGGCGAGCGCGACCTCACCCGGGAGCGGATCGTGGTGACGGCGGTCCGGGTGGCGGACGAGGAGGGGCTGGCGGCGCTGTCGATGCGCCGGGTGGCGACCGAGCTGGGGGTCGCGACGATGTCGCTCTACCGCCATGTGCCCAGCAAGGACGAGCTGTTGCGGTTCATGATGGACATGGCGTTCGGCGAGCAGCCGCTGTCCGAGCCGCCGGCGTCGGACTGGCGGGAGGGGCTGGAGACGGTCGCCCGGTTGCAGTGGCGGATCTACCGCCGGCACCCGTGGCTGGCCTCCACGATGTCCTTCACCCGGCCGGTCCTGGCGCCGGACGCCGCACTGCACACCGAGCGGTCGATGGCCGTCCTGGCGGGGCGGGGGCTGAGCTGGGAGGAGATGGCCCAGACGGCTGTGGCCCTGGCGGCGTTCGTGTGCGGGCTGGCCGTCCACTTCGAGCGGGAGGCCCAGGCCGAGCAGGACAGCGGATTGTCCGCGGACGAGTGGATGGAGCGCGTGGACGACGAGGACCACGAACGGCTGATGGCGAATCCGGAGCAGTTCCCGATGTTCGACGCGCTCAACCGGGGGCCGGAGATCGACATGAGCCTGGAGGCGCTGTTCGAGTTCGGGATGGCGCGGATGCTGGACGGGGTCGGTTCGGTGATCGAGCGGCGGGGTGACGGGTAGCGGGTGGCGGCGAACAGCCGACAGCCGACAGATAACAGATAACAGATTTCAGCTTTCGTTCGCTGAAATCTGTCGGCTGTCACCTGTTCGTTGCGGCCTGTTCGTCGCGTCCCTGCACAGCGATACCCCGGCTCCGGCCCTGGCTCAGCCGAACGGGCGGTTCTCCGGCTCGGCGTCCGCCTCGTCCGCCGGCTCCGGTTCGGCCGCGGACAGGTCCGGAAGGCTTCCGAAGGCGAAGGGATTGAAGTCCGGCGGCGGGATCATCACCGGAGTGCCCTTGCGCGGGGCCGGCTCTTCCTCGCTCTCGCTCTGCTCCGGACCCCGCTCCGCCGCTTCGGCGGCGGGCAGAGCCGGGGCCGGGACGACCGGCGGGATCGAGGGCGGCGGCGGGACGGCCGGCCCCTGAGCGGAGACGGTGGTGCCGAACGGGTCGGCCTTCTGCTCGCCCGCGACCGTGGTGCCGAACGGGTCGGCGACCGCGGTGACCGGAGCGGCCTCGTCGGGACGGGCGGCGGGCGCGTCGCCCGACAGCTCCGGGAGGTCGCCGAAGGCGAAGGGGTTGAAGTCCGGCGGCGGGATCATCACCGGCGTGCCCTTCGGCCGGCCCCCGGCGCCCGGCCCCGCGCCGCCCTCGGTGGCGGCTGAGACCTCCGCGACCGGCGCGAAGGGGTTGAAGTCCGCCGGAGGCACCCGTACCGGCGTGCCGCGCAGGTGCACCGGCACCTCCTCCGTCTCCGGCACCTCCTCGACGGCCGGAGCGGAATCCCGTGTCGACGCCGGAGCGGGCGCAGGCGCCGGAACGTGGCCGGCCACAGCGGTCGGCGCGGGTACGCCGTCCCAGCCGAACTGGATGCTCTTCAGCAGCTCCGCGAACGCCTCCGTGTACAGCTCCCAGTCCTCCGGCCGCGCCGTGGACAGCTGGGCGCACAGCACCGTCCCGCCGTCCGGCAGCGGTACGAAGGCCTGGACGGCAGAGGTGACCACCCAGCGCCGCTGCCCGTCGGCGGTCAGCGGCCCCGGCACCGGGACGGTCCGGCCCTCGACCAGGACGGCGGCCGGCCCGGCCGGCAGCAGGACGGTCCACACCTCGGCGTGCCGCCGGACGGTGGCCAGTTCGGTGGCGAGCGCGGTGATCGGCAGCGGGTGCCGGGCGAGCGAGACGACGAGGGAGGCGTCCGAGGCACGGTCGTCCAGCTCCAGGGCGCAGACGCCGGCGTACACGACGCCCGCGTCGCGGACCAGGTCGGCGAGGGTGGCGGAGATCACCGCGAAGTCCCGCCGGGGTTCCGGGCCGGTGGCGCTGAACAGTTCCTCGGAGACCTCGGCCAGGTGCCGGGCCAGTTCCTCGGCGGCCGCCACGGTGGCCGGGGCGGCACCGTCGGTCCGCCCCGCGTCGTCGGGCAGCGGCGGCACGGTGCGGACGGAGACGCCGGGCGGGCCGCCGGGGGAGGTCAGGGCGTGGAAGCCGGGCGGCACGACGAGCCGGACCTCGGTGCCCGCGCCGGTGGGCAGTTCGACCGGCTGCCGGGTCTGCTGCCCGGCTGCCAGCGCGGCCAGCGCCGGGGCGAACGGCGGGCGCAGCTTGGCGTCGGCGAACTCGCCGGTGACCGGCAGCTGGAAGAGCGCGGCCGAGGTGGTGCCCCGGTCGGCGATGGCACCGCGCACCGCGCCGCCGCCGTAGCGGGTCTGGAGCGCGGCGACCACCCGGTCGGTGAGCCGCGCGCCGGTGCCAGGACGGGCGGTGCCCGCGGTGGTGACCGTGCCGAGCCGGCCGAGGGCGCTGTGCACCGGGCCGTTGGGGGCCAGCGGCAGGCCGAACAGCGCCTCGGCGGCGGGGTGTCCGACCGTCCGCGGGGCGCTCAGCGAGGCCGCCGGATGGCGGGAGGTCTGCTCGTCGAAGAGGGCGTCGGTGAGGGTGCCGAGGGTCGCGCAGACCTGCTCCGCTGCCGCGAAGGGATTGGTCTCCGCGCTGAACTGGACGTCCTGGGTCACCTGGTGAGCCCCCCGCTCTGCTCCGTCTGCCGCCGGTGGTTCGGGTGGGACCGGGCCCGCCGCGGCGGCGTGTCGTCAGATCCCGGCTCATTCCTATCAGAGCCCACTGTCCTGACCGAACCGCAGGATGACCCGATGATCAAATCGGACGACCGCTCCCGGTCACTCGGCGGCGGCGCCGGTGGCCTGCGCGGACCCGTCCTCCGGGGCGTCCGCGGCAAGCGCGGTGACCGCCTCGACGATCCCCGGCACCGCGAACAGCCCGGCGAGGTCCCGCACCAGGCGTCCGGTCGGGCCGTCCCGGCGCTCGTCGGCGAAGAAGGTGGCCAGTTCGGCCGCGAGCACCGGCTCGCGGGCGGCGGTGAGGGCGAGCGCCGCGACGAACTCCTGCACCAGGTGCAGCTGGAGCTCCTCCAGCGGCACGGTGCGCTCGGCCAGCCACTCCAGCGAGGTGATCTCGGCGTTGGCGATCCAGGCCCGGACGGTCAGCCGCAGTCCGACGCTCGGCGCGGGGATGGCCAGATGGGCCAGGATCTGCTCCTGCGCGGCCCGCCGCACGTCGTCGATCACCGCCGAGGTGCCCGCGCTGGCCGCCACCGAGCCGCCGCGCAGCAGTGCGGCGAAGCCGGGCCCGTGGCTCTGCACGAAGTCCAGGTAGCGGCCCATCACCCGGTACAGCCGCTCCGACAGCGGCCCCTCCATGCGCTCCTCGAACCGGGCCGACAGCTCCTGCCCGGCTCGCCGCAGCGACTCCTCGTACAGCGCCTGCTTGCCGGGGAAGTAGTGGTACACCAGCGGCCGGGAGGCACCAGCCGCGGCGGCGATGTCGTCGATCGACACCTCCTCCGGCGGGCGCCGGCTGAACAGTTCCAGCGCCACGGCGATCAGCTGTTCCCGCCGCTCGTCCACGCTCAGCCGCCGACGCGGCCGTTCGCCCGCCGCCGCCCGGGCGGATGCGGAGGTCCGTGCTGCGCGGTCGGCCGTCGGCGACGGCGTACGGGAGGCCATGCGCGTCACCCTAGTTCGTCGATGGCGTTCCGGTGGAGCCAGGGGGCCACCGCTCCCCGGCAGGCCCCCGCCCGCAGGACCCGGCTCGAACGCCGAGGTCGGGGTGGGCCTATGCCGCCCGGAGGTCCAGGTAGCGGCGGTAGGCCTCCAGACCGTCGGGGACGAAGGCGTCACGGGCGAGGCGGTCGTCGAGTTCGGCGGCGGTGAGCCAGGCGTGCCAGGCGACCTCGGACTGCTGGGGGGAGACCGGGCCGTCCCACTCGGCCTCGTACATGTCGCACCACCAGGAGAGCCGGTCCTGCTCGAAGAGGAACTTGAAGAGCGGGCGAGGGGCGATGCCCTGGACGCCGAGTTCCTCCTCGGCCTCGCGGACGGCGGCTTCGACGTAGGTCTCGCCGGAGCCGACCACTCCGCCGACGAACATGTCGTACGCGCCGGGGGCGAACAGCTTGGTGTCGGTACGGCGGTGGACGAAGATCCGCCCGGCCGGGTCGCGGACCAGGATGAAGACGCAGCGGTGGGTGAGCCCGCGCCGGTACACCTCGCCGCGCAGGGCGGTCCCGATCACGCGGTCGTGCTCGTCGACGACGTCCAGGAGTTCTTCGGCAGGGTTGGTCATGGTGGACAGGTTAGGGTTTCGGCGCTCGGTTCGATCGAATTCCGGTCCGATTTCGGTCGAAGGGAATCGTGGTCGAACGTGAATGGCACGAGAAGCAGCGGAACTGGTCGAGGGCGGGGCGCGTGGTGGAGGTCTGGGGCGAGACGGCCGAAGGGTTCGAGTCCGTACGGGCGGCCTTCGTACGGAACTTCGCCGACTACGGCGAACTGGGCGCGGCCTTCGCGCTGTACGTGCGCGGTCGCAAGGTGGTCGACCTGTGGGGCGGCGACGCCCGTCCCGAGGTAGGCGGCCGGCCGGCCCCCGCGGTGCCGTGGACGGCGGACACCGCGCAGGTGCTGCGCTCGGTCACCAAGGGTCTGACCGCGACCACCGCGCTGCTGCTCGCCGAGCGCGGTCTGCTCGACCTGGACGCCCCCGCGGCCTCGTACTGGCCGGAGTTCGCGGCGGCGGGCAAGGGCGCGGTGCCGGTGCGCTGGCTGCTCTCGCACCAGGCCGGGGTGCCCGCGCTGGACGTGCCGCTGCGGCTGGAGGACGTGCTCACCTGGGAGCGCGCGGCTGCCGCCGTCGCCGCGCAGGCGCCCGCCTGGGAGCCGGGCACCGCGCACGGCTACCACCCCTACACCTTCGGCTGGCTGGTCGGCGAGGTGGTGCGGCGGGTGAGCGGCCGGACGGCAGGCCGGTACTTCGCGGAGGAGGTCGCCGGGCCGCTCGGGCTGGACCTGTGGATCGGGCTGCCATCCGGCGTGGCCCCCAGGGTCGGCAGGCTGGTCGACCTGCCGGCTCCGGAGGCGGCCAGGACCGGCCCGAGCGGGCTGCGGCTGCGGCCCAAGCAGTCCGTCCGGGACGCCTACCAGGACCCGGCCTCGCTGACCGCCCGCTCCTTCGCCTCGGTGCGCCCCGGGGTGGACCTCAACGACCCGGCGGTGCAGGCCGCCGAGATCCCCGGCGCCGGAGGCATCGGCACCGCCCGGTCGCTGGCCCGGTTCTACGCGGCGCTGATCGGCGCGGCCGACCGTACGGACGGCTCCGGTGCGCTGCTGCCGCCGCTGCTCGGCCCCGAGGTGCTGGCCCGCGCGGTCGGTCCCGTGGTGAGCGGCCCGGACCGGGTGCTGATCGTCAACTCGACCTTCGGCCTCGGCTTCTGGCGGCACGGTCCGACCGCGCCGATGGCCTCCCCGGCGAGCTTCGGCCACCCGGGGCGGGGCGGTTCGCTGGGTTTCGCCGACCCGGAGCTGGGGCTGGGCTTCGGCTACGTCACCAACGGCATGCAGCCGGGCGTCACCGGGGACGTCCGCTCGCGGAACCTGATCCGCGCGGTGCGGGGGTGCCTGGGGCTCGACCGGTAGCCTCAGGCCTGGCCGGTCTCGAAGCGGGTGACCTTCCCGGCGTCGACGGTGAAGCGCCAGGCGGTGCGCATCTCGCCCCAGGTGTCGTTGGTGAAGGTGGCGACCAGCGCGCGGCCGCCGTCCGATTCGGTCTGGACGTTCATCCGGCCGTGGGCGGTGAAGATCTCACGGTCGATCCAGTCGGGCAGGTTCCGGTCGGAGCCGTCGTCGGACATGGTCGCGTCCTCGGTGAGCAGCCCGACGAAGGCGGCTCGGTCGCCCGCGTTGATCGCGGTGACGACGGCGCGGACGACGGGGTCGCTGAGGTTGGCGGCGGCGATGGTCACGGGGGACTCCCGGAGAGGGCGACGGGTTGGGGGAGTCCTGTTCTACGGCGTTCGCGCGGGCCGTCCGGGCATGTCGGCGGCATGTCGGCGGCGCGTCGGCGAATCGGCCGCATTCATGTGCTTTGATCCCCGGAACAGGCGGTTCGCCCCCGGAGCCCGCCACGGGGAGTGGCGAAGGAGCGGGAGGTCCTCGGGCCTCCCGCTCCGCATTCGCACCAGGAGCCCCCGGCGGGACCGCCCGGGCGGGGCGGGCCTAGAAGAAGCCGACCGCGTCGGGGGAGTAGCTGACCAGCAGGTTCTTGGTCTGCTGGTAGTGCTCCAGCAGCGCCTTGTGGTTCTCCCGACCGATGCCGGAGTTCTTGTAGCCGCCGAAGGCCGCGTGGGCCGGGTAGGCGTGGTAGCAGTTCGTCCAGACCCGTCCGGCCTGGATGGCGCGTCCGGCCCGGTGGGCGGTGTTGAGGCTGCGGGTCCAGACGCCCGCGCCGAGCCCGTACTGGGTGTCGTTGGCGAGGGTGACGGCCTGGTCGAAGCCGTCGAAGCGGGTGACCGAGACGACCGGGCCGAAGATCTCCTCCTGGAAGACCCGCATCGCGTTGTCGCCCTCGAAGACCGTCGGTGTCACGTAGTACCCGCCGGCCAGCGCGCCGTCGAGCTCGGCCCGCTCGCCGCCCACCAGGATCTTGGCGCCCTCGTCCCGGCCGATCTCGAAGTACGAGAGGATCTTCTTCAGCTGCTCCACGCTGGCCTGCGCGCCGACCTGGGTCTCGGTGTCCAGCGGGTCGCCCTGGCGCATCGCCCGCACCCGGTCCAGGCCGTCGGCCAGCAGCCGCTCGTAGATCGACGATTCGATCAGCGCGCGGCTGGGACAGGTGCAGACCTCCCCCTGGTTGAGCGCGAACATCGCGAAGCCCTCGACGGCCTTGTCGTAGAAGGCGTCCGAGTCGGCGGCGACGTCCGCGAAGAACAGGTTGGGGCTCTTGCCGCCGAGTTCCAGCGTGACCGGGATCAGGTTGTCGGCCGCCGAGCGGGCGATCAGTCGGCCGGTGGTGGTCTCGCCGGTGAAGGCGAGCTTGCGGATCCGGGGGCTGGCGGCCAGCGGGGCGCCGGCCTCCTCTCCGAAGCCGGTGACGATGTTGAGCAGGCCGGGCGGCAGCAGGTCGGCGGTCAGCTCGGCGAGCAGCAGCACCGAGGCCGGGGTCTGCTCGGCGGGCTTGAGTACCACCGCGTTGCCGGCCGCGAGCGCCGGGGCGAGCTTCCAGATCGCCATCAGGATCGGGAAGTTCCACGGGATGATCTGGCCGACCACGCCCAGCGGCTCGTGGAAGTGGTACGCCACGGTGTCCTCGTCCAGCTGGGAGAGGCTGCCCTCCTGGGCGCGCAGCGCACCGGCGAAGTAGCGCAGGTGGTCGACGGCGAGCGGGAGGTCGGCGGCCAGCGTCTCGCGCACCGGCTTGCCGTTCTCCCAGCTCTCCGCGACGGCCAGCTGCTCCAGGTTGGCCTCGATCCGGTCGGCGAGCCGCAGCAGCACCTGCGCCCGCTCGGCGGCCGGGGTGCGGCCCCAGGCGGGGGCGGCGGCGTGGGCCGCGTCCAGGGCGGCCTCGACGTCCTCGGCGGAGCCGCGGGCGACCTCGGTGAACACCTCACCGGTGACCGGGGTCGGGTTGCCGAAGTACTCGCCGCGCACCGGGGGCGTCCATCCGCCGCCGATCCAGTGCTCGTACCGGGAGCGGTAGGCGACGATGCTGCCGGGGGTGCCGGGGGGCTGGTAGACGGTCATGCTCGGTGTCTCCTCGCTGCGTCGGGGCCGCCGGGCACGGCTCGGGCCAAGGGCGGCGCGCCGGACCGCCCGGTCGGGGGGTGGTCCGGCGGGAGGGTGTGGACACGCAATCGGAGCGGCGTCCCGCAGGGGCGCCCGCCGTCGAGCACGATAGCCGCCGGGTGCCCGGCGCGGCTACGGTCCGTACGGCGGTCCCGTACGGAGGGTGGGCCCGCGGGCCGTTCTCGGGGGTGTGCCGCGGGGTGCGCCGTCGTGGAGCGCCCAGGTGTCCCGGCGCGGATCGCCGCGGATCACCGAGGGTGTCCCGGACCGGATCGCTGACGCTGTCAGGACCGGATCACCGGGGGGCGTGCGCTCCGGCCGTGTTCCCGCGCCGTGCCGCCGCACGCCGCCTTGTGCCGGTGGGGCCGCTCTCGGGGCGCGCCGCCGCGCGCCGCCGCCTGGAGTGGCCGGCGATCCCGGGGCGTGCCGCCGCACGCCCGTCGGGCGGTTCCGGGCCCGCGCAGGTCAGACCGCGTGGTACCGGCCGGTGCGGGCCTCCCAGCTGAGGTAGCCGGCCAGCCAGGTGAGCAGCCCGTCCGCGTACCGTCGGGCGATCGTGCGTTCGATCCGGGAGAGGCCCAACTCGCGGTAGACGTCCGGCAGCCGGTCGCTCAGCTCGGCGCAGCGGTCGACCATCAGCTGGGCCTCGGCGATGACCGCCGCGCAGGCCTCCTCGGCCGAGCAGCGCCGCTCCCGCTGGACGATCATGACCAGGTTGTTCACGTCCCCGCGCGGCGCCTCCAGCGGGTAGGACCGCACGTCGTTGCTGAGTGACGGTATGTCGGCTGCCAGCTGACGGAGTTGACGTAGCACCGGGTGGTGCAGGACGGCGGCGGGCACCTCGAACTGACCGAGGCGTTCGACCATGTCGAAGATGGTCTCCATCGCCGCGGTGCCCCGTCGCAGTTCCAGGTAGCCGTCCCGGTCCGGTGGCCGGCTGGAGATCCGGCCGGCCGCCTCGGCCGGGTGACTGGCCAGGTAGTACTCCCAGTTGTAGGCCGCGCGGGCCTGCCAGCGGGCCGGCATGCCCTGCACGCTGCGGTTCCACAGGTCGGCGAAGGCCGTCTCGACCGCGGAGCCCTGGTCGGGGCGGGCGCCGTGCAGGACGGCGATCAGCCGTTCGCAGATCGGGGCCACCTCGGCCGGGCGGCGGCCGAGCGGGCCGTCGAACTGGTCGTCGAAGAGGAAGTAGAACCCCATCAGGTCGGCGGCCAGGGCGAGTTCGTCCGGTCCCGCGTCCGGATAGCCGAGCGCGGCGAGGTCCACCACCTCCCAGTGCGCGTAGCCGGGATGGTCGGCGTCGGGCAGCAGCGGGTGGCGGGTCAGCCAGTCCCTGTGCAGCGCGGTGGCGCGCAGGCCGTGCGGACTGCGGCGGTGCGGGAACGGGATCTGAAGTGATGTGTCGTCAGACATCGGACTCCCGGTGCAGCGGAGGGTGGGGGCGCTTTTTGTTCGAGCACTGAGCGTGGGGGGAGTTGACGCGGCGGGGAGCGGATGGCGGGGGCGGGTCGGGCAAGATCATCTGCGCCTCGAAGGCCGTAGGGTATCTGATGTAATGATCGGACGTTAGGGATATAGGGCAATTGCCCTTGGTAAGCCGTCCGAACCCTCACCGTCAGCCCCAGCCTGCACGAACGCCCCACGAGGCGGCCCGTACGGCGCTAACCTCGGCTCCACGCAGTGATGGAGCTGTGACGCAAGCGGGCGAGGCGGAGGCACGACGGTGACCGAGCAGGAGAACGCAATTCGGGCGGGTGCTGGTTCCGCCCACGACGGTGAAGGCGCCGCGCCCCGGGTCCGGCTGCGCGACCGCGACGCCGAACTGCGTTCGGTGGAGGCCGCCGTCGACCGGCTCTGCCGCGATTTCGCCGCCGGCGGCACCGAGATCGGTGACCTGCTCACCTTCTCCGGCCGCCCCGGCATCGGGAAGACCAGCCTGCTGCACGAGGTCCGGCGCCTCGCCAAGCTCCGCGACGGCGCCACCGTGCTGTTCGCCCGGGGCGGCGAACGGCAGTTCAAGGAGCCGTACCACGTGCTGCGCCAGCTGCTCCAGCCCGTGCTCTCGGACCTGAAGCCCGACGTGTTCCGCCAGGTCATGGGCACCTGGGAGGAGGTCGTCGGACCGGCCATGGGCCTCAAGCAGCCCAAGGCCGGCGCCCGCCGCCTCGACCCGCAGGGCGTGCGCGACGGTCTCGACTACGTCCTCACCCAACTCGCGCCGCGCCGCGCGCCGATGGTGATGATCGTCGACGACCTGCACTGGGCGGACGGGGAGTCGCTCTCCTGGCTGACCAAGTTCGCCATCCGATCGAGTGAACTTCCCGTCCTGCTGGTCTTCGCCTTCCGGGAGGACGACAACGACTGGCCCGCCGAGACCCAGGAATTCCGCCGGGACGTCCTCCTGCTCAAGGGCCGCAAGCACGAACTCAACCGGCTCACCCTCAGCTCCGTCACCGACATGATCCGGGCCGAACTCGGCGACAGGGCCGAGGACGCCTTCTGCTACGAGTTCTGGAACGTCGTCAACGGCAACCCGTTCGAGGCCAACGCCCTGCTCGACCAGGTCCGCGACCAGGAGCTCGAACCGGTCGAGGAGAACTCCCGGCAGCTGCGCGAACTCGCCGTCGACGTCACCGGGATGACCCTCAAGAGCTGGCTGGACCGGCTCGGCGCCAGCACCCTACGCTTCGCCTGGGCCTGCGCGATGCTCGGCACCGACATCCGGGTCGACCTCGCCACCCGGATCTCCACCCAGAGCACCGAGGGCGCCCGCGAGTCCATCAAGCAGCTGCGCAAGCAACGCGTGCTGACCCAGACCCCCAACGGGAACCTGGAGTTCGTCCACCCGCTGATCGCCAGCTCCATCTACAACACCATGCCGGACGCCACCCGCCTCGGCATGCACGGCATCGCCGCCGCCGAGATCGAGAACGCCGGACTCGGCCTGCTCGCCGCCTCCCGTCACCTCGTCGAGACCCACTCCGGCGAGGGCGACGACCGGATCGTCAGGAAGCTGCGCCGCGCCGCCGTCGAGCACCAGCTGATCGGTGCCCCGGAGGCCGCCCAGCGCTGTCTGAACCGCGCGCTCAACGAGCCGCCCGCCGACGAGATCAAGGCCGAGGTGCTGTACGAACTCGGCTGCTCCGCACTGCTCACCGACCCCGTCGCCACCGTCAACCAGCTCAAGCTGGCCCTCGACCCCGACGAGGTGCCGCTGCGCCCCGAACTGCGCGTGGACGCCAACTTCCGGCTGTCCGAAGTGCTCGCCCACAGCGGCGAGCTGGGCCAGGCGGCCCTGGTCTGCCAGGACGCGGCCCGGCTGACCATCGATCCGGCCGGGCGCCAGCGGCTCCAGGCAGCCTCGTTCATGTGGCACGCCTTCCGCAGGTCGGAGGAGGACGGCCCGGGCCGCTCCGCCCGCCTCGAAGAGATGTGCCTGAGCCTGAGCGGCCGGGAGGCGGCCGACCGGGCCGTGCTCGCCATGCGCGCCTGGGACCTCACCCTGCGCGGCGCCCCGTCCGCGGACGCTCTCGCGCTCGCCGACGAGGTCCTCGAGGGCGGTCGGCTGCCCAAGGGCCTCGGCTGGACCGACACCACCTGGGGCTTCGAACTGCCCTCGATGCTCGGCCTGACGTACATCTACAACGACCGCATCGCCCAGGCCGAACGGCTGGCCGCGGACGCCATCATCCAGTTCGAGATCGCCGGTTGGAGCGGCGCCCACCGGGGCTTCGCGTACTTCCTGATGGGCCTGGCCCGGTTCCGCCGCGGCCTGCTCGCCGAGGCCGAGGACTTCCTTCGCCGGGCGTACCGGATCTCCGAGCGGATCGGGGAGAGGCTGCCGCTGGCCTGGGACGCGATCGGCGTGCTGGTCGACACCCTGATCGCCCGCGGCCGGGTCGACGAGGCCTGGACCACGGCCAACGACTTCGGCTTCCACCCGCCGTACCACCCGACGGCCATGGTGCTGCCGGACGCCGCCTCGCTGTACGGCAAGCTGCTGGTCGCCAAGGACCGGTACGCGGGCGCGGCCGCCGCGCTCACCGAGGCCGGCGCCCAGCTGGAGGTCCGCGGCTGGCACAACACCGTCTGGGCGCCCTGGGCCGGCCACCTCGCCATCGCGATCGCGGACGACGAACCCGAGCGCGCCCGCGACTACGCCCAGAAGGCGGTCAGGGACGCGCGCGCCTTCGGCACCGCCTCGGCGATCGGCACCGCGCTGCGCCTCCACGCCAGGATCGAGGACGGCCAGGCGGCGGTCGAGCTGCTGGAGGACGCGGTGGCGTACCTCGGGCAGTCGCCGGCCGGTTACGAGCACGCCGTCGCGCTGGTCGACCTCGGCGCCGCGCTGCGCCGGGTCGGACGGCTGGACGACGCCCAGGAGTACCTGTACCAGGGCATCGAGCTGGCCCAGCACTGCTCCGCGGAGGGGCTGGTCGACCGGGCCAGGCGGGAGCTCGCCAACTACGGCCTGCGGCCCAACCGGCTGGGGCTGCGCGACTTCAGGGAAACCATCGAGACGCTCAGCAACGCGGAGTGGGAGGTCGCCAAGCGGGCCGTGCAGGGCGTGCCGCCGCAGCGGATCGCCGACGAGCTGGGGGTGCCGATCGGCCTGGTCAACCGACGGCTGGCGGCGGTCTACCGCAAGGCGGGCAGCGGGCCGGACGGTCTGGCCTCGGCGCTCGGGCTGCCGCAGCAGCAGCGGGACGCGGGGCGGCTGGAGAACCTGGACGACTAGCGGGGCCTGGACACGGCCCGCGTCCGGGGCGCGGGTACTGCCCCCGGCGGGGTTCCGGTACGGCGCCGGGTGGTCGTACGGGCGCCCGATGGTGGTGGCGCGCGCCCGGCGCGACAGGCGGCGTGTGGGCGCGTGGAAGCGCCCCCGCTGCCGCCGCCGTCGCTAGGCTGACGGGCACGGGGCTGCCGCGGCGACCCCTCGACGGACCCGGAACCGGGGCGGCCGCGGTGCGACGTGGCCGCCAGTGAGGAGCAGGCCATGGCGAGCGAGGCCACCAGCGTGCGGCACGAACCCCTCGACCCCTCGGGCGCGGGCGCCGCGATCGAGCGCTGGACGCTCACGGCCGGCCCGTACGAGGCGAGCGTGCTCACCCTCGGCGCCACCCTGCACACCCTGAGCGCGCCGGACCGCTCCGGCCGCTCCGCCCAACTGCTGCTGTCCACCGACCGGCTGTCCGAGATCCTCGGCCCGGCCAGGCACTACGGCACAGTGGTGGGCCGGTACGCCAACCGGATCGACCGCTCGTCGGTCACCATCGACGGCGAGGAGCACCGGCTCGCCCCGACCGGCGGTGGGATGACCCTTCACGGCGGCCCGGACGGCTTCGCGCACCGGATGTGGGCGGCCGAGCCGGTCGAAGGCGGGGTCCGGCTGACGCTGCACAGCCCGGACGGGGACCAGGGCTTCCCCGGCGCGCTGGACGTCACCGTCGCGTACACCCTGGACGCGTCCGGCGAGCTGGTGATCGACTACCGCGCCGTCACCGGCAAACCGACCGTCGTCAACCTGACCAACCACGCGTACTTCAACCTCGCGGGTGAAGGCGCCGGCGACATCCTGGGGCACCTGCTCACCCTGGACGCCGACGCGTACACCCCGACCGACGAGCGGCAGATCCCGTACGGCAGGACCGAGCCGGTGGCCGGCACGCCGTTCGACTTCACGGTGGCCACGCCGATCGGCAAGTCGGTGCACGACGAGCACCCGCAGCTGACCGGGCCCGGCGGCTACGACCACAACTGGGCGCTGCGGGCCCGCCCGGCGGACGGCGGCCCGGCGCGGGCGGCGCTGCTGGAGGACCCGGTCAGCGGCCGCACCCTGGAGGTGCTGACCACCGAACCGGGCATCCAGGTCTACACGGCGAACAAGTTCGGGGGCGCGGTCACCGGCGCGAGCGGCGTCCCGTACGGGCCGTTCGCCGGGATCGCGCTGGAGACCCAGCACTTCCCCGACTCCCCGCACCACCCGGCGTTCCCCAGCACGGAGCTGCGGCCGGGGGAGGAGTTCCGTTCGACGACGGTGCTCCGGCTGGGGACCAACTAGGGCTTCTCCGGTCAGGGCTTCGCCGGCCGTGCCTGCGCCAGGTCGCGGCGCATGCAGAGCCGGGGCCAGCGGTCGAGGCCGTGCTCGGCCTCCTTGCGCCGGATCTCGCGCAGGCCCGGGGTGAGTTCCTCCGCGGCCAGCGGGCGGAAGCCGCAGCGGGCGTAGTAGGGGGCGTTCCAGGGGACGTCCGCGAAGGTGGTGAGGGTGAGCGCGGGGGCGCCGGCGGTCGCTGCGAGGTGTTCGATCAGCGCCCGGCCGATGCCGCGGCGGGCGTGGTCGGGGTGCACGGAGACCTGTTCGATGTGCAGCGCGCCGTCCACCGGCTCGGCCAGCAGGTAGGCGGCGACGCTTCCGTCGGGGGCCTCGGCGACCAGGGCGACGCCCTGCTCCAGGTAGTGGGCCAGCTCCTCCGGCGCGGGGGGTTCGTCCTCGGCGATCTCGGGCATGCCGATCGCGGCGAAGGGGGCTCCGGCGGCCCGCTCCAGCTCGGCGAGCAGCGGAAGTTCGTCCCTGGTGACGGTTCTGATGCGCATGCGTCCAGTCTGCTGGAGAGCGCTTTCGGCCACGCACGGTGGTCTCGTCGGCCAATCCGGCGAGGGTGAATCGGGCGAAGCTGATCAAATCGGTCCACTGTCAACTACCGTGCGGCAACGCCCAGGACACGTGGGTGTAACGATCGGCTTTTCTTGCAGAAATTTGCTGCAAGAACTTTCCGTCACTCTTGCGCCGCTGTTAACTTCCTTCCGAGCCCGACGGCAGCAACGGTGCGGTCGGCAGGAGGCAGCCATTATGCGCCTGCCTCCGAACATCTCGGGCACCCCCACCCTCCCAAGGAGTTCTCATGCGGCGTGGCATCGCGGCCTCTGCCCTCGTTGTGGCCCTCGCGGTCTCGATGGCTGCCTGTGGCAGCAGCGGCTCCAGCTCCGACGGCAAGGCCGACGGGCCGGTCACCCTCACGTACTGGGACACGTCGAACGCCACCAACGAGGCGCCGGGCTACCAGGAGCTCGTCAAGAAGTTCGAGGCCGCCAACCCGAACGTCAAGGTCGACTTCGTCAACGTGCCGTTCGACCAGGCGCAGAACAAGCTCCAGACCGCGATGGGGGCCAAGGGCGCTCCGGATGTCTTCCGCTCCGAGGTCGGGTGGACCGCCGCCTTCGCCAAGGCCGGCTACCTGGAGCCGCTGGACGGCACCCCGGCCGCCGCCGACACCTCCGCCTTCCAGCCGAGTCTGATCCAGCAGGCCACGTACCAGGGCAAGCTGTACGGCGTGCCGCTGGTGACCGACACGCTCGGCCTGCTCTACAACAAGGAGCTCTTCACCAAGGCCGGCATCACCGAGGCGCCGAAGACCTGGGACGAGCTGAAGGCCGACGCCGCCGCCGTCAAGGAGAAGGCCGGCGTGGACGGCTTCTGGCTGAAGGCCGCGGACGGCTACTACGCGCTGCCGTTCCTGTTCGGTGAGGGCACCGACACCGTCGACGCCGCCGGCAAGAAGATCACCATCACCTCGCCGGAGGCCGTCAAGGCCGTCGAGACCTACAAGACGATGTTCACCTCGCCCGGCACCGCCAAGGCCGACGTCACCACCGACGCCTACGCGCACATGATGGACGCCTTCACCAGTGGCAAGGTCGCGGCGATCATCCAGGGTCCCTGGGAGATCACCAACATCTACAAGGGCTCCGCCTTCGCCGACAAGACGAACCTCGGCATCGCGGCCGTCCCCGGTGGCTCCGCGGGCAGGGCAGGCGCCCCCACCGGCGGCCACAACATCTCCGTCTACGCCGGTGCCGACAAGGGCCACAAGGCCGCGGCCGAGAAGTTCGCCGCCTTCATGACCTCGGCCGAGAGCCAGGCGTTCATCGCGCAGAAGAACGCCACCCTGCCGACCCGCTCCGACGCCTTCACCGCCGACGTCAAGGCCGACCCGGGCATCGCCGGCTTCCAGGCCGTGCTGAGCAGCGCCAAGCCGCGCCCCGAGCTGCCCGAGTACAGCTCGCTGCTCGCCTCGCTGAACACCAACCTGGGCAAGGCCGTCCAGGGCACGAGCACCCAGGACGCGCTGAACACCATCGCCACCGACTACGCCAAGCTCCTCCCGGGCTTCGCCAAGTAGTCCCCGTGCCAGGCCCGCCGACCGGCGGGTGACAGCGAATGAATGACAGCAGACGGATAACAGATGACAGGTGACAGATTTCATCATCTGTCAGTTGTCCGCCGTCGGCCTGTCACCCGCCATCTGCCACCCGCCGCCTCCCGGCGGGCCGCGGCCGTCGGCTCCCTCCGAGAATTCCCCCCGAGAAGGTGCAAACGATGTCAGTCGCCGTGCAGGGCGCCACCGGCAAGGGCAGCCGGGAGCGCGAGCAGCGTCCGGGCCTGCTGGAACGCGTCAAGCGCTCCTACGCCAAGCACTGGTACGCCTACGCGATGATCGCCCCGGTCGTGCTGGTGCTCGGCGTGCTGGTGCTCTACCCGCTCGTCGAGGGCGTCTGGCTCACCCTCACCGATGCCAACAGCCTCAACGCCGCCCGCAAGATCGGCGTCAACGAGATCCCGGCGAGCTACCGGTTCGTCGGCTTCGACAACTACGCCGACATCCTGTGGGGCCCCGGCTCGTACGACCGCTTCTGGTCGCACTTCGTCTGGACCATCGCCTGGACGGCCATCTGCGTTTCCCTGCACTACACCCTCGGCCTCGGCCTCGCCCTGCTGCTCAACCAGAAGCTGCGCGGCCGCGCCGCCTACCGGATGCTGCTCATCCTGCCGTGGGCCGTGCCGGCCTTCGTCACCGTCTTCTCCTGGCGCCTGATGCTCGCCGACGGCGGCGTCGTCAACAGTGCCCTGGCCCTCCTGCACCTGCCCGAGCCCGGCTGGCTCACCGACCCGTGGGCGCAGAAGGCGGCCGCGATCATGGTGAACACCTGGGCCGGCGTGCCGTTCATGATGATCTCGCTGCTCGGTGGCCTCCAGGCGATCCCGGCCGAGCTGTACGAGGCCGCCGAGATGGACGGCGCCACCGCCTGGCAGCGCTTCCGGTACGTCACCCTGCCCGGGCTGCGCGCCGTCTCCTCCACGGTCGTGCTGCTCGGCGTGATCTGGACGTTCAACCAGTTCAACGTGATCTTCCTGCTGTTCGGCAGCGGCGCCCCCGACGCCCAGCTGCTGGTCACCTGGGCGTACCGGCTCGGTTTCGGCCAGATCCCCCGGGACTACGCGCAGTCCGCCGCCTACGGCGTGATCCTGCTGTCCATCCTGATCGTCTTCACCGCCTTCTACCGGCGCTGGCTCGCCCGCAACGAGCAGGCCAACGGCTGAGGCCCCGGACCCAGTTGACCCACGAAGGCAGGTAACCCCGATGAGCACCACCACCGAACTCCCGGCCGGCCCGGCGACCGCGGCCCCGGCCGCCCGGCCCGCCAAGGTCCGTCTCCGCGGCGAGCGGAGCCCGCTGGCCCGGGCGCTGTCCCACGGCACCCTGGCCGTGGCCGGACTGATCGCGCTGTTCCCGGTCGCCTGGATCCTGTTCGTCTCGCTCGGCCCGGACAAGACCGACTACCTCCACCCCGGTGAGATCCTCGGCAAGCTCACGTTCGCGAACTACCGGCACGTGCTGTCCGACACCGACTTCTTCACCTGGTTCGGCAACGCCGTGCTGGTCTCCGGCATCACCACCGTGTTCGGCGTGCTGGTGGCCGCCACCACGGGGTACGCCGTCTCCCGGATGAAGTTCCCCGGTCACAGGCCGCTGATGTGGTCGCTGCTGGTGACCCAGATGTTCCCGATCGCGGTGCTGATCGTGCCGATGTACACGATGCTCTCCGAACTCGACCTGCTGGACAGCTACCTCGGCCTGATCCTGGTCTACTCGACCACCACCGTGCCGTACTGCGCCTGGCTGCTGAAGGGCTACTTCGACACCATCCCGGTGGAGATCGACGAGGCCGGCCGGGTCGACGGGCTCTCCCCGTTCGGCACCTTCTGGCGGCTGGTGCTGCCGCTCGCCCGCCCGGGCCTGGCGGTGGCGGCCTTCTACTCCTTCCTCACCTACTGGGCCGAGGTGCCGTTCGCCTCCACCTTCATGCTCAGCTCCGACAAGTACACGCTGGCCGTCGGCCTCCAGACCTTCGTCAGCGAGCACGACGCCCAGTGGAACCTGATGGCCGCGACCGCCGTGCTGATCGCGATCCCGTCCGCGGGCTTCTTCTACCTGGTGCAGCGCAACCTGGTCACCGGCCTGACCGCCGGTGCCTCCAAGTCGTGACGCCCGGCGCCGCACACCCGGCGCCCACGGCCCCCCGCTCCTCCGATCCCCGAGGGATACCGTCCATGACCCAGAACCTGGCCGACACCTCCCGGCCTGCCGCCGACACCGCTCACGAGGCGAACGTCAGTGCGTCCAGAGGCTGGTGGCGGGACGCGGTCATCTACCAGGTGTACCCGCGCAGCTTCGCCGACTCCAACGGCGACGGCATGGGGGACCTGCCCGGCATCCGCAGCCGTCTGCCCTACCTGCGCGACCTCGGCGTGGACGCGGTCTGGCTCTCGCCGTTCTACGCCTCGCCGCAGGCGGACGCCGGCTACGACGTCGCCGACTACCGCGCGGTGGACCCGATGTTCGGCACCCTGCTGGACGCCGACGCCCTCATCAGGGACGCCCACGAACTGGGCCTGCGGATCATCGTCGACCTCGTCCCCAACCACTCCTCGGACCAGCACGAGTGGTTCCAGCGCGCCCTGCGCGAGGGCCCCGGCTCGGCGCTGCGCGACCGCTACCACTTCCGCCCCGGCAAGGGCGAGCAGGGCGAACTGCCGCCCAACGACTGGGAGTCCATCTTCGGCGGCCCGGCCTGGACGCGCACCGCGAACCCGGACGGCACCCCCGGTGACTGGTACCTGCACCTGTTCGCCCCGGAGCAGCCCGACTTCAACTGGGAGAACGCGGCCGTCGCCGACGAGTTCCGCTCGATCCTGCGGTTCTGGCTCGACATGGGCGTGGACGGCTTCCGCATCGACGTCGCCCACGGCCTGGTCAAGGCCCCCGGCCTGCCCGACCTCGGCGGCGCCGACCAGCTGAGGCTGCTCGGCAACGAGGTCATGCCGTTCTTCGACCAGGACGGCGTGCACGAGATCTACCGCAGCTGGCGGAAGATCCTCGACGAGTACCCGGGCCGGCGGATCGGCGTGGCCGAGGCCTGGACCCCGACCGTCCAGCGCACCGCCAACTACGTCCGCCCCGACGAGCTGCACCAGGCCTTCAACTTCCAGTACCTGGGCACAGGTTGGGAGGCCGACGCGCTGCGTGAGGTGATCGACCTCTCGCTCGACTCGATGCGCCCGGTCGACGCCCCCACCACCTGGGTGCTGTCCAACCACGACGTCACCCGGCACGCCACCCGGTTCGCCAACGAGTCCGGCCTCGGCACCCAGATCCGCACCCCCGGTGACCGCGAACTCGGCCTGCGCCGCGCCCGCGCCGCCACCCTGCTGATGCTCGCGCTGCCCGGTTCGGCGTATGTCTACCAGGGCGAGGAGCTCGGCCTGCCGGACGTCACCGACCTGCCCGACGAGGTCCGCCAGGACCCGTCCTTCTTCCGTCAGGCGGGCCAGGACGGCTACCGCGACGGCTGCCGCGTCCCGATCCCGTGGTCCGGCACCGAGGCCCCGTACGGCTTCGGACCGGTGGCCGGCGGGCCGTCCTGGCTGCCGCAGCCGGCCGAGTGGGCCGCTCTGAGCGTCGAGGCGCAGACCGGCGACCCGACCTCCACCCTGGAGCTCTACCGCAGTGCGCTGGCCGTCCGCCGGGCGCAGCCGGACCTCGGCGCCGGCACCGGTGTCGAGTGGCTGGAGAGCCCCGAGGGCACCCTGATGTTCCGCCGCGGCTCCTTCGTCTGCACCACGAACACCACCGGCCGACCGGTACGGATCGCGGCTCCGGGCGCCCTGCTGCTGGCCTCGGCCGACCTCGTGGTGGACGGCGGCGAGACCGTGCTCGCTCCGGACAGCACCGGCTGGTGGGCGGTCTGACGTGGTTGGAATAGGCTTCGGGACCGTGACTACGGCGCGACTCTCAGACATCGCGGCACAGGCGGGGGTCAGCGAAGCCACCGTCTCCCGCGTGCTCAACGGCAAGGCGAACGTTTCCGCCACCACCAGGCAGAACGTGCTGGCCGCACTCGACGTGCTCGGGTACGAGCGGCCGACCAGGCTGCGGCAGCGCAGCGCCGGACTGATCGGTCTGATCACCCCGGAGCTGAGCAACCCGATCTTCCCCGCGCTGGCCCAGGTGATCGAGCAGGTGCTCAGCCGGCACGGCTTCACCCCGGTTCTCTGCACCCAGACTCCGGGCGGCTCCACCGAGGACGAACTGGTGGAGATGCTGGTGGACCGGGGAGTGGCGGGCATCGTCTTCGTCTCCGGGCTGCACGCCGACACCACCGCCGCCCACGACCGCTACTCCAGGCTGGCCGGGCGCGGGGTGCCGTTCGTGCTGATCAACGGCTTCAGCGAGAAGATCGACGCGCCGTTCATCTCGCCGGACGACCGGGCGGCTATGTGGATGGCCGTCCAGTACCTGGCCGAACTCGGGCACGAGCGGATCGGGTTGGCCGTCGGGCAGCGCCGGTACGTGCCGGTGCTGCGCAAGATCGAGGGCTTCACGGCGGCGATGCGCGAGGTGCTCGGGCGCAGCCAGGCGGAGGCGGAGGACCTCGTCCACCACACGCTGTTCAGCGTGGAGGGCGGGCACGCGGCGGCCGGCGCGCTGCTCGACAAGGGCTGCACGGCGATCGTCTGCGGGAGCGACATGATGGCGCTCGGGGCGATCCGGGCGGTGCGGCAGCGGGGACTGTCGGTGCCGCAGGACGTGTCGGTGGTCGGCTTCGACGACTCGCCGCTGATCGCCTTCACCGAGCCGCCGTTGACCACGATCCGGCAGCCGGTCGAGGCGATGGCCACGGCGGCGGTGGACGCATTGCTGGAGGAGGTCGGCGGGAACGCGGCCCAGCGCGGCGAGTTCATGTTCCAGCCGGAGCTGGTGATGCGCGGGTCCACCGGGGCCTGCGCGCGCTGAGCTCCGGCCGTCACGGCCGACGAAGGGGTCCCGGAGGGCGGGTTGCTCTCCGGGACCCCTTCGGTGTGCGCGGGACCGGCCCGTGCGGGCCGCCGGCGGTCAGCCCTCCTGGGCGTCCTGGCGGCCGACGGTGAGGCGGTTTCCGTCGGCCGCTTCGCCGGTGCGGGTCTCGGTGCGGCGGCCGCGGGCCAGGTAGTCGCGCAGGACCAGTTCGACGGCGTCCTGCGGGTTCTTGGTGCCGGAGAGCATCATCGCGTCGATCGCGAGGTTCGCGTCGAGGGTGACGGTGACCTGGGCCATGTGACTCCTCCTCGGGTGCAGAGCAGCAGCATGCCCGTTGGGGCGGCGATCCACCACGGGAATCGGCGGAACCGGGGGAGGGGACGCCGGAGCCCCCGGGGAGGAGCGACCAGACTCTCCCCGGGGGCGGCGGGTGGTCAGCGTTCGGACGACGGCTGACGGCTGACGGAGGACAGATGTCAGATGACAGATGTTGAAATCTGTCATCTGACATCTGTTACCTGTTATCTGTCATCCGTCAGAGGTTCCCTGCCGGCTGTCACCGTCGTCCGTCGGCCGTGTGCCGTCCTCAGACCCGGCCGGCGAAGTCCGGGGCCCAGTTGGCGATGTTCTGCTCGCGGACGCCCGAGCTCGGGTTGGCGGCCTCGACGTACTTGCCGTTGCCGACGTAGATCGCGACGTGGTAGACGCCGGAGTCCTTGCCGTTGTTGGACCAGAACAGCAGGTCGCCCGGCTGGAGGCTGTCCAGCGAGACGTGGGTGCTGGCGGCGGCCTGGTCGGCGGCGACGCGCGGGACGGAGACGCCCGCGGCCCGCAGCGCGGCCTGGGTCAGGCCGGAGCAGTCCCAGCCGCCGTTGCCGGTGCCGCCGTAGACGTACGCCTGACCGACCTTCGACTCGGCGAAGGAGACCGCGGCGGCCATGCTGCCGGTGGCGGCCGGAGCCTGGGTCTGGGTCTGGGTCTGGGTCTGCGGGGCGGGCTTGGCGGCCGGCTTGGCGGCCGGGGCCTGGGGCTGCGCGGTCGGCTGGGCGTTCACGGCACCGCCGTTCGCGGACTGGCCGGACTTCTGCGAGCGGTCGAACCAGGTGGAGTCCGAGCCGGACTTGGTGGCGGAGGACTGGCCGGCCTGGGCCCGCCCGTTGCCGCCGAAGGACAGCTGCTGGCCCGGGTAGATGGCGTCCGGACCCTCGGTCAGGGTGCCGCGGTTGAGCTCGTACAGCCGCTGCCAGCCGCCCTGCACGCTGTGCTCGTCGGCGATCGAGGACAGCCAGTCGCCCTCGACCACGGTGTAGTCGCCGCTCTGGGCCTGCTGCTGGCGCTTCTGGGCCCACGCGCTCCGGTTGTCGGAGTCGGCGGAGCCGGTGGCGGCCTGCGCGCCGTCCTGGGCGGGTGCGGCGGGCTTCGCGGCGGGGGCCTGGGGCTGCACGGGCTTGGCGGCCGGCTTCGCGGCCGGGGCGGCGGGCTTCGGGGTCTGCGCGGGCTTGGCGGCGGTCGAACCGGTGCCGGCACCGGTGGTGGAGCCCGCCGAGGTGTCGACGGCGGCCGGGGTGCCGCCCTTGGTCAGGCCGGCCTTGACGGAGCAGACGGGCCAGGCGCCCGGGCCCTGCGAGGCGAGGACCTTCTCGGCGACGGCGATCTGTTGCGCCTTGGTGGCCTGGTTGGCCTGCTGGGCGTAGGCGGTGCCACCGAAGGCGGCCCAGGTGCTGGAGGTGAACTGGAGACCGCCGTAGAAACCGTTGCCGGTGTTGATGGCCCAGTTGCCGCCGCTCTCGCACTGGGCGACGGCGTCCCAGGTGGAGACGGACGCGGCGGAGGCGGTGCCGGTGGTGAGGCAGGGAACGGTGAGGCCGACACCCGCGACGCCGAGGGCGGCGATCACGCGACGGGTGCGGCTGGACAGACGGTTGCCGTTGGTGGGCAGCATGAAGACGCGTTCCTCTCCCACGCCTGCGAGGTGAGCTGTCGGATTCGGGCTGGAGTTGCCCGGCCGCGCCATGGGCGCGGCTTCACCCCTAGCCCTGGACCGTTCCTGGGATCGGTCCGGGGCGACTTACCTGTGGGTCCCCCGCTCCTGCCGTGGTGCGTTTTCGCGCTGCCAGGACATCCGACGGCAGGACTCGGCGTCGCGGATGAACCGGGTTCGTGTGGTCACGAACGGGAGCACGTTAATCAGACTGAAGTTCAAACCGCAAACTCCTGTGACGCGCATCACGGTTTAGTGGAAACCGCCAAAATTGCCGTCCGCCATGATCGTAAATGATCGTTTTCGGGCAATGCTGTTGCGGAAGGCGACAACTGGCTCCGCTTCAGAAGGGGTGTGACGGGGCGTCGAGGCGAGGAATCGCGCCCCCTGGGAAGCGGCGGAGCGGCCGCGAATTCGAGCGCCCCCGCGCGCGCTGCCTATTTCCTTTCAAATAGCGCCAGATCGGACATTCCACTTCATTGACACCCCGTTGCCGACTTCCTCCCGACCGCCTCCCGAACAGGATGGGGAAACAGCACGAGGGGCCCGGAACGCACGAGCGTTCTGGGCCCCTCGGTGCGCGCGGAGCGGCGCGCGGCGTCGACTACCGTCCGGCGCGTCCCTCGACGGCCGCGTGGGCGCCACGAGCGCCCTCCACGACCCCCTCGGCCTCGGCGGCGGCCGCCGCCTCCGCCTCGGCCCGCGCCAGGTCCTCCGGGGACGGCGTGGGCAGCGCGGCCAGGTAGGTGGAGGCGATCAGCTGGCCCACCGACGGGTACGCGCCCAGCGGCGCGGCCGACGGGCAGCCGGACTCCTCGGCGGCCGTGGCGAGCAGCTCGGAGTCCGCCTCGGGGCCGATCACCAGCGGGGCCAGCGCGGGGCGCTGTGAGCCGGTGTCACGGAGGTGGTTGACGGCCGCGGCCACCGAACCGGGAACGTCGAGCGCGGCGGCGACGACCGGAACGGCCAGTCGGGCGGCCAGCAGCACACCGGTGATGCCGGCCGCGGCGGCCGCGTCCTCGCCGCCGACGGTGGTCAGGACCACGCCGTCCGCGGCGGTCGCGATGGCGAACAGCCGGGCGCGGTCGGCCCGGGCCAGTCCGGCCTCGGACAGCCGGACGTGCACACCCTCGGCCAGCAGCGGGTGCGGGCCCAGCGGGTCGGTGACGGGTGCGCCGTACTCGGCGGCGAGCGCGTGAAGCCCGGTCAGGAAGGTGTGCGGGCCGGGTACCAGCGGCACCAGGACGGGCATCGGCTGTCCGGCCTCGGCGGCCAGGCTCAGCAGCTCCGCCACGGTGCGGTCCTCGCCGCCCACGCCCTCGGTGCCATTGCCGTTGCCGGGCAGGTAGCCGACCGCGGTCCGGACGCCGTTCTGCTCGGTGCGGACGATCGAGAGGAGCTCCTCGACGACCGAGCGGGACTCGGGCCCGGCGGTCGCGGGTACGGCGAGCACCAGGGCCGGGGCGCCGGCCGGAATCTCGGGGCGCTCAGGACGACGATGGCGCCCCCGCGCACGGGAGCCTGGAGTACGGACGGGCAGTGGCGCGCCCGGGATGGCTGCGGTGCTCATGCCGGAGATCGTAGGACATCGGCCCGTCCGGCTTGCAGTCGGCTGCCGTACGGGTTTCGCGCGGCCGCGGTGCGGAGCCGGTGAGTCTCCGGCGCCGGTCCTGACGCTTTGCCTACAATCCGGACATTCCTCGCCCGATCCCCGAGTGGGCGTCAGCATTGCTCGCCATTGCTCGACGCGATCCGAGGGGGCGGGCGTTGCGCCCGTGGCGCGTGAGATGTCTCACAGTGCGCGGGTGGCTTGACAGAGGGTCACGGAGATGCGACTCCCGGCATTCGAAGATCAACATTCAGCGGGGAGGTGCTCACGGCCGGTTATCGCGCGCCCGGTGATTCCATCGGCTATGTCCGTTTACGTACCGTCAGGAGAAGGGCCCGTGAAGAGTTCGGGGCCGCGGATGAAAGGCCTCGTGCACCTGCACCGTCCCGTGCTGATGCACGTGCACTGCGGCTATCATCGCGTCAAGTGAGGCGTTGTGCCGGACCGGTACGGGGCCGGTCCGTTCGTTCGGCGGTGCCGGGGCGCCGCGCTGGACGACAACTCCGGAGCTCTTCGGGAGACTTCTATGCACGACTCGCAGGACACGCACGGCTCGTACGACACCTACAACGGGATGGCCGCCGCCGATCTCCGGGGGGTGGTCTGGCAGAAGAGCCTGCACAGCAATTCCCAGGGCAACTGCGTCGAGTTCGCGGCCCTGCCGGGCGGCGATGTGGCGATGCGCAACTCGCGATTCCCGGACGGTCCGGCGCTCATCTACACCCGGGCCGAGATCGCCGCCCTGCTGCTGGGGGCGAAGGACGGGGAGTTCGACCACCTGGCGGTCTGACCGACCGTCGTGCTCCGTCATCGGAGGGCCGTCGTGGGTGCCGACACCACGACGGCCTTTGTCTTTTCCGGCACCCTTCCTGGCGTCCTTCCCGGATTCGTCCGGCGGGCGTGACCGCTCGCGGACCGGGGGAGCCGGAACGCCTCGGCGGGACCTGGGGAAAGGGGCCGGAGTGTGGTCCTCCCGGGGCTTCCCCCGGCCGGCCACGCGCAGGTCCGGCGCGAGTCCGTGCCTGGGCGCAGGGCCCGCTTCGGGCGTGGCACCCGTCCCGGGTGCGGGGCCCGCTCGGGGCGCGGTGCCGGCCCCGGTCGCGATCCCCGGCCCCGGTCGCGATCCCCGGTTCCAGCCGCAGTGCCCGTCCCGGGTGCAGTACCGGTCGCACTGCCGGTCCCAGTCGCGGTGCCGGTTCGGGCGCGACACCCGGGCTAGGCCGAGCGCCGATGCCGGCCGCCGACCTCGACGGGACCGTCGAGCGGTGAGCGGCCGCCGAGTTCCGGATGTCCGTCCAGCGGGGAACCGCCGGTCGCCTCCGCCTCGAACAGCGCCCAGACCACCTTGCCGCTGCCCAGCGGGTGCCAGCCCCACGAGCGGCTGAACGACTCCACCAGGTGAAGCCCGCGGCCCGATTCGGCGACGAAGTCCGCCTCCCGGGCGACCGGGCCGATGCTGCTCGGATCGCTCACCGCGCAGACCACCTGGGGTGCGCGGTGCACCAGGCTTATTCGGATCGGCAGCCGGCCGTCCGCGGTCGGCTGTACGGGAAAGTCGTACTCGCCCTGGACGCCGCCCGCATGGTCGGGCCGTGCGCCGACCGCGTGCCGGAGCGCGTTGGTCACGAGTTCCGAGGCCACCAGCGCGACATCGTCGAACAGTTCCGTCAGGCCCCAGCGCTTGAGCGTGATCCGGGCGAAGTCGCGCGCGGTTCTGACGGCTTCAAAGCGAGGAGCGAGCGTACAGGTGACCACATGGGGGTCAACCGCCAAAGCCGTACCGGTGCTCATGAAGAGCTCCTCCCATAAGGGGGCGGACACGGCTGGACCCGCCGGGGTCATGCCGGTCACCTCCGACTCGCTCGGCCGCTCGGCCGCCCCTTCGACCAGGCGCGCGCGCACTCGAACGCCCGATGGCGCGGGGGACGCCGTCGGGTCGGTGCGCGGAGTCGCGCGTGGGGTCGACGCGGAGCCCGCGGGATTGCCAGGGATGTGCAGGTGCACGTGCACCATGGTGGTGTGCGCTCACTGCAGATGCAAGAGTCGATTCACGTGCAGTCGCACTATTGGCATATGCAAGCGCCGAATGCACGTGCATCCTGGTGCGTGGAGTGTGGAACTGATAGGAACATCCGTCAGTATCGGCACCGTGAGCGCTCAACTGATGGCAGACTGTGCGCTGTTTGCCCTAGGTGGAGGTTTCGACCGCATGACCACAGTTCAGCCGGGCGGCGGCTCGATGGTCCGCCGGATCCTCCTCGGTTCGCAGCTGCGCCGCCTCCGTGAGGCGCGCGGCATCACCCGAGAGGACGCGGGCTACGCGATCCGGGCCTCCGAGTCCAAGATCAGCCGGATGGAACTCGGCCGCGTCAGCTTCAAGGAACGCGACGTCGCCGACCTGCTCAGCCTGTACGGCGTCGACGACGGCATCGAGCGGGAAGCCCTGCTCGGCCTGGTGCGCGAGGCCAACAAGTCCGGCTGGTGGCACAGCTTCAACGACGTGCTGCCGGGCTGGTTCCAGACCTACGTCGGGCTGGAGGAGGCGGCCCAGCTGATCCGCACCTACGAGGTGCAGTTCATCCCCGGGCTGCTCCAGTCCGAGGAGTACGCACGGGCGGTCTTCGGCCAGAGTCGGCCGGTCATCAGCGAGGAGGAGGTGGAGCGACGGGTCAGCCTCCGTCTGCGTCGGCAGAAGCTGCTGGCCGAGGGCGCGAGTCCGCGCCTGTGGGCGGTCATCGACGAGGCCGCGCTGCGCCGGCCGGTCGGCGGGCCCAAGGTGATGCGCGGTCAGGTGCAGTACCTGATCGACGTCGCCGAGCAGGCCAACGTGGTGATCCAGGTGATGCCGTTCCGGTTCGGAGCTCACGCGGGCGAGTCCGGGGCGTTCACGATCCTCCGGTTCCCCGAGCAGGACCTCGCCGACGTGGTCTACCTGGAGCAGCTCACCAGCGCGCTCTACCTGGACAAGCGGGACGACGTCGACGCCTACATCCAGGTCATGGAGCGGCTCTGCGTGGACAGTCTCACGCCGGAGCGCACCATCGACCTGCTCGCCTCGATCCTGAAGGAACGCTGAGCCGCTGCCGCCCGGGGCCTGTGAGCTCCCTCGCTCGCGAGGCCCCCCGGCAGCCGGTCACCAGGCCGCCCACCCGCCGTCAGTCGCGGGCCGGCGGCCGTTCGCGTTCCGGCGGGGACGGCTGCGGCGGGCGGCCCAGTTCCCAGGCCAGGTCGTAGCGGCGGAAGAGGTCGGCCCGGATCGGCGCCAGCGAGATCTCGGCGCCCGGCAGCAGCACCCCGATGCAGCCGCCCATCAGCGCGCTGCGCAGCACCGCGTGCTCGGCGATCGGATCGGGTGCGCCCCAGTCGTGCAGGAGCCTCTGGAGGATGGCGCCGAGCTGCTGCTGCTCCGGGTCCTGGACGAAGGCGCCGGTGTCCGGGTCGAGGATCAGCGCCAGGTGCGAGCGCATCACCCGGGGGTGGTCCAGCGCCAGCCCGAGGACGGTGTCGATCGCCCGGGCCAGCCGGGTGTCGGGGGAGGAGCCGGAGGGCAGTCCCGCCAGCGCGTCGGCCAGGGACTGGTGCATCATCCGGTGGGTCGCGGACTGCATCAGCAGCCGTTTGCCGTCGAAGTAGTACGAGAGCAGTCCACGGGCGAGTCCGGCCCGTTCGGCGATGTCCGTCAGCGTGGTGCCCGCGTAACCGCGCTGGTCAACCAGCTCGACGGTGGCCCGCATGATGCGTCGGCGGGAGCGTTGCCGCATCTCCTCATTGACCGAATCCCCGCGAGGTGCCATCGTGTCTGCTCCGAACGTTCGTTGGCTTCGAGCCAATATACTTGCGGAGCCGACAGCCGCACCGTGGAACCGCGCCCCCGGAGGGCGCTGCCCGGGCGGCGGCCACGAAGACGGCCGGCTCCACCAACACGGGGGTTTGGTGGAGCCGGCGCCATTGCCCGACGGTCCGGAGGCCGGCCGTGGGCCGGCCCGCGGGTCAGCGCTGGGCCAGGACTTCGGTCCGGGCCGTAGGCGATCCGGCCGGCGGGGCGTCATGATCCGGTACCGGTAGGGGAGTTGAGTTCCCGCGCCGGTCCACCAGGGCGCCCGCCGCGGCGACCGCCAGGCCGACCAGCGCGATCGCCGTGACGAACATCAGGGCCGGCCGGTAGCCGTCCAGCTGGGCCTGCGGGCTGTCGCCGCCCGCGCTGCCGGCCGTGATCATCGCGGTCGACCCGGCCAGCACCACTGCGGTGCCGACCTGGATCGCGGTGTTCACCAGGCCCGAGGCCAGGCCCTGCTCCTCGTTGGCCACGCCGTCGGTGGCGGCGATGTTCACCGAGGGGAAGGCGAACGCGAAGCCCACGCCGAGCAGCAGCATCGAGGGCAGCACCAGGCCCGGGTAGGAGCTGTGCTCGTCCAGCCGCAGGAACAGGGCGAAGGCGGCGACCAGCGAGAGCAGGCCGATCGGCAGCAGCCGCCCGGTGCCGAAGCGGTCCACGATCGGGCCCATGAAGGGTGCCGAGAGTGCGATGAGGGCCGCGGCGGGGAGCAGTCCGAGGGCCATCTCCAGGGCCGACCAGCCGAGCAGGTGCTGGAGGTAGAGGGTGACCACGAACTGGAACCCGCCGTACGCGCCGGTCATCGCGAAGGCGACGACGTTGGCCCGGGCGACCGAGCCGTTGCGGAAGATGCCGAGCCGGACCAGCGGGTGCGCGGTGCGGCTCTCCACCAGCAGGAAGGCGGCGGCCAGGACGGCGACGACGAGCAGCGAGCCGAGGGTGCGCAGGCTCAGCCAGCCGGCGCCCTGGGCCTCGGTGACGGTGAAGACCAGCAGCAGGACGGTCGTGGTGCCGGTGATCGCGCCCAGCACGTCGTAGCCGCCCTTGGCGGGCTCCTCGGTCGGGCGGGGGAGCAGTCGGACGGCGAAGACCAGGGCGATCAGCGCGACCGGGACGGGCATCAGGAAGGTCCAGCGCCAGCCGACCGAGGTCAGCAGGCCGCTGAGGACCAGACCGAGCGAGAAGCCGCTGGCGCCGCAGGTGGTGTAGATCGACAGCGCGCGGTTGCGGGCCGGGCCCTCCGCGAAGGTCGTGGTGATGATCGACAGGCCGGCCGGCGCGGTGAAGGCGGCGCTGACGCCCTTGAGGAAGCGGGCGGCGATCAGCAGTGCGCCGTCGTCGACCAGGCCGCCGAGCAGCGAGGCGGCGGCGAAGACGCCCAGGGCGACCAGGAACACCCGGCGGCGGCCGAGCAGGTCGGCGGCGCGCCCGCCGAGCAGCAGCAGGCCGCCGTACCCGAGCACGTAGCCGGAGACCACCCACTGGAGGGTGGAGGTGGAGAGATGCAGGTCGGAGCCGATGGACGGGAGGGCGACGCCCACCATGGAGACGTCCAGGGCGTCCAGGAACATGGCGGCGCAGAGCACGATCAGGGTGCCCCAGAGGCGGGGAGTCCAGTGCGGCCCGCTGGTTGACGGGGCGTCGGGTGACGTGACGGTCGCGGTGGTCATGGAGAGGACAGTACATGCACATGCATTCAATGCAAATGAATTAGATGTGAACGCAATAATTGACGATGCACGTGCTAGGGTGGCGGCGTGGCTGAACTCGACTCCCCGGCGGAGGCAGGTCTCGTCGCGCAGTGGCGCGAGCTGCTGGCCCGGCACGCCGCCGCGGCCTGCACGCTCGACCGTGAGCTGGGCGACCGGTACGAGCTGGGCATGAGCGAGTTCGAGGTGCTGGAGCGCCTCGTCGAGGAGTGCGGGGGCGGTGGCGGGCGCGCGGTGCGGGTGAGCGAGCTGGCCCATACCGTCCACCTGAGCCAGAGCGCGCTGTCCCGGCTGATCGCCCGGCTGGAGAAGGCCGGGCTGGTCGCTCGCGCGATGTGCGAGAGCGACCGCAGGGGCGTCCTGCTCACCCTGACCGACGCCGGTCGGGAGCGCTACGAGCAGGCCAGGCCGCTCCACCGCGAGGTGCTGGGGCGGACCCTCGGCGACGAGCCAGGCCAGGCCTGCGGATCGCCCACGGACTGACGGGCAGGCCGGCCGCCCGGCGGATCGTCGGGGGTCACGCGTCGGCGTGGGAGCGGTCTCAGAGCAGTGAGTGCAGCCCGGGCGCGGCGGCCAGAAGGACGACCACGACGGGCGCCGCGAGGGCCGCGACGGTGAGCCGCAGCCGGTTCGGCACGGTGAGCCGCGGGCGGCCCACGAGCAGCCGGTCCACCCGCTTCGGGGACTGTGCCAGGCCGGGTGGGCAGGAGCCGAACACACCGCGGTCCAGGTTGAGTTCGGCCAGCGCCAGGGCGGTGGTGTGCCGGCCGTGCCGACGTGCGGCCCGGTCGTCGGCGGCCAGCTCGACCAGCTCCGCCACCTGGCCGCGGAAGGCGCTGAACACCCGGACCCCGGGGAAGCCGGAGGCGAGTGCCTGGGCGAACTGCTGGAGCCAGTGGTGCCGGGCCCTGACGTGGCCGCGCTCATGGCTCAGCACGGCCGCCAGCTCCCGGTCGGTCAGCTGCTGGAGGGCGCCGGTGGTGACCACCAGGCGGGAGTCGGGGCCGGGCAGCGACCAGGCCTCGGGGCGGACGTTCTCCAGCACCACCAGCCGCTCCCCGCGACTCCGGGCGGTCTCGATCGTGTCGGGCAACTCGGGCGCGCGGGTCGCCAGTTGGGCGTGCCGGCGGGTGCGCAGCGCCTTGGCCGTACGGACCTCCCTGGTGAGCGCCAGCACCGTCTGCACCCCGCCCGCCGCCAGTACCGCGGCACACAGCCGACCCCAGCCCTCGGCGTCCTGGAGGCCGTACGCGGCCTCCACGCCGCGCGGCGCGCCCGCGAACACCAGTGAGCGCAGCTCCGGCAGGGCGGCGGAGGCGGCCAGCACCAGGCCCAGTGCGCAGCAGAGCAGCACGGCCACCACCAGGCACTGCCACACCAGCAGGGCCAGCACCGGTTCGCGCTCCGCCCAGCGGGCCCGGGCCAGCAGCCTGGGCGCGAGGGTCGAGAGCAGCAGTCCGAGCAGCAACAGGCCGATCAGGGCGGGCATCGATGGGCTCCCCGAGTACGCACGGAACGCGACAACGCGCTCCCCGTCAACCTATGCGCTGGCGACGCCCGGTGGAACGGCTTTCGACCGGCCAGTGACCAACGCCACGCCCGAGCCGGGTTTTTGGGGCCCGACGGGGGCGGGCCGGGGGCGGGCGGGGCCGGACCGGCGGGGTGCCGGGTGGGGCGGTGGGGCCGGTGGGGCCGTCACATGGTCAGGAGCATGGCGAACATGCCGATGCCCATGGTGAGTCGGCAGGCCTGGGGCAGCCCGGCGGTGCCGATCGCGAGGGTGCCCGCCGGGGTGCGCAGCAGTCGGCTGCCGGCCCAGAGGGTGTAGCCGCCGAAGTAGAGGAGGAGGATGCCGGTCAGTGCCGGGAGGCCCAGGGTGGCGTCGTGGTGGTGGTGAGTGTGGCCGGAGGTGGCCGCCATCGCGAGGGCCATGTACGTCATGGCGAGCGCGCCGACGGCGTGGTGCAGCCGGTGGGCCCGGCCTGTGGGGGCGTGTGCGGCGGCGAACAGGAAGGCGGCGGCGGGGAGGCCGAACAGTGCGGCCCAGACGGGGGCGGGGACGATGGCGCCGGTGACGGCCATCGCGGCCATGCCGAGCCCCATCAGGGCCTCGGCGGCGTCGGACTCGCGGGCGAGCGGCCGGTGCGCGCCGCCCGGGGCGCAGGGGGAGTGGCCGAGCCTGACCAGACAGGAGGCGCCGGCGCCTGCGGTGAGGAGGGCGAGGAGCCAGTTGACCAGGGTGGGTCCGTGCAACGGCGGCCTCCCGGGGCGATGGGCGACGGAGGGCGGCGAACAGCGGACGGCAGACAACTGACAGGTGACAGATGATGAAATCTGTCATCTGTCATCTGTCATCTGTCATCTGTTATTGCCGACTGCCATCCGTCCGCCGATCCTCCGCGCGCGGCGACGGTCGTCCGGTCCACGATCACCGCACCCGGCCGGGCGCTGCCAGGGCGCACACAGGGGCGCACAGTGGTGCCACCGTTGCGAAAGCCCCGACCGCGCACCGGCCCGCACCCCAGCCCGCCCCGGCCCACTTCGCCGGGCCCACCTCGCCGCGCCCACCTCGCCCCGGCCCACCCGTGGCCGGCCCCGTCCGCGCCCGCCCGACCGTCGCGGAGGCCTCAGCCCTGGAGCCGCCCCGAGGCGACCACCCGGCTGAGGAACTGCCGGGTCCGCTCCTCCTGCGGATCGCCGAACACCTGCTCCGGCGCCCCCTGTTCGAGCACCACTCCGTCGTCCAGGAAGCAGACCCGGTCGGCCACCTCGCGGGCGAAGCCCATCTCATGGGTGGAGATGACCATCGTCATCCCCTGCTCCTTGAGGTCCCGCACCACCGACAGCACCTCGCCGACCAGCACCGGGTCGAGCGCCGCGGTGATCTCGTCCAGGAGCAGCAGCCGGGGCCCGGTGGCCAGCGCGCGCACGATGGCGACCCGCTGCTGCTGCCCGCCGGAGAGCCGGTCCGGGTACTCCTTCGCCTTGGCCGCCAGCCCGAGCCGGTCGAGCAGTTCCAGCGCCCGTGCCTCCGCCTCGGCCCGGGCGACCCGGTGCACCCGGCGCGGCGCGAGCGTGATGTTCTCCAGCACCGTCAGGTGCGGGAACAGGTTGTACGACTGGAACACCACACCGATCCGCCGCCGCACGGCGTCCTCGTCGGCACGCGGATCGGTGATCTCCTCGCCGTCCAGGAAGATCGCCCCGTCGTCGATCCCCTCCAGCAGGTTGACGCACCGCATCAGGGTGGACTTGCCGGAGCCGGACGCCCCGATCAGTGCCGTCACCGAGTGCTCGGCCACGGCGAGGTCCACGCCGCGCAGCACCACCTGGCCGCCGAAGGTCTTGCGCACCGACTCCAGCCGGAGCACCTCGCTCGCCGTCACACCGCACCGCCCTGGAGCCGGCGGCGGTTCGTCCGGGCGGTCAGCCAGTCGGCGAACCGGGTGAGCGGAATGGTCAGCACGATGAACACCAGCCCAGCGATCAGGTACGGCGTGAAGTTGAAGGACCGGGCCGCGATGATCTTCGCCGCGTACACCGCGTCGATCGCGCCGCCGATCGAGACCAGCCCGGTGTCCTTCTGAAGGCTCACCAGGTTGTTGAGCAGCGGCGGTACGACCCTTCGGACGGCCTGCGGCAGCACCACGTACCGCATCGCCTGCGCGTTGGTCAGCCCCAGCGAGCGGGCCGCGGCGCGCTGGCTCGGGTGCACCGACTCGATGCCGGATCGGAACACCTCCGACACGTACGCCGAGTACGTCAGCACCAGCGCGGCCCCGCCCAGCAGCAGCGGATCGGTGGTGACTCCGGTCAGCCGCAGCGCCGGCACCCCGGTGATCATCACCAGCAGGCAGATGATCATCGGCAGTCCGAGGAAGAAGTCCACGTACGCGGTGGCCAGCAGCCGCACCGGCAGGAAGACCGGCCCGCGCAGCGTCCGCAACACCGCCAGCAGCAGCCCGAACACCAGGATCAGCGCCCCGCAGCCGAGCATCAGCTCCAGGTTGAGCCGCAGCCCCTTCAACACCTCGGGCAGCGCCTGACGGGCGTAGTCGAGGTTGAAGAAGGTGCGCCGAGTCACCTCCCAACCGGGGGAGTTGACGACCAGTAGGTAGAGCACGACGGCCGTCGCCAGGGTCGACGCGGTGGCGATCAGCGCCGAACGGCGGGCCCGGGACCGCCGGTACGCCTCGTGTGCCAGCCGCCGCTCGGAGGGGCGGTAGCCGCCCTCCGCCTCCGGGGCCCCGGCCCGTGCAGCCTGCTTCCCGGTCCGTGCAGTGGGCGCCCCGGCCCGCGCCGCCGAGGTCTTGGTGAGTTCCGCCGGCGCGGTGTCCGGTGTCTCCCCGCTCAGCTCGGGGCCCAGGTCAGCGCTCACTTCAGCACCGGCGCCGAGACGGCGTCGGAGAGCCACTGCTTCTCCAGCTTCGCCAGCGTGCCGTCGGCGCGCAGCGCGTCCACCGCCTGGGAGACGCAGCCGGTCAGCTTGGAGCCCTTGTCCAGCACCAGGCCGAACTGCTCGGCCCGCGCGCCCGCCTCGAACTGGCCGACCACCTGGGCCTCGGGAACCTCGGCGCCGGTGATGTAGAAGGCGGTCGGCAGGTCGACGACCAGGGCCTCGATCTGGCCGTTCTTCAGCGCGGCCTTGGCCAGGTCGTTGGAGTCGAAGACGGCGGGCTGGGTGCTCGGCTTGATGGTGTCGGTGATGGTGTCCAGGCTGGTGGTGCCGACCTGCGCGCCGAGCTTGGTGGTCTTGAGGTCGGCGATGCTCTTGGCGCCCGCCGCCTTGGAGTTCTTCAGCGCGATGACGGTCTGGCGCACGTCGTAGTAGCCGGAGGAGAAGTCGACCGCCTGCTTGCGCTCGTCGCTGACGGACACCTGGTTGATGTCGAAGTCGAAGTCCTTGGCGCCCGGCGCGGTCGCCTTGTTGAACGGTGCCACCACCCAGCTGACCTTCTCCTTGGGATAGCCCAGCTTCTCGGCGACCGCGTAGGCCACGGCGGACTCGAAGCCCTTGCCGTTCTCCGGCTTGTCCTCGGAGAACCACGGGTCGTACGCGGGCTTGTCGGTGCCGACGGTCAGCGTCCCGCCCGTGCGCGTCGCCAGCGCCCCCGGCGCGCAGCCCGCCGCCGTCCCGGCCGCGCCCGAGGAACCGGAGGCGGCGTCGGACTTGGAGTCCTGCGGAGCGCAGGCGGTCAGCACCGCGGCGGCGGCGACCAGCGCGGCGATGGGCAGTACGGCGGACGGCTTGCGGAGGGTCATGGCGGGCTCCAGGGGAAGGACCGGGCGGGACGGGGAAAGGGCGGCGGCACGGGAGGGCGCGGCGAGGCGGGCCGGATCCCGGCGGGTCACTTCCCCCGGTGGCGGCGCCGGAACACACACGGCATGGTCGGCGTACGGGCCCGCGTCCGCGGCGCCCCCCCGAGCCGGACCGGCGGCAGCCGGGTCGGCGGCAACCGGTCAACAACAGCGGCGACAGCGGCAACAGAGGCCGCGCGCGCGACGGCGGACGTGCCGACGGGAGGGCGCCCGGAACGGGCTGTCGTGGCGTTCGGCCACCGTGATCACCGCCGGGAGCATGCGGGGAGGTTCGCATCAGAGCGGCGCATCTGTCCAGATCATCCAGATCAGTGTCCACATGTCGGACGACCCGCCTCCCGCCGGAGGTTTCGTCCCCGGAGCGGCGGCGCGCCGGAACTTTGCCGGTCCTGACCCCCTTGAACAGGAGAACCTTTCGTACTTATGGTGGCCTCGTTGAAATAACTCCTGTCGAAGTGAGTCCACGATGCAGAATCTTTCGCCAAGGCTCGCTGCGGCGGCCGACGCCCCGGTCTCGACCCTCGCCGGCCACCCGGCCTGGCTGCGCCTGAAGGAGGCCGTCGAGACGCTGCGCCCGCTGCAGTCCAAGGACGGCTCGATCGACCTGGCCGCCGTCCAGCGGCACACCGTCGACCCGCTGGTCGCCAGCGTCCGCACCGCGGTCAAGGAACTCGCCCCGAACTTCCCGCACGACGCCGCCTACCTGGACGCCGTCGACGCGGACCTCGCCAAGTGGGCCGACACCGGCTACCGCGAGCCCGACTTCCTGGACTCGCTGCTCGCCTTCCAGCCCGCCGACCAGCGCGAGGACGGCCTGGAGCACCTCGTCGTCTTCCCGATGTACACCCAGAACGGCAACCCGGACCGCAACCTGGAAGCCGTCCTGCTGAGCGTCGTGTGGCCCGACTGGCTGGCCGAGCTGGAGCGCACCCGCTTCGACAACCCGATGTTCGTGCCGATCACCTTCACGGACTTCACCGCCGGCTACGACACCAACTCCGCCGTGCTCTTCCCCGAGACGGTCGCCGTGCGCAAGGCGCCGGAACGTTTCACCTGGGGTGGCATCTTCTGTGACCGCGAGGCCGCCCGCTTCCGCGCCGTCTCCACCAGCGCCGTCCGGCAGCTGGGCCTGGAGATCCCGGCCGACGCCGAGGGCCTGCTCCAGGACCAGCAGCGCGCGCAGGAGACCTTCGTCCTGTGGGACCTGATCCACGACCGTACCCACAGCCACGGCGACCTGCCGTTCGACCCCTTCATGATCAAGCAGCGCAGCCCGTTCTGGATGTACGGCCTGGAGGAGCTCCGCTGCGACCTCACCACCTTCAAGGAGGCGGTGCAGCTGGAGTCCGAGGGCAACCCGCACGCCCGCGACGTCCAGTACGCGGTCCTCTTCGACCGCCTGTTCCGCTTCCCTGTCTCCGGCGACCGGGTGCGCAACTACGACGGCCTCGGCGGCCAGCTGCTCTTCGCCTACCTGCACAAGCACGAGGCCCTGAGCTGGCGCGACAACCGCCTCAGCATCGACTGGGAGCGCGCCCAGCAGGTCACCAACGCGCTCTGCGGCGACATCGAGAAGCTGTACCGCGACGGCATCGACCGGCCCAAGCCGGCCCACTGGATCGCCGCCTACGAGCTGGTCTCCCGGTACCTCACCCCGCACCCCGCCTCCACCTGGGCGAAGGGTTCCGAGGCCCTCCCGCTCGACATCACCGACGGCAAGGCCCTCAACAAGGCCCTGTGCGACGCCGTGCTCCCGGACGAGTTCCCGCTGAGCATGTTCTACGAGGCCCTCAACAAGAAGCTGAGCGGCGTCATCGCCTCCACCGCCGGTATCACCGGTACCAGCACCCAGGGAGCTGCCGCGTGACCACCTCCACCAACGCCCCGCTGGCCGGCAAGGTCATCGCCGTCGCCGGAGCCAGCGGCCCGGCCGGCCGCGCCGTGCTGCGCCGCCTCACCGCCGGCGGCGCCACCGTGATCGGCGCCGACATCGACGCCCAGCGCCTGGAGTCCGCCCTGGACGCCACGCGGGTGGCCGTCCGCGGAGCGAAGGTCAGCGGCCAGGTGATCGACCTGCTCGACCCGCAGGAGGTCCACGACTGGGCCGACCACCTGGAGTCCGAGCACGGCCACGTGGACGGCCTGTTCCACCTGGTCGGCGGCTGGCGCGGCGGCAAGTCCTTCTTCGACACCCGGCTGGACGACTGGGACTTCCTGCACGACACCGTCGTGCGCACCCTCCAGCACACCTCGCTGGCCTTCCAACCCGCGCTGCTGCGCAGCACCGCCGGCCGCTACGCGATGATCTCCGCCGCGGCCGCGCACAAGCCCACCGCCGGCGGCGCCGCCTACGCGGCCGCCAAGGCCGCCACCGAGGCGTGGACCCTCGCCATGGCCGACTCCTTCAAGAAGGAGACCACGGCCCCCGACGGCGAGCCCACCGCGGCGGCTGCGATCCTGGTCATCAAGGCGCTGGTCAGCCCCGAGATGCGGGCCGAGAAGCCGGAGGCGAAGTTCGCCGGCTTCACCGACACCGCTGACCTCGCCGACCACCTGGCGGGCCTCTGGGACCGCCCCGCAGCAGAACTGAACGGACAGCACCTGTGGCTGACAGCCCGATGACCGACCTCACCCGTACGGACGCGGTACGGCGGCACGACCCCGCCGTCCGCGGCTTCGCCAGCGACAACTACGCCGGCGTGCACCCGGAGGTACTCGCCGCGATAGCCCTGGCCAACGGCGGTCACCAGATCGCCTACGGCGAGGACGACTACACGGCCCACCTCCAGGACGTCTTCCGCCGCCACTTCGGCGAGAAGGCCGAGGCCTACCCCGTCTTCAACGGCACCGGCGCCAACGTGGTCGCCCTCCAGTCGCTGCTCCCGCGCTGGGGCGCGGTGGTCTGCGCCGAGTCGGCCCACATCCACGTGGACGAGGGCGGCGCCCCGGAGAAGATGGGCGGCATCAAGCTGCTCACCGTCCCCACCCCGGACGGCAAGCTCACCCCCGAGCTGCTCGACCAGCAGGCCTGGGGCTTCGGTGACGAGCACCGCGCGCAGCCGCTCGCGGTCTCCATCACCCAGAGCACCGAGCTCGGCACCCTCTACACCGCCGACGAGATCCGCGCGATCACCGAGCACGCCCACCAGCTGGGGATGCTCGTCCACGTGGACGGCTCCCGCCTGGCCAACGCCGCGGCCTCGCTCGGCCAGCCGCTGCGCGCCTTCACCACCGACGTGGGCGTCGACGTGCTGTCCTTCGGCGGCACGAAGAACGGCCTGCTGTTCGGCGAGGTCGTGGTGGTGCTCAACCCGGAGCGGGTGCGCAACATCAAGTACCTGCGCAAGACCTCGATGCAGCTCGCCTCGAAGATGCGCTTCGTCTCGGTCCAGTTCGAGGCGCTGCTCTCCGGTGACCTCTACCTGCGCAACGCCGGCCACGCCAACGCGATGGCCAGCCGCCTGGAGGCCGCGGTCCGGAAGATCGACGGCGTTGAGGTGGTCCGCCCGGTCCAGGCGAACGCGGTGTTCGCGATCCTCCCGCGCGAGGTGAGCGAGCGGCTCCAGAAGCGCTACCGCTTCTACTTCTGGAACGAGCACACCGGTGAGGTCCGCTGGATGTGCGCCTTCGACACCACGGAGGCCGACATCGACGCCTTCGCGGAGGCCATCGCCGAGGAGATGGGCCGCGCCTGACGGTGCCCCGACGACGGATCGTCCCGTCCTGCGACAGCAGGGCGGGACGATTTGCATGTGGCGGGCCGGTCCCCGTACAGTTCCGGAGTCGCCGCGGGAGACCGGGGCGGCAAAGCGGAAAGCGAATCCGATGAATGAAACTCCGGAAAACGGGGGCGGAAACCATCTGATAAGCTGGAAACACGAAAGAACGAAGCCCGGAGGGCCTGCTGGAAGGCAGTCCGAAGGAAGCGTCCGTTCCTTGAGAACTCAACAGCG